>SHZF01000046.1 GCA_009692425.1 Myxococcales bacterium | reverse complement strand
CTTCACCTTTGCTCATGAGACAAAGAAACTGGTGGCTTTCTCGGTATTACTCGGCGTACTTGGCCCGGTTTTTGAGGGACAATCTGCTGCGAAAGGGGAATTTCATTATAACCTGCAAGGCTTAGTCTATAATGTTCCAGTATGGCTTTCGGTTATCTATTTTCATGGTGCGCTCGCTGTGGCTGCAACAATTTCGACGCTTGAATCATGGCGCAAGTGATTTAAGTCAGTGGAAGTTTTTCCTGATGCAGGTAGAGGGATCTGCTTTGCTCAGACTGCCCAGAGTGTAACCACCCAGCCGACCTCGCATTCCAAGCAGTCGTGCGCCGACAGCCTAGACATCGCCGCATTGCGCAGCTTGTCGACAACTTTGAGACACCATGCTGCTGAAATTTACTGAACCGCGGCTGGACGGAGCATGGCAACAACAGGCCGATGACACCCTCTCACTTGCAGCCAAGTCTCCCGCTTGCCGCCACCCGCAGCCAGCGCGCTTCGCCACCCGCCTTGGTGTCGCGCCCGCCGGCCGCCACGACGGTGCCATCGGCCACGAGTGCCATGCCATGCAACAATTGTTTGCCGGCGTGGAATGCCGCCAGCCCAGCGTTTTGCCATTGCCAACCGCCCCGGCGAGTGCTGGACTGCCTCGACGGTGGTGGCACATCCTCGCCTGCGGGCCGGACGCCGCCACCCTGGAGGCCCGCCATGCCCACGCGCCTGCCCGCCGTCGCCGGCCAGTTCTATCCGGCCCGCGCCGAAGACTGCACTGCCCTCATCGAGCGCTGTTTCGCCGAGCGCATCCGCCGCGAGGTGCCACCGCCCAAGGCCGTCATCGTCCCGCACGCCGGCTGGGTCTATTCGGGGCCCATCGCGGCGACCGCCTACGCCAGCCTGCTGCCCCTGCGCGGCCACGTCACACGCGTGGTCCTGCTCGGCCCTTCGCACCGCTTCGCGCTGCGCGGCTGGGCGCTGCCCGAGGCCGACACGTGGCGCACACCGCTGGGCGATCTGCCAATCGACACCGCCGGCGTGGACGTTCTGGCCAATCGGCCCGGCGTCGTGCGCTCCGACGCCGTCCACGCCCAGGAGCACAGCCTCGAAGTCCACCTGCCGTTCCTGCAGCATGTCCTCGGCTCGTTCCGCCTGTTGCCTGTTGCGGTGGGAGACCTGCCGGCATCAACCTGCGCGGACCTGCTCGGTGCAGTCTGGGGCGGCAGCGAGACACTGATTGTCGTGAGTTCGGACCTCAGCCACTACCACACCGCCGCCGAGGCCCGCCGCCGCGACGCCGGGACGACGGCGCAGGTCGAAGCGCTCGACCCCGCCATCGACGGCGAACAGGCGTGCGGATGTCGTCCACTGGCCGGCCTGCTCGTCGCCGCGCGCGCCCGCGGCCTGCAAGCGCGCGCGATCGACGTGCGCAACTCTTCGGAGACGGCGGGTGACGCCCTGCGCGTAGTCGGCTACGGCAGCTACCTGTTGTGGCCGGCCGGCACGTCCGGTATTCCCGCGCTCGGTTCCAGCGGTCAGACGTCGACGCCTGCCGTCGATGGTCCGCGGTTCATGCCGTCGCAGCGGCGCAAGTTGACCGGGCTGGCTCTTGCCGCGATCCGCCAGGGGCTCACGTCGCGCGGCCTGGCGACGGCAGGGGCCAGGCACGGCGTCCCCGACGATGCCGGGTCGTCCGATGCGTGGTTGCGGGAGCCGGCGGCGACGTTCGTGACCGTCGAGGTCGATGGCGAGTTGCACGGCTGCATCGGCAACCTGAGTCCGCAGATGCCGCTCTCCGAGTCGGTCGCCCACAACGCGCACGCCGCGGCGTTTCACGACCCGCGCAGCCATGCGTTGACTGCTGCCGAGTTTGCGCGCGCCACGTTCAAAGTGTCGGTGCTGTCGCCGCTGCGTCCGTTGGCCGTCGTGGACCGCGCCGACCTCGAGCGAATGCTGCGGCCCGGCATCGATGGAGTCGTGATCCGCAGCGGTCGCTGCAGCGGAACATTTCTGCCCATCGTGTGGGAGGTCCTGCCCGAGCCCCGCGCGTTCGTGACGGCCCTGTGGCGCAAGGCGGGGTTGCCGGCGGGGTCGTGGCCGGCGGACCTGGAGGTGTTGGTGTATGGGAGTGAGGCGTGGGACGACGAGGGAGAGATTGAAAGGGCCCCTTGACGCACACCCCGCGCATCCCCAACTCTGCACGCTCGGCGCCGCGCCCGGCCGCCGCCCCACCCGTGCCGCCCGATGACCCCACCGCGCCCGACACCGCCCCGGGCCCCGACCCGCACGCGCTACCAGAGCGACGCCCTGCTCGTTGCGCGGCCGGGCTTGACGGCACCGACGCCGTTGGACCCCGCGATTCTCGCCTCGGCGCTCGCCATCCACAAGCTGGAGCGCAGCACGGTGCATTCGAAAATGGCCATCGACGACTTCCTGGCGTCGCACACCTTCCCCCTCATCGAGGGCGGCCGCGTGACCTTCGTGTGGCGCGGCGAGGCCGAGGCGGTCTACCTGCGCCACTGGGTGTTCGGCCTGGCTTCCGAGCAGGCGTTCCGGCGCATCGAGGGCAGCGACCTGTGGTATCGCGTCGTCGAAGTACCGCGCAACTCGCGCTTCGAGTACAAGTTCGACGTGGTGCGCGGCGGCAATGGCCAGTGGCTGCGCGACGCGCTGAACCCCCACGTTGCCCACGACCCGTTCGGCGCCAACTCGGTGTGCCACGGTGAGGGCTACGACGCACCGGACTGGACGCGGCCCGACACCGACAGCCGCGAGGGCCAACTCGTCGAGGCGGTGTTGCACCGGACCCCGTTTGGCGACCGGCGCCATCTCTCGATCTACCTGCCGGCGCGCTACCGGCCGACTCGACGCTATCCGCTGGTCATCGTCCACGACGGCGGCGACTACCTGCGCTTCGCCAGCATGAAGACGGTGCTCGACAACCTCATCCACCGACTCGAGATGGCGCCGTGCATCGTCGCGTTCACGTACCCGCAGGACCGCATGACGGAGTACCCCGACGACCCGCGCCATGCCGAGTTCGTGGCGAAGCACGTGCTGCCGTTCCTTGAGCGCAAGTTCCCGGTCTATGGCACGCCGCAGAGTCGCTGCCTGATGGGCGCGAGCTTCGGCGGCGTTGCGAGCCTGTCGACCGCGTGGCGCTACCCGGGCGTGTTCGGGCGCTTGCTGCTGCAATCGGGCTCGTTCGCCTTCACCGACATCGGCGACAACAAGCGCGGGCCTGCGTTCGATCAGGTCGTACGGTTCGTGAATGCCTTCCGCGAGAACCCGGGCCGTCCCAGCGAAAAGGTATTCGTGTCGTGTGGCACCTACGAGAGCCTCATCTATGAGAACCGCTCGATGGTGCCATTCCTGCAGGGCACCGGCATGGATGTGCGCTACGAAGAGGCGCGTGATGGCCACAACTGGGAAAACTGGCGCGACCGCTTGCAGGTGGGGTTGAGTTGGCTGTTCCCGGGTCCGCTGTGGATGGTCTACGAATAGCGGCCCCGTCGCCTGTTTCTTGAACTCCGCCGCCTATTCTTTCAACGCTTCGGCAATGACATCCAGCACCGCGCCGGGCTCCCAGCCCCATTGCGCCAGCCGGATCTTGCCGTTCTTGCCCACCACGTAGACGATCGGCATCGGCGGACCCCATGGGATCGGCTGGCCCAGCAGCACGTCGAGCACCTCGGACCAATCATGGCCGTCTTTCGTCGTGAGCGGCGTGTAGAGCACCGGGAACGACAACTGCGGCCCGTTGGTCTCCATCGTCTGCTGGGGCGTGTCCCACGGGTTCAGCGCGACGACGCCGACCTTGCCGGACTTGATCGCCTTCGCAAGGTCCGCCGCCGCCGACGCCAGCGCCAAGAATGCCACGGGACACGACTGGGCCGCCACGATCACCACGCCGACCTTGCCGGCCAGAACCTCATCGACCTTCCACGTCTTGCCGGTCGCGTCCTGGTACTTGAGCCCACTCGGAAACGGATCGCCCGGTTGCAGCCACGTCGTCTCCTCGAACGGCACGGTGGTCTCCGGCAGCGCGGGGTCATCGGACTGCACATTCAACAGGTGGATGGGATTGCCTTTCTGGACCTTCGCCACCTCGATTGGCACCGCCACGGACTCGTGCGGCGCGATCTGCCACGCGCCGGGGACCTTCTGGTTGCCGCCCTCGTCGATCAGCGTGATTCCCGTCACATGCAGGGGCGTTGCGCCCGCGTTGTGCAGGCGCAGGGTCGTACGCAGCTTGCCACCCGCCACAGCCACCGGGGCGAACACGGCGCTGGGCGCGACGAGCACGGGGCCCGCGGCGAACGAGGTCGAGACGGCAACCCGCCGCACCGAGAGGAATTCTGCGGTCAGCACATCATTGCCGAAGCGGTCCACGTCGAGCGCGAAGTGCTTTGTAGCGAGCGCGCCGCGTCCGATCGCCTTGCCCACTGTGCCTACAGTGCCCGCCGTGAGCACATCGACGGCGAAAAGATGGTGGCCGCCTGCGACGATGGCGAGCCCGTCCTGCACCGTGACTCCGTGCGTAGCGCCGGGGAACTGGAAGGTCGTCTTCAACTTCATCTGCGCGGGCACGGCGGCATCGACCACGTGCAGGCCGCCCCCCAGGCTGCTGACGAACACGAGCGGCCCTTCAACATGCAAGAACGCCGCGACGCCCGCCAGCGGCAGGTGGCCCAGTGGCTTCAGGGTCAGGTTCGGCGTGGCCGTCGCGTCGTACACGTGCAGCCCGCCGGCTCCATCGGCGACGGCGAGGCGCTTGATGCCAAAGGGGCGCGCATCCCACGCATCGCCCAACTCGGCCGGCGACGCCAGCGGCAGCACGTCGTGAGGCTGCTTGGTGTCGAGCGCCTTGAGGCCTTCGCCGTGCGCCGCCACCACCAGGGTCGAACCGAACGCGGCCAGTCCTTCGGTACACGTCTTCTGGCCAAAGACGCGCTGTACGGCCGACAGCTTGGCCTGCGAGGTCGGGTCGGCCGTCAGCACCGTCACGTAGTTCTTGCGGCTGGCGCAGTACAGGCGGTTGCCGACGCGCTCCATGCGGTTGCACAGGGGCTCGCCGTGAATCTTCCAGCCCTGCAGCGGCCCCGGCGCCGCAGCCGCCGCGGCGGGAAAATCAAAGCTCACGAAGCCGTCCTGCGAGCCCGCGACCCACAGCCGCTGGCCCCACACGAGGCTGGCCATGAAGTGGGCGCCGCCATCCTTGCTGGCAGGGGTCACGACATCAAGGAGCTCAGTCAGCGTGCCTTTCGCTTTGGCCGAGACGGCGCCCGCGCAAAACGCCATGGGTGTGATGCCCTTGTCAGACATCGGCAGGAGCGCGACCTCCATGTCGAGCGGCGGCCCCGGCCAGGCGCCAAAGGTCTCGACGTGCATCTCCTTGCCGTGGCACGACAGCCCGCCCGCGAGCGGAGTGCCGTCGGCCCCCCGCAGCAGTGCCAGCGCGGCCAGTGTGGCCGGCGGGGCCTTGAACCACAGATCGAGCGGCAGGGTCGGCAGCGGGCCGGCGAAAGCGACGAGATTCGATGGGGCGGAACCGAGCGCCGTGGCGGCGATCAGGTGAGGCTCTACGAGCACGACCGTCAACGTGCCGGTCTGCAGGCCGAGGTTGCCGGTGACGTGGAGGTGGACGTTGGCTCCGGGCGGCGGGCCACTGACCTCAGCGCTGTCGGCGACCGCATCGGGCTGCACCGCCGCGGAGTCGGCGTCGGCGGTCGCAGCAGTCGGGAGTTCCCCGGCGGACACGTCGTGGACCGCCGCCGGGGGGCGGACGTCGGCTGGAAAGCGGGGCGCCGTCGCGGGCCCTGCCTGCGGCTGGGCGCACGCGCCGACGACGAATCCGCACGCTGCAATCAGCGCCACGCCGGACACGGAGCGTTTCAGACTGATCGACAGGTCCACGCGCACCATCGGCGCCTCCAGCCCGCAACGTACCGTGTGGGCGGGGCCGGTTCAACGGTCAGAGTCCGGTCAACGCATCGGCGACGCGCAACCCCACGACTCGGCGCGCCGCCAGCCACCACGCCAGCACGGCGACCGCCGCCAGAAACAGGAACCCCATCACGTACACCTGCGGCTCCCAACCGATCGCCAGCAGCATGTCCTCGTTCAGCAGGCCAGCGCGGTCGGTGATCTTCGCCCCGTTCACCGCCGCACGCAGGCCGGTCGCCAGCAAAATCCCGACCGTTCCCGCCAGCGCCGCCAGCAAGGCCGCTTCGAAGCCGAAAAGCACCTGCATCTCGCTGCGCCCGAAGCCGAGGCTGTGCAGCGTGCCGGTCTCGCGGGTGCGTTCGGCTGAGGATGCGGCCTTCGCGGATGCGCACCACGCACGCCCGGACGAGCGCTCCCATGGGCCGCCGCCGCCGCGACCGCCTCGTGCGACGCGAGCTCCGTTGAGCCACGACGCGGGACGGTAGGCGACCGGCCCGGGTGGGGGCAAGCCGCCGTTCGCGCCAGAGATCGCGGCTTGCCTCAGCGGTGAGCCAGCCCCTATCCTGCGCCGGCGCCCGGCCCCGTCGCCGTGCCGAGGTCACGATGTCGCTTACCCAAGAACAGTCCCTGGCCAGCTTGCGGTTGCTGGTCGCCGTGGCACAGGCAGACGAGACGCTGCACGAGGCCGAACGCGGGGCGCTGCTGGCGGCGCTGGAAGCGTTGCCGACGCCCGAGGGTGCTTCGCTCGATCCATCGACTTTGCAGGACCTGTTCAGCACGCCGCAAGACGTGCCGGCCCTGCTGGCTCAACTCCGCGACGCTGAAGCCAAGGAGGACATCTACCAGTCGATGTACGCGATGGCTTGGGCCGACGGCGACTGTTCGCCCGTCGAGCAGGGGCTGTTGAACCTGGCGCGGGAGGAACTGGGCATTGCCGAAGAACGCCAGGGGGTCCTCGAGCGCCTCTACAGCGAGGCGAAAGACACGGTGCTGCCGTCGCACATCGTGCCGGAGCCGGACCCGGTGCGCCGCGCCGAAGACATCGAACGGGCGACGTTGAAGTACAGCGTGATGTCGGCGGTGCTCGGCGCCTTTCCGGTGCCGGGCCTCGCCATCCTGACCGACGTCGGGGTGGTCGGGATTCAGGTCAAGCTCGTGCGCGACGTCGGCCAGTACCACGGGCACACCGTCGATGCCGCCGCGGCGAAGTCCATACTGGGCGCGCTCGGCGTGGGCACCGGGGCGCGCATGGCCGTGAACAATCTTGCGAAGCTGGTGCCCGGCTGGGGCAGCCTCGTGGGGGCGTCGACGTCGTTCGCGACCACGTGGGCGCTCGGCAAGGTGTCGGACAACTGGTTCCTGACCGGCGCGCTCTCCGATCCCGCCGAGCTCAAGGGCGAGTTCGCGCAAGCCAAATCTGCAGGCACGACTATGTATGAACAGCAGAAAGATACAATCGAAGCGACGCGCCGCGACAATTCCGCCCGCATCCAGGCGCTGACGGAGCGGGCGCGGGCGGGCGAGATCAGCCAGACCGACTATCAGGCGCGCGTCAACGAACTGATGTGACGCCCGCAGCGGCACCGGCCCAGCCGCGGAGCAAGGGCGTGGGAGGCAGCAACGCCCACATCCTGAGGTAATACCAAGTCCCTTGAATTCGGCTCGGTGGTCGCGCGCCCCCTTGCCCCCTGCTGCCCTCCTCCACTCCCGAGGCCCACATGGACCGCCGCAGCTTCCTCCACCATACCGGCACCGCATCAGCAGGCCTGCTCGCCACCCACTGGTTCCCTGGCTGTACCGGCAGCGGCAGCCCTTCCGGCGCCAGCGACGCCGCCACATCGGTCGACGTGCCCTGGGTCGACGGCGGTCTGCCCAGCACCGGCAGCTGGTGGCTGCAAGGCAACTACAGCCCGGTCGGCGACGAAATCGACGCCACGGCCTTGACCGTCATCGGCGCCTTGCCCAAGGAACTCGCCGGCAGCTACCTGCGCAACGGACCGAACCCGAAGTCCGGCCCCTCGAAGCACTGGTTCCTTGGCGACGGCATGCTCCACGGCGTGCGGCTGCAAGGCGGCAAGGCCCTGCGCTACCGCAATCGCTGGGCCAACACGGGCCTGCTGCGCGGCAAGCCGAAGTCGCAACCTGGGCTGCCGCCAAGCATCGAGGACACGGCGGCCAACACGTCGCTGGTCTGGCACGCCGACCGGTTGCTCGCGCTGTACGAGGCGGGGCTGCCCTTCGAGGTGACCGCCGACCTCGTCAGCGTCGGCGCGTGGGACTTCGCGAGCAAGCTGCAGCGTTCGATGAGCGCCCACCCCAAGCTCGACCCGGTCACCGGCGAGATGTTCTTCCACAGCTACGCAGCGTTCGCGCCGTTCGTCCAGGTCCACCGCGTCGATGCGGCGGGCAAGCTCATGTCGTCGGTCGAGGTCACTGGCGCCGGGCCGAGCATGATGCACGACATGGCGCTGACGCAGACCAAGGCCATCATTCTCGACCTGCCGGTGACGCTGGACCTGCAATTGGCGTTCAACGGCAGCATTCCGTACCAGTGGAATCCCACTTACCAGGCGCGCATCGGCGTGATGGACCGCAACGGCGACGGCAAGAGTGTGGCGTGGTTCGACATCGCGCCGTGCTACGTGTTTCATGTGCTGAATGCCTATGATGCCGGTGGCACGGTTTCAATCGAAGCATGCCGCACCGAGAAGATGTGGGTGGGCGGGCCCGAGACGATCCCGTACCTGCCGCGGCTGTGGCGCTGGACGCTCGACTTGGCGGCGAAGACGGTCAAGGAGGAGCAGTTGGCCGACGTCGCCTTCGAGTTCCCCCAGGTGGCACCAGGGCGCGTCGGCCGCGAGCACCGCTTCGGGTTCGGCCTCGAAATCCCCGCCAGCACGGACCACTCCCTGCGCACGGGCCAGCAGAACCGCGTGCTGAAGTTCGACCGCAAAACGGGTGCAGTGCAGGCGCATGTGCTGGGCCCGGGTCGCCAGACCGACGAGCCGCGCTTCGTGCCTGCCGCTGGTGCCAAGGGCGAAGACGAGGGGTGGCTGCTGTCGTTCTTGTACGACGCTACGACGAACCGCAGTGAACTCCTGGTGCTCGACGCGACGAACCTGGCGGCCAAGCCCGTCGCCAGGGTGCTGCTGCCGCGCCGGGTGCCGTTCGGGTTCCATGGGCTGTGGGTGGCGGACGCGGGGTAGGCTGGGCGGCGGGCTGCGCAATCCAGCGAACGGCGGATCCGATCACACGAGGGTGCAAGTCGCCGTTCTGACAGGGCCCACCGACGGCGACAGACGTGCACTTGCCATTGGTGCAGCCCTCCTGGGTGCAGGGGTTGTCGTCACTGCATATCGTGCCTTCGCAGCGGCTGGCGGTGCCTTCTGCCGGGTCCGCGTCGGCGCCGGCAAGGTCCGTCTCGGCATCTGGAAGTCCCGGAGCGGTCTCGGCACTGTCTTGGGCGGCGGCATCCGAGGGCGCCGGCTGACTGACGTTGCCCATGGCGCCGACCGCAGCGGATTGACCGCCCTCGACCGTGACGCTGTGTTTGGCGCCGATCGTCGCCTGCAGTTGCTCGCGCCCCTGAAGCACTCGACGCCCGTGCCACCGGACGACAACGTGCGAACGCGCAACCGGGTACCGAGCACGCCGGCCAGCCCGGTAGTCGTGAACACGTCAAAGCTCGAGCCGGCGCCCTTGAACTCTGCGATGGCCTCGACTTGACCCTTGATGAGTTCGAGCTTGACGGTGCGCTTGAGCTCTGCGGTCAGTTCGACGCGACCGATGCGCAGGGTCGTCTCGCCTCGTAGCGCATCGAAACTGCCGTCGGCCAACGCGAGCCGCGCCGCTGCGGCCTCGTCGGTCGTGACGACATCGCCCGCAATGAACTGGGAACCGACCGCCACTGGGCCCAGCTTGCCAAGCTCGGGGCCCGCCTGGGCAATGCCGGTCAACGCCTGGACCAACGCCACAGCGCGGGGCATCGGCTCGCGAAGGGCGATGCTCAGCTGCGGCATACTGCCCGGCGCTGTCGTCGGGACACCCGGCCACGCACGGTCGCGCACAGCGGGCACTGTTCGATGTGTCGACGCAGAGCCCGGCATCGCAGTCGCCATCCTGGCCGCACGGGCAGCCCGAACCCCCGGGGCACGCCACCGCAGCGACATCCACGCTCGCCAGGTCGGCCGCAGCGGAGTCGTGGGCAGCATCGGTCCCAGCAGCCCCCTTGGCGTCCGGCGCAGCGACCGGGCCGCCGCCACATGCGGTCAGCAGGACGGCGGAGGCGACGATGCTTCTGAACGTAGCGCGCCGTGCCATGCGTCCCTTGGTACCAGCGCCGGCCCGATCGTCGGACGCCCGCGGACGCACAGCCTATTCGATTTGCGTGGCCGTATAGCGAGACCGGGGCCCGTTCGGCCGTTTTCGGTTGCGCCCGCTTCCAACCGCGGCTAGGCTCCCGCTCCCGATTTTTCCGGTTTGCCCCCGCACGCTTTCCCTGAGCCCGCCACCGATGCCCCACCCGCACCCGCACCCGCTCGCCGCTGCACCGCACGCGCCTGTTCCGTCGGCCAGCACAGCCCCTTCGGGCAAGCTCGACGCGCCCCGCTCCGCCGCCTTCTACGACGTCGACGGCACCCTCGTTTCGGTCAACATCGTCCACACCTACGCCTACTACGTCGCCAACCACCCGTCGCTGCGGCGCCGCGCGTTCGGGTTTGCGACGATGCTCGCGTCCATCCCCGCCTATCTGGCCGCTGACTTCTACAGCCGCAAGTTCTTCAACGAGTGGTTCTACAAGAACTACGCGGGCTTCACCGAAGACCGGCTGTGGGTCATCGGCGAGGAGATCTTCGAGAACGTCATCAAGCCGAGCCTTTTCCCGGGCGCCGTCGACCTGATCCGACGGTCGCGCGAGGCGGGCGTAAAACAGGTGCTCGTGACGGGCTCGCTCGACTTCGTGACGCGGCCGCTCGCCCGCTTCCTGGGCGCCGACGACTACGGCGCGAACCGCCTCGAAATCGTCAACGGCGTGGCCACCGGCCGGCTGGTCGGCACGCTGCTGGCGGGCGCGAACAAGTCGGCCTGGGTGCGCCAGTACGCCACGGAACACGGTCTCGATCTCCAGCAGTGCTGGGCCTACGCCGACAGTGCGTCCGACCTGCCGATGCTGTCCATCGTCGGCCGCCCGTGCGCCGTCAACCCGGACCTGCAACTGCGCGCCGCCGCCCGTGACTACCAGTGGCCCGTTCTGGACCTGAAAGACTGACGCTTGACCTGAAAGACTGGCGCTGAACCTGACAAGCCGCCCGCCCGTCGGCAACCCGCGCAAGGACCCCCATGACGCCATTCGACGCCCCTCGCCGCGCCTCGGCCGCCAGCTTGCGCAACTGCGTGGTCTACCAGGACACGTCGAGCCCCAAGCGCGTGTTCCACTTTGGCGAGGACTTTCGCGAGGAAGAACTGCCGGTTGGTACCCGCGTCGTGCTACCGCCGCCTCCGCTCGACGGCCTGAACAACGTGCCGGCGGCCATCCGCCACGCGCTGAACCACCCCGAGGGTTGCGACCCGCTGTTCGCGATGCTCAAGCCCGGGATGAAACTCACGATCGCGCTCGACGACATCAGCGTGCCGCTGCCGAAGATGGTACTGCCCGACGTGCGCCAGACGATGCTCGAGATCGTGCTGCAACTGGTGGCTGACCACGGCGTCGATGACATCCACATCATCGTCGCGCTGGCCGTGCACCGCCGCATGACTGAGGCCGAATTGCGCCGCATGGTTGGCGACCGCATCTACAACCAGTACGCACCCAACCGCCTGTACAACCACGACGCCGAGGACCCGGATGGCATGACCGAACTCGGCGTCACGGATCAGGGTGAAGTCGTCGAGATCAACCGGCGCGCGGCCGAGTCGGACCTCGTCATCTACCTGAACATCAACCTCGTGCCGATGGACGGCGGCCACAAGTCCGTCGCCGTCGGCCTGTGCGGCTACCGCAGCCTGACCGCGCACCACACGCCCGAAGCCATCCGCAAGTCCGACAGCTACATGGACCCCAAGCGCTCGGCGATGCACGAGTCGGTCAACCGCATGGGCAAGATGGTCAACGAGAAGGTCAACGTATTCACCGTCGAGACCGTGCTGAACAATCGCATGTACGGACCGGCGCTCGATTTTCTCGCCAAGCCCGAAGAGGACTGGACGGCGCTCGACCGTTCGAAGTTCCAAGCCGCGAAGTGGGCGCTCCACAAGATGCCGCGACCGGTCAAGCGCGCCATCATGCACGCCACGCCCGCGCCCTACGACGTGATTGCCGTGCACGCTGGCCGCACCGACCCGGTGCACGAGAAGACGCTCGACCGCAGTTGGCAGCAGTTCAGCGTGCCGCTCGAGGGCCAGACCGACGTCGTGGTGTTCGGCGTGCCGTTCGTCTCGCCGTACAACTGCAATTCGATCCTGAATCCCCTGCTGGTACAGGTGATGGCGCTGGGCTATTTCCACAACATGTACCGCGGCAAGCCGGTGGCGAAAAAGGGCGGCACGCTGATCCTGACGCACCCGTGCTACGACGAGTTCCACGCCGGCCACCACCCGAGCTACATCGAGTTCTTCAACCGCCTGCTGCCCGAGACGCGCGATGCCAAAAAACTACAACACAAGTACGAGGCCGAATTCGCTCGCAATCCCAACTATGTGCAGATGTACCGGCGCGGCAATGCCTACCACGGCGCTCACCCGTTCTACATGTGGTATTGGGGCGAGAACGGGCGCCAGCACTACAGCCGCATCATCGCCGTCGGCGCCGAGAGCCCGCACGTGCCCGAGCGCATGGGCTGGGAGTGGGCGCCGGACCTGCCGACCGCATTCGACATGGCGCGCGACAGCCACGGGCCGTCGATGAGCGTGACATACATGAAGGTTCCGCCGATTTTCATCGCGGACGTGAGCTGAGGTCGCACGATGGATTGCTCTGTGGTAGCGGCCGCCGCCTCCTTGCAGTTGCGAGCGTGGGCAGACGGCCTGACACCAGAACTGCGTGTCGCCTTTGATGCAGTGACTGCCGGCTCGGGGCTGCACGCCGACGCTGGAGCCGAAGCGTATCTCGCCAACCTGTCGCAGCCCGTGGTGCTGTTGCCACTTTGGTTCGCCGACGGGCTGCCAGATGACGTCGTGGTCGCGGTGATCGGCTCCGCGCTGGCGGGCTACCTGGCGGTGCGCCTGCACGACGACTGGATGGACGAAGCCCGCGGCGACCCGACCGAGGCGATGCTGCTCGGTACCGCCCTGCTGGCACGCAGTTCTTCGCTGGCGGGCGAACACGTGAGCGACCCGCGCTGGTGGCGGCTACACGCCGAACTGTGGCAGGCCTACGCCGAAGCGATGGCCTTCGAGCGGCTGGTCGTGGGGCAGCGGGTGCCGTATGACTTGGCGGCTTTTCAACTGGTCCTGCGCCGGTCGGAACCTTTGCTGCTGCCCGCTGCCGCCCTGCTCGTGGCCCGCGGGCGCTGGCACGACGTCGAGCGGGCCCGCGGGCTCGTGCAGGCGACCGTGCGCGCCCACCAGCACTTCGACGACTTGCGCGATGCGCTCGGCGATTTTCGGGAAGGTCGGCGCACCTGGCTGATTGCCCAGGCAGACGTCGGCGACGCGGGCGCCTTCATGCAGTGGTTGTTGCGCGGCGGAGCTGACATGGCCTTGGGGCAGGCCGACGCGGAACTCGACCTGGCCCTGGCGGCGGCGGCGGACCTGGAATTGCCAGCCGCCGAGGTGTGGCTGCTTGAGCGGCGGCGCGCGATGTGGGCTTGGCACGGCAAGGTGGTGGGGCGCTATCTGGCGGCGGCGTTGGCGTAGCCCGGGTCCTCAGCGCGCCCCCATCCCCGCCACCGCAGCCACCTCCGCCCTGCCACTGTCCGTCCCATCCACCAGCCTGCCGTCGGCGATGTGTACGACGCGACGGGCATGCGCCATCACGCGCGGGTCGTGCGTCGAGAACAGGAAGGTCACGTTCTCCTTGGCATTCAGCTCCAGCATCAGGTCGATGATCTGCTCCGACGTACCGGAGTCGAGGTTCGCCGTCGGCTCGTCGGCCAGCACCACCTGCGGCTGCGTGACGAGGGCGCGCGCGATGGCGACGCGCTGGCGCTGGCCACCCGACAGTTCGTCGGGCTTGTGCGCCAGGAACTTGCCCAGCCCCACCTCCTCGGCCACCTGGCGCACCCGCTCGCGCAAGGCCTTCTTCGGGTCACCGCGAATCAAGCACGGGAATTCGATGTTCTCCGTCACGTTGAGCACCGGGATCAGGTTGAACGACTGAAAAATAAATCCAATCTTGCGGTTGCGGATTTCGGCCAGGTCATTGAAGTCCCGGTCGCCCAACTCCTCGCCGTCGAAGCGGAACGTGCCCGCCGTCGCGCGGTCCAGGCACCCGATGATGTTGAGCAGCGTCGTCTTGCCCGACCCCGAGGGGCCCATCACGACGGTGAATTCGCCGCGCTCGACCTGCAGATCGACGCCGTTGAGCGCATGGACGACCGTGCGGCCGAGTTCATAGGACTTCGTGATTCCGACCAGTTCGACAAGTGCCATCGTGTTTCCTTCTCTCCGGACTGCCCGCTCAAAAAAACGCCCGCAGCGATGTCATTGCCCGCCACTGCGCTGGCAGCATGCCGAATTCGGTGACGCGCCCCGCCGTCGTGTCCACGCCCAGCGCACCGATGCCCGGCACGCCGACGAAGCCCGTCACGGTCCAGGTCAGCCACTGCCGCACCGACCATGCCGCCGACGGCGTGAACTGGCCCGACAGGTCTTCGAGCCCGACCAGTAGCACGGCGCTGAGCGTGAAGTCATCGGCAATCTGGGGCTGCAGGTAGGTCACGAACGCGTAGTGGCGCCGCATCGGCTCGAACGCGAACTTCTGCGGCGAGCCCGGGTCGCCCGCACCGCTGCCGAACCCGAGCGCTTGCAAGGGCACCGGCAGCCCTTGGCGCATGGCATCGCGCAACAGCACGGCCGCCTTGGCAAAGGTCGAGAATTCGTCGGCATCGTAGCCTTCGAGGTTGAGGAAATACTCGACCGACAGCATCGCCTGGTTCTCGAACATCCAGCGCCCGCCCGCCAGCGCCTTGGCACGCCACTGGCCATCTTCGAGTCGCGTGAGCGCCGCCGGTGCCTTGCCGGACCCCACGCAGCCCAACACGCTGCCGAGGTCGGAGAAGCAGGCGGCGTCGAACACGCGGCGCGCCGAACCGGTCTGCGCGAGGGCTTCGACGTGGAGTTCCAACGCGTCGAGCACGACGCGCGACGCCGACAGCCCGAAGCGCGGCTTGTAGCGGAACGCGTCGTTGTAGAGGTGGGTCAGGTAGGCGTAGGCGTCGAGGTCCGTCTCGTGCCACAGCAGGTAGAGTCGGCTGGCCAGCGCGAAGTGGGGTTCGGCGTCGATGCCAGCGACGCTCACCGCCTGCAAGCCACTCTGGCTTTTGAGCTTGCTGGCCTCGGTCTGCTGGGCGTCGGTGTGCCAGACGAGCCCAGATGGCAACCCACCGAACTGCTGCGTCACCTTGGCCGCGGCTACTATCGACAGCGTCCAGGTTTCGAACGGCGCCTCGACCCGGGCGAGCCACGAGCCAGCGCGCTGCATGGCGGGGTCGGTCGGGTCCTTGGGCGGATTCAGCAGATCGGTCGGATTCAGCGCGAGCCCCGGGCCCCACACCACGCGCTTCTTGCCGAGCGTCACGTGCCAGTGCTCGCCGCCGTTCCAGGTGCCGTACAGTTCGCTCACCAGTGCCGCCGGGTGCAGCGCGGGCACATCGTGATCGGCCAACCCCACACGGTCGCCGTTCTTGTCGGCGCCGCGAAACACCGCGCCTTTCTGCCACACGAACGAGGTGTCGGCCGACGCGACGGCACGCTCGCCCCAGGTCAGCTTCAACTGCAGGTTGCCCTCGGTCAGGTTTGCCAGCGCCGGCAGGTCGTTGGCCGGCGCCACGCGGTCGACCGCGACGCCCGTGTACACCATGCGGCTGTCGAGAAAGCCGAGCAGGCGCGATTCGAGCCCCGGCGCCGACTCCGCTCCACCAGGCGTTGCGGCCGTGGGCGTGATCTCGGCGGGCAGGGCCATCTCCTGGCCCAGGGCCGTGGCAGCGCCGCCCAACAGCACCAGGCCCGCGCCTACCCACGCCGCAGGTCGCATCGAAGGAGTCGCCATGGCGCCGGCCTTCCCCACCGTGCGCTACTTGCCCAGGTCGTCGAGCACGAACTTCGACGACCCCGGTCGCGCAGCCACGTTGAACGACTCGGTGGTGAGCAGCGTCCAGCGCGCGGTGGCGAGCATGTTCTTCATCAGGATCTTGCCCGGCCGCAGGAAGCCGCCGCCGAAGTCCTTGACCTCGGAGAACTCGGCCATGCGCAGCATCTTGCCCGACGCGGAGTAGTACTCGGCCCTGACCGGCTGCTGGTCGGCACGGCGCACCCACAGCTTGATGGCGTCGTACGCCGCGCCCGCCGATTTCGCCTTGAGGTCGAGGCGCCACGTGTCGGGCCGGGCGGCGTCTTCGGCCACGGCGCCGGCATAGTCGGCGGTGTAGTTCACCCGCAGCACGTCGGCGTTGTTGAAGTCGCCGCCCTGGAAGTTCTCGCGATTGGCCAGCCGGATCGCGCGCTTGAGGCTCGGCATGTAGACCCACGAGTTGTCGCCCTGCCGCAGCATCTCCTGGCCGGCGACGGCGGCGGGCTCGGCAAACGCCACCCGCAGCTTGTCGGTGCCAGCCTTGAGGATGCGCATCTTGTAGGTGCGCTCCGAGCCATCGTCGCGGTGGGCCGTCATGCGCGCCACGGATTCGAAACTCTCGGCACCCATGACCGTGTCATACTTCTTCAGCAGTTCGTCGAGCGTCGGCGCGGCGAAGCCTACCTGCGGCACCAGGCAACCGATGGCCAGCGCGAGCCATGGGCCACGGTGTGAATCGCAAACACGCATGATCAGACCTCCCTCATTGCACGGCGCGGGCCCGCTTCAGGTCGCACGCAACGCTTCGACCGGCCGCAACCGCGCGGCCCGGAACGCCGGGTACGCCGATGCCCCCAAAGTTCCGACGAACATCGCCGCTGCGGTCAGGCCGAGCAACCACACCGGCGCGATCGGCTGCACATACAGGACCATCGCACTGCCGGGCGGCGTCAGCGGAATGCCCCCGAGCGCGCGGGCCAGCCCGAGCAGGCTGAACGCGAGCACACAGCCGGTCGCAGTCCCCAATGCCGCCAACGTGAGCGCCTCGAACAGGAAAAGCACGACGATGACGCCGCGCCGGACGCCGACCGCCATCATCGTGCCGATTTCGCGGACGCGCTCCAGCACGCTCATGAGCATCGTGTTCATCACGCCGATAATGGCGATGGCCAGAAAGACGATGCAGATCGAAAACAGGACGATTCTCTGGACAGTGACGATGTCGACCACCGCCGGCCGCAGTTGCTGCCAGTGCTGCACGTGGTACGCCGGACCCAACGCGGCCTGCATCTGCTCGGCGATGGCGAGGACCTTTTCTCGATCGGCGACGGCGACGGTAAACTCGGTGGCGCGGCCTTCGAGTTGGAGCAGTTCCTGAGCGAACGCGAGCGGCACCGTCAGCATGCGCTTTGACTCGAACGGCACGCTGTTGTTCGTCGTGCCGCCGACGTCGAGATCGAGCGCGTTCTGCTGGCCGTTGGCGGTCGCCGCTTGCAGCACGACCGAAGACCCTGCGCGCACGTTCATCGCCTCGGCCAGTTCGAAACCGAGCACGCCGCGGTGGGGTGCGGCCGCCTCGTTGCCTTGGCCGGCCAGCCCGCGCCGCGCCAACGGCAGCACGGCCGGTTCGAGGCTCGGGTCGGCACCGACGACCACGCACATCGTCGACGACGTGCCGTTGTTGATCATCGCGGCGAGCACGATGCGGGGCAGCACGCCCGTCACGCCGGGCACCGCCCGGATCTTGTCGACCACCTCGCCGTGCACGGGCATGTGGAGGTGGACGGGTTGGTTGTCCTTGACGTCATCGTAGCCGCGCAGGTGGACCTGCAGCGCGCCGACCTTGCCGAGCACCACGTCGTCGACCATGTTGGTGCCGATGCCTGAGACAAACCCGCCCAACAGCAGCGACATCAGCACGCCGAACGCGATGGCGCCGATCGTCAGCCCGGAGCGCGACTTGTTGCGCAAGACATTGCGCGCGGCCAGTTGGAAAAGCGTGCCCATGGTCTTCTAGTCCCTGACCCCCATCGATTCGTCCCCGCTCCCCGTTTTGATCAGCCGCCCGCAAGCGCCTGCACCGGCCGCAACCTGCTCGCGCGCCACGCCGGATAGACCGCGAAGACGAGCGCGCCGATGCCGGAAAGACACACGATCTTGACGATGTACAGGACATCGACGAACGGCTGGATGACGAACGGCACTGCCGATGTCGGCATCGTCACCTCGATGCCGCGTACATGTAGCCAAGCCACCACGATGCTGCCGAGGAGTCCGCCGAGACAGCCTCCGAACACGCCGATGACCGCCGCCTCGACCAGGAACAGCGTCACGATGCGCGACCGGCGCACGCCCAAAGCCATCATTGTGCCGATCTCGCGGGTGCGGTCCAGCACCGACATCAGCATCGTGTTCGCGACGCCGAGCAGCATCAGCACGAGAAACACCGTCGCGATCAGGCTCAGCAAGAAGTCCTGGCGGAACAGGATGTCCTTGAAGAACGTCGCCACGTTGTCCCACGTGTGCACTTCGAACTCCGGGCCGAGCGCGCGCTCCAGCGCCGCCGCCACGAGTGGGGCGTTCTCGAGGTCGTCGACGGCGATGGCGAGTTCGGTCGCGCGCCCTTCCATCTTGAGCAGGTGCTGGGCGAGCGGCAGTGGCACGATGCCGATCTTGCGCTCTCCGGGCGAAGTCAGCTGCATGGTCCCTAGAATCGTAGCGTTTTCTCCCGACAACGCGCCGTCCTTGTCCGGCGCCAGCAGCGCGGCCGGCTCCGTCAGCTTGGCGCCGAGCCCCTTGGCCAGTTCGACCGTGATCACCATGCCGTCTGCGCTGGTTCCAAAGGCCTTCGCGCGGGCATCGAACAGGTCACGGCGTTTCGGGCACACCTCGAATTCCCGTTTCGGATCGAGGGCCAGGGTCGCCATGAACAGGGTCTGGTCGCCGAGGTTGACCATGCCGCCGAACAGGATGCGCGGCGCGACGGCAGTGACGTGGGGCACGGCGAGGATTCTCTTCACGAGCGCGTCGCCCACCTCCATGTCGAGGTGCAACGGGCTGGAGAGCACATTCTTCAGGTAGCCCTTCTTGTGCACCTGCACGGCGCCGGTCTGGGCCAGCACCATGCTCTCCTTCATCGAACGCTGCAGCCCGTTGAGTGTGCCGCGGATGCTGACCATGACACCGACGCCGAGCAGCAGGGCGGCCAGCGTAATGGCCGTACGGCGCACGTTGCGCACGACGTTGCGGACGGCAATCTGGAGCAGGCTCCCCATGGTCGCGCTCCTCCCGATGTGCGCGGCGGCGGGCAGCGTAGGGCAGGCGACCGGAGGTTGGCAATCGAAGGCGTCCGCCCCCGGTGAGGGTCGCGGCCGTGGGTCCAGCCGAAGCCAGTCGCGATCATCCTGAACGCTGGACCCGACGAGCAGCAGGGCCCGCCCGCGACGGCTGCGGCTGCGTTGCGCAGGCTCGAAATCGTCCTGCAATTCCGTCGCCTCCGCGCCTTGCCTCGCTCGCCGCGTTCGTTGCGAGCCCTCGATCCGATTCGGCGGGCATTGGTATTGCCGGCATCACGCCGCCTCGCCCACCCGCACCGGCACGCGCTTGCGCCCCCAGGACCCAGCGCTGGCTTCCCACACACCGGCACAGTGCGTACCGCACTCCGGGCACGCCCCGTCGGCGCGGACGCGGTACTGCAGCACTTCGTACCAGTCGCGCGCGACCAGCACCGTGCCGCACCCGTGACATACGGTCGCATCGCCTGCGGGATCGTGGACGTTGCCGGTGTAGACGTGGCGCAGGCCCGCCTCCTTGGCGATGCGGCGGGCGCGGCGCAGGGTTGCGGGCGGCGTGCGCGGGCGGTCCAGCAGCTTGAAGTCGGGATGGAACGCGGAAAAGTGCAGCGGCACGTCGGGCCCGAGGGTCTCGAAGTACCAACGCGCCAGCCGCTCGAGTTCCGCGTCGCCGTCGTTCAGGCCGGGGATGAGCAGCGTCGTCACTTCGGTCCACACCCGCGTCTGCCGCACGAGGTATTGCAGCGTGTCGAGCACGGGCTGCAGGTGACCGCCGCACACGGTGCGGTAGAAGTCTTCGGTAAAGCCCTTGAGATCGACATTGGCGGCGTCGAAATGCGCGAAGAAAGGTGCGCGCGCGGCGTCCGTGATGTAGCCGGCGGTGACGGCGACGGTCTTCAGCCCGCGCGATCGGCACGCCACGGCGACATCGGCGGCGTACTCGTAGAAAATGACGGGGTCGTTGTACGTCATCGCCACTGAGCGGCACCCGGTCTGCACGGCGGCTTCGGCGATGGCGGCGGGGGTGGCGCGGTCGGCGAGCGTGTCCATTTCGCGCGATTTCGAGATCGACCAGTTCTGGCAGAAAGCGCACGACAGGTTGCAACCCGCGGTGCCGAAACTGAGCACGGGGGTGCCGGGCAGGAAGTGGGCGAGCGGCTTCTTTTCGATCGGGTCGATGCAGAAGCCCGACGAGCGCCCGTAGCTCGTCAGGACCATCGTGGCACCGGCGCGGCCACGCACGAAACACAACCCGCGCTGGCCGTCGTGCAGTCGGCAAGCGCGCGGGCACAGGGTGCATTCCAGGCGATCGCCGTCGACCGGGCGCGACCAGCCCACCGCGACGATGCTGGGGTCGCGGGCGAGATCTGCGGCGGCAAGCCGGTCGTCGGTCATGGCTTCCTTGCGGGCGGCGACTGCCGCGTACAGAGACGGTACGCCGGCCCGGGGCGGCGGGGAAGGTTGGGCGGCGGATCCGGGCGCACGGGCGCAGTTGACATTCCGCTATCGTCCAGCTAGGTAGCGCCCCGGCCGGGCTGACGCGCCGTGTCAGATCCGGCCACGACCTGCACTGGCGTACCCCAAGCCGTACGCACCACAGTGTCCTTGATTTCATGGGCGCTTGGGATTCCACCGGCGCCCGTGTTGCACCCGCGCCCGGATTTCCGATCGCGCCCAACCTACCCTGGAGCCTTGCCATGACCTTCCTTCGCCTGCTCGTCCCCGTCGCCCTCCTCCTTGCGGTCGGTTGCTCGTCGCCCCCCAAGAAGGAACAGAAGTACGACAATGCGCCGGCCCCGGCCGCCGCCCCGGCCGCCGCCCCGGCCGGCTGCCAGTCCGACGACCAGTGCTCGAATCTCGGTGCCTGCGGCCGCTGCGTCAACGCGGCGTGCGTCAAGGCGGCGGATTGCTGCGAATCCGACGCCGATTGCGCGTCGGGTGGTCGCTGCCGTGCGGGCAAGTGCAAGTAGCCGTCCGCTCCGCTCGCTGGTATCCGGTTGTCCCCGGAACGCGCCCGAATCTGGAATGCCCCGCGTCGATCGCACGACGGCCACTACGTGCGATCGACCGGGGCTTCTGCTCCCCCCCTGCGGACACGCCCGCCCTGAGGATCGCCTCCATGCACGTCGCTCTTGCTCTCCCGTTCCGCGCGCTGAACCTGATCGCTGCCAGCATGGGCCGAACGCGCGACCTCGCTGTGCTGTCCTGCCTCGCCGTCGTGGCGATCGCGTGCGGGCCGTCCTATCCGAACTGCGCCGCCGACGAGACGTGCAAAGAGAAAGGCGAGTACTGCGTCGACAAGAAGTGCGCCCAGTGCCGCGAAACGAGCCACTGCCCGAACCCGTCGAACGACCCGTGCGTGGCGTGCGTCAAGGGCGCCTGCGGCAAGAAGGCCGACTGCTGCGCGAACAACCTCGACTGCGGCAGCGGCCGCAAGTGCCAGTCCAACAAGTGCCTGGCTGAGTGCGTGGGCGACGCCGACTGCCCGGCCGGGCAGAAGTGCTCGGGCGGCGCGTGCATGTTGCCCGGCAGCAGCGATGTCGGCGGTGGCTGCAAGTCGGACGGCGAGTGCGGCAAGGGGCTGACCTGCAAGGACGGCAAGTGCGTCGATGCCAAGGGCGCCTGCCAGTCACTGCCGGCGTACTTCGAGTTCAACGAGTATGCGCTGACCTCGGCCTCGCAGGACGCCATCTCGACGAGTTGGAAGTGCATGAAGGAAAAGGGGGTCAGTTCGGTGACGGTCGAGGGGCACTGCGACGAGCGCGGCACCGACGCCTACAACATGGAACTCGGCAACCGGCGCGCCAAAGCCGCGAAGTCGTACCTGCAGCAGGTGGCCCCCAAGCTCAAGGTCAAGACGATGTCCTTCGGCAAGACGCGGCCCGCGTGCTCGGGTGAGTCGGAGTCGTGCTGGTCGCAGAACCGCCGTACCGAGTTTCGCACTGACAAGGACGGCAAGTAGGCTGGCTCCCGCCGAACGCCGCGCGGCCCGCCGTGTGCATTTTCCCCATGGATTGCAAGTCTGTCATGCCCGCGGTGGCGGTTCTGCTTGCGCTGGCGGTCGTGCCCAGCTGCGTGGCGACCCGCAGCCATGTGGATCATGTCGAGTCTCGGGTTGCTGCGCTGGAAAAGGCGACTTCGACCGTGCTGGCCGATGCTGCCCGCGAGACGAAGCGGCTCGAAAACCTCGCGACTTCGGTCGAGGAGTCCTCCGGGCAACTGCGCGAAGCTGCGGCGCGCTCCGGGGCGCGGCTGCAGGATTTCGAGCGGGCCGTGCAGCGCCTCAAGGGCGAATTCGAAGTCGTGCTGCGGCGGCTCGACGTGGCGGAAAAGGTCGCGAATTCCGGCGGGCAAGGCGTGGCCGACCTGCGCCAGAGGTTGAACCAGTTGGTCGCCGATCTGCGCGACCGGGCTGGCATCACCATCCTCGCGCTGCCCCCCGACGTGCCGGCCGATGGTCCGGGGCTGGCCAGGCTCGCGGCGGATCGCTACGGCGAAGGCGACATCCGCGTGGCGGCCGCGGTCGCCGCCCACTGCAAAAAGTTGTTCCCGCGCACGGAGCCGGGCGCCGCCTGTACGCTGCTGCTCGGCCGCATCGCCGCCGAGGAGCACCGCTGGGCGGACGCGACGGGCCACTTCGAAGAGGTGCACAACTGGCTCGCCGACCGCAAGCACGTCTATGTGGGGGAGGCGCTGATCGAGATCGCCAAGCTGCTCGAGGCCCAAGGCGAGTGCCAGAAGGCGACCGGTGCGCTGAAGTACCTGATGTCAGACTTCGGCAAGCTGCCCCACGGCAAGCTGGCCAAGGACATGATCGCGTCGCAGGCCCAGCGCTGCAAGCAGGGCGTGGGGCTGGTCGCCAAACCGGGCACCAAGGTCGAAGGGCCGGGCGTCGAGCCGCCGGCGGACCCGAGCCCGACCATGCCCGCGCCACGCCGCCCGCCTGCCGGTGACGCGCCCGATCTGAAGCGCCCTGCCATCTGAGGGCACCGTGACCAGCGAAGGGCTGCCGTATCCGAAGCGCTGGAGCGTCATCGTCGTCGGCGGTGGCCACGCCGGGTGCGAGGCGGCGCTGGCGTGCGCTCGCGCGGGCCTCGACACGCTGCTCGTCACCCAGAACGTCGACCGCATCGGCTGGATGAGCTGCAACCCGGCCATCGGCGGCGTGGGCAAGACGCACCTCGTGGCCGAGATCGACGCTCTGGGCGGCGAGATGGCGCGCGTCACCGACCAGGCCGGCGTGCACTACAAGCTGCTGAATGGATCGAAGGGTCCGGCCGTGCGCGCCTTGCGGGTCCAGTGCGACAAGCTGGCGTATGCGACGGCGATGCGCGGGGTCGTGGAGGGCCAGGCGCACCTCGACGTCAAGCAGGGCGACGTGCGCCGACTCGTGCTCGACGGGCGCCGCGTGGCTGGGGTCGACACGGTCCAGGGTCTGCGTTTCGAGGCCGACGCCGTCGTGGTGACCGCCGGCACGTTTCTGGGCGCCGTGTGCCACACCGGCGAGGCGCAGGCGGCGGGCGGGCGGGCGGGAGATGCGGCCAGTCACGGCCTCGGCGAGCAGTTGCGTGCGGCCGGCGTCACCACACTGCGTCACAAAACTGGGACTTGTCCGCGCGTAGACCTGCGATCCATCGCCTGGGAAGGGCTCGCGGCCGACCCGGGCCTACAGCCGCCGCCGCCGCTGCACCGCGGGGGGCCGGCACCGGGCCTGCCGCAAATGGAGTGCCGGGTCACGTTCACGACGGCTCGGACGCACGACCTCATCCTGGCCAACCTGCACCGCTCGCCGCTGTACGGCGGCGCCATCACGGGCGCTGGGCCGCGCTATTGCCCGTCGGTCGAAGACAAGGTGGTGCGCTTTGCCGGCCACGACCGCCACCACGTGTTCCTGGAGCGCGAGGGCTGGTCGACGCGCGAGGTCTACCTCAATGGCCTGTCGACATCCTTGCCAGCCGATGTGCAGGTGGCGATGGTGCGGTCGCTGCCGGGCCTCGAAGCCGCTGAAATTGTGCGGTTCGGCTACGCGGTGGAATACGACGCGGTCGATGCGCGCGAACTGGGACCCGACTTTGCACTGCGGGCGCTGGACGGCCTGTGGCTCGCGGGCCAGGTCAACGGCACGTCGGGCTACGAAGAGGCCGCGGGGCAAGGGCTGTGGGCTGCGCTGCACATCATCGCGCGGCTGCAAGGGCTGACACCACCGGGCCTGACGCGCGCCAACAGCTACCTGGGCGTGATGGCCGACGACCTCGTGACACACGGCGCCGCCGAGCCCTACCGGATGTTCACGGCGCGCGCTGAGCACCGACTGCGCTTGCGCCCGGGCAACGCCGACCTGCGGCTGCGGGCAGAGGGGCGCCGGCTCGGACTCGTCGATACGCGCCAGTGGGAGGCGTTCGAGGCGCGCCGCGAGCGGTTGGATGCGGCGCAAGCGTGGCTGGCCGACCAAGTCGCGCGGCCCGACACCGAGACCGTCGCCTGGCTCACCATGGCAGGCGGCGTCGGGTTGGACAAGCCAGTGGTACTCGACACGCTGCTGTGCCGCCCCGAACTAAACTGGCCGGACCTCGCGGGCCGTGTGCCGGCGTGGCTGTGGCCGGGCGAGGGCGGCACGGCGCGCGACTTAGACGACGACGACCGCGACGAGGTGCGCACGCGCATCCGCTACCGGGGCTATGTGCAACGCGAAGACGCCCGGTCGGCGCGGGCCCGCAACCTCGATACCGTCGCGCTGCCCGTGGACCTCGATTTCGGTGGCCTGGGCACGCTGACGGCGGAGGCGGTGGCGGCCTTGACCCGGGTGCGGCCCACTACGCTCGGGCAGGCGAGCCGTGTGGCGGGGGTGACGGCGGCGGCGGTGCAGGCGTTGTGGTTTGCGGTGGAGGGGGTGCGGCGGCGCGCGGGGTAGCGCGCTGGCGGCGGTCAAGGGGCCGCTGCCCGGGTGGTTCGGCGCCGGCTACACGGCATCGAAGGGCGCCGGCAAGAAAGACGCGTGGCTCGTGCGCTTGGACGCCGGGCTGAAGGTGGTGTGTGACGACAAGAACCCTTGCACGACCGAGACGTGCGACAAGGCCAAGGGCTGCTCGTATACGATGATGAAGGATGGCGTGGAGTGTGGCGGCGGGTTGGTGTGCAAGGTGGGGAAGTGTGTGGTGATGTAGCGGGCATGGGCGGTCACGGCCCACACACCCCCGTCGCCGCACTGCAAGCCTTGGGCGGATCACTCCCATCATCACACTTCGCCCCACCGCGGCACACCAGCGCCCCCTTCTCCACGAAGCACTCGTCGCCCTGCGTGCACTTGTCCAAGTCGTCGCACGTTCCCTGCCGCGCTCCGTGCACACACGTGCTTGTCCCCGGCTTGCACGCATCGTCGGTGCACGCGTTGGCGTCGTTGCACAGGCCCGTCTTGCACGCCTGCTCGATCGGTTGACACACCGCCGCGAAACACAGCGCGCCCTCGCCACACGCGTCCGAATTCGTACACGGGCTCGCGCACTTGCCGAGGATGCACTTGCCGACGCCGCACACGCCGGTCTCCGGGCAATCGCCGCCGTGCCAGATCTTTGCCTTGCGCGTGTCGGGCAGGCAGCCGATCAGGACGACGGCGGCGAGGCCCGGGAGCACGACGGCCTTGATCGAATCCCAGCGTGCCATCAGCCTTCCTCTTCGGGTGCGCGCAACTTCTCGAGCACGCCGAAGTCCTCAAGCGTCGTCGTGTCGCCACTGACGCTGCCCGCCGTCGCCAGTTCGCGCAGCAGTCGCCGCATGATCTTGCCCGACCGCGTCTTGGGCAGCGCCGCCGCGAACCGGACTTCGGCCGGCCGCGCGAAGCCGCCGATCTCGTGCGCCACATGGGCCTTCAGGGCCGCCGCAAGCGCCGGGGTCGTCTCCGTGGTGAGTCGCACCGTAACAAACGCGACGAGCGCCTGCCCAGTGAGCGCGTCTGGCCGGCCCACCACGGCAGCTTCGGCAACCTGAGGGTGGCTGACCAGCGCGCTCTCCACTTCCATCGTGCCGATCCGGTGACCGCTGACATTGAGCACGTCATCGACGCGCCCCATGATCCAGAAGTTGCCGTCGGCGTCGCGCCGCGCACCGTCGCCCGTGAAGTAGGGTGGCCAGTCTGCAGCCGTGGCGGGCACAAGGCCGGCGGGCTGCGGCGCGGGGACCTTGGCAAAGTACGTCTGCTGCCAGCGTTCACGGTCGCCCCAGATCGTGCGCGCCATGCCCGGCCACGGATGCCGGACCACGAGCAGGCCCCCCACGTTTGCGGGTTGCGGGTTCCCTGCACCATCGACCACGTCAGCGAGAATGCCCGGCATCGGCAGGGTCGCGCTGCCCGGTACCAGCGTCTGCACACCGGGCAGCGGCGCAATCAGGATGCCGCCCGTTTCCGTCTGCCACCAGGTATCGACGATGGGGCATCGTCTCCCACCAATGACCTCGTAGTACCACATCCACGCCGCCGGATTGATCGGCTCGCCGACCGTGCCAAGCAGGCGCAGCGAGCGCAGGTCGTGGCGCAGCACGGGTGCGTCGCCCCAACTCATGAACGTGCGCAGCGCGGTCGGCGCGGTGTACAGGATCGTGACGCGGTGGCGCTCCACGATGTCCCACAGTCGGTCGCGCGCCGGCGTGGCGGGCGCCCCTTCGTAGAGGAACGTCGTCGCGCCGTTCGACAGCGGTCCGTACAAGACGTAGCTGTGGCCGGTGACCCAGCCGACGTCGGCCGTGCACCACAACAAGTCGTCGTCGCGCAGGTCGAACACCCACCGCGCCGTGCGGGTGACGTGCGCGAGGTAGCCGCCGGTCGTGTGCAGGATGCCCTTGGGCTTGCCCGTGGTGCCGGACGTGTACAGGATGAAAAGCGGATGCTCCGCGGGCAGTTCCGCAGGCGGGCATTCGGCCTCGGCGCCGGCCAGCAGGGCGTGCCACCAGTGGTCGCGGCCGGGCACCCACAGGAAGGCGGCCTGGACGGCGGCTTCGATGACCGCAACGCCTGTCCGTTCGACGACGACCACCGCGTGGACACTCGGGCAGCCCGGCGTCTCGCCCGTGCGACCGGGATGGGCCAGGGCTGCATCGACGACCGCCTTCAACGGCAGCACGCCGCCCCGGCGCCAGCCGCCGTCGGCAGTGACGATGACTTTGGCGCCGGCGTCGTTACAGCGGTCGCGCAGCGCGTCGGCCGAAAACCCGCCAAACACGACGGAGTGCACGGCGCCGATGCGGGCACACGCCAACATCGCGACGGCCGCCTCCGGCACCAGCGGCAGGTAGATGGCCACGCGGTCCCCGGGCTGCACGCCGAGTTCTTTGAGCGCGTTGGCGCACCGCATGACCTCGGACCGCAGTTGCAGGTAGGTCAGCGTGCGCACCTCAGGCCCGTGCGGCCCGATCGGCTCGCCCTCCCAGATGAGCGCCGCCTTGTTGCGACGCCACGTCTCACAGTGACGGTCGAGGCAGTTGTCGGTCAGGTTCAGCGTGCCGTCGTCGAACCAGCGCGCGTGCCCTGCGTCCACTCCGTCGAACGCGCGGGTGAACGGTTGCATCCAGCGCAGGTCATCGCGCGCAACCTGGCTCCAATAGGCCACCGGGTCGCGCGCGGCATCCTGGCGCAGTTGCTCGACCGCGCCGGGATCGCCCAGCCAGGCCGCAGCGGCAAACGCCGGCGGCGGTGCAAATCGGCGGTCTTCGTGCAGCGCAGACTCGATGGCCTCGGTAGGAGGGATCGGCGCCAGCCCCGTATGTGCGTTGGTGTTCGCGTGGGTCTTGGCGTCGGTCATCACGGCGGCCTCCGGGTCCGCAGCAGCAGGGCTCTACGGACTGCGACCGCGCGCCAACAGTTTCGCGTACTTCTGCTCGACCGCCGGGCTCGCGAAGCCGGTCTGCAGCGCGAGGCTGTACTTCTCCTGGCAAGCGACGAGGTCCTTCGCCGCGCACACCGCGTCCCCGTCGATCTCGAGCACCCCGGCGATCGCGTCGAGAGCCGCGCGCGCATCGGCGTTGTACACGGAATCCTTAGGGATCAGCTTGTGCTGCCGGATCGCCGTCGCGTAGTCCTTCTTGGCGAACGCCTCCTCAGCCTGTGCGAAGCGTGCACCGGCCCGCTTCTCCATCGCAATCATGTTCAGTGCCTCGGTCGGCTTGGTGCTGATCGGGTTGATCTTGCGGGCCTTCTTGAAAAGCGTCTCCGCTTCGTCCCACTGACGGCGCGCGATGCCGTCCTGCCCGCGGCCGATCAATTCGTCGAATTGCCCGTCTTCAACTGTGGCGGCGCGCGCCTCTGGCGAGTCGCCGGTCGGCGCCACGGCAGCGGCGGCGCGCGGCGCTGGCGTGACCTGCCCGGGTGCGGGCTTGCCGCCGTCGAGTTTGGGGGCAATCAGGTGCTCGTAACCTATGGCCACCACGACAATGAGCGCCACGACGAAAAACAGGATGGCCGACAGCGCCGCGATCTGGGGCAGCATCGAACGTGGCGGCGGCACGTAGGCCGGGTCGAAGGACGGACTCGACGGCGGATCGGCCAGCACGTATGCGTTGTACTGGCTCTGGTAGGGCTGCGGCGCGTGGACCGGAGCGGGCGCCGGGCGCAGCGGCGCTTGGGCCTGACGCGGCGGCGGCACGTAAGCAGGCGCCGGCTCGCTGTTCAGGTCGAGTTCGGGCATGCCGTCGAACTGGACGGAGAACGCCACGGTGCCAAAACGGATGCGGTCGCCATGCTGCAACTCCTGCTGGTCGATGCGGCGGTCGTTGACATATGTGCCATTCGAACTTCTCAGGTCTTCGAGCAGCAACCGACCCGACGACTCCTGCGTGAACTTGCCGTGGATGCGCGACACCGACACGTCGTTCAGCACGACCGTGCAATCCTTGCCACGCCCGACCAACACCGTCGGCTGGGTCATTTCGGCGAGTTCGCCCGCGCTGCCCGGCATTGGCACGAGCCGCGCGTAGCACGACGAGCCCATCGGGCGGGCAAAGGCGGCGCCCTCGATGTGCAGGAAGAAGTCGCCGATGCGGACCTGGGCCGACCGTGGCAGTTCGGTCACGTTGTAGATGCGCTTGCCGTTGAGCCAGACGCCGTTGGCGGCCTTGAGGTCCTCGACGAAGCAGCGGCCATCGACGGTGAACAGGCGCGCGTGGCGGCGGCTGACGTTGTCGGCGTTCAGCACAATGTCGGCCTGCGTGCTGCGGCCCACAATGAACTCGCCATCTTCGAACGAATACTCGTCGACGATCGCGCCGTGCTTGTCCTCGATGATTAGCGTGAACATGGCCCGGCCGATCCCTTGCGTCCGCTATTCTTCGAACATTTGCGCAGTCAGGCGGTCCACGTAGCTGCCCTCGAGCGGCTCGTCGAACACGCGAAAGACGCCGTCGAGCACAGCACGGCCCGATTGCGGGTCGGTGCCGAACACGGCGACGATGTCGAGTACGCCTGCCACACGCTGCAGCGCGACGGACTCCGGCAGGCCGGGGTGGCGCAACATCAACGCGTGGGCCGCACGCGTCAGCATGTCGCGCTCGTCCTTGGCAAAGAAGCTGCCGATCCAGGGCGGCAGGCCGTCGCCTGCCACGGTCAGCAGGTCCGCGACGCCGACGGACGCGCATTCGCCCATCAGCAGCCAGTCCGGCATCAGGCGGCGCGCGAGTTGCAGGAGCTGCGTGCCCGATTCGGTCTGGGCCGCCGAGTCCAGACGCACGACGTGGTCTTGGGGCAGGCGCAGGCGCTGGCCGTCCTCGATGACGAGCATGCGGTTGCCGGGATCGAGCAGCAGGCCGAGGGAGTTCACCACGGTGCGCCGGCCGACATTGGGCCAGCCGCACACCGCAATCGAGCGGCGCCGCTGCACGAGGTGGCGCAGGATGGTCGCGGCCGACTCTGCCACTACGCCGCGCTCGACGAGTTGGGCGAGGTCCGGCGCATCGGGCCGCGGCTTACGCAACAGAACGGCTGGCCCCGCCGGGCACAGCGGCGGCCAGACGACGCGCACCGACGTGCCGTCGACGAGCGTGCCATCGGCAAAACTCGCGGTACGCGGCAGCGGGATGCCGGTGGCGCGCACGAGCCGATCGACCGCCGCCATGAGCGCGGGCTGGCAACTGAAACGCTCGGGGACCGCCTCGCGTCCCGCGCCACGGAACACGAAGATCTGATTCGGCCCATTGACTTCAACGGCCTCGACCGAGGGGTCGTCGAGCATCGGCTCCAACGGTCCGAGACCTGCGAGTTCATAGATGAGGTCCCGCTTCAGCCGGGCCACGTCGATGTCCGCCCCGATGTCGCCGGCGGCCGCTGCCTGATCGACGAATTGGACAACCCGATCCTCCATTTCGGCCCAGTCGGTGTCGGACATCTGCGCGGCGTCGGTCGGCACGGCAGGCCGCAGGTCGCGCTGCGCGGTGCGGTACATCAGGCTCAGCGCATCGAAGTGCGGTTGGTCCGTCAGCGTCGCCACGGGATGGTCGACCGTCGTCGGCGTTCGCTCAGGTACCTGCAGCGGCGTGGGCGCAGGGCCGGGTGCGGACAGGATGCGCAGCGCCTGAGACGTCATGCTCGGTGCGGGCGGCGGCTCGTATGCGGCCGATACGAAAGGCGGCGGCACCAAGCGCTGCGCCCCGCGCGAGTCCGCTGGCGTCGCGGGGCCAGGTGTCGCGAGGGACGTCGGCAACGCGCGGGAAGCCGCCACAGGCACCGGCGGCGCGGCGACCGCCTCGTCGAGGTCGTCGAGGGCCAGACGCGTCTCGATGGCTTCGGCGAGGCCATCCATCGCATACGTCATGCGCAATTCACGCTTGTACGAGGTGGCCGCATCTGCCGGCGCAGCCATCGGGCCGACATCGACGAATTCGTTGTCCGCAGCGGCGACACCACGCAACGTGGGCTGGTGGCCGAGAGGGGGCCCGCTGGGGTGTGCGTCATCGCTGCCCGCACTTTCTTGACCTGCCGCACTGTCTTGACCTGCCGCACTGTCTTGACCTGCCGCACCGTCGTACGAGCCCGCTGGGGAGTCCATGCCGGCAAGCAGGTCGTCCGCCGGGGCGACCGCGCGCGACGAACGCCGGTCAATCTCCGCGGCAAAATCGGATTGGGCCGTAGTCAAGAGGCTTTCCAGGTCGCCCAACTCGACTTGATCCTCGAACACGTCGCCTGCGTGGGCCGACGCAGTGGACTGGACGGGAGGCGCGACGTCCATCATGACACTGCGGGCCCGCATGGTCCCGGCCGTGTCGTTGTCGCGCTGGCGGCCGCCTGCGCCTCCGTTGTGGCGGCGACCGGCCCCGGCGTCGTCGGAGTTGTGACCGTCGTCGGCGGGGAAACCGGCTGCGTCGTCGTGCGAGACGAGAGGGGGTGGCGTTGCGCCGGTGCCCTGGCTCAGATCCGCGAACGTCATGACGAAATCGCCGATGTAGACCTTATCCTCGAAGCCGACTTCGACGGCATTCGTGACGCGGTGACCGTTGACGTACGTGCCATTCGTCGAGCCGAGATCCTCGACCACGAACTGCGGCCCGTGCACCCGCACCATCGTGTGGCGTTTGGAAATGTTCTGCTTCGGCAGGATGACGTCGTTGCCCTTGACGCGGCCGATGAGCACTTCGGGCTTGTCGAAATGGAAGGTGTAGACCTGTCCGCTTCGCTCCCGAATCGTGATGGCGAACATGCAGACTCCCGTCAATCCTAAGGCACCGCGCGGCTTCTGCCGCGACGGCTTTCCGCGCTCGCATCGCCGCGGAAACGACCGATGCGCCGCGCGGTATCGTCGTCAACGATGCCCCTGCCGTCAATACCGGGGCGCGGCGCCCACCGAGCGCTGCCCACCTGCCCCCGGATGCGGTCCGCGTCGTCCGATCAGGCCGACGGGTCGGCGCACGCCGCCAGCAGCGCGGCGGCCTCGGCGGTCCACGCGGCGCGCATGGCCGCAACCCCGGCGGCTCCGGCACGCAGGAGTTCGGCGGCCCGGGCACCATCGATTCCGCCCAATGCGATGACGCGATCGGGGTACGGGAGAGCGATGGCGGCGAACGCCGGCACCCCCAGCGGTGCCGTCCCAGGCTTGGCGGGCGTGGCGTGGACGGGTGCCAGGACGACAAAATCCGCGCCTGCGTCGAGGGCCTCGGCGACACCCGCCGCACTGTGGCAGGAGCGGCCGACGCCCAGGTGGCGAGCGTGCCGATCGCGGGCGGCGAGAATTGCGGGCAGCACCTGTGCGCCCGATTCCGGCACCTGCACGAAGCGTGCTCCTGCCGCCGCAAGCGCAACGACGGCGCCCGGCGGGTTCGCGCCCGCATCGGCCGGCAAGGAGGCGCCGATGCCGACCGTTCCGCGGGCAACTGCAACGGAGCGCGCCACGCCGGCCACGGCGGCTTCGACGGTGGCCGACTGAGCCCGCAACAACACATCGACCCGCATGGTAGGCCGTTGTTGCACCAAACGGCACAGGTGGACGAGTTGGGCCGCGAACGCACCCGCCGCCGCGCGGTCTTCCAGCCATGCCGAAGCGTTCGTGATGGCGAGCAACCGCGGCGCGCCTGCCCACGGCGCGGTCATGGCGCTCCGGTCGCGATGAGCCCGTCGAGCGGGCTGGAGGCCGCAGCGTGCAGGCGCTTCGGCATGCGGCCCGCCCGCCACGCCAGACGCCCCGCTTCCACGGCGAGTCGCATGGCATTCGCCATCCAGACGGGTTCGCGCGCGGCGGCAATGGCCGTGTTCATCAGCACGCCGGTGCAGCCGAGTTCCATCGCGACTGCGGCGTCCGACGCGGTGCCGACGCCCGCATCGACGATCACCGGCACGCGCGCCTGCTCGACAATGATGCGCAGGTTGAACGGATTCCGGATGCCGAGGCCCGACCCGATCGGGGCGGCCAGCGGCATGACTGCCGCGCACCCGAGGTCTTCGAGCTTGCGGCACACAATCGGGTCGTCAGAGCAGTAGGGCATTACGACGAAGCCTTCGCCGACCAGCACCTTGGCCGCTTCGAGCAAGGCCTCGTTGTCGGGGAAAAGCGTCTTCGGGTCGCCGATCACCTCGAGCTTGACGAGGTCGCCCATGCCCGCCTCGCGCCCCAGCCGCGCGGTGCGGATCGCGTCGTCGGCGGTGTAGCAGGCGGCCGTGTTGGGCAGCAGCGTGTGGCGCGTGCGGTCCAACGCGTCGAGCACCGAAGGCCCACTGCGCCCGCTCCAATCGACTCGCCGCACCGCAACCGTAACGACCTCGGTGCCGGCAGCGGCCAACGCGGCGCGGGTCTGTTCGATCGACGCGTACTTGCCAGTGCCGAGCAACAGGCGGGAGTGGAAGGTGCGACCGGCGAGTGTCCACGGGTCGTCGAGGGCTGGCGTCATGCGGGCTCCACGCGGGGCGGTCGGCCGGGGACGGCACCGCTGCGAACGCGCATGCTGGGGCAAGCGACGGGAGAGTGGCAAGGCCGCCACGGGGCCTGCGGTGAG
>SHZF01000012.1 GCA_009692425.1 Myxococcales bacterium | reverse complement strand
TTGGCGTCGGGCGTGTTGGTGCATTTGCCCGACTTCTTGTCGCAGCCATCGAGCGTGCACACGATCGCGTCGGCGCACGGCGTCGGCTTGCCGGCGCATCCCCCCTTGTCGCAGACGTCTTCCGTCGAACACGCGTTGCCGTCGTCGCACTTGCCCGTGTTGGCATCGTACGAGCAGCCTTTCTGCGGCAGGCAGGCGTCGTTCGTGCAGGGATTGTTGTCGTCGCACGAGGCCGTCACGGGGCCGATGCATGCGCCCTTGGTGCACGTCGACTTGGCCGTGCACGCGTCGTTGTCGTTGCAGTCCTGGCCCTCGAGTTGCGGCGCCGGATTGCACTGGCCCGTCTTGGGGTCGCACATGCTCTTCGTGCATTTCGAGTCGCCCGACGAGTCGCACTTGATGGCGACCTTCGGATCGTTGATGCACTTCTCCGCCACGCACTTCGGCGCGCCGAGGCAGAGGTCTTCCGCCTTGCAGTCCGCGTCTTCCTGGCACGCGCAGATCGCCTTGCCGAGACAGTCGCCGCCGACCGTGCAGTGGTCGTCTTTGGTGCAATTGTTGCTGTCGTTGCACGCGGCGGCGCCATCGAAGCCGGTCACGGTGCAACCCACGGCGAGGTCGCACGCCTCGACCGTGCACGGATTGCCGTCGTTGCACCCCTTCGGGTCGGGCGTGTGGGTGCAGCCGCTTTTCGGGTCGCAAGTGTCGAGCGTGCAGTCGAAACCGTCGCCACAATCGATCGCCTGGCCCTTGCATTGTCCGAGGATGCACGAGTCGCCGTTCGAACACTGGTTGCCGTCGTCGCACGGCAGCGTCACGTCGGTGATCGGGTCATGCAGCACCTGCATGCCCTGGTCGCACGAATCGCTCGTGCATGGATTGCCGTCTTCGTAGTCGAGGTCCGTGGCACCCACGCACTTGCCCTTTTCGCACTTCTTGCCGCACGCGAAGTTGCCGCACACGGCGCCGTCAGGCTTGGTGGCGAGCGCGCACTGGCCGTCTGCGGTACAACTGGGCGTCTCGCACTCGGTCGACTGCAGGCCCGGACCGATGCACTTGTCGCCGACAGCCTTCTGCTTCTTCACGCAAAAACCGTTGTCGCACGCGGGCAGCTCGCACGGCTTGGCGTTGCAGTCGAATGCGGTCTCGCACTCGTCGCCCTGGACTTCGGCACCACCATCGGGCGCGCCGTCGCCACCGGCATCGGGAGTCTTGGCGCCATCCTGCGTGGCCACACCCCCCGCTGCGGTGTCGGGCTGCACCGTCGCATCCGGCGCCGACAGGTCGACCGAGTCGCCGGATGTGTCCACGCCACCATCGGCCGCGATGCCGTCGGCCTGCTCGACCTGGACCTTGATTTCGGCACACGCCGCGCCCGCGACGACCAAGGTGGCGAGCCACGCAATCGAGTTCGAGGTTTTCATCATCGAGGGGCCGCTTTCCGGAACCATACGCCCGGATCCAGTACAAGGGGGAAGGCTCTCGCGCCACGTTCGAGCGGCAACTCGCGACGCCATCGTTGGCACAGGAAGTTCGTCAGCACAGGAAGTCCAAATTGGCGCATACCGTCCAAATTGACGCGGAAATCATAGCGGCAAGGGGCGCGGCTGTCAAATCGCGCGGGGCCAGGTCGGGCCAGGTCGGGCCAGGTCGGGGCCAGGTCGTTGACGCCACGCTGCGCAGACCGGATTCTGTCGCGGGCGCGTTCAGCGCGACGGAGCGGGCGATGTTCGAAGTACGCCTAAAGGCTTTTCCGACCCAGTTCGGCTTTCCGCACAGCCCGGCCGAGCGGATCGAGCGCGTGGTCCACAAGCATTCGGGCGGCAAGCTCGACCACGCTGCGCGACTTGCCCTGTTGCGCGAGGTGGCCGCCGGCCGCCCCCAGATCGTGGCACGCTACGCTGAGGAGCACGCGGCCCACAATGTCGTCGCGGAGTTCCGCCTGCTGGCGGCGGACGCCGAGGTCGTCACCGTGGGCTCCCAGGCAGGCGGCGTGGGCTCCCAGGCAGGCGGCGTGGGCTCGCAGGCAGGCGCCGCGTGACCGTGCCCTCGTCCTGCGCCCTGCCCGCCGGCGTGCGGGCGGCGACGGCGTTGGGCATCGGCGGAACCGTGGCGGCACCGAACTTGCCGCGCAACCCGTTCGCCTTGGTCGATCTGCAGGCGCGCCGTGTCGAGTACTTGCGCGTGTCGGTGACGGACCGCTGCAACTACCGGTGCTCGTACTGCATGCCGGCCCAGGGCGTGCCGGTCGTGCCGCGCGACGAACTGCTCGCGTTCGACGAAATCGCCCGCCTTGTGAGGCAGTTTGTCGCACTCGGCGTGCGCAAGGTGCGGCTGACCGGCGGCGAGCCGCTGCTGCGGCGCGATCTTGTGCGGCTGGTCGATCAGGTTGCCAGGGTGCCCGGCATCGACGATCTGGCGATGACCACGAACGGGCACCTGCTTGAAGGGCTGGCCGCGCCACTGCGGGCAGCCGGGCTGCAACGACTCAACGTCTCGCTCGACACACTCGATGCCGGCCGGTTCGCTGCCGTCACGCGCCAGGGCGATCTGGCCACCGTGCTGCGTGGCCTCGATGCGGCGGACGCGGCCGGCTTCGAGCACACCAAGCTCAATGCCGTCGTGTTGCGCGGCCTCAACGACGGCGACCTGGGCGCGCTCGCGGCGTTCGGCGCGCGGCGCGGCTACCTCGTTCGCTTCATCGAGTACATGCCCATCGGCGTCGACGACCACTGGGGGCCAGCCACCTACCTGCCAGCCGCCGAGATGCGCGAACGTCTCGCTACCGACGGGTGGACCTTGACGCCCGACCCGGCCGCCACGCACCCCGGCGGTGGCCCGGCGCGGCACTGGGTTGGCAATGGGCCGGCGGGCGAACGGGTGGCGCTCGGCTTCATCGCCGCGGTGTCCGAGAAGTTCTGCCGCCTGTGCAACCGCGTGCGCCTGTCGGCCACGGGCACCTTGCGCGAGTGCCTGTCTGCGCACGGGACGCTGTCCTTGCGCGACCGCCTGCGGGCCGGCGCCACGGACGCGGACCTGCGCGCCGCGATCCTGGCCGCGCTGCTCGGCAAGGTCGATGCGCACCGGTTCGACGGGAACGAGCCGACGCACGAGGCAATGAGTTCGATCGGTGGCTGAGTTGCGTCAGACCCAGAGCAACACGAGCCGCCAGGCCACCCCGAGCCCGCCGAGGCACAACGCGATCCAAGCCAGCCGCACCGGGACCTTGGGTTGGGGAGCGGGCGGCAGGTCCCGCGACAGCAGGAGCCCGGCGCCGAAGCCCGCCGCGAGGCCGCCGATGTGCGCGGCGTTGTCGACCTGCGGCATCATCGCCCCGAGCGCGATGTTGAACAGCGAGAAGAACAGCGCACTGCGCAGCAACCCCTTGTAAACGTGGCTCGGTACGGTGCGCCGCCGCGCGAGCGCGAAGCCGAGCAGTCCGCCCATCACGCCGAACACCGCTCCCGACGCGCCCACCGACGGCAGCCCGGGGTGTGCGCGCAGCGTGAACGCCAGCGACGCGATCGATCCGCCCAGCCCCGCCACCGTGTACAGCGTTGCGTACATCGCGCCGCCGAACAGCCGCTCGGCCGTCTCGCCGACCGAACGCAGCACCCACATGTTCATGCCGATGTGCAGCAGGTTCGCGTGCACATAGGTGCACGCCAGCAACCGCCACGTTTGCCCGCCATCGACCGTGTGCTGCTTGACGTTGGCGCCGAACGCCACCAGCAGGTCGCCGTCGAATTCGGCAAGCAGGCGGGCCGCCCCGCCGGCGACCATCATCGCCAGGAAAACGGCAGCGTTGGCTCCCAGCAGCACCCAGGTGACCGGAGCGCCGGAACCCGTGTGCTTGAGTCGCTCGAAAAACACCTCCGGGTCGCGCGGGTCGCCGAGCGCGGCCAGGTGCTCCAGCGGGTTGATCGCGTGGAGGCGCTCGAGCGTGTCCGTTTCAAACATCGGCCCAAGGGCGTCGACCGTGCGGCGCGTGCCATACGCAACGCGGTCCAACGCAGAAATGGCGACCACTTCGATGCCGAACAACTGCGCAACCTGGAGCACGACGCTCTCGCGCAGGACCGGCGCCGCCAGGACCAGCACGACCACTTCGGGCAACATGCGCGCCGCTGCAAGCCGTTCGAGGTACGCGACCACCTGGTCGGACGTCGGCGCTTCCCACGGCACGACGAGCCAGCGCCCGGGCTGCGGCGCGGCAGTGCCGGGCAGCGGGCCCTGTGGTGGCACGGCGAGCGCCACGGGAATGTGACGCCACGACGTTTCGGTCGCGCGACTCGTAAAGCGGGCGCCGTGGTACAGCAGGTAGTGCTGGACCAGCGCGCTCGTGTCCGCAGGCGTCGGCGGGGGCAGTTCAGCCATGAGGCGCCGAGTCTACACGGCCCCGCCGCAAGGGTGTATTCTCGCCATGCCGCCCGGCCCGCAGAGGCCCGTACGCGGAGGAGCCCGACGATGCGTCCGCGTCCGAACCTGCCCGTCGCCCCCGCCCGTTGGGCCTGCCTCGCGGTGCCGGCCATGATCGCGTGCGGCAGTCCGAACGTGGTGCCGGCGCCGCCGCCGGTCGCGCCGGTCAAGGAGAAGGCGCCAGAGCCGGACGCTTTTCGCGATTTCCGCGGCCGCCACGCCAAAGTGGGCGACACGTTCCGGCTGTCGCACAAGCCCGTCGCGGTCGACGGACCGAACGTGATCGTCGCGCTCGTCAAGACGGAGTGGGCCACGTTCCACTCGCCTTCGGGTGGCGACAAGAAGGAAGCGACGGCGCACATGCGCGTACAACAGGGGGAAGAAGAGCGTGCCATCACGATCACGCAAGGCGAGGCGCGCACTGTGTTCAACGCGCGACTCTTCGTGGTGGGTGCCGGCGAAGACTACGACCCGCAGCGGCTCGTCTATCAGGCGTGGGTCGACCTGCGCGCCGACCCGCTGGAGCCCTGACGGCGGCCCCAGCCCACGCGGACAACTCCGCATTCTGGCGACGAGACGTGTCGCCACCCCACGAATCCGGGGCCGCAGCCGTGCGGCGAGGTAGCCATGACCCAGTTGAGCCGCCCGCGTTGCGTATCGGGCATCAAGCCGACCGGCCTACCCCACTGGGGCAACTATTTCGGCATGATCCGGCCCGCGATCGAACTGGCCGAGACCCATGATGCGTTCTACTTCATCGCCGATCTGCACGCCTTGACGAGCGTACGCGACGCGGCGTCGCTGCGGGCCGACAGCCTCGGCGTGGCGGCGACGCTGCTGGCGTGTGGGCTGGACCCGGCGCGCACGGTGCTGTGGCGCCAGTCCGACGTGCCGGAGGTGTTGGAACTGACGTGGCTGCTGTCGTGCGTGACCGGCCTGGGCCTCGTCGAGCGCGCCCACGCCTACAAGGACGCCCAGAGCAAGGGCAAGGAGACCAACGTCGGCGTGTTCAGCTATCCCGTGCTGATGGCAGCCGACATCCTGTGCTACGACGCCGATGCGGTCCCGGTCGGCAAGGACCAGTTGCAACATATTGAAATGACGCGCGACATGGCCACATTTTTCAACGTCGCGTTTTTCGGCGCCCCGGCGGGTGGCACGGTCGATGAGGCGGCGCCGTGGGATGGCCGGATGCTGAAGCGACCGCGCGGCGTCGTGAGACAGAATGCCGCGCTCGTGCCGGGTCTCGACGGGCAGAAGATGTCGAAAAGCTACGGCAATCACATCCCCCTGTTCGTGGGGCCGAAGGAACTGAAGCAGCGCGTGATGGCGATCGTGACCGATTCGACGCCGCTCGAAGCACCGAAGGACCCGACGACCTGCAACGTCCTGGCTCTCTACCGGTTGTTCGCTTCGGCGGGCGAGGTGGCCGAACTCGAAGCGCGCTACCGGGCGGGTGGCTTCGGCTTCGGCCACGCCAAGCTCGCACTGCTGGCCCAGGCCGAGGCTGCGTTCGCACCGATGCGGGCCCGCTACGACGCCCTGATGGCCGACCCGGACGGCATCGAGGCCGTGCTGCAAGCCGGTGGCGGGCGGGCGCGAACCGTGGCACGCGGCGTCATCGAGCGTGTGCGCAGCGCTTGCGGCCTGCGGGCCCGCAGCGAAGGCTGACGCAAGATGGCAGACGCGCGCGACGTCGACATCCTACCGCCCGACCCAACGTGGCAGCCGCCGCGCCCGGGCCCCGAAGTGGTGTACGACGTCGACCCCGCTGCGGGACAGGTGCGCCGCGAACAGGTGATGCCGTTGCCGGCGGACGCTGGCGGCAGGTTCGCCAGCGGGGTGCGCTGGGGCACGCGCCTGCTCGTGTTGGGTGCGCTCGGGCTGGTGGCGCTGTGGCTGTTCGAACCGTTCGGCCCGCGGCCGCTGTCGTTGGCGGTGCAGTGGCTGCGCGATCACGGCGCGGTCGGGCGGCCGCTCGTGGTGGTGGTGATCGCGATCGGGGTGCCGTTCTTGATGCCTGTCGGTCCGGTCGCCATCGTGCCGGCATATGTGTGGGGCGCAGGCGAGGGACTCGCGCTGGCACTGACGGGAGCCGTGCTCGGCGGGCTGGTCAATTTCGCGTTGGCGCGCCGTTTCGCCGTGCTGCACATCGAAGGCTGGCTGCGCCGTCGGCCGCTGCTGGCTTCGTTGCGCGAGACCCTGCGGCGCCGCGGGTTTCGGTTGGCGCTGGGCTTGCGGCTGAGCCCGATCATGAACTTCGGGATGCTGTGCTACCTGTGCGGCCTGGCTGGCATCGGCGCGGGGCGTTTCGCGCTGGCGATGGCGCTGGGCGGCGTGCCGTGGACGGCGGTGTACGCGGTCGGCGGCGCAGTGCTCGCGGAGTCGGCGCGCGAGGTGAGCCTCGATGCGGCGGCCGAGGGGCCAGAAATCGGCGTGCTGCGCTGGGCGGGCCTGTTCGTGACCGTCACCGTGGCGGTGTGGATCGGCCGCATCGCGCGAACGGACTGGAAGCGGCAGCAGGCCGCCGCCAAACCCCAGTGAACCCGACGGAGCCGCAATGAGCGCCCCCTGCCCCAGTTCGCGCAGCGCGCGCCGCACGTTGGCCCTCGCCGCGCTCGGCTGGGCTTGCGTGCAGTGTGGCGGCAAGTCGGGCCCGGCCGCAGACGCGACGACGAGCGCCGACGGCAAGCCCGCGCTGGGGGCCGACACCGTCACGGCCACTGCCGCCACCCGCACCGAGGTCGTTGGCGACCTGACGCTGAACCCTGCAGCGCTGTCGGTCGATCTCGCCCACAACGGCGCGGCCCGCACGCGACTCCGCCTCGACCGCCTGCGAATTGGGCAAACGACGGCATTCGACAAGGACTTCAACTACAACCCGTCAAACTTGGCACATGGCGACTTCCCCGCGCTGCGCTGGCTCCACGTCCAGTCCGCGCGCTGGGTGGCGCCGTCAACGGAGCCCGCCGGGACTGGGGGCGCGCCCGAGAACGTCGCCCTGCGCCTGCTGTTGGCGACCTCCGACGCGGCCGGCAAGGCCGGGCCGAACCTGGCGCTCGATGTCGAGTCCCCTTCCGGCGCGCTCACGCTTCATGCGGCGGACGGCGCGCTGGCGACGGCCTGGGAAAACGACGCCGCGCCAGACCCGATCGTCGTGCTCGGGCTGACGTTCGAGGTGGGCGCGACCGAACGCTTCTACGGTCTGGGCGAGACCTTCGACACCCCGCAGCACCGCGGCAGGGTGCGCGCGATGCAGATCGAGGCCGATCTCGACATCGAATCAAGCTACAACGAGGCGCACGTGCCGGTGCCGCTGCTGATCGGCACGCGCGGCTGGGGCGTGTTCGTTGCCTCGCGGCGGCCGGGCAGTTGGGACGTGGCGGCCGCCAGGGCCGACGAGGTCGTGGCGCAGTTCCAGGCTCCAAGCCTGCGCTTCCACCTGCTGGCGGCGGGGCGCGCGGTCGACGTGCCGAGTCGCTACACGCAACTGACGGGAGCGCCCGCCTTGCCCGCACCGTGGGCCTTGGGAGGCCTGTTGTGGCGCAACGAGAACGAGAGCCAGGCGGAGTTCCTCGCGGACGTCCAGGCCATCCGAGACCACGACCTCGCGCTGTCGGGGATGTGGATCGACCGGCCGTACGACCTGTGGGTGAACGCGTTCGGCTTCGATTCCAAGAAGTTCCCGGACCCCCAGGCGATGATTGCGGCGGCACGGGCTGCGGGGCTCCACGTCGGCGCATGGTCGACCCCGTACGTCGAGAAGGGCGCTCCAAACCACGACAAGGTAAATGATAACGGTTGGTTTGCCAAAGTGCCGGCGCCCAACAGCAAGCTCTACAAGTGGGGGCCGCCGCTCGACCTGACCAACCCGGCCGTCGTGGCGTTCTGGAAGGCGGAGATCGGCAAGATGGTCGCGCTCGGCATCGATGGCTGGAAGCTCGACTACGGCGAAGACATCCAGGTGGGCCTGCTGACTGCGCGCGTGCACTCCGCATTCTGGGACGGCAGCGACGAGCGCACCATGCACCACGGCTACGCGCTGGCCTACCACAAGCCATACGCGCAGACGCTGCCGAAAGGAGGCGGCTGGCTGCTCGTGCGCGGCGGCACCTGGGGCGATCAGGCGCTGTCGTCGCTCGTGTGGCCCGGCGATTTGTGCGCAAACTGGGCGCGCCACCGCGAGTGTGACGCCAAGGGGACCTGCCACGCCGGCGGCTTGCCCGCAGCGGTTTCGGCGACGCTCAGCCTGGCGACGTCGGGCTATCCGCTGTTCGGCTCCGACACGGGCGGCTACCGGCACGGCCGCGCGCACAAGGAGTTGTTCCTGCGCTGGTTGCAGCACACGGCGCTGACTCCCGTGCTCCAGATCGGCGGCGGTTCCCAGCACAATCCGTGGGACTTCGCGAAGTACGGCGAGAGCCAGTTCGATTCCGACACGCTGGCGATCGCGCGCACGTTCATTCGGCTGCACGCGCGCCTGTTTCCCTACCTGTGGACGCACGCGGTGCTCGCCAACGCGCACCAAGACATCGGCCCGGTGCGCCCGCTCGGGCTGCTCTTCCCCGAACTCGAAGCGCACCCGGCACTGGCCAGTGTCGAGGCAGACGAGTACCTGCTCGGCGACGACCTGCTGGTGGCACCCGTGACTGCGCCCGGAGGCAAACGCACTGTGCTGTTTCCGAAGGGCAAATGGACGGATTGGTTCACGCGCGAGGTGTACGGGCTGGCCGACGCGGCCACCGCCGTCGATGTCGCGGTGCCGCTCGACCGGATGCCGTTGTACGTACACCAAGGCGCGCTCGTGCCATTGCTGCGGCCGACGATCGACACGCTGGCGACGGCGGTCCAGGCCAACATTGACGCGTTTGGCAACGTGGCGGGGTGGCTGCACGTCGTCGTGGTGCGCGGCGGCACCCGGCTGTTCGACCTGTGGGACGGCACGTCGCTGGGCCTGACCGACTTCGCCGGCGGCACGTCGCTGGAATTCTCGGCCGGCAGCGCGTTCCACGAGGGCGTCGTCTACGAGGTGTGGTCGAACGTTGCGCCCAAGGCGGTGACGACTGGCCTCAAACACGGCGAAGCCGGTACGGCGGTACCCGAAGTCGCCAACCCCGCGAGCTTCGCCGCCTGTACGTCGTGCTGGCGCTTCGATGGGGCGAGCCAGACGGTGTTCGTGCGACAGGCGTTCCCGGCCACCCAGCCTGCGTTCGGCTTCGTGCGCTTGACCTGGCCCTGATGGCGCCGATGCTGCCACCGGTCGCGATCGTGGGCTGCGGCGGGCTCGGCGTGCCGGCGGCGTGGACGTTGGCCGTCGCAGGCGTCCGGCACCTGCGCCTGTTCGACCCCGACCGCGTGGAAGGCTCGAACCTGCACCGTCAGGTCGCGTTCGGCGAGCACGACGTCGGCCAGCCGAAAGCCGAAGTGTTGGCGCGTTTCTTGCGGCGGCACGTGCCGGGCCTGCTCGTCGAGCCGGTCATGTCCCGCGTCGGAGCGGACGATCTGGCCGAGGCACTGGCCGGCTTCGACGCGGCGATCGACGCCACGGACGCAGGCGACGCGAAGTTCGCGCTGAACGACTGGGCGATCGCGACACCACGTCGGCGCACAGCGTGTCTGGCCGCGGCGATCGGACGCACGGCCCAGCACTTCGTGGTAACGCCGACGTCGGCCTGCTTCCGCTGCCTGTTCGAGGCCCCGCCGCCGCGCGTTCGGCTGGCAACGTGCGCCACGGCGGGCGTCCTCGGTACCGTCACCGGTCAGGGCGGGGCGGTTGCAGCGCGCGCGTTGGTGCGGGCGCTGCGCGGCGAGCCCGACGCGGCCACGGGCGCCCTGGTGCGTCTGACCCCGCGCGGGTGGTTGCGGACGGCCGTGACTGTGGCGCGCGCTTGCGCTTGTGCGGGCACGCTGGCGGCGAGCGCTTGAACGTGCGTGCCGGTCCTGCACAATACCCCGCGCCCGCCGTCACCGGGCGTACGAACCAAGGCTGCTGCCCATGCCCATCACGATCAAAATCCCCACTCCTCTCCGCAAGTTCACGGCAGACAAGGACGCCGTCCAGGTCGAGGCCGCCACTGTCGGGGAGGCGCTGCGGGCGCTCGACGGCCGCCACCCGGGCCTGTGGCAGAAGCTTGTCGATGGCGACGGGGCCGACGCCAAGGTAAAGCGCTTCATCAACGTGTATGCGGGCGAAGACGACATCCGCTTCCTCGACGGCCTTGCCACTGCGGTCGCCGACGGGGCCGAGATCGCGATCATCCCGGCAATCGCCGGCGGCGGCTGAGCGGCCGATGCGCGATCCACGGCTGCTTTTCGAACGCTACGGGCGCCAACTGCTCGTGGACGGCGTGTCCGTCGAGGGTCAGGCCCGCCTCGGCCGCCTGTGCGCGGTTCTCGCCCACGACACATCCGAAGTCGCGCGCTCCGCGGCCCACGCGTGCGGCCGCTGGCTGGTCGGTGCCGGGGTCGGGCGCCTCGTGGTGACTTCGGGCGGGGCGGACGAACTCCGGGCGCTCGACGCCGATCTCGAAGTGCTGCCAAGCCCCGCCGACGCCGAGCCGCCGTGTGCACAGTTCTGGTTTGCCCGCCGCGACTACGGAGCCAGCGTCGACGTGGCGCTCACCGACGAACCGGCGGGCTGGGCGACGGGACGCAGTGCAGCGGCCCGCGTGACCACGTTGCGCTGGGTGGTTGGGGCGCCCGCGCAGCCCGAAGACGCCGTCGCGCTCGGGGCGGCTGCCGCTGACCTGCTAGTGGCCGACGCGCTGGGCCTGGAGCCGATGCCGCTCCTGCTGACGGTCGATTGGAGCAACCCGGCCGACCCGCACAGCAAGCGCACGCCGCGGCCCGTTGAGGCCGTGCCGGTTGGAGTTGCGCTGGCCGCCGATGTGGCGCCGCTGCTGCCGCGCTTGCGTGCCCTGCCTGCAGAGTGGGGGCGCATCGAGGCCGAGGTCGAAGCGCGCTACCCGAACGAGGCATGCGGCTTCGTGGTGCGCGACACGGACGGCAACCTGTGCAGCGTCGCGGCGCCCAACCTGCAGGATCGCTACCATGCGCTGGATCCGGAATCCTACCCACGCACAGCCCGCACCGCCTATAAGCTCAACGAACGCGCAGTCGCCAAGGCGGAGTCAGACGGAGCCGAACTCGTCTGCATCTGGCACTCGCACTGCGATGCCGGTGCCTACTTTTCCGCAGAGGACGTGCGCTGCGCAGCCCCGGGAGGCGTCGCCTTGTTCCCCGGCGTGGCCTATCTGGTGCTGGCTGTGATGGGTGGACGCGTGCGGGGCGTGGCGATGTACCACTTCGATGCGACGTCGGGCGGGTTCGCGGCGGAATTGGGCTGAAGGCCGCTTCGAATCAATCCAGCAGTGCCAGTTCCCGTCAAGCCAGCAGTGCCAGTTCCCGTCAAGCCAGCAGTGCCAGTTCCCATCAGTCCAAGAGGGGCAGCGGCGTCGTGGCCCCCGGGAACATCTTCGTCGCCGCGACCTTGCGTTCCTTCGCCCGCTTCGCCAAGGCCGCCGCGCCGACATCGGTCGTCATGCCGGCCACGAGCTTGTCGAAGCGCGCCTGGAAATCGGCCTGCCACGCCAGCTTCGCCTTGTCGAGCGCATCGGGCGTCGCCTTGGGGTCGGTCAAGGCCGTGATGTAGTCGCGCCGAGCCTTCGACATCGTGCCCAGCTTGTTCGCCTTCGCCTTGCCGTTGAGCAGCGACGCGATGCGCGCGTTGGCGTCCTCGGGCTTGGTCGGCTTGCCGACTGCAGCGACCACCTCAGCCAGCAGGCCGCAGCGCAGCGGCGCGAAGACGTCGCGCTCGTCGTCGAGCAGGCGGATGGCAAGAACCGTGCTGATCGTGAGGTACTTGCGCTTGATCATATGCTTTTCGGTGCGGCGGTCGTGCTCGCTACGGATCGGCATCAGGTTGACGGACACCTCGGGCGTGAATGCGGGCTCCTGCAGAGACACCTGGCCGTAGGAGGCCGCATCGGTGTCGACGAACAGCTCGAACGGCTCGGTGTCGTGGCTCGACGTGTACTGCAGTTCCGTTTCGCAGAACGACGACTTCAGCAGGTGGCCGAGCCCACCCGGCATGGTCCCCTCGATCGTCATCTGGCCGAAGCCCGTGGTCGTCATGTTGCCATCGACCCACACGCGCATCGCCGCCTTCATGATCTGCTCGAGATCGTTGGCAAAGGAGCTCCGACTGCTCGGACCCGCCGCGGCCTCGCCCACCATCGACTGCGTCTCGCCGCTCAGCTTGCCGTGGGGCAGCTGGTTCAGCACGCTCACCCAGTTCGTCCACGGCTTGACCATCTCGTTCATCAGCGGGCCACCGTTGACGTGGCAGGTGAAGCACGCGTTGGTCTCCGCAGTCGACACCTTGGACTTGCCCGCGCTGTCCATCTCGAACTTCTTGATCTTGCCATCGGGCATCCGCATCACACGCACGAGCTTGCCGGGGTTGCCGGCGCCCTGCGGCTTCATGACGTAGAAGTTGTACGTGCCGGTGCGCCGGTCGAGCGCCATGACCTCGACCTCGGTGAAGATCATCGGGTCGCCCTTGGCTGCGTTGGCAGCGCCCGGAGAACTGATGAGCGCGGCCATCATCTCGAACGACGTCTTGACGGCATCGGGGTTCTGCGAATCCGTGTTGCAGCCCGTGACGACCGCACGCGGCAGCAGTTGGTTCGTGTTGTAGACTTGGCGGCCGCCGACGCGCGACGAACTCTCCTCGACGATGAAGATCTCCTTCGAGTCGGTGCGCGCGCAGTGGCGTCCGACCTTGTAGAGCTTCTCGTAGTCTTGGAACGTCGCAGGCACCACCGCCGGCTTGCCGCGCAGCTTGTCGATGAGCCGATCGTCGCCGAAGACACTGAGCGTCTCCTTCAGTTCGGCGTCGTCGCCCGTCTCGGTCTCGGCAACACAACCTGCCATCCCGGCGAGGGCGAACATGCCAGCGAGCGCGACTGCGAGGGGCAAGAACCTGCGGAGCATGGGGCGCCTATCTGTGTGAAGGTCCGGCAGTGAAAGGGTCAAAGCGAATCGTGGCGGGCCGCGGCGGCTACTTTCCGCTGTACGCCTTGCAGAACGGCGTCACCGACGTGGCCGAGGTCGTCAGCAACCGCAACGGGGCCTGCATGACGAGGTCCTTGGCGAAGCGCGTGCGGCAGAATTCGTTGAGATCCGAAGAGAACGTCGGGTTCAAGCCGATGTCTTCCAACTCGGACGTCGTGGCGTCGCAGATAACCATGTTGTCGTAGTCTGCACCGGCGCGCTTCGCCTTGCGGCACCCGGCCGGCACCTGGCGGTTGGTCCAGCCGGTAAAGACGAAGCCCTTGAAGTCCAGCGGAATCGAGACGTACTTCGCGTCGCACTCGGCGGCGGCGCGCACGACACGGGAACAGATCATCGGGTCGGAGTTGCGCCACGTGACCCCCTTGATCTTCGTGTCGCCGGTGCGCAGGCATGCGGTCAGGTCGCGCTGCCACTCGAAGTTGGCCTCGCCCGCTACCGCGATGCGCGCGCCGAGGGCCTTGACGCTGGTCCACTTCTTCTCGTCCGCGAGCCAGTCGCCCTTCGTGCTTCGGCACAGCGTGCGCAACTTCGCGGCTTCCTTGGTGTTCTTGGTCGACGCCTCGTAGCACGCCGCCTGACGCTCCTCGTTGACGAGTTGCTTCGTGTTCAAGGCGGACTTCTTCGCGTTCGCGGCGCAGTCCTTGATGAGCGCTTCGGCGGCCGCGCGACTGTTGAAGCCGACCTTCATGACCATCGCGGTGGCGTCGACGGTGGCGTTCAGGTTTTCGGGCTTGCTCATGTCTTTGGCGAGGTCGCCCGCGTAGCTGGTGTTGTCGACGCCCCAGCCGTTGCAGTCCATGTAGACCGAAGAGAAGACGCACGACAGTTTCTGGCCCGACTTCAACTCTGCGCCGCTGCGGACGACCTTGCCACCCTGCATGGCCTTGTATTCGCAGTACTCCTGTCCGAGATCCTTGCCGGTGACTCCGGGTACGTCGCCGCAGCCCCAGCGCAGCACGCCGTCGCGCAGATCGGCTTCACGAATCGCGGTGTGGCGCTTGAAGATGTTGTCGCAGACGGCGGCCTGGTCAAACAAGGTCGCGGCCGATGCGGGCACCAGTTCGGCCCCGTCGCCGGCCTCGGCACCGGGTTCGGCGGCGCACGCGGTCGCGGCGAGCAAGGCGAGGGTGAGGAGGGGGTGGAAGAACTGGCGCATGGGACGGCTCCGGCGAGAAAGATTGAGCGCAGCGAAACACCGGCGCGGGAACGGGACTCACCGTAGGCCGCGCGCGCACCGACCACAGCCTGGCGTGCTCCGACTTGGGAGCACGCGCCTGCATGCGGGCCCGAGGCCCAGGCGATCGGGCCGGCGAAGTCTACAGCGGATTCCTGTCGCACGCCAGCGCTTTCTGAGTCCGGGGTCCGCCGCCTTGGGCCCATCTGCGTCGTTGTCGCGGCGGCGTTGGTGCTCAACGTACCCAAGTACGTCTTCGCCCGAACCCCTTGCTTCGCCAAGCATCTGGACCCAATTCGGCGTCCGGGAAAGGTCGTGGGGTGCTGGACGCCTGCTTCCGGCTGCCCTATCGTCGCCGCGCGCTCGCCACCGGAGGCCCCATGACGCTCGCCGAACTCGTACAGTCCGACGCTCCCATCGACCAGGTCGGCCAGTGGCTTGACGGTCTCGACCACGGCCAGCGCTGGGCGGCGGCGACCACGTTGGGGCGCGCGCAACAAAGAACGCTGTACGAAAAGGCGGCCCAGGCGCCCGCGATCGATCTGCGGCATTTTGTCGCTGCAAGCGTGGCGGACACGACCCAGGTCATCCACCACGGCTGGAACACGCTGCCGTTGCCCGCGCCCTTGCGCCGATTCCAGAAGCGGTTCTGCAGGCCCCCGCGAGAGGCCGAGCGGCTGTTCGGCTACAACGAAGGGCTCACCCGCGGCATCGTGGGACCCGGACATTTCGTCGCGGTGCCGACCACGGGCAACTTGGCGTGGAGCGAGCGCGGTGCCGTCGTCGTCGACTACTTCCAGGTCGCCGACGGCGCGATCCCGGCGGGGTGGCCAGCGGTGGTGCCCAACAGCCAGGGGTTGCAGCGCATCGTGTACTTTCAAACGCGCGATTTCATGCGGCGGATCTCGCGCCACGTCAGCATCGGCGCGGCGTACAAGGTCGAGAAACCTCTGGGCCACTTCTTCCTGCTCGTGCGCGAGGACTGAGCCCGCGTGGCGCTGCCGCTGCAACCCGGCGACCCCGTGCCGCGTCTGCCTGGACGTGATGCGACCCTCGACGTCACCGAGTGCGTCGGGCGCTGGACCTTGCTCGTCGTCGGCACCCCGGGCAGCGACAAGTCGGGCCGCATGGAGCAGGAATCTGGCGCGATCGCGTCGGCGCAACACGCATTCCTGGCCGCACGCGCGGGTTCGGTGGCCGGCGTATGGGTCCTCGATGCGTTGGCACCCGCACCTGGCCCGGGTTGGCGCCTGCACCTCGATCGCGAACGGCGCTGCGCGCAGCGGCTCGGCGCGCTCGACGAAGGGGGAGAGCCGGCAGCGTTGGTAACGGTCGTCGATCCGCGCGGTTGCGTGGCCGCCGCGTTTCACGGCCGCCCGGTCGATGAATTGGTGGGCGCCGGGATCGGGTTCGTGCAGGCCCGCATCTGAACCAAAATCCATGGAATTCGGCGCGGCGCTCGCTTGCTCGTGGCGGCCGCGGCCTTATTGCGCCGGCGCGCCCCGGGCTGGAGGCGGCTCCGGAGGCGGTTCCGGTGGCGGCTCCGGTGGTGGCGCGAGCGCGTCTTGCGCGTCGAGCGCGTCGAGCGCTTCCCCTGCGGGCGTGACCGGGTTGGCCAAGGCGAGCGCCAGCGCATCTTCGCGGACGACCACGGTATAGGGCCGCGGGCTGGCACGTGGCTTGTCGGCAAAGACCTCGACCCGCCAGTAGCCGGGCGCGACGACCAGGGGTACGTCGGCGGCGCGGGCGGCGTCCGCCGGGGCGGCGACGCGCACGACCTCCACGCCGGAACCGGCGGCGAATCGGCACGTGAGCCCCGGCGCACCGTCGCTGCCGCAAGCAAGGCGCAGGCCGGTCGGGCCGGTGCGGGCGCGCAGGTCGAGGCCAAACGCGTCGCGATCTGCGCGGTCCTGCAGGGCGCCGCTGCGCTCCCAAGCGGGGGTTCCCAGCGCGACCTCCGGAGGCACCGGGACGAGCGCGTGCAGCGGGGTCCACAGGCTGGCCAACGCCTCCTCGCGCCCGACTTCGGTCTCGAACGTGCGGGCGGAGAGCCACTCGATGTCGAGGCGCCAGTTCAGCGTCAGCGCGCCGACACCGCGCCCGCCGCGCACGCCGACCACCACGTAGCCCGCCCTGGCGACGACACCGCCCAGTTCCAGGGCATCGGGCCCGCGCGGGTCCACCGGCGCACCGGTCGCGTTCGGCGTGACAAGGCCCAGCGCCACGCCGGGCACAGGGGTCAGGCGCAACGCGGCGGCCGCCATGCCGAGCGGAACGGGAAACTGCACCCAGTCGATGTCACCAGGTCCGTCGAGGATGCCGGTCGCGGGCCCCTCGCTGGCGGCGCCAAAGGCGGCCGTCGAAACGTCATTCGGTTCGCGCTCGGTCGGCAATCGCGCGGCGCATTGGCGGGGCTCCCCGCACCCGGCCGGCAACCACGGTTGCAGGCTCAGCACGTAGCGCGCGTCGGCCCGGGCGCCCGACACCGCGCGCACCACCACCCAGGGCCGCCCACCGAGGCGGTCCGGCGCCAGGTTGGGCACGGCGATTGCGGCGCCGGCGGCGCCTGTGCGCGTGAGCAGCGCCTCCAAGGTCACCGCATGGAGCACGCGGACTTCGAGCGCCACACCCGGCACGCCGGCCACGCCCAACTGGACGGGTCCACTCGCGGGCAATCCCTTGAAGTCGAGCACGAACGCGTCCGCATCGCCCACCGGGGCCAGCGACGCCTGCAATGGCATCGCGAGGGACAGCGTCTGGCCCGTCGCGGCCGGCTCGTCGTTGGGCTCGATCTCCTCGTCGGGCAGGGCCGGGCGTGTCCACACCGCGAGCCGGTACGCACCGCCCTCGGGCGGGGGGACCGGCGCGCCCCGCTTCAGCCGCACCCGCGGTGCCGGCTCGCACGACAGCCGCACCAGCGTGGCATTGCCGTGTTCGCCGAGGGACGGCAGGACGGGGCGGTCGGCGGCGCGGCCCGGAGCGCTGCGCAGCACGTGGGTCCCGGTGTCGTCGAACAAGTCCAGTCGGGCACACGCAGGCCCGGAGCGCAGGTCGATCGTCACCAGCATGCCGGGCGCCGGCGAGGGCACGCGGAACCAGTCGGCATCGCTGGCAGGCTGCACGGGGGCCGAGGTCGCCGTGGCGCCGCCGGGAATGTTGGGGACGCCGGGGATGCCGGGGATGCCAAGCCAGCCGCTGAGCACGGTGTTGGCCGCCAACGACTGGGCGGCAGTCGGTTCATCGTTGGGCTCGGCTTCGGCAGCGGCCTCGACGCGCGCGACCTGCCCGACGGCACTCGCCAACGGGGTCGGCGTGGTGGCAACGGTCACATCCGGGAAGGTGTGGGCGGGCGGCAGGGGAACTTCGGCGTCGCGCCGACAGCAGACGGCCAACGTCGCCGCGCACGTCAGCGCACAGGCGAGCCGGACCCGCGTCGCCGCGACCGCTACTGCTACGGTCCGTCGCACCGCTTGATGACCTCCGGCGTGATGTCGAGCGCCGGGTCCGCGAACACCGCCACCTGACGCGTCAGCACGAGCGTATAGGCCTTTTCCTTCGCGATGGCCTCGACTTTCAGGCGGATCATGTCCTCGATCGGCCTGAGCAGTTCGGCCTCCTTCTTGCCCAGGTCCTCGATCGTGCTGCGCTGTGCCTTCTCGAAGTCCATGACATCCTGCTCGAACTTCTTTGCGGTGTCTTGGAAGTCGGCGGCCTTCTTCTTCAGGTCGTCAGGCACCGGCTTGCCCTGCAACTCCGCAACTGCCTTCTCGATTTCCATGCGTCCCTGCACGAGTTCCTTCTGGCGCTTCTGGAGCGCCTTGTCTTGCGTCTCGAGACTGCGCTTCTTTTTGTCGCGCAGGTCGTCAAACTTGCCCTGCGCGGCCTTGCCGGCCTTGGTCGACTTCAGCACGACCTGCAAGTCGACGATCGCAACCTTGAGGTCACCGGCGAAGGCAGGAACGGCCAGCGCGCTGCCGAGCGCGGCGACGATCAACGCGGCCAGGCGCGAGGTGGCCCCGGGGCGGCAGTCGCGCACGATGAAGCGGGTGGACGGTGCAGACATGGGACGCTCCTGCCGTTGGGCGCTGGGGCACGATCGCGGCGCGGCAGGCTAGACCTGTGCAGTGACGTGGTCAAGCGTTTGCCTCCGCCCCGCACCGTATAGGCACCCCGTCGTTTTCGTGCTAGAACCCCACCGCTCGCCCGATCGAGGGCATGGCGCGCCACCGGCGCGGTGAAGGCCTTCATGCGCTCCACCCCGCGGAAATCGAACGCCGTTCGCACCAACTCAACGGCCGCGAAGAGTGACCATGCTCCAGGCGGCCGGTGCTCGGCGTCTGTGTGGGCGCTCGCCGGGTTCCTGCTGCTTGCGGTCGCCGGCACCGCTTGCGACAAGGGCTCGTCAATCGGTGCGCCTCCGTCTGGCGCGCAGGCCGTCGCCGGCTCGGAGCGCACGGTCAGCCAGACCGCGCTCATCCAGAAGGGCGGCCTGTGCGACGAGAACCGCACGGTTTCCGCGCCCGATCCCGACAGCGCCGAGTGGGTCATCTGGCGTCTGTATGAACTCGCGCTGGCCGAGGACAACGCCCTGAATTTCCAAGCCTTCGTTCAGCTTTTCCCGTCGTCTCGCAACGCCCGCGACCTCAAGGAACAGTACTGGGGTCGCGTGCGGCAGAACGTGCACAAGTACGCGAGCGTCAAGCCGGGCAAGCCGGACTACATCGTGTGCCGCTCGATCGCGGTCGACGACGGACGCAAGTATTTCATCGTCTCAGCCAATCCGCGCCAGACTCCACCCCCGATTATCGTGGGCGAGTCCGAGGGTCGCAAAAAGATCATCTTCCTCACGCCGTTTTAGTGCACTCCGTGCCGGTATGAGTTGGGTTACCATGTGGATGCGTGGCGTAGGAATGGACAGGTCAGGGAAGACCGGACGACAGCAGGCCTGCGGTGGTGCACTCCGTGCCGGTATGAGTGGGGTTACCATGTGGACTCGTTGCTCGGGAATGGACAGGACCGGCTGGACCGCGCGATTCCAGGCCGGCGCCGCCGTGTGCGTGGGGGTCGTTGCCGCCTGTCAGGGCGAGGCTCCGGCTCCCGACGCGGCGAACTTCGGTGTTCAGGTGGCGGCGCTGGCGGGACCGTGCGGCAATAGCGCGGAAAAGAACCCGTTTGCCGACATCAAGACGCTCCAAGTCGTCGTGCGCGACCGCGAACCGGGCAAGGAAAGCAAGACGCCGATGGTGCCGCCCGTGTCGCTGCCGTTGGGTTCTGGGCAGAAGGCCATCACCGTGCCCAACATCCCCGCCGGCGTGCGTGAAGTCACGCTGCTCGGCTACGGGGCCGGCACCGGGCCAGCGACGTGGTTCGGGCGCCACCGCAGCGTCAAGGTCGCCAAGACCGCGACGTCGGACATCCACCTTTCCATCATGAATCTTGAAGGGTTTTCCTGTGTGTCGCAGGCCACGATGCCCAACGTGATGTTCCCGGCCGCCGTGCCGATCTCAAACGGCAAGATCTTGATTACAGGTGGCTTCGGCCACACAGGCGACGACCCGGGTGGCAAGGATCTCGTGCTGGAGTCGCCCAAGGACACCGCCTATCTCTACGACCCCGCGCTCGGGCAGTTGACGCAGCTCACCCCGCGGATGAAGGCCGCGCGCGCCGGCCACGCCATGGTCTACCTTGTCAAGCTCAACAAGGTTCTCATCGTCGGCGGCGCCGCCAAGATGCTGGTGCGCGCCGACGGCAGCGAGCCCCCGCGCTGGAAGCCGGAAGATGCCGTCAACGAGCCGTTTGAGGTGTTCGATGTCGTCAAGGAGAAGTTCGACCTCGCGCCGGGCAAGGAGTTCGTGCGCAAGCGCGTGCTGCCAAACTTGATGACGCTGTCCGACGATTCCGTGGTCGTGATGGGCGGCGCGCCGTGGCCGCAGATCGATGACCCCGCGTACCAGCAGTCGGACCTGTTCACGCCGCGCGCCGGGGGATTCGAGGACACGAAGGGCGCGCTGCCGCTCAATCTCAGTCGCACAGGTGCCGGCGTTGCGTTCATGGGGCAGACGGCGGTGGGGACGCGCAAGTACATGATCTGGGCCGGCAATGCGGCGCGACCGGGCGACGGAAAAAACACGCCGATCGCCGAGCGCTTCAAGGAATCAACCGACCAGGGCCAAGGCGAGTTCTTCGGCGACTTCACGATCGAGGGCGACTACCCGGTGGCGCAGAGCCTGTTCTTCCCGTCGCTCGTGTCGCTCGGCGTGACGCGCGACGCGAAAGGAACTGCGCTGGACGACGGTCGCTTCCTGTCGGTCGGCGGCATCCGTCACGACGGCACCAAGTGGCTGGCGCCGAGCAAGGACGACGTCTACCTGCTGACCGTCAAGGAGAAGACGGACACCGCCAAGGCGCGCATCGCGACGAAGCGCGTGGCCAAGCTCATGGGGGGCATCTACCTGCACCAGGCGGTCGCGGCCGGTCCCGACCACGTGATGATCCTCGGCGGCTTCTCTTCGTTCGACCAGCCCGCAAGCTTCGGTGTCCAGGCGTTCGAATCGGCGTCGGGCGCGCTGCTCGATGCGAGCTTGACGCCGGCCACCAAGCAGTTCGTCGCGCGCGGCGCCCTTGCGGCGGTGGCGCTCAGCAACGATTGCGTGCTCGGCTTCGGCGGCACGGACACGTGGTCTGCGATGAAGCAGAACACACAAGTCGTCGCCGACATCTACTGCCCCCGGCTGCTGGTGCCGCCGCTGAAGTAGCCCAACCGCTGACGGCCCGCAGGGAACCGCTCATGACCCATCGCCGCTCCTTTCGCTACCTTTCGGCCGTGCTGTGCGCGCTGGCGTTCGGCCACCTGCAGGCCGGCTCCCTGATTGGCTGGCTGCACGGTCGCGCGCCGCTGCGCTGGCTGCCCGAAGCGGCGGCGCAGGCAGGAGTCAACGCCACGCTCGGGATCCTCGTGATTCCGACGCAGCGCAAGGCGGCCGACGACGCCGAGGCCCTCGAGCGGCTGTTGACCGACCAGGCGACACGGCTCGAGACGGCGCGCCTGTTTGAACTCTCGCCGCTCCCGGCCGCCGAAGCGAACGCGAAAGCTCAGGAGCAGGTCGAAGAAGCGCTGCGGGCCCTGCTGCTGCGCACGCCGAAGCGGGCCCAGGAGCGGCTGGCGGCCGCGGCCCAGTTGCTTGCCGAGAACCCGGCGGCCGGCGACGAGAAGCTGTACGCCCGCATGCACAAGGGCCAGGCGCTCGCGTTCCTGGCCGCTGGGGAACTGGTCAAGGCGCGCGAGCAGGTGGTGAAGTCGCTTGTGCTGGTGCCGGGTCAGAGCGCCGACGAGTACTCCGCTTACGGATCGACGGCGCGCGAGCTGTACGAGAGTGCGCGCGAGGTCTTCAAGGCGCTGCCGACGGGCGACATCAAGGTCGTCGTGAAGGGCGGGCGCGGCGACGTGTGGGTCGATGGGCAGTGGAAGGGCGGTGGCCTGGTGCAGGCCGAAGACATCGCCGCGGGCAGCCACCGCGTCACCGTGCGCGGGCCGGGCATGCTCGCCGAGCGCCGCTTTGTCGAGGTGGTCGGCGGCAAGACGGCGGTCGCCGAATTCGACCTCAAGGCCGCGCCGTTCGCGTCGGACCTCGACCAAGGCCGCAACGTGCTGATCGCCAACTTCAACCAGCCCAGTGTGGTCGAAGACCGCGTGCGCGAACTGCGCAACCAGCTCGGCGCCGACCTGATGCTGTTGGTGCGGCCCAAGTTCAACAAGAAGAATACCGAGCTGATCGGTTATTTCCTCAATGCGGACGGCACGTTCAAAAAGATCGAAGCGACCGTCGACAAGACCGAGACCTACCTCGACAACCTGGGCAAGTTCCTGTCCGACAGCGTCGGCAGCAAGCTCGCCGCCGACGCCAACGGGCAGCCTCTCGATCAACGCCAGAGCGTGCTGGTGACCGGCGGCGGCGCGGGGGCGGGGGCGGCAGGCGCAGGCGGCTACATCGACCCCAACGCGCCGCTTTTCGAAGACGAGAAGATTGACAAGCGGCCGATCACGTCGGAATGGTGGTTCTGGGCCGCGGTCGTGGGCGGCGCGGGGCTGCTGGGCGGCGGCATCTGGTACATCACGCGACCGACGGAGGAAGTGCGGGCGGGCGCTACTGGAAACCTCAAGATCTTTCTACACAAGTCTTTGGAATGACCGCATTGCTGGTCGACCGGCGGTCACGCGCCCCATCCGTGATGGCCGCCGCGATCCTGCTGCTGGCGGCCCCCGCCTACGCCGGTGCTGCTGCCGACGACGACTGGCTCGACCTGCGCCGCAAGGGTCCTGCCGCCGTAGCCGCGGCCGCCGACCGCGCCGATGCGCCAGAGCCCAGCATCAGCCGCTACCGGCCTGCCGTCGCCGCCGGCCACCCGCTCCACGGCGCCCTGCTGACCTTGGCGCGGGCGCCTGTACCCGGTGGCGTGGCCATTCGCGTGCGCCTCGATGGCCCCGGCCGCGCCGGCGAAGGAGCCTCCGTGCTGCCCGGAAAAGGCGGCGGCGTGTGGCTGCGGACGGCCACCAGCAAATCCGTGCGCGCTACACCGGCGGCGCTCTTCACGCCCGTCGAGGCGCTCGGCGTGCCGTGGGCGCTGTTCCTCGCGCACGCCCTGACCGCCTGGTTCGACACCGAGTTCGAAGGCGAGTTCGACGACGTGGCCATCGCGCGGGCGCGACCGAAATACGTCAAGGGCCCCGGCCTGCAGCCGATGAAGGTCGGCGTCTCGAAGCGCTGGCATTGCCGCGTCGTGGCCCAGACGACCGATCTCGACGGCCACGTGCGCAGCGGGCTGCTTTGGCTCGAAACCCGCCGCGAGGGCGCCGCGTGCGTGCACGGTCGGCTACGGCTGCGACCAGCCGCGGGCGAGGCGGCGGCGCTGGAGTGGACGCTCATCGATGTCGTGCGCGGCAAGGCTGCGGGGCGCTTGCGGTTCGACGGTGCCGGGTTGTAGGAAACGTCGGGAAAACGCACGCGCTTGCGGCGTCGCCACCGCAAGGCTATTCTCGGTGGCTGACGGCCTTGGGCCCAGCGTGCGGAGAAGAACCCGATGACCCGAATCGATGCCGGCAGCCGGATTTCCGGGAAGATTTTCGCGTGCGCCGTGAGCGCCTGGGTGGGAGCGATCGCCGCGGTGCCGATGGCCCACGCCGCCGAAGTCACCGACGTGCTCGATGCGTTCGACACGGAGATCCAAGACCCGTTCGATTTTGCGCTGCGCTTGCGCTTCGACAGCGACGAGCGCAAGGCCGCCGTCGTGCGCGAGGTCAAGTGCCTCGCCGGCGACCAGATCGGCCAGCAGACGTGCCCGAAGGCGTCGGCAGTCGTCTTTGGCAAGGAAGTGGACTACACGCGCCGCCGCAACACGCTCAACATCGACGCCCGCTTCGGGCTGTACAAGGACCTCGAGGTCCACGCGACGATCCCGGTCGTGATCTACGACGGCTGGCAGCACAAGTTTGCGACGGGCGTTTCGGAAAAGAACTCCTCAGTCTTCACGACGCCCGAATCCGAGTCCTTGTTCAAGGTGCCGTTCGACTCGCGCACGCGCTCGGGCCTGGGCGACCTGTCGTTCGGGCTGAAATGGTCGCCGTACAACTACTACCGCGACCGCACGCAACCGACGTGGGTGTTCGGCGTCGCTATGACGGTGCCGACCGGCACGCCGATGAAGGCGAGCAACACCGGCCCGGGCTACGGCACGTCGGTGCTCAACCTGCACACCACGATGTCGCGGCGGGCGCTGTCGATCTTGGAGCCGTTCTTCCACATCCACGGCGACATCCGCTGGGGTTCGTCCGATGGACTTTTCGTATTCCAGCCCAACTCGTCGACGCAGGCCGACAAGGACCCCGGCAGCATTGTCGGCACCGCATTCGGCCTGACGATCGTGCCGTGGGAGAACATCGTTCGGGACGAGCGCGTCGAAATCGAGGGCGGCTTCGGCATGGACTACGTGTTCCACGGCCGTGACTACACCGAAGTGTGGGAGGCGCTCGCTTCGAGCAAGAACCCCTGCCAAGCATCGAAAGGCTGCACGAACACGCTGCACTGGAAAAGCGATCCCGACAGCGCATCCAAGCGGCTCACATCGACGGACGGCATCGGCGACGTCGAGGCGTACGGCAAGTTCTACGGGTGGGGTGCGTTGCACTACCAGCCGATCAAGTATTTTCAGGTGTCGGCGAAACTGCTGGCGACGAACGAGACGCCGCACTTCATCAGCGGCGGCAAGTACGGCGTGAACCTCGACCCGGGCAAGAGCGTCAGCATCGAGACCTCGAATTCGGACGGCAAGAACGAGTTCAGCCCCGTGTTCCTGCCGTCGATCGACACGCCGGGCCAGCGCCTGCGCGTCCAGGACGTCGGCAACATGACGTTGGTGCTCGCCGTGACGGGCAAACTGTAGCCTGCGTGAGCGAGCGGCGTGGGCGCCCCAGCGGGCACGATTCCTGTTGAAAGCGAGGGCGGCTGCGGCTAGCTTGGACGTTTCGCCCCGGCCAAGGCTGCGGGTTGCCGGGCCGCCTGCTGGATGAACCGCATGAACCGAGTCAACTGTTCAAGTTTCCTGTCGTTGTTGGTGCTGATTGGCGCCGTCGCCGGGTGTGGTGAGCCTGCCTCAGCGGAGAACGGCGCCCCGAGCGGGCCCGCTTGCCAGACGAACAGCGATTGCGCATCGGACCAGTTCTGCGCCGGAGGGCACTGCAAGTCGAATGGGTGCACGAGCCCGGCCGATTGCAACGGCGCCCCCTGTGTAGCGGGCAAGTGCTCGTTCTTGAGCGGCGTGACATGCTCGTGTTCGCCGAGCGACCCGTGCACGGCCAAGACACCGAAGTGCATGGGCGCCGATGCGCAGGCGGGCAAGGGGGCGGGCGCGACAGACGCAGGGGCAACGGACACGGGCGATGCAGTGCCCGCCGCTTGGGGCGACGCGGTGACAGGGCCGGCTTGCACGCTCGACTCCGATTGCGACGACCAGGACGACTGCACGACGGACAAGTGTGCCAACGACGCTTGCTCGCACGCGGCCGACGCGGCGTGCTGTGTGTCGAACGCGGGCTGCGGCGACAAGGACGACTGCACCGAAGACCTCTGCGTCGGCGGCAAGTGCAGCCACCCCAAGAAGGGCACGAGCGCGTGCGGTTGCGGCACCACGAAGGACTGCGGCGACGGCAATCCGTGCACGACGGACAAGTGCCTGAATTTCATGTGCAGCTACGACATGAACGGGTCCCTGCAAGGCGAACTCGCGCAGTGCTGCCAGGCGGACGCAGACTGCGAGGACGGCACCGGGGCCAAGCAGAGCCAGTGTGTGCAGTTCACTTGCGTGTTCAAGAAGAAGAAGGCCTGCAAGGCGGACGCCGACTGCAACGATGCGATCGCCTGTACGGACGACAAGTGCTCGAATGGGCTCTGCAATTCGACGCCCAGCGGCGCCGGATGCTGCAGCAACGACGCCCAGTGCGCCGACAAGGACTCGTGCACGATCGACAGTTGCGACGCGGGCGCCTGCAAGCACGTGACGCCACCCGACGGCTGCTGCAAGGCGGCCGGCGACTGCTCGGACGGCGACGTGTGCACGGCGGACAGCTGCAAGGACGGCGCCTGTGTCTTCACGCCGAACCAGGCGTGCTGCAAGTCGAGTGCGGATTGCGACGACGGCAAGGCCTGCACGCAGGACACGTGCCTGTCGGGCGAGTGCTCGCACCAGAATGCCGGCAAGTGCTGCACCATCAACCTCGAATGCGCCGATGACGACGAGTGCACGGCCGACTCGTGCGACCAGGGCGTGTGCAAGAACGCCAAGAAGCCCGACTGCTCGACGCCCAAGTGCGGCGACGGCAACTGCGGCGCTGGCGAGACCTGCGACAACTGCAAGACCGACTGCGGCCCTTGCTCGGGCGGTGGCAACGACTCGTGTGTCGGCGCCTGCGGGTCGGCCGCTGCATCGGGCAACTGCTGGTGCGACAAGGGCTGCAAGGCGGCGGGCGACTGTTGCGGCGACTACAACAAGGCATGTGCGGCCCCACCTGCACCGAAATGCGGCGACGGCGCGTGCGCCAAGCCCAACGAGACGTGCTCGACGTGCCCCGCCGACTGCGGCCCATGTGCGCCGGGCAACGTGTGCGGCGATGGCCAGTGTACGGCGCCGGGCGAAACGTGTTCGAACTGCGCGGCGGACTGTGGACCGTGCGGTGGCGGCGGGCAGGACTCGTGCGTCGGGGCATGCGGCGGGCAGGCGGCGTCAGGCAACTGCTGGTGCGACAACGCGTGCGCGAATGCCGGCGATTGTTGCGCAGACTTCGCCCAGGCTTGCGGAGGCGGAGCGGCCAAGTGCGGCGACGGCAAGTGCGCGGCGCCGGCAGAGACCTGCTCGACGTGCGCGGTCGATTGCGGCCCATGCAAGCCGATCTGTGGCGACGGCAAGTGCGTGGCGCCGACAGAGACCTGCACGACTTGCGCGAAGGATTGTGGCCCGTGCTCCGGCAGCTCGTGCGCGGGCAAGTGCGGGCAGAAGTCCACGAACTGCTGGTGCGACACCGCGTGCATGAACGCGGGCGATTGCTGCAAGGACTACGCCACGCTGTGCGCTGTGCCGAAGTGTGGCGACGGCACGTGCACGGCGCCGGGCGAAACGTGTTCGACATGTGCGGCGGATTGCGGTGCCTGCAAGCCAGTTTGTGGCAACGCGAAGTGTGAGGCGCCGACGGAGACCTGCACGAACTGCGCGGTCGATTGCGGCGCGTGCAAGCCGGTGTGCGGCAACGCGAAATGCGAGGCGCCGACGGAGACGTGCACGAACTGCGCGGTCGATTGCGGTGCGTGCAAGCCGGTGTGCGGCAACGCGAAATGCGAGGCGCCGACGGAGACGTGCACGACGTGCGCGGCCGACTGTGGCCCGTGCAAGCCGGTGTGCGGCAATGCCAAGTGCGAAGCTCCGACGGAGACCTGTGCGACGTGCGCGGCCGACTGCGGCGCGTGCAAACCAGTGTGCGGCAATGCGAAGTGCGAGGCGCCGACGGAAACGTGCACAACTTGCTCGGTCGACTGCGGCAAGTGCGCGGGCGGCTCGTGCGTCGGCAAGTGCGGGGCGAGTTCGGGCGCGTGCTGGTGCGACGCCAACTGTGCTCAGTTCGGCGACTGCTGTGCGGACTTCAAGCTTGTGTGCGGTGGCGGCGCGTGCGGCGCGAACCCCGCGACGTCGTGCAAGGGCAAGTGCGGCGGCGCGGGCATGGGCGGCTGCTTCTGCGATGCGCAGTGCACCAAACTGGGCGACTGCTGCCCGGACAAGGGCGCTTGCTGCCCGTAGCCGCCACGGCGCACGCCGCGCACGCAGCCCGTCGGGCGTGCGCGCGAACGAGCCGCGAGCTACACTGATCCCGGCAAGTGGTGGGCGTACGACGCCCGGAGGCACTATGCTCGACCATCTCAAGGACATCGCCGCGCGCCAGGTCGGCCGCGTGCTCGCGTCGGAGGCGACGCTCAAGGTCTTGTCGAGTTCTCACTTGAAGACGGCGTTCGTGACCGCGATCAACCTGCGGGCCGAGGCGCGCGACGTGGTCGAGCAGCGGGTGCGCGACGTGGCGGCGCGGCTCGACCTGGCGACCTCGGATCAGGTGGCAACGCTGCGGCGCACCGTGCGCGACTTGGAGGATCGGGTCCAGGACTTGGGCGAGGCGCTGGCCGCCGCCGAAGCCGATGCGCGCCAGGCCCGCGTGCAGCCGGCCGGACCCCAAGCTGCAGCAGTTTCTGGCGCCGCACAAGGTGTGGCGACGGCCGATCCCGAACCCGCCAAGGGCAAGGGCGGCCGCAAACGAGGCGCGGCGTCCGCGTCCGCGATCTGATCGGAGCTGTGCGACCATGGCGGTACGTCCCATCGTCACTTTTCCCGACCCGGTGCTCAAGCAGCGCTGTGCGCCCGTCACCGAATTCGGTCCTGCGCTGCACAGCCTGCTCGACGACCTCGGCCACACCATGCAAGCGGCCGACGGCATCGGCCTCGCCGCGAACCAGGTGGGGGCTGCCGTGCGTGCGCTCGTCATCGACGTGCCCCTGCGCGATGACCGGCAAGCAGGGCCCGACGGAGCCGTCGAGACGACGGGGCTCATTGAGGTCGTCAACCCGCGCATCACGGCCATGCGCGGCGACATGAAGTACGAAGAGGGGTGCTTGAGCTTTCCGGGCGTGCGCGAATACGTGACGCGGGCGAGCGAGATCGACCTCGAGTTCATGGACCGCATGGGGCGCACCTGCACCGTGCAGGCCCAAGGGCTCGTCGCCGTGTGCATCCAGCACGAGATGGATCACCTCGAAGGCATCACCTTTCTCGACCGCTTGTCGCCCTTGAAGCGGCGCGTGGTGATGCGCGAGTACCTGCGCACCCAGGCTGCCGAAGCGGAAGAGCGCCAGCGCCGGGCCCGGGCCGCCGCGCGCCGAGCTGCCACGGAGTGACCGCGAAGTCCATGCACGAGCCAGTTTGCACAGCGCCCGGTGGGCGTGTCGTGTTTTTTGGCTCGCCGCCGTTCGCAGTCGATGCCCTGCAAGCTGTGCTCGCCGCGGGTGCTGAGGTCGTCGGCGTCGTCTCCCAGCCCGATCGGCCGGCCGGTCGCGGCAACGACCTGCGCGCACCTGCCGTCAAAGAGTTCGCCCTGGCGCACGGCCTCGTTGTGTACCAGCCCGCCAAGGTGCGCGACGGCACGCTGGAAACCTGGGTGCGGGAGCGCTCGCCCGACCTCGCCATCGTCGCCGCCTACGGGCGCATCCTGACCGAAGGCGTGCTGGCGGCCCCGCGCCGTGGCTGCGTCAACCTGCACGCCTCGCTGCTGCCACGCTGGCGTGGGGCGGCCCCGATCCAGCGCGCGCTGGCGGCCGGCGATGCCGAGACTGGCGTGTGCCTGATGCAAATGGATGCCGGCCTCGACACCGGCGGCGTACTCGCGCGCCGCTCGGTGCAGATTGCCTCCGACGACACCGCCGCGTCGCTCGAACGTCGCCTGGCGGCCCTGGGCGCTGAACTCGTGCACACGCACTTCGCCGACATCGTGGCGGGGCGCCTGGCTGCCGTGCCCCAGCCGGCCGAGGGCGTGCGGTTGGCCCCTCCCGTCCTCAAGTCCGAGGGGCGGATCGAGTGGACCCTGCCCGCTGCCACCGTGCACGCCCACGTGCGTGCAATGTTTGCGTGGCCTGCCGCGACGATGCGCGCGAGCCATCCACCCGAGGAGTGGAAGGTGTTTCCCGACGGCCTCGGGTTGGCGGACGGTGCCGGGCCGCCGGGCACGCTGTTGCAGATTGTGGGCGACACCGGCGTCATCGCGTGCGGCGAGGGCGCGCTGCACATCCGCACCGTGCAGCGCCCCGGGCGCCGGGCGCTGCCATTTGCCGAGGTCGCGCGCGGCCTACACTTGCAGCCGGGCGTGCAGTTCGGTTGAATGGTCCCTCACCCTCCCGTGCGACGACGAAACATGGACCCTGTGCTTGCAATCGGGAAGCTGGGCATCGTCGGCTGCGGCAAGATGGCGGGCGCCTTGCTCGAACGCTGGCTCGCGGCCGGCACCGTGGGCCCCGCCGACGTGGCGTGCGCGACGGCGCGACCGGAGTCAGCGGCGGCCGTGACGATGCGGTTTGGCGTCGCGTGTGGCACCGAGGTCGGCGCGGTCGTGCGCCACGCCGATGTCGTCGTGGTCGGTTGCAAGCCCGCGCAGATCGGGATCGTGCTCGCCGAAGCGGCCCCGTGGGCCCGGGCGGGGCAGTTGTGGGTGTCGTTGCTGGCCGGCACGCCGATCCGCACTTTTGAGCACGCCCTGCCCCCTGGCGTCGCGGTCGCGCGCGCCATGCCGAATACGCCCGCACGCATCGGTTTGGGTGTCGTCGCGCTGTCCTGCGGTGCCGGCATGACGCCTGCGGCCCTGGCGCGGGTCGAAGGACTGCTCCGCGCCGCAGGTGGCGTGGTGGCGCTGGCCGAAGATCGCATGGACGCGTTTACAGCGGTGGCGGGATCTGGTCCAGCGTATTTGTTTCGTTTTTTGGAGGGATTGGCCGACGCCGCGGTCGCGCAGGGATTCGCACCCGACCTCGCGCGCGAACTGGCGCTGCAGGTGGCGCTGGGTGCCGTCGAACTTGCCCGCCGCGACGGCCGGCCTCCCGCAGCATTGCGGGCCGAAGTGACGAGCAGGGGCGGCACGACCGAGGCAGCCCTTGCCGAACTCGCTCGTCGCGGCTGGACCGAGGCCTTGGTCGCGGCGGTGGGCGCTGCCGCAGACCGGAGCCGGGAACTGGCGGAACCTCGAGCGGGTTGAGACTTGCGCGCGGCTGCGCCATCCTGCGCCGCCTCTTGGGCTGCCGCCCTGGCCAGCAACGATGTCGAGCGTCGAATCCCTGTTGCGCGAAGTGCGCTCTGTCGATGGCGACGCGTGCGCCCGCGGACTGCGGCGGCTGTCGCGCCATTGTGGCACCGATTCCGTCACCGACGCCCGGCCACCCGACTGGCAAGCGCGCCGCGATCAGGTCATCGAATTGGCACCGCGCCTGCTCGAACTCGCGACGAGCGCCGACGTCGTCTTGCGCGAACTCGCCGCCGACGCGCTCGGCTCGGTGCAGCCCGATGGCGCCCTCGATGCCCTGCTGGCCCTGTGCGGCGACGCCGAAGAACGGGTGCGCGCGACGGCACTCGGCGCCCTCGAGGGGTGGCCCGATGAACGGGCGGCGCGCGATCGACTGCTCGACGCCATGTGCGCGAAGGCGTGGTTGGTGCGACTGCGCGCGGCCAAAGCGCTGCGGCCCTTTGCCGGCGACGCGGTCGATGACGCGCTGCTCGAAGCGCTGACTGACCCCGACAGCCATGTGCGCAGCCTCGCGTGCGAGAGCCTGAAGCGGCGCGACCCGGGCCGACTGCGCCCGCGCTTGCGCGTTCTTGTCACGACCTATCCCGCGCCGCATCTGCTCGACGCCGCGATGGACCTGCTCGGGGCAGCCGGCACGGCAGAAGACGTGGCGTTCCTCAAGACTGTCGGCTCGTGGCTGAACCTGTCGCAGCCCGGCTTCATCCGGGCGTGGGCGCGCAAAGCGGCCCGCGCGATCCGGGCGCGGCAGGCGGGGGGACTTTCGACCTAGAAACTGGGCGCAGCGAGGCGCGATGGACGGCGTGTTCGGACAGATTTGGGAGAGGCTGGCCACCGTGGACATCACGTCGGTGTGGGCGTTCTGCTTCGGCATCCTGCTCCTGTGCGGCTTCGGCCTGCCCGTGCCCGAAGACATCACGCTCGTGACGATGGGCTACATGACCCACCGACTCGTCGATGGCGTGCCCGGCGCCGATGGGCGCGTGTCCGTGGCGATCGCCGTCGCAATCGGCATGGCAGGCGTGCTCATCGGCGATGCATGCATGTTCACGCTCGGCAGCAAGCTGGGCGGGCGCCTGCTGACGCGGTGGCCATTCCGCACGCTGTTCGGCAAGGGGCGGCTGGAGCGGGCGACGACATTCCTCCAGGAGCACGGACCCAAGGTGCTGTTCAGTGCGCGCTTCATGCCGGGCTTGCGCTCGGTGGTGTTTTTCACGTCGGGCACCCTGCAAGTGCGGCTGCGCACGTTCCTGTGGTACGACGGGCTCGCCGCGCTGTTGAGCGTGCCCGCCCTCGTGCTGTCGTCGTGGTATTGGGGCGCGCAGATCGACGTCGTCATCGCGAAGGCACAGGCCGCCGAGCACGGCATCGTCGCCGTCATCGGGCTCGTTGTGTTGGCCGTGGTCGCCAAGTCATGGTGGAGCGAGCGCAAGCGTCGGCGCGACGAAGCCGCCCGTGTCGTTCCGCCGACGTAGCCTGCGTCAGTCCAAGGTGATGCGGCGAAACGTGCCGTCCCAACTCCCGCACAGCACGGCGTTGCGGTGGTCGTCGGTAAACCGCACGAACTTGACGCCGACCCGGAAGTCGCGGCGTTCGGCGAGCAACCGGCCGTCCGTCGCACTCCACACGCGAGCGGCCCGGTCATCGCCGGCCGTGGCGACGCGCACAGCCGCCCGGTCGAGCGCGATGCCCGCGATCACGTCGTCGTGCGCCGCCACCTCGAACTGCCGCTGGCCATCGCGCCCGGACCACGCGCACAGCTTGCCGTCCCAGCCGCCGGAGACGAACACTTGACCGCTGCCCGACACCGCGACGGCCCCCACCGCACCTTCGTGGCCGCGCGCCGTGAGCCGGGCGCCCCCGCCAACGGGGTCCCACGTGCGCACCACGCCGTCGTCGCTCGCGGTGACGACCACGCGCCGTGAGCCGGCCGCCGCGACCGCGGTGATCGCATCGCGGTGGCCGCGCAGCGTGCGCCGCACCTCGAAAACCGGCAACTCGACGAGCACGGCCGTACCATCGGCCAAGCCGACGGCGAGCAGCTTGCCGTCCGTCGCCACTGCCAACGCCTGCACGCCCGACTCGAATCGTATCTCGCCCACCTGCTTGCCGAGACTCGGGTCCCAGCCACGCAGCAGGCCATCGACCGAGCCACTTGCGATCAGGCGGCCATCGGATGCACCTGCCAGCGCGGCGATCAGCGTCGCGTGCGAACCCACCTCGATCGAGTTGCCCAGGTCGAGCACGTTGACGGGATGGTCGCCGAGGTCCCCCAATTCGACGAGGTGCAGGGCGCCGCCGGGCTCCGCATACACCGCGCGGCGGGCATCATCGCTGAGCCACAGCGCAGAGACGGCGGGGCGATTGCCGGCGCGCGGCGCGTGACGGTTCGACTGTGCATTCGCCATCTCTTGGAGCGACTGCATCATCCGCTCGGCCATGGGGTTCAGGCCGGTGACAGCGAGCGGCGTCGGCGCGAACGCCGCCTGGCCGAAAAAGCCCGGTAGCGGCAGGCCCGCCATCCCCGCGTGCCCACTCAGCCCTGACGACCAGGGCACGACTTCGGTGCCCGCGTTGGCGTGGGATTCCGGCGCCGGCCGGCGATCGAAGGCGCGCGGCGGCGTGCGGGCCGGGACGTCGAAGCGCCCCGCAACCGGAATGACTTCTGCGGCCGCGTCGTCGGACCCGAGAATGGCGCTGCCGATCACGAGTCCGTCGTCGCCGGGCATCGCTTGCCGGTTGACGACGGTGCCCGCGTCCATTGCGGCCCGGCGGAACGCCGCCGAATCGTTGTGCGACGGAATCGCTTCGGTGCCCTGGCTGATTGCGGTTGACTTTACGACGGTGCGCGGCGCGTCGGGGCGAGACGTGTAGGTCTGTGCTGGGCGCGGAGGCTCCCGATGAATGACGATGCGGGGCCCGGTGGTGGCGGCCGAAGCGGGGTTTGCGCCGTGCAAGCCGCTCGGACGGTGCGGCTCCTGCAGCCCAGCGCTGGATGGCCGGGACGGCGTCGGCTGCGCGCCGCTGGGTGGCCGGAGGGGCGCGGTCAGCGGTCGTCGCTCCACGGTGCCAGACTCCGGGCGCACCGGCTGCGGGCGCGGATTGGTCGGCACCGGCGACGCTCCGGTCCGCAGGGGTACAGGCGACGCTCCGGTCCGCAGGGGCACCGGCGACGCTCCGGTCCGCAGGGGTACAGGCGACGCTCCGGTCCGCAGGGGTACAGGCGACGCTCCGCTCCGCAGGGGTACAGGCGACGCTCCGCTCCGCAGGGGTACAGGCGACGCTCCGCTCTGAAGTGCTGCAGGCGAATCCGCGCGCATCCCCGTGCCGAACGCGGGCGAAACCTGCGGTGTCGGCCCGGGAATGCCACCGGAATCCTGGCGCACCCGCGTGTTGCTCGGTGTCGGCGCGATGGTGGGCACGCGGTACATGCCGGTGCGCGGCACCTGCCCCAGCGCCGCCTGCAGCGCATCGCGCATCTCCGGGGCCGACTGCCAGCGGTCGTCTGGCAGTTTCGCCAGCGCGCGCTCGACCGCCGCAGCCAACGCGGGCCGCACGTGGCCGCCGGTGCGCTGCAAGATGGGCGGCGGCGGCTCGGTGACGTGCTGCATCACGATCGCCAACGGATTGTCGCCCGAAAACGGCAGCGCGCCGACAAGGCATTCGTACAGCACCACGCCCAACGCATAGATGTCCGCGCGCGCATCGACCGGCTTGCCCATCGCCTGCTCGGGGCTCATGTGCGTCGGCGTGCCCAAGGCCTTGCCGGCCTGGGTCATGCGCGTGTCGGTGTCCTTAACGATGCCGAAGTCGAGCACCTTCACGATCTGCTCGCCGCCCGACACTTGGTGCAGGAAGATGTTGGCCGGCTTCATGTCGCGGTGCACGAGGCCATGAGCGTGCGCTTCGGCAAGGCTCTTGAGTACCGCCACCCCGACATCGACGACTTGGGCCTCCGTCATCCGCAGCCCTTCGCACTGCAGTCGCAACAGCAGGGTCTGCAACGTCTCGCCGTTCAGGCGCTCCATCGCAAGGAACATCTCGCCGTCGTCCGTCTGGCCAAAATCGAACACGCGCACCGTGTTGGGGTGCGACAGGCGCGAGGTGGTCGAGGCCTCCTGGAAGAAGCGCCGCGCCATTTCCTGCGCCTCGTCGCCGCCCGACGACGTCAGCACCTTGACGGCCACTGGGTGCCCGGTCGTCACGTGCACGGCGTCGAACACCACGCCGAAGCCACCGCGGCCCAGTTCGCCCAGGATGCGGTAGCGGCCGGTGATGACGTCGCCGCCCTGCAGCCGCCCGTGGCTGTGAGCGACCTTGCGCACGGTGGGTGTGCCATCGTGGGGGCACACGTCGGCGTCGGTCGTCGTCCCGCAGCGCGGGCAATAGCGCATGGTCCTCCGTAGCGTCGAGCCAGGCGGCTCCCCCAGCACGACGCGGGGCCAGCATCGCTGCCGCGCCAAGTGGGGTCAAGCGAGCGACGGCACCTGCGCGTTCGCCTGGTCCCTCGCCACCTGCCTCACGGCGGGACGGTCCAGGTGCACTTGCCCGATACGCACTGGTCCGTGGTCAACGCGAGGTTGTCGTCGCAATCGGTCGCCTTGGCGCACAGGCCGGGGCCGCAACTGCGCACCAGCGAGAAGTCGTCGAGGTACACGCCCTGGGTGTTGTTCGCGACCTGATCAATGCTGTCAAAGGCGAGTTCGATCGTCACCGTCTTGCCCGCGAACGCCGACAGCGGCACCCGCACCTGGTTCCAAGTCTTCATCACCATCGGCAGGCCGGTCGCCACCGGCAGGCCCTTGTCCCACAGCTTGTACGACTTTGAATCGACCTTGACGCGCACCTCGAAGCCGTCGTAGGGCAGCCCGCCCTCGGTATCCATCCAGAGCCAGAACGCGAACTCGAGCGTCTCGCCGTTAGGCAGACCGAGCGGTGCCGTCACGACCGAGCCCTTGTTCGGCGCCCCGTCGTCAAAGTTGTTCGTCGCGGGGTTGCCGTACCACAGTGCGCCCTTGCCCATGTGCGCTTGCTTGCCTGTCACCCACTGCCACTTGACCGCAGTCGGGCCGTTCACGAACGCCCAGCCGCCCGGCACGCCGGCCTCGACGTCGTGTGCGAACACCTGCGGCACGCAGCAGCCGGGAGCATCGACCGCCTTCCACGTACACTTGCCGTCGCCGCCGCACAGATCGAGCGTGCACACGGGCTCGCCGTCGTCGCAGTCGGCTGCGCTCGTGCAGCACTGGTTCTGGTGCTGGCACTGGTTCGACTTGCACAGGTCGATCGAGCACGTGTCGCTGTCGTCGCAGTCCTTGGGACCCATGCAGCAGTTCGCGTCGGCCTGCGTGTGCGCGCAGCCGAGCCCGACGACCGGGCAACTGTCTTCGGTGCACACGTTGAGATCGTCGCAGTCCTTTTTGACGTTGCAGCACTCCGCGGCGGGCTTCTTCGCGTACGTGCACTTGTTCGCCGCGCACTGGTCGAACGTGCACACGTTCTTGTCGTCGCAGTCGCTCGATTGCAGGCAACAATTGGCGATCTTGTTGTGCAGGCACAGGACCGTCACGGTGTTGCAGCTATCGCTCGTACACACATTCTTGTCGTCGCACATCGTCGTCGACTCGCAATACTCAGGGTTCGTCTTGTACACGCACGTGGCGTCCGCACAGATGTCGAGTGTCGCCGCCAGCCCGTCGTTGCACTGCGCGGCGATGCTGCAGGTCGGCGCGGTGCATCCCACCGTCAGCGTTGGCGCGCCGATCATCGCGTAGTGCGAACCCGCGATGCCGGAGTTCGGCTGGATTTCAAAGGACAGTTGCACGGCCCGCGTTGCCGCCCGCGCGGCCAGCCCGGTCAGGTTCAGCTTGAGGGTCTGCCACGACGGCACCGAACTCGACTGCCACAGCGTCCACTGGCCCACCGAGGTCTTCGCGCGCAACCGCAGGTACTCGCCGCCTGGCAACTGGACCCGCGCGGCGAATTGCAGGGTCACGACCGCGCCGGCCGGCAACTTCGGCACGGTCAGCCTGGCGCGGGCGACGACGCCAAGCCCGGGCTGTAGCGAAATCGGGGTCGCTTCGTACAGCAACACGGTCGTGCCGGCCTTCGTCGCGTCGAACTTGCCCGCGTCGGCGATCGAGAACGTGCCTTTGACCGCCGGATCGAGTTGAAGGGGGGTCGGCCACGCGACCGTCGCCGTGCCCGGCTGGCAGCAGGCGTCGGGCTGGGGCGGCAGCGCGCAGCCGGCCGCCGTACACGTCGGCGCTTCACACGGATCGACCGCTCCCGGCGCCACACAGTCCTTGGCGCCGAGGCAGCAGATGGGCTCGTGACCGCACTGCTGGCTGACGCAGCGATCGAGCGTGCACCCCTTGGCGTCGTCGCAGTCGGAATCGGCCTTGCAGCAGCCGCCGACGCTGACCGCCTCGAAGTAACAACCGTGCGTCGTGGGGTTGCAGAGGTCATTCGTGCACGCGTTCCCGTCGTCGCACTCGGCGGCCTTGAGGCAGCACTTCCAGATCGTCTGGTCCTGACAGACGCCGGCGTTGCACGCGTGCGTCGTACACGGGTCGGCATCCTCACAGTCGGTGGCCAGCTTGCAGCACTTCGGCCCGGCCGGCGCCACATTGACGCAGCCAACGGCCGGGTCGCAGCTGTCGGCGGTGCACTGCACGCCGTCGTCGCAGCCCAACAGGGCCGTCGAGCAACCGACCGCCGGGGTGCAGCCGTTGACCGTGCACTTGTCGCCGTCCTCGCACGCCAGCGCGGCGAAGATGCAGCCCTCGCCCGGCGCACACGCACCTTGCGTGCAAGCGTTGTGGTCGTCGCAGGCGTCGGCGGCGTGCAGGCAAGTGCCGGTCTGGAGGTCACAGGCGTCGAGCGTGCAGACGTCGGCGTCGGCGCACGACTTGCCGACGTGGGTGCAGCCGATGAGCGCGTCGCAGTCGTCGACGGTACATGGGTTGGCGTCGTCGCACACGGTCGGGCCACCTTTGCACTTGCCCGTGTATTTCGTCAGGTCCAGCACGTCGCTTGGGGTGGCGTCCACCGCTGCGTCGGCCGCTGCGTCGGCCGCAGGCCCGTTGGAGTCGAGCGCGGCGTCGGTGTCGACGACGGCAGCGGGCACTTCGGCCGAGGGCGCGTCGGTCACGGTCTCCGATTGCGTGTCTGCGGCGCTGTCGGCGCCCGTCGTGCCATCGACCGCCGCGCAGGCGGCCAGGCCGGCCGACGCCATGACTCCCAGCACGACGCCCACCGCCACTGCCTGCACGCGGCTCCCGCGTACCGAACACGCTCGCATTCTCTGTGCCATCGGACCTCCAGCGCCGTGGGTCTGGCGAGCTCCACACCCCCAAGACGCGAACGCTTCATGGTAGCGGGCGCGTCTGGCAGACGGCAACCGGATACGGCGCGCTCGTCACGCCCCGTGGCGCCACAACGCGACGAACTCCGCCGGTTCGGGGTCGCACAGGAAGGCGGTCCCCTTCGCCCGGGCACCGGTGGCCAGGTCTTCCAGCGACTGGGCGCGCGCTGCAACGTCTGCCCGCATCAAGCCGCGCGCCGTGTCGAAGTCGTCGGCATGCTTGACCAGTTCGTGCACGTCCTGCTCGTCGGCTTCGCGCACGGCCACCGCAAGCACCCGGTGCCCCGCCGCGCGCGCCCGGCCACATGCCTGCCACAATGGGCCGCACGCCGCGCCCAGTCGCTTGAAATCCGACAGGACGACGATGGCGAACGGTCCCTTGCGCGACGCGAGCGCCGCATCGATGCCCGCCGTCAGGCCGGCCGCCCGGGTGGGCGCTTGCAGCGCATGGCGATAGGGCAGCGCCAGGTCCACGGAACGGCAGAAGCGCCGCAAGATGGCGAACTCCGGCCGCGCACTGGGCTCGGGTCCGCGCAGCAGCGGCACCCGCTCGCGCTCAGGCAGCCGCGCCAGCGCAGCCATGACGACCCGCTGGCGCCACTCGCTGCGCTCTTTGGCGGACGGCCCGCGCGGCGGGAACTGGGCACGCTCGACCGCTTCGAGGTAGCACGCCACGGAATCGAGCAGTTCGCCGTCGTCCATCGGCGCGAGGTCTTCGGCCACGGCCCGGCGCAGGTCCAGCAGCGCGCGGTCGACGTCCCGCAGGCTCGCCAGGCCTTCGAGCACCGGGCGGCGGTCGACGACGCGGCCATCGACGAGCGCGAGGCCGAACGGGTCGTGGGCGCGCGCGCACGCTTCGGCCAACGAGTGCACGAGGTCGAGGGCCTGGTCGAGCGGGCCTTGACCGGGCCGGCCGTCACGCATGTCCGCACCGGTATCTACGACGGCATAGAGCGCGCGAGTCTGGTCGCGCTCGAACGCACGGCTCATCAGGCGACCGCGCGCCGCAGAGGCCTTCCACGCGATGTGCTTGAACGGATCCCCGGCCACGTGATCGCGCAACTCGCGCAGGTCATCGCCGCTGCCCGGCGCCCGGTCTGCCCGCTGGCCCCCTTGCGTGCGCGGCGAGCGGCGGCGGGTCTCAGCGACGCTTTTCAGGTCAAGCGGCAGCGAGCGCGGCAGCACCGCCAGTTCGCACGGGCACGGCAGGAATGCGACGGCGGCAATCAAGCCGAGCGCGTCTTCGAGTTGCACCTCGACGCCAACCAGGTGATGCACGGCGGCGTTGTGGGGCACCGCCACAAGTCGCGTACCGGCGCCGTCGCGCCCCAGGTCGAGGCGCGGCGTACCCGGTTCGGTCACCGCGAGGCCCGCACTCGACCACCATCGCCGGGTGCGCACCACCGTGCCGGCGGCGGCCAGCGGCGCCTGCAGTCGCAGATACAAGGGCACCGTGGCGCCGACCCGGTGCGTCCGCGCCGCCACGTCGTGGTCGGCCATGTCTCGATCGACATGGACAGACGCGTGCAGCCCCCACGGCGGCGCGTGTGGTGCCAGGCCCGCACGCAGCGCTTCCAGCCGCCCGACCACCAGCAGGACGAGCACGACGCCAGCCAACGTCGCTCCCGGCAACGGCAACAGCACCCCTGCCGCGACGAGGCCAAGCGCGGTGCCGATCAATCCGCGGCCGCTGCCCGCCAGCATCGCTCAGGCCCCGGCCAGATCGAGGTGAACGTCGGCGCGCGGCAACGTGACACCCGGCTGCCCTTCTTGCAGGCGAGTCCGCGCCAAGACGTCTCGCAACACTGCCGCCGCCGTCACGCCCTCGATCGCTGCGTCGGTGGTGACCATGATGCGGTGTTCGAGCGCGGGCGCCGCCAACTGGCGCAGGTCGTCGGGTGTCACGAAGTCGCGGCCCTGGAGCAGGGCCCACGCCTTGGCCAGCCGCACAAGGCCGAGCGTCGCGCGCGGCGACGCCCCCAGCGCGACCCGCGGGTGAGCCCGGGTCGCTTGGACGAGGCGCACGGCAAAGGCCAGCAGCTTCTCCTCGACGTGCACCGCATCGGCCGCCGCCGCCGTCCGTTGCACTTCGGCCACCGTCGTCACCGCGGCCAGCCCCGGCACCGGGCGGTCGTAGGTCTGCAGCATACGGACCTCGTCGCGGGCGCTCGGGTACTCCAGGCGGATGCGAATCAGGAAGCGGTCGATCTGCGCCTCCGGCAGCACGTAGACGCCCTCTTGCTCGACCGGGTTCTGCGTCGCGAGCACCAGGAACGGGTCGGGCAGCAGTTGCGTGGCCCCCTCGATCGTCACCTGGCGCTCCTGCATGGCTTCGAGCAGGGCGGACTGGGTTTTCGCCGGCGCCCGGTTGATCTCGTCGGCCAGCACGACCTGGGCGAAGAGGGGGCCGCGCCGCAGTTCGAATTCATGCGCCTTCTGGTTGAACACGAACGTGCCCGTAATGTCGGCCGGCAGCAGATCTGGCGTGAACTGGATGCGGCGAAAATCGCAGCCCACCGCCACTGCGACGGCCTTGGCCAGCGTCGTCTTCGCGAGGCCCGGCACGCCTTCGAGCAGCACGTGGCCGCGCGCCAACAGCGCCGCGAACAGCAGGGCGACGGTGTCGGGCGAGCCGATGTAGACGCGCGCAACTTCCTGCGTCACACGGTCGCGCAGGGCGACGGCAGCGGCCAGCGTGCCATGGTCGAGGGCGATGCGAAGGGTGGCATCCCCTGCGGCGGGCGTGGCCGCGGTTGCCGGCGCGAGGTCGGTATCGTTCACAGCATCCTCCAAGGTTCGAGCGGGGCAGGGTCGGCGAGCGGGCCGTAGCCGGACGTCGTGCGCAGTGCGCCAGATTCGGGCACATGCGTGTGGCGGATCAGTGACTCGGCCCATTCGACCTCGACGGCCAGTTGGCCGAAATGCGAGCGCGTCACGGGCTCGGCGTCCTCGCGCACGACAGCCTGCAAGGCCGCAAAGACCTGGCGCAGGCGGTCCGCTGCCTGCTCCGAGCAGCGGCCACTGCGCACCAGGGCATCGACCGTGTGGTTTGGCAACACCATGCCGAAGCCGGTGCCCGCCCGCCGCGCCGCGCCGGCCCGTGCTCGCGAACCTTGCCGCGCGGCTTCGCTCGTGCCGGAGGCGCCCTCGCCTGTGCCGGAGGCGCGCTCGAGTCCGGGTCGCGCTGCCGCGTCGAGGCGGCCAACCAGGCGGGCAAGGTGTGCGGCAAGCAGGCGAGCGGGACGACGGTAGTCTGCCATGTCGTTCGCAAGCCAGGCCCCGACCGCATCCCACTGCGTACTCGTGCGGCGCGGCGCTTGCAGTTGGGGCGGTGTGCGCGGCGCCGGCACCTTCGCCAACGCCACTGCGGGCAGGCCCAACAGCAGCAGGACCGCCGCCAGCAGCGCTGGCTGCACAATGGGGCCGTGCAGGGCAGCGGCCAACTGCTGCAGCAGGTCGGCGACCAGGCCCAATGCCGTGCGAACCGGGCCCACCTCGGCAGGCTCACGTGCCACGAAGGTGCCTGTGACCCGGGTCAGTTGCGGGATCAGTGTCACCCGGCACGGGCGGTCGCGGACGCAGTGGTACAGGGCGAGGTTGGCGGCGAATTGCTGATTCTCGTAGAAGCGGTCGAGCATCGCATTGATGAACACGCTCGAGTCTGCCACGGCAAGGACGCGGCCGCGCCCGAATTCTACCTCCATCAGCCAGGCCGCGTTCTCGGCGTCGAAGTGGCCCCATGCCACGGGACGCTGCGGTGCGGGCACGTCGTCATCTGCCCGCAGGTGCGCCGGGCGGTTCAAGACCACGGCGCCCTTGAGGTTGTGTGTCAGGAATTGGGCAGCGCGCACCCGCGAGCGTGGCCCCTGCCAGCGAGCGGCCCGCGCGGCGTCGCCGGGCGTCGGGTCCACGTAAACCTCGGGCAGGCGCGGCACGCCCTCGAACCCGGGCCCGCGCGTGCCGCCATCGGGCCGCAGGCGGATGCCGAAGGGAGCGAGCCACGACCGCCCTGCACCGAAGTCGTCCAACACGACCAGCTTGCCGCCGGCGTGGACGAAGCGCCGGAGGTCGGCCACGGCGCGCAGCGACGGTGGCTGCACCGGTGCGATGAGCCACACGACGTGCTGCTCGTCGGTTGCGCCCCAATCGAGGTCCGATCGGATGTCGAGCTGGACGTGGATGCTGAGCAGCGTGCGCACCAGCAAGGTGAGGCCCGTCCAGTCGTCCGAGGCCGCATCAAAATCGGCTTGTGCAGTTGCCGGTGCCAGCGTGACCGCCACCAGCGCGACAGCACGCAGCGCGACGGCCCGCCGGGCACAGGGCCCGGCCAGATGCACGGTCGGGCGCAGCACCCGGTGCCGCATCGTCATGGCTGGGCCTCATCGACGCGCGCAAGGGCCTCCTGGGCCGCCGTGGCGCTCGGTCGCGCCGCTGCACGCCCATAAAGCGCGCGCTCGATGGCGTGTACGGCGGCGCGCACCTCGCCATGGCCGCGCCGCAAGGCGACGGTCCAGCGCGGGGCTGCCTCGCGCGGAGTCTCGCGCGACCAATCGACCGGCCGCCCGGATGCGCGACGCACAGCGGCAGAAAACGCCCCGCGCACCAGGGCACGGCAGCTGCGGGGCAGCAAGTCGCAGCCGTCATACGTGCCGTCGTGCGGCAACGCCAGGTCGATGTGCAGGTCGTCGTGGTCGTCAACGCGGACATCGAGTTGCCAGCGACCGGGCGCCAACGTGTCGATGCGGAACGCCCCGTCGGGGGCGTACACCAGCGCGGCGGGCGCGGATTCTTTCGCAGCGCCCGCCGGCCGCACCGCCAACTGTGCCGCAGCACCGCGGCCCGACTCGCCGTGCAGCACGCGGCCACGCAGCGCGCAAGAGGGCTCGCCGCCAGCGCCGACGCGCCGCACGGTTTCGATTGGCAGCCCCGCGGCCGATGTCTCGATCTGGTCCAGCAGGGCGCGCTCGTTGCGGCGCCGCCACCACACCCGCAGCGCGGCGCCGCCCAACAGGGCAAACAACAGGGCGGCATACAGCGCGGGCAGCACCTCGGTGGCTGGGGGCAGGTCGATGACGGCAATCTTCGACCAGCCGACCTCGTGGTGCGGCAGCGGCGACCAGCCCCGCGCGACCAGCCCGACCGCTCCCGGCGCGAGCAGGCGGCGCAGGGCATCGGCGTGCAGGACGGCGGCGAAGCGACCGTCACCGTCCGCCACCAGCGTGCCGAGCAGTTGGTGGTCGGCGTGCAGCGATACCGCCGCGTTCGGCACGGGTGCCGCGCGGAAGCCCACGGTGCGCACCTCGCCCTCGACGCACCAATCGTCAGCGCCGCACGGCGCCCCCGGCTTGCCCGGCTGCACGGCAAGTTCGACCTGGACGGCGGCCACGAGTTCGACATGCGCCACGGCCGCGCCCCCGTTGCTGCTGCCATCGGCTGCCACGCGCGCTTCGACGCGGTGGCCACCCAGCCCGACGAACTGCCCGACCGGAACCACCGCGTCGGCGCCGCCGTCGCCGCGCGTGCGCACAACCAGCAACGGCTGGTCGTCGATGCGCCACTGCACCTCGACGCCGCTCCACGGCGCATCGCCCATGCGAACGCTCACTCCGACCGGGACGCCGGGCGCGTCGGTGAGCACTCGCCGCGGAACGACGACGGCCACGCTCGCTTCGGGCTTGTCGAGGTCGGACACGATGTCGAGGGCTGCCAGGCCGAAGCGCGGCGACCCGGCGAAGCGTGCCTCGACGCGCACCGCCGGGTCCGCCGCGCCGCCTGCGATGCGCGCGAATGTGGCCCGAAAACTGCCGTCCGCGCCGGTGTGCGCCGTCTGCACGCGCCGTGCCAGATCAAACGTGGCGCCCGGCGTCTCGACGGCCACCTCGACATCGACGTCGGCCACCGCATCGGTGTGCACGGCACGCAAGCTGCCGAGCACCGTGAGTTCGCCTGGCCCGCCCACCACCGTCGCCTGCATCACCGTGCGCGCTCGCACGGCAACCCGCACGGGCTGGGCGACGCCCGGAGCGCCTGCCGCGAGGCTCGCACACGCGACGATCCAGGCGGCCCCTCGCTGCACGTCGTTGCGCCTTTCACGGTCCGGTTCGGCCCGGCCCGCAGCATGCACCGCCGCGACGATGGCTGGCCAGCCCTGGCGATGCACGCGCCGCAACCCGTCGGAACCCCGCAAGATTGCAATCGGCCACGGAATTGCGTTCCCTACCTCCGCGTGCTAGCATCGCGGCGCTTCTGGCATACTTTCTCGAAAGCGTGTTCTCGGAAGCGGAGGAATCTCATGCACCTTCACCGTCCCCTTGCCTTCGGCCCCGCCTGGGTGGTCGCTGCACTTGCCGGCGCCCTCGGCTTCGGTTGCGCCGAGATCGAAAAGGCGACGCCAGAAGACGCCACCAAGCTCGCCGAAGTGCGCGCCGACTTGGAGCAGGATACTGCCCTGGTCGATTACCAGAAGAAGCGCAAGTCTGAGGCGGCCGCGCGTGGAGAAGACCCGGACCAGTACGACAACGCCGAACTGCTGCGCGCCGAGCCGCGCTTTGCGGAGTACTGGCGCTCGCGGCGGCAGAAGAAGTTCGAGGCCGTCAACGAGGTGTACAAGAGCTTGGCGGCCGACGTCATCGCGGACTGCATGGCAAAAGCCAAGGTCGGGCAGCCGTCTGACGAAATCGACAAGTGTGTGCGGCAGACCCCCAAGGCGAAGTACGACCCCGGCAAGGCCGCGGCGCTCGGCGCGCTGGTCGTGCTGCTCGGCGTCGGGGCGATCGCGCTGTTCCGCGCGATCCGCCGCCGCAACGACAACGTCGCGCAGGCCGCGCCCAAGCTCGGGCTGTCGGTCGAGCAGACCGAGAAGACGACGGCGCATGGCGAGTACAAGGGCTACGCGCTCAAGATCGAGGCGAGCCCGCCCGAGGCCGGCGAAGGCGACCGGTTCGTGCGCGTGCTCGTCCTGTCGAAGGTCGATCCGCACACCGTAGTGCGCTTCGGGCCGGTTGCGCCACCCACGGGCCTCGACTTGCCGGACCTCGACGCGCCTGAAGTCCACGATGCGCGCGTGCCAGAAGGGTACAAACTGCGGCTGAGCCAGGGCGCCAGCGCGGAGTCGCTGCTGTCGGGCGATGTCGGCTTCCAGATGCGGGCTTTCGACCCGATCGACCTGCGCGTGCACGACGGCATGCTCGGCCTGACGATCTGGCAAGTGCCGCCATCGGCAGACAAGGTCGTCGAATTCGTCGATGTCGCGATTGCAGTGGCCAAGCTGTATCCGCCAGCGTAGGCGCCCCACTGTAGCCTGCGAACCTGTTGCCCAAGCCCCGGTTGTTTGCTTCCTTCCCGGCAGCGGGCGCGCATCACCACGCCCGCTCGTTCGCGCGCGCAGCCGTTGCCAGCATCGGCACGGTGGCGGCGGCGGCTGTTTTCGGGCTGGCATGCGGTGCCGCCGGGCGCACGGTCCTCGTGCTCGGCTTCTATGAAGTTGCGGGCGCCTTGGCGATCTCGGCGAGCGGCGTGTTTTGCCACCATGTCTGCCGGGCGCGGCCAGGGGCAGGGCGCTGGGGCGTCGCGGCCGTTGCGGCGTTGGCCTGGCTCGGTGTAGCGCGCGCCACCGACGCCGCACTGTTCCGCTGGGAGCAGGTGCAGGTCGTCGACAGGGAATCGCCGATTCTTACGCACGAATTCGCAGCTTCCGGGGTCGGCTCTCCGGCCGAATTCGTCGATCTCGGGCTCCAGGCCGAAACCGGCCGCACGGGCGTCGTTGCCGCCGCGCTGGTACAACTGCGCGCCGGCCTCGTCGTGTTGCGGTCCCCCGGCCGCGAGCGGCGCGCGTCGATGCCGCTGCCGCTGCATGTGGCGCTCCTGGTCGGTGGCGCCGCATTCGTTGCCGTCGTCGTGGCCCGCGCCCTGACCGTGCTGGCCCGGGCGCCCGGATGCGGCGAGTGCGGCCGCTTCCTGCGCCGGCGGCGCTGCGGCCACGTGACGGCAGCCGAAGCGGTGCGGCTGGCCCAGGCATGGGCGCTTGGTGGGCGCGATGCGCCGAACACGAGCGGCAGCATCCACGCGGCGGCGGGAGCCCCCACGGTATTCGAAGACGCCTGCCCCGTCGCGGGCCACACGACCCACGTCGGCTGGGCGATCGTGCGCCGCAGGGGGCGCGGCCTGACCGCACAAGAGCCGGGAGAAATCGCTCGCTGTGACGCGATCAGCCGGGGTTCCGGGTCGCACGAGGCGCCTCGATCACCAACTGTTGACTGATACAAAATCCCTTGAATTCTGCTCGGTACCTGCTCGCCCGCGACGGCTGCGGCTGCGTTGCCCACGCTCGAAATCGTCCTACTATTCTTTCTCCTTCGCGCCTTGTCTCGCTCGCCGCGTTCGTCGCGAGCCCTCGATCCGATTGGGCGGGCTGTGGTATGGCGCGCCCCGGCCCGCCGGCGCTACCCCGCCATCGCGCGGGCCCGGCGCTGATCGAGTTCGCGCGGGGCGATCCACGGCATCGGTCGCTCCGCACAGCGAAAATCGATGCGGTCGCCGAAGCCGAACGCGACACGGCGGTGGTTGCCGTCGATGTACAGCATCCCGGTGGCCATGCGCGATACGGCGACCAAGCCGTCGTCGAACACGCCGCCCGCAATCGGCTCGCCCTGGACCGCCCAGCCCATCAGTTCGCGCACCCGGAATTGGAGGGCGCGCGCTTCGAGGTCCATGACGCTGCCGCCCGCAGACCGGATCGCCGCCGTGGAGCCCGCCGGGGTCGCGACCCAGATGCCCGACGAGCGCTGATCCTGCGTCGCGCCCAACAGCCGCAGTTCGTAGCGGGTCGTCTCCGCCGGCACGCGGTGCGCCAGCAGCACATCGTTCAGCGCGAGGTCGCGCAGCGGGCGGCCGTTGATGCGCACTTGCATGCGCCACAGGCCACGGCTGCGCAGGCGCCCCGCGAGCACGTCGCCCAGCACGTCAGCGAAGTCGGTGGCAGTCGCCGCACAGAACCAGCCGACGGACGACGACACCGCGCTGTTCACCGCCAGCATCGGGACGCCGTCGCCGTGAACGCCCGCATCGACGTGGTGCGACGCGCGCAGGAACGTGCCGTCGCCACCGACCGTGACGACGAGGTCGGCCCACTGGGCGTCGCGGCGCGAAAACCCATCCACGATGCGCACCTGCACGCCCGCCTTGCGCAGTTCGGCCTCGACCGTCGCTGTGCAGTGGACGTGTTCGTCGTGGGCCAACCGCACGCGGTCTGCGCTGGGGTCACGGCTTGCGAGCGCGCGCGCCAGCTTGGCGTCAGGGTGACGCGCCTGGGCATCGAGGGCCGTCGTCTTGCGCACGAGCGCCACGCGCTGGACCCGCACCGGCTCGCCGACATGGTGCTGACGCTCGGGGCCCCGCATCAGCCCGCAGCCTCGGGCCGCTGGCCGGCGTCCGGCGCCGCGTCGAGGGCCAGCGGAGCCATCCCCACCGCCAGGGGGTCCGTCAACATGTCGTCGAAGGGGATGTCCTCGCTGCGCGTGTGCAGCAACGGCAGCGTCAGCAGGAACACCGTGCCGATGCCCGGCTCCGACTCGAACGTCAGTGCGCCGCCGTGCGCGATGACGATCTGCCGCGAGATGTCGAGGCCGAGGCCGAGGCCCTTGTCGCCCTTCGTCGTGAAGAACGCCTCAAAGATGCGCTTGCCCACGTCTGCCGGGATGCCGCGCCCGTTGTCGCAGACCTCGACCTGCACGTTGGGGCCATCGACGCGAACGCCGATCTCGATGTGCCCGTCGCGTGGCGGCAGGGCGTCGGCGGCGTTGCGAATCAGGTTGATCAGCACCTGACGGATGCGGTGCGCGTCCATGAACACGAGCGGCCGCGCCTCCGGCTCGAACCGGATCGTCGCCTGCTTGACCGCCCGATCGCAGCGCAGGAAGCGCACCACGCCCTCGATCACCGAACACATGTCGTGCGGTGCGATGTTGACCGAGGCCTGCGTGCCCGACGCGAACGTGCGGATCTCGTCGACCAGACCCAGGATGCGCTGCTGGGCTTCGAGCATCAGTTCCGAGGCTTCTTTAATCTCCTGATCATCCGGGTACTTGCTAGCGATCATGTCGGCCAGCATGAACGGGCTCAGGTGGTTCTTCACTTCGTGCGCGATGCCCGACGACAGGCGCCCCAGCACGCCCATGCGCTCCGAGATGACGAGGCGCTCCTGCGTCGCAATCAACTGCTCTTGCGCCGCCTGCAATTGGCCGATCGCCCGCTCGCGCGCCTGTGACATTGCGTAGTGGTCGATCGCCACGCCCAGGGTCGAGGCCACGATGCTCACCAGGTGCATGTCGTTTTCGTTGTAGCCGTTGATGTTGCGGGTGTTCTCGAACTCCAGCAACCCCAACATCCGGTTGCCGACGAGCACCGGCACGACCAGCAGCGAGCGGATGTTGTTGAGCACCACCGACTCGGCCGAGGCAAAGCGCACATCCGTCGAGGCATCCGCGGTGATGACGGCACAGCGCTCGGTCAGCACATAATCGGCCACGGTCTTCGACAGCACGATCTCGGGTTGGTCGGCCGGATCGAGCGTCTTGTCGGCGAAGCGCACGGTTTTCGGCACCAGCCGTTTGTCTTCGTCGAGCACCACGAGGGCGGCGCGGTCTCCGCCGACGACCTGCAGGACGAGGTCGAGCACGCCCGGCAGTGTCGTATGGAGGTCCGTGTAGCGCTGCAGTGCCTTGGAGACCTCGTACAGGATCGCGAAACGGCGCGTCTGCTGGAACAGGGCCTCGATGCGCTCGCTGCTCAGCGCAAAGTGGTCCGACTCCGGAGCGATGCCGATCGCGTTGAAGTACTCTTGGGCGACGACCGCGCCAAGGTTCTGTTGCGCAATCGGCTCCACGCGGCGCACAAGCCGGGGCTGCATTCCCGGGTCGTCGGCAACGAGCCGAATCGACTCTGAAATCTCTGGCGCGGCGTTCTCGACGAGGAATTGCGACGTGCCGACCCGGATCGTGTCGCCGATCTGGATCGCGAGGCGTGTCACGCGCTGGCCGTTCACGTAGGTGCCGTTGTGACTGCCGAGGTCCTCGACCCACAGCGCGCCGTCCTCCAGCCAGACCCGCGAGTGCTCGCGGCTGATGCGGCGGTCGGGAACAAAGATGCCGCACGTCGTCGATCGGCCGATGATGAACTCGCGCTCGACGTGGAACGCTTGGCCTTGCAGGTCGCCAGACAGCGCGCGCAGCGTCAGTTTCGCGGGAGCCATGCTCAAGATGGGTTCCTGCCGTTGACCCGGCCAGCAGCGGATGCGTTCGCGGAGGAGTACACGCCGGGAATTCCGCAGTGGCGGATGCTACGCACCGCGTTGGCTCGTTGTAAAGCCGACAAAATCGCCTGCCGCGGGTGAGCAATCCCGCGCCGTCGCATTGTACGCCTGCGGTTTTCTTGGCCGGACCTTGGGCTGGACTAGGATGTACCGGGGCGGTCTGACGCCCTGCCGCGCGCCCGGGCTATCGCTCGCGCCGCGGAACGTGAGCAGCATGGCTGAGCCGCCGATCCTCGAAGTCATCGACCTGCACAAGGCATTCGGCGCCCACCAGGTGCTCAACGGCATCGATCTGCGCATCGAGACCGGCCGCACGACGGTCATCATCGGCGGCTCGGGCAGCGGCAAGTCGGTGCTCATCAAGCACCTCGTCGCCCTGCTGCGGCCCGACAGCGGCGAGGTGCGGTTCCATGGCCAGGACTTGTTCCAGATGGACCGCGCGAAACTGCTCGACACGCGGCGCCACTTCGGGATGCTGTTCCAGAACGCCGCACTGTTCGACTCGATGGACGTGTACGAGAACGTGGCGTTTCCTCTGCGCGAACACCGCCACCTGCCACCTTCCGAGGAGAAGGATCGCGTGATGGAGGCGTTGGCGGTCCTGAACCTGGCCGGGGCGGAGCGCAAGTTCCCCGGCGAACTGTCCGGCGGCATGAAGAAGCGGGTCGCGCTGGCCCGCGCCACGATCCTGAGCCCGGAAATCATCGTGTACGACGAGCCGACGACGGGCCTCGACCCCGTGATGATCAAGCAAGTCGATGACATGATTGCCGAGACGGCCGAGCGCATGAAGGTGACGTCCATCGTGATCTCGCACGACATGGCTTCGACCTTCCGCATCGCCCACCACGTCGCCATGCTGTACCAGGGCCAGATTGTCGAATACGGGACACCGGCCGAGTTTCGTGCCAGCGAGAATCGCCTCGTGCGCGACTTCATCTTCGTGTCGGGCACGGGCCCCCTGGTCGTCGAACCCGCGGCGGCGAGGCCTGCATGAAGCACATCCGCGCCACCGTGCTCGTCGGACTGCTGGTGTGTGCCGGGGTGGCAGCACTCGTCATCGGCGTGATGCGCTCCAACCGAGGCCTGGCGGGCGAGACCGACACGTACGTGCTGCGGGCCTATTTCGACGACGTCACGGGCATCGCGGCCGGCACCAAGGTGACCATCGCGGGCTACACCGTCGGCCAGGTCGAGAGCGTGCAACTCGTGTCGGCGCAGGTGCTCGTCAAAGTCCGGCTGCGCGGCTTCGTGCAGGTGTTCAGCGGCGTGCTCGACGCCAAAGGAGACCGGAAGAACGGTGGCGTGCTCACGCGTCTACAGGCCTCGCTGCTCGGCGACAACTACCTCGCACTGGCGCCGGGCGCGGCGGGGCGAGCGCTGAAAGACGGCGACGAGATCCCCCAGGTCGTCACCACCACCGAACTGCAGGCGACGCTCAAGAAGCTGGAGACGGCCGCCAACGTCGTGCCGAAAATCGACAAGATCGCGGGAGACGTGGCGAAGATCACGGACTCGGCGGCGCGCGTGCTCGGCTCCGACGAGGGTGCCCAGCGCATGGCCGACATCGCCGACAATCTCGTGGCGGCCTCGCGCAACCTCGCCGACACGACGCGTGGCCTGCAGAAGCGCCTCGGCGAGGGGGTGTTCGCGCCCGGTGGCGACCTCGATCGCGGGCTGGAGCAGTTCGCCCAGATTGCCGGCAAGGCCAACACGTTCGCCGACGAGGCCAACCGCTTGCTGCACCGCCAGGGCGCCACGCTAGACCGCACGCTCGACGACGCGGCGAGCATCGTGGCGACCGTGCGCGACATCGTGAACAAGGAGCGCGGCGAGGTCGAGACGGCGGTCAGTTCCCTTGCCAACCTGAGCATCCGGCTGGACCAGATGCTGCAGCGGGCCGAAAAGGTCGTCGCCAACGTCGAACAGGTCTCGACCGACATCAAGGACGGCAAGGGCAACGTCGGGCGACTGCTCAGCACGGACACGCTCGTGCGCGACACCGAGGCCGTGGTCGCCGGCGCCAAGGGACTGGTCGCCCGGTACGCGGCGCTGGAGACGGGACTCGACTACCGGCTGGCGGGCTACGGGCGCAAGCTGCGGGGCGGCCAACCGCCGGACGACGCGGGGCTGGCGGGGCCGGGCGTGGAATGGCAATCGCACTTCAGCCTGCGCCTGCAGCCGCGCAAGGACATGTGGGTGCTGGCCACGCTGACCACCGACAACCTCGGCAAGACGACGCGTGTGGTGCGGTCGACGGCGTCTAGCGTCGGCGAGTTCACGCTGCCCGTGCAGGCCGAGGTCTTCACCGAGACGGAGGAGACTTTCAAGTTCGGCCTGCAGTATGCCCGCCGCTTCGGCCCGGTTGTAGTGCGCGGCGGCCTGCTGGAGAGCAGCGCGGGCGGCGGCATCGACGTGTTGCTGGCGAACGACCGCTTCCAACTGTCGGCCGACCTGTTCCGCTTCACGCAGGCGAACCGGCCGCGGCTGCGGTTGGCGGCGACGTGGACCTTCTGGCAGTACGTGTACGGCTGGTTCGGCCTCGACGAAGTGCTCGTGCCGAAGCGGGCCGACGCGTTCGTGGGCCTGGGCGTGAGCATCACGGACGATGACTTGCGGATCTTGTTTGCGAGCGCTCCGGCGCTGCCTTCAAAGTAGCGCCAGACCCGGTCATACCAAAGCGCGCCGAAGCGGATCGAGGCTCGCGGCGAGCGAGGCACGGCGCGAAGGCGAAGGAATAGCAGGAGGATTTCGAGCCTGAGCACCGCAGCCGCAGCCGTCGCGGGCGAGCGAGCACCGAGCCGAATTCAAGGGATTTGGTATCAGAGCAGCACCCCCGGCTCTGCCAGTTCCGCATACAGGTGCACATTCGCTGCGATCGCCTTGCGAAACACGCCCAAGTGCAGCGACTCGTTGGGCCCGTGCGCCGTCGTCTCCGGGTCCATCACGCCGTTGAGCACCAGCGGCAGATCGCCGAAGCGGCGGCCGAACAGCGCGACGAACGGGATCGTGCCGCCCACGCCCACCTGCTGGAGCGGTTTGCCCCACGCCTTGACGTAGGCGCGGTCGGCGGCGGCAAAGGCCGGTCCCTGGGGCGTGTAGAGCCAACCCCAGGCGGGCGTGCCCTGCGGGGTCACGGTCACGCGCACGCCGCCGGGAGCATCACGCAGCAGTTCGGCCTCGACGGCTGCGCGCAGGTCGGCGGGGTCCTGGCCGGGCGCCACGCGCATGCTCAGCGTCGCCGATGCCTTGGCCCGCAACGCGTTCTTCTTGCGGTCCGGCGTCGGCAACGTGGTCGCGACGACGGTGATCGCCGGCTGCAGCCACATCCACTCCGCGGCGCTGCGGCCAGCGTCCGGCAGGGTCGCCACGCCGTCGCACAGGTGGGCCCCGCGCCGCACGACCGCTGCGTCGAACGTCACCTGGGCGGCAGCGTCGCGGCGGGCCTGCGGCAGGCTCAAGAGGCCCACGCGCGGGCGGCCGTTTTCATCGACCAGGCGCGCGATCAGCGTCGCCAGCGCCGTCGACACGTCGGGAATGTAGCCGCCCCACAGGCCCGAATGCCCGTCGGCGCTGAGCGCCGCACACGTGAGCTCCAACTCCATCAGGCCGCGCAGCGAGACGGTGAGCCCCGGCACATTGACGGCCGGGTTCTCGCAATCGGTCAGGATCATCGCGTCGGCGGCAAAGTCCGCGGGCCACGCGTCCATGTAGCGTTCGAGGTTGGGCGAGCCGATCTCCTCTTCGCCCTCGACGATGAGGCGCAAGTTGCAGGGCAGGCCGCCCGCGTGCTGTAGCCAGGCTTGCAGCGCGTGCAGGTGCGAGACCCAGCCGCCCATGTCGTCCGCCGCGCCGCGCGCATATAGCCGGTCGCCCACCACGGTCGGTTCGTGGGGCGGCGTCGTCCACGCTTCACCCTGGACGGGTTGCAGGTCGAGGTGGCCATACACGAGCACCGTGGGCCGTTCGGGGCCGGCGCCCAGCCAACTCGCGGCGACCAGCGGCAGGGCGCCGGGCAGCGCACGTACGTGGGCATCGAGGCCGAGGGCTCGCAGATCCGTGGCCACTTCGGCGGCCAACCGTGCCACGTCCTCTGCGTGGGCCGGCTCGCACGAGATGGCCGGCGTGCGCAGGTACTTGCACAGGCGCTCGACGGCGCGGTCGAAGGATTGGTCGGCGTGCGAGGCGACGGCGTCGGCAGAAGCGGTCAGGGTCATCGGCGGTCCTCTCCAACAGGTTGTGCGTCAGTTCGTCGCGACGCCGCCGGTCTCACGCCAGGCGAGCAATGCGAGCGCCACGAGCTTGGCGCGCTCGACGACGGTGTGGGTGCGGATGCGCTCGTCGTGCGTATGCGGCCCGGTGCCAACCGGTCCCAGCCCGTCGATGGTCGCCACGCCGAGCGCTGCGGTGAAGTTCGCGTCCGAGCCGCCGCCCGTGTCTTCGGCCGGCAGCGCGATCCCGTGGGCCGCCGCCACCTGCTGGAAGTGGGCGATGAGGCCATCGCACGCCGCGTTGCGCACCCACGGCGGCCGCCCGATGCCGCCGACGACCTCGACCCGCGCCCCCGGCACCGGCTCGGAGCGCGCCAGTTCGGCCACCGCCGCCTCGATGCGGGCGACCTCAGCGAGCGAGCGCACACGCACGTCGACTTCGGCCCTGGCCTCGTCGGGCACGACGTTGCGCTTGACGCCGCCGCGCACGACGCCGACGTTGATCGTGGTGCCCAGCGCCGGGTCTTGTAGGGCGTCGAACGCCAGCACCAACTTCGCCAGCCCGACGATGGCGTTGACGCCGGCCGCGTGATCCATGCCCGCGTGCGCCGCCCGCCCGTGGACCGTGACGAAGTAGCGCCCGACGCCGGCGCGCGATCGCACCACCCCGCCGGTCTTGCGCCCGATCTCGAAATCGAGCACGAGGTCGCGATCTGCCGCGGCCGCCTCGACGAGGTCGCGCGAGGTTGGCGACTGCACCTCCTCGTCGGCGTTGTGGACCGCCACGAAATCGAACGCGTCGAGTTGGCCGACGTGCTGCAAGGCTTCGAGCGCCGCCTGGGCCACGACGAGGCCACCCTTCATGTCGCCGACGCCGGGGCCGTGCAGCCAGTCGCCCTCCTGTTGCAGCGACAGGAAGCCCGAGGTGCTGTCGTACACCGTGTCGAAATGCCCCAGCAACAGCACCTTGGGCGCGCCCTCGGCCATGACGCCGCGCGCGGGCCGGTGGGCGACGAGGTGGACCATCATTCCGGGCCGTTCGACGCGCCGCGTGGCGAAACCGAGCATCTTGTAGACGCGTTCGAGCTGTTTGAGGCAGGCCAGCCGCCCCGCGGGGTTGTCCAGCCCGCTGTTCGTGTCGACGAGGTCGCGCAACCGGCGCAGGTAGGCCCCTTCGCGCGCTTCGAGCAGGGCGATGACGCGGGCAGCGTGCGATGTGGCGGCGACGGGCATGGCGGGTCCGGAGTGCGCACGCGGCGCGGTTCGGGCGAGACGGAACGATGGAAACTCCGCCCATACCAAAGCCCGCCGCAGCGGATCGAGGGCTCGCGACGAACGCGGCGAGCGAGCAGCGAGCCGAATTCAAGGGATTTGGTATCAAACGTGCAGTTGCACCCCGCCGCGGTGGGCCGTCGCCAGGGCCGGCAGGCGCTCCGGTATGCACTGGTTCGTTTCGCCGTCGCTGTCGAGGTACAGCGTCCCTTCCGTCAGCGTCGCCGACCAGTTCATGCTGCGGTGGCCGATGCCCTCGAGCCAGGAGAGGAATTCCTGCGGCACCAGATGGAGTTCCAAGTTCTCGATGTGGCGCGGCCGTTCGGCCAGCACGGCGGCCCGGAACGTGGCGGCCTCGACGGGGTCCGCAAACAGGGCGACACAACGTACGCCCTTGCTGCGAGCGAGCGCCTTGGCCAAGCGCTTCATCGGCGGCGGCCCGACTTCAATCCACAGGGTCGTCACGCCGGTCAGGTCGGTGGCCCACAGGTCGGGCCGGTGGGGGTCGAGCCAGCCCTGGGCGTCTTCAAGGCGCTCGTCGAAGAAAAGCACATGGGCGAGAAAGCGCAGCAGCACGTGTTCGTCGGGTTCGTCGGGAAACTGGGCGCACGTAATCACGCGAGTGGCGTAGATGCCCCGGTCAAGATCTGAGAGCTGCAGGCGAACCTGACAGCGGAACGGGGCCGACATGGCAACGCGCAGCCGCACGGGTGGCGGCGAGGCGCGGCAGTGTACGCCAATGTGCCTGCCGTGGCGAACGCGGTCAGAGCCCGGCACCGCCGCGATCCAGCGCGCGGCGCAAGCGCTCGACCACCAACTCGACCGCTACGCGCTGGTTTCCGCCTTCTGGAATGATCACATCGGCATAGCGACGGCTCGGCTCGACGAACGCTTCGTGCATCGGCCGCACGGTCTTGAGGTACTGGCGCCGCACGTCGTCAAACGCCCGCCCACGGCGCTCGATGTCGCGGCGGATGCGGCGCAGCACGCGGATGTCTGCCGGCGTCTCCACGAAGATCTTCACGTCGAAGTGGTTGCGCAGGTCCGGCTCGGCGAAGATGAGAATGCCTTCGACGACGATGACGGCCGACGGCTCGACGCGCGTGGTCTGCTCCCTGCGGCGGTGCTGCACGAAGTCGTAGTTGGGGCGCTCGACCGCCTCGCCACGGCACAGGGCGTCGAGGTGGCGCACGAGCAGGTCGCTTTCGAGGCTGTCGGGGTGATCGTAGTTGACCTGTTGACGCTCCTCGAACGCCAGCGCTGGCCAGTCCTTGTAGTAGGCGTCGTGCTCGATGAGCGTGACGGCGCCCGGCGGCAACTGTTCGACGACCGTGCGGGCAATCGTCGTCTTGCCGGCGCCCGTGCCGCCTGCGATGCCGATGACGAGGGGCTTGGGGGTCGGCGTCGTGGGCATGGGTCGGGGTCGCGGGGCACGCGCAAGCTGCGCGCGCGGGTCGTCGGTGCGGCGAGACTGTAGGGCAGACTGCGGGGCAAGTCGATGCGTGCAAGCAAGTTTGGTGGCTCGCTCGCGCCGTTTCGATGCCTGTGCAATGCTCCCGATCGACTAGCTTGGACGCTCAAATGACCCCGCCGGACCGCCCCGCCCTCCCGCCCGCACTGCTCGACACGCTCGACGACGCCGATCGCGCCGCCGTCCAGGGCGAGGACGACATCGCGGCCGCCCTGGCGATGCTCGTCGTGGTCGAGGTGATTCCGCCTTTCTCGTCGAACGTGCAAGCGCGCTCGGCGTGGCTCCAACAGGTGCGCCAGATCGCCGTCGCGCTCGGCGACGACTGCCCCAACGAAATCGAAGTGCGCATGCTCGCAGCGATCGCGCGCACCGCCTTTGCCGCCCGCGAAACGACGCCTGGGCTGACCGCGTCGGAGCACGCGCTGCACCGCGCCGTCGAAGCCGGCGACATCGCCGCCCAGGTGATGATCTGCTCCCAGCGGCTGCCCTTTCTCGCTGTCGGCCAGCCCGTCGAAGCCGCCCGGGACGCCCGCCGTCTCGAAGCCGCGCTGGCCCTGTTGTCCGCCAGCGAGCGCCTGCCGATGCTCGAAGCCGACGTGCGCCTCGCCCACATCGCCTGGTACGGCGCGGCCGGCCAACTGACCAACCTGCGCAAGGCGCTCGCCGACCTCGGGCGCCTGGAACTGCCCCGGGACGATGCGCTGTCGTTTATCGCGTACGCCAGCCATGCCGCGCTCGCGCAACTCTACCTGCGCGCCCAACTGCGGGCCCAGGCGGCACTCGCGCTGATTGAAGCGGCCCGCCTCGCCGACCTCCACGGCGCCTACGCCGAACTCGCCAACCTGCAGGTCTGCATCGCCGGTATCGCCATGCAGGCCGGAGACTTCGGCGCCGCGGTCAACCACGCCCACTCCGCGGTCGATGCCGCGCGCCAGGCGGTGTGCCAGAACGCGCAGCCCGACCCGTGGCTCGGCTTTCCGTTCGACGTGTGCATGGCCGACTCGTCGGCGTCGGCCGTGCAGGCGCTCGCCGAAGCGGTGCTCTCGGCGCAAGACCTGGGTGATTCTACGGGTTTCCTGATGGCGGCCACCGCCATGGCGGCGTTCTACCTGGCCGACGACCGTGCCCTCGAAGCGCTCGACGCGTTGACTGAAGCCACCGAGGCTGCCCGCACGCTCGACGACGGCGCGGTGGCCTCGACCCTGCGCGCAGTCACCGAAGGCCTGCTCGGCCACCTCGGCGTGCTGCGCGCCTGATCCCACTTGCCACTCCCGAAGGCTGCCGATGGACCCGACGCTGCACGACTGGACGAACCTGCTGCTGCGCTGGTTCCATATGATCGCCGGCATCATGTGGATCGGCACGTCGATCTTCTTCCACTGGCTCGACAACGCGCTCGAACGCCCTGACGGCAAGCCCGAATGGCTCGACGGCCGGCTGTGGATGGTCCACTCCGGCGGCTTCTACAAGGTCGAAAAGGTCTACCTCAAGCCCGCCGAGCTACCGCCTGTATTGCACTGGTTCGTGTGGGAGGCCACGTTCACGTGGATTTCGGGCTTCTGCCTGCTCGTCGTCGTGTACTACCTGGGCGACGGCGCCTTCCTCGTCGATGCCGACGTCGCCAACCTGTCGCACGCCACGGCGGTGCTGTATGGCATCGGCAGCCTCGTCGCCGGACTCCTCGCGTATGATGTGCTGTGGCGCACGCCGCTCGGGCGCGTGGCGGGCGGCACACCGGCGTTGGTGCTGTCGTTTGCGGGGCTCGTTGCGGCGGCTTGGGCCTACGCGCAAGTGTTCTCGGGGCGCGCGGCCTTCATCCACACCGGCGCACTGATGGGCACGTGCATGGTCGCGAACGTGTGGCTGCACATCGTGCCGTCGCAGAAAGGCATGATCGAAGCGACGCGGTTGGGCCAGAAAGCCGACTGGTCGCTGGGCCTCGCCGCCAAGACGCGGTCGCGCCACAACCACTACATGACGTACCTGGTGCTGTTCATCATGATCAGCAACCACTTTCCGATGACGTACAGCGCCGAGTGGAACTGGGCGGTCCTCGCCGTCCTCGGCGTGGCGTCGGGGTTGGTCAAGTATCTGGTCAATGTGGCCGAGCACGGTTCTCGTCGCGCGGTCGGCGGCGCACTGGCCGTGACGCTGGTGGGCGTGGGCATCGTGTATGCAATGACGAAGCCGCCGCCGCCGCCGCCGGTGCCCAGCGGCCCGGTGGCGTTTGCCGACGTGGCTGCGGTCGTCCACCAGCGCTGCCAACCGTGCCACTCGGCGCGCCCGACCGATGACGTGTACCGGCTGGCGCCCAACGGCGTGATGATGGACACGCCGACCCAGATCAAGGGCTTTGCCGCGCGCATCCAAGTCCGCGCGGTCGACCAGAAGACCATGCCGTTGGTGAACAAGACGTGCATGACCCAAGCGGAGCGGGACTTGCTGGGGCGCTGGATCGCCTTGGGGGCGCGGGTGGATACCGGTGCGCCAGTGGAGCTGGCGGCCCCGACCACGGCGAACTGAACGCACGGCATTGCCCCTTTGCAGAGTGGCAAGATCGCACGAGGGACGCCGCCGACAACACGGCGCGCGGGTCGCGGGTCATTCGGGCTGCTGCCCCCACTTTCGGGAGAACTCGACCACCATGTTGTCGTCGGTCACCACCGGGTCGTTCTGGGTGCGCGCCAGGATGCTCGCACACCCTTCGATGCTCGCGTCGGGGCCGCCGGCTGCGACGCCCCCACGCACGAGCGCCACCAAGGCGTCGCGCTGCTGCGCGCTGCCCGGCCAGCGGGTGTCGTCGACGACCTTGACCCCGTCGATCTCCCAGCCGGCGAGCGCCGCGTGCAGCCGATCCGCGTCCGGCACGATCGGCGCGTCCGACACGGCGACGAAGTTCTGGTAGCGCAGGCCGTGGGCATACGTGGCGCAGCCGGTCTTTTGGGCGTGGCCCGAGTCGGTCGTGTTCCAATACGCCACGCCGCCCGGCAACATCCGCGCTCGCAGCAACTCAAGGTATTCGCGCGACAACAAGCCAGTGATCTGCGCCCGCCAGTGCCAGGTCGTGTTCTGCACGATCAGATCGAAGTGCCGCTCCGGGTGGGCGTTGAGCCAGCGCCGGCCGTCGTCGATCACGATCTCGACCTTGGGGTTGGCCAGCAGGCTCGCCGTCTGCGGATAGCGCCCCACGAGGTTTAAGTAGCCGGGGTTGATTTCGACGATCGTCAGCCGCGCGACGCCGGGCAGGTGCGCGACCACCTGGGCCCACGACCCGGACGCGAGCCCTACCATGAGCACCTCGCGCGGCGCTGGGTGCAAGGCCGGCAGCAGGTAGGCCCGCGCCAGCCGGTTGCGGTCGGGGAAAAGTGACGTCGAGAACACGCCGTCGTACATGCCGCCACCGAAGATGGAGCCCGCCTGCGTCACCGTGATCACGCCCGAGCGCGTCTCGATGATGTGGGCGAAGCGCTCGCCGTGGTCGGACCGCTTGAATTGCAGTCGCTCGTACACGCGGTCGAACGCCACGCCGTGGAGGGCGACGATAGCGACTGCACCGGCCAGCGTGAGGGCCGCCCCGCGCAACCGCAGCGAGCGCGGCAGCGGCAGGCGTGTGTAGAGCAGCAGCGCCAGCCCGGCACCGGCCCCGGCGATGGCGAGCGCGGCGTGGGGCAGCGCGAGCCGATCCAGCAGCACGAAGCCCGTGCCGAGCGACCCCAGCGCGCAGCCGACGATGTTCGCAAGGTAGAGGTGCGACAGCCGCGACCCGGCGCGCGCGTCGGGGTCGATGCCGAGGTGGCTCAACACCGGCAGCAGCGCCCCCATCACGCCCGCGGCCAGCGCGACCAGCGGCAGCGTGACCACGAAGCCGACGTGCTTCAGGCTGTGGGCGACGCACGGGATGACCGCCCACGCCAACACGTTGGCGACCAGGGCCAGGTGACCGGGCAGCGCGCGCCGCGGGTCATCGACCTGGCCACGCGCCACGTTGCCGATGCGCCGGGCACCCAGCGAGCCGAACGCGACGCCGGCGAGGTAGGCGCCCAACAGCACGCCGAAGCCCGACGCCGACGCGCCGGTGGCAAACGCGTAGACGCGGAACCACAGGATTTCGTAAGACAGCGCTACGAAGCCCGCCAGCCCCGCCACGACCAGCGCCAAGCGAAAGTCCATCGGTGGCTACGGGCCGCGCCGGTCGAGCGCGCGCCAGCCCAGCACGGCGAGCCCGACTGCCACATTGCAGGCCGCCGCGAACCACACCGTGCGCTGCTGGCCGAGCTTGCCCATCAAGAAGATGGCCGTCGCGAACGCCGCCAACGCCGAGCCCAGCGTGTTCGTGAAGTACAGCATGCCGACCGAGCGGCCGACGTTGCCCGTGTGGCGCACGCCGTGGGCAACGAGCAGCGGCAACGTGGCGCCCATGAACATCGTCGGCACCAGCACGAGCAGGAACGTCGACGCAAACGTAACGCCGCCGCCCTGGCCCGCGGTGAACGCGCCGACTGCGTGGAACAGCTGCAACGAGATCGCGCCGAAACCGCCGATGGTCAGCTCGATGCCCGCGAACCACAACAGCAAATCGCGCCCGGGCCGGTTCGAGGCCGCGCCACCCGCGAAGCTGCCGAGGCCGAGGCCGAGCATGAAGGCGGCGACGACAATCGTGACCGACTCGATGTTGACGCCGTAGATGGCGTAGAGGCTGCGCTGCCAGACGACCTGGTAGATGAGCGCGGCGAAGCCCGACACGAGGAACAGACCGTAGACGAGCGGCAGGGGTACTTCGCCGTGGCGCCTGGGGAGGCCTGCGGCTACAGGCAGCGGCGCCAAATCGGGCGACAGGACGGGGCCGGGCGAGGGGGCGGAGTCAGGCGTAAGAACGGCGTCCGCCATGTTCGCTCGGGCGACGGGAGCTTGTCCCGCAAGGGGGGCGCTCGATAGCGCAGTCTGGGGCGGATGTCACGCCGTGCGCAGCCAGTCTGGGGCGAATGTCACGCCGTGCGCCGCCACTCTGGCACCCCGACGCGAGTCTGTCTACAGTGCCGGGGTGGCCGCCGACTACCGGCTCGCGGCGGGAAGGCAATGGCGGCACGATTCGGCACAGGGGCAGCCTCGTGCGTTTGGCTGGCGGCAACGGCGTGCGTGGGGCCGATCGCTGCGACGGCGGGCGCCGGGACCAGCGCGGCCGATGCACCCGTGGTGCCACCAGACAGCCTCGCAGGGGATGGCGCAGTGCAGGCCGATGGGGGCGCCGACGTGCCGGCCGCCGCCGACGGCCCGGTTGGCATCGAGGTCGCCGCGCCGCCAATGGATGCCGCGGCAATGCCCGATGCAGTCATGTTGCCCGACGCCGCAGTGTTCCCCGACGCCGCAGTGTTCCCCGACGCTGCAGTGTTCCCCGACGCTGCAGTGTTCCCCGACGCAGTCGTGTTGCCTGATCTTTCCGCGCTGCCCGATGGCGCTGTCGGGCCTGATGGGGTCGCCCCGCCCGACGCCGCCGCCATCGACGTCCCGCCCGATCTGTCGCCCAAGTGCATCCCCGCCCAATGCAACGACGGCAACGCGTGCACGACCGACACCTGCAACCCGAGCGTCGGCTGCGTCGCCACGCCTTCGCCTGCGGGCCAGCCTTGCGTCGATGGCGACCCGTGCACCGCCGGCGATGCCTGCGCCCAGGGCAAGTGCCAGCCCGGCCCCGCGACCGGGTGCACGCTGCCGGCGGGCCTCGGCCAGAGCCCCTGCAAGCTCGACGGCGCGCTGCCCAAGGCGACGGCGATTGCACTCGTGCCGTGGTTCGAGAAGCTCAAGGCGGTGCAGCCCATCCACCTGACCCCTTTTCCCGACGGCAGCAACCGCATCGTCTACGTGTCTCGGCCCGGCGAGATCCGCTTGTTCGTCAATGACCCCAACGTGGCGACTTCAAAACTCGTACTCGACATCAAGCCGAAGGTCTCGACCGCCGGCGAGGGTGGATTGCTGAGCGTCGCGTTCCACCCGAAGTTCAAGAAGAATCGGAAATTCTACATCAACTACACGACTTCTGGCGCCAAGTTCGACACGGTCGTCGCCGAATACACGACGTTTGCCGCGGACCCCGAGGTGGCGGACCCGGCTTCGGCCAAGGTCGTGGTCCAGATTGCGCAGCCCTACACGAACCACGACGGCGGCCAACTCCAGTTCGACAAGGCCGGCTACCTGCTCATCGGCATGGGCGACGGCGGCGGCGGCGGCGATCCGTTGCTCGCGGGGCAAGACAAGAAGCAACTGCTTGGCAAGATGCTGCGGCTCGACGTCGACAAGCCGGCGCCGGGCAAGGGCTACGGCATCCCGGCAGACAATCCATTCGTCGGCAACGCGGCGTACCTGCCTGAAATCTACGCGACCGGCCTGCGCAATCCGTGGCGCTTCAGCGTGGACCGTGTCACCGGCACCGTGTGGATCGGCGACGTTGGGCAAGGGCTGTGGGAGGAGATCGACATCCTGAAGAAAGGCGCCAACTACGGCTGGAGCATCATGGAAGGCGCGCATTGCTACAACGCGGCCAACTGCAAGCAAGACGGCCTCGAACTGCCCGTCGCCGAGTACTACCACAACGTCGGCGTGTCGGTGACGGGTGGGCATGTCTACCGCGGCAACGAGAATCCGTCGCTGTATGGCGCATACCTGTTCGCCGACTACGGCAGCGGGCGGGTCTGGTCGGTGACGCCTGCGCCAGCCGGCGCGGGCTGGGCGATGACGGAACTAGTCGACTCGACGGTGAACCCGGCCTCGTTCGGCGAGGATCGCGACGGCGAACTGTATGTCGCCAGCCTGTTCCCGCCGACGACGCTGTGGAAGGTGGTGCAGACCAAGGCGCAACCGGTCGCGGGGCCGGCTTTTCCGCAGAAACTCAGCGAGACTGGGTGCTTCACGGACCTCAAGAAGCTGACGCCCGCGGCCGGCCTGCTGCCCTACGAGGTGCGCGCGCCGCTGTGGTCCGATGGCGCGAACAAGCTGCGCTGGCTCGTGCTGCCGCCCGGTGCGGTGCCGACGCCGGGCAAGCCGGGACCGCTGCAGGCGCCGGCCGACGACTTTGCGCCGTGGACGCTGCCGGTGGGAGCGCTGGCGATCAAGCACTTCGGCCTCGGCGACCCCGGCGCACAGAAGTCGGGGAAACCGGTCGAGACTCGCTTCATCAAGCGCACGGCGGCGGGTTTCGAGTACCACGCGTATCGGTGGAACGCGGCCGGGACGGACGCCGACTACCTGCCCGGTGGAGGTGACGTCCAGGTCGAGGTCCAGGTCGGCAACACCGTGACCAGCCAGCTGTGGCAGGTGCCGTCCGCGAACCAGTGCGAGCAGTGCCACCGCAGCCAGGACGCGGCCGGCAACCAATGGCTCGGGCTGCAGACCGCGCAACTGAACCGCACGACGACGTTTGCCGGGCCGGCGGGCGCGCCACTGCCGGCCAACCAACTTGCGGTGTGGGCGGCCAACGGCTTGCTCAAGGCGACGACGTTCGATCCCGCCAAGGCCGGGCAATTGCCGGACCTGACCGAGCCGCTCCAACCGGCCCCCGCGGGCAAGGCGGCCGAGCACGCGCGCAGTTGGCTCCACGTGAACTGTTCGACCTGCCACCGGCCGACCGGCGGCGCACCGAGCGACATGGACCTGCGCTGGGCGACTCCGCTGGCGCAGGCCAAGGTGTGCAAGGTCACGGCCCAGGCGGGTGCAGTCAACGGCGCGACGGTGCTGGTGGAGCCCGGCCAGCCGGCGAAGTCGGTGCTGTGGCAGCGGTTGCAGGGTGGGCCGAAGAAGCCGGAGTTCATGCCGCCGTTGGCCGTCAGCGTGCCGCATTCGCTGGCGTACCAGATCGTGGCGGACTGGATTGGCGGGCTGGCCGGGTGCAACTGACGGACTGACGACGGCTGGCCTTGTCAGTTGTGCGGAGATGCGCGACCGTCGCAGGTGCGCCCTCCACTGCGCCGCCAACACCTGATGCCGCCTCCCCAGGACCCCGGCGACTCTACCTCCCCGCCACGCCCGGCTGGCCACGCGACCCGGCTGCACTGGGCGGGCGGGCGACCGTTGTCGGGGCGCTACCTCATGGTCGAGAAGCTCGGCGAAGGCGGCATGGGCACCGTCTACCTCGCCGACGACCTGCTGCTGCGGCGCCGCGTGGCCGTCAAGACGCTGTTTGCCGAAGAGGCGTACAACCCCGACGACGTCGCGCGGTTCCGCAAGGAGGTCGCGCTCGCTCACGCGATCCACAGCCCGCACATCGCGCGCACGTACGACCTGGGCGAAGCGGGCGGCGTCCACTTCATCACGATGGAGCACCTGAGCGGCGAAACGCTGATGACGCGGATCCGCCGCAGCCCGCTCGGCTCGAAGGAACTGCTGAACCTCGCTGTCCCCTTGTGCTGGGGCCTGCGCGCCGCTCACCGCGCCGGGGTCGTGCACCGCGACCTCAAGCCCGCCAACATCATGCTCGTGGGCGGCGACCGCAAGGTGGTCATTCTCGACTTCGGCATCGCGCGCAGCCTGGCCGAAGCCCGTGGCGACGATTTGACGCACTCGCGCCGCTCGCCGTCTGGCAACCACATCGCGTCGACCCCGTGGGACGTCACCTCGGCGGGACTCGGCACCCCCGCGTACATGGCGCCCGAACAGTGGGAGAGCGCCCACGGCGACGCGCGCACCGACATCTACGCGCTCGGCGTGATCCTGTATTTGTGCCTGACCGGCGAGGCGCCGTTCGTTGCCAACACGCCCACCGCCATCGGCGAGGCGCACCGGAGCGCGCCGATCCCCGAGGTGACCTCGCTGGCCAAGGGTGTCGACGCGAACCTCGCCCGCCTGATCCGCCGCTGCTTGGCCAAGGACCCCAAGGACCGCCCGCAGTCGATAGACGCGGTGCTGGCCGTGCTCGAGGCCGCGCCGCGCCGCAAGCGGTACGCGCTCCAACTCGCGACGGCGGTCGCGGGCGGTGGCCTGCTGACCGGACTGGTCGGCCTGAGCGTCTACAAGGTCGCGGAGCAGGCCGTGTTGCACGAGGTGCGTCCGTCGGCGCAGCGACTGGCGGAATTGATCGCGCTGCGGATCAACATCGCGGACCTGGGCCAGGTCAACGGGCCGGCCGACATCGAGAGCCCCCCGTTCCGGCGGGTGTTCGACACGCTGACGAGCTTCAAGAAGGACAATCGCGACATCCTGGCGTTCTACACGATGCAGCCGGCGCCACAGCCCGGGCTTTTCCTCTCCGTTGTCGATGACTTCCCGCGCGATAACGACCAGAACCGCGACGGCGTGATCAGCGACGACGAGTCTGGCTGGCCCCCGGGCCGCACGTATGTGCCCGACGAACTGGCCCCGATGCAGGCGCTGGTGCAGACCGGCAAGCCGCAGTCTGACGAAGACTTCTCGCTCGAACTGGGCAACGTCACGCTGTCGGCCTACGCGGCGGTACTCGATGCGGGCAAGCCTTCGCGCTATTTCGTCGGCGTCGACGTGAAGAACGACCAACTGCGCGGCCTGCGCAGGCGCCTGCTCGCCGTGCTCGGCGCGGCTTGGGGGCTGGCGGTGCTGGCCGCCGTCGTCGTGCTGGCGCCGGGGCGGCAACTGCGGCGCGCACTTGCGGCGAGCGACCGGCCGGGCGAGCAGTAGGTTCTCCGACTTGCGGCTTGGGCGCTACATCTTACTGAGATAGCTCTTGATCAGTGGACATATCGCCGAGTCCGGGCAGCACACCGGGTCGGTGATGAGTCCCGGCGCGCGGTTGGCCCACTTGCCGGGGTTGATACACATCCGGTAGCCCTTCGACGGGAAGTAGTAGCCCCACAAGAAGCACATCTCCTTGTTGGCCGACTCGCCGAAGCCGACGTTCTGGTCGGTCGTGTTGTTCCACGTGCAACGGTAGGCGAGGCCATGGCCCGGCTTGAACGTGGTTGGCGGCTCGAAGTGGGCGGTCGGCGGCTCCTCCCACGAATACGGCTCGCCCTTGGGCGGATACACAACCTGTTCCGGCTTCGGCGCGGTGGGCGTGGTGCCGTCGTAGTGGGCGATCTCGACGTTGGTGCCGAGCTTGTGGGTATGACCGGTCAGCGCGAACACTTTCGTGTCGGGCCACACGTCGATGAAGTTCCACGGCGTCGAATACGTCTTGCCCTTCGGAATGTTGAAGTCCGGCGAGCCATAAAAGATGAGGTCCGCCTCGTGCTTGAAGTCCTGGGCTTGCAACGTGTGGAACTCGACGTCGCCGTGTGCCGTCACCTCTTCGGTCGAGTAGTTGAAATAGTGCGACTCCAGGCGGATCATCTGGTTTTTCACAAACTTGAAGGCCACGCCAGGCGGCAGCTTGAAGGTCTCGGCCGACACCTGGCTGATGAGCAGCGGCACGTTGTCGCCCGACAGCGTCTCGGCAAACGGGGTGCACTCGAACGGCTCGAGTACCTCGTCCTTGGCGTCCGAGCGGTACACGATCAGGTGGTGCGAGCCCTTGGTGATCTTCGTCGCGATGGCGTTGACCCACATCGGGCCGGCGTTGTCGAGACGCTTCAGCACGCACTTGGTGATTTCGCCCTTGGGCTTCATCTTCCAGTCGCCGATGAACGTCTTGTAGATCTGCTTGGCGACAAAGGGCGGGCTGGCATCGACGGGTGCTGCGTCGGCGGCAGGAGCATCGACCGCAACGGCATCGGTGGGGCTGCCATCTGCGTTGGCGATTGCGGCGACCGCGGCATCGGCGGCCGGCACCAGGTCCCCAGCGGGCGGCGCGTCGGCAAGGGCGACCGTGGCGGCGTCGGGCGAAGCCGTCGCATCGCTGGGGGCGCCGTCGAGAGCGCCTGTGGCCGCACCGTCGGCGGCCGGCGCAGTTGCAGCATTCGCGTCTGCCAAAGTCTCCGGGGCCTGTTCCGCGCAGGCACAACACAGGGCAAGCGCCGCCAACCACCCCGCTCCCCACTTCGTCATGGCCCGATGCTCCAGCACCGACTGCGCGGCGTGAGGCCGGGAATCTAGCTGGCCCCAACCTTCGAACGCAAAGGGAATCGTACCAAGGCCCGCCGAATCGGATCGCGGGACTGCGATGAACGCAGCGAGCGTGCCCCGAGCCGAATTCAACGGATTTGGTATAACCCCGCCTATGTTGGCGACCATGACCGCTCCCGTGGCCCCGTACTACATCACCCCCGTCGGCATCGCCGCGCTGCGGGCCGAATACCGCGCGCTGAACCACGAGACGCGGCCGCACGTCGTTCAGGAGGTGGCCGATGCCGCCGCGATGGGCGATCGCAGCGAGAACGCCGAGTACATCTACGGCAAGCGACGCCTGCGCGAGATCGATCGCCGGCTCGGCTGGCTGGAGGAGCGCCTGCAGATCGCGGTCGTGATCGATCCCGCCCAGCCCACCCAACGCGAGCGCGCGTTTTTCGGCGCCCTGGTGACGATCGAGCCGCTCGACGCCGACGGTGCCCGGCCGCGCACGCTCCAGATCGTCGGGCAGGATGAGGTGGACGTGGACGCCGGCCGCATCAGCCACCTGTCGCCGATCGGGCGCGCGCTGCTGGGCAAGCGGGTCGACGACGAGGTCGCCGTCCAGACACCCGGCGGCGTACGGACGTTCGTGGTTGCGGCGATCGGCTGGCAAGCGGAGTGACCGGCAACCGTGCCTGGCCAGCGCGCGGCGATCGCTGCCAAGTCACGACAGGCTTTGCCAAGTCACGGCGGCGGACCGCGTTCCCGGCGCCGCCACAGCCGCTCGAACGCCGCCGACGCCACGCTCGGCACGCCGGGGCCGATCGGAAGCTGGCCGATCATCACGCGCCACGTCGATTCCGGCCGCATCAGCCAAGCGTAGCCCCCGACGGCGACGGCCCACACGAACGCCAACACGATCGCCAGGCGGGCACGCAAGGCCTCCATCTGGTCGTTGCGCGCGTCCACGCCCACGAAGTACGCCGTCGGCCGGCCGTCGCGCAGCACGGGCGCGTACCCCGACAGCGTCACGGCCCATGGGTCCGCACGAAATTCGGCGTCGGCCTGCGGCTGGCCGGTGCGCAGCGTCTGCGCCATCTCGGGCATCTCCGTGCCGTCGTAGGTGAGGCCGGGCGGGCTGCCCCGCTCGTCGGGTGTCACCACGCCGTCGCTGTTGTTGTCGGCGTCGCGCGGGTCGAGGTCGACCACGAACACGTACTTGTTGCGCTGGGTGCCGAGCTGCATCGTGTACAGGTAGGAAATCTCTGGATTGCCTTGCTTGTAGCGCCCCAGCACGGCCTGGACCCGGCCGAATGCGGTGCCATCGATGTCGGCAGGCGTTTGCACCCGATCGAGGTCTTCGGCATCGATCTTCTCGGCGGCGAGTTCCGCCAGGCGCATCAGGGCTGGCCGCATCTCGCGCACGACGGCACGCTGCGCCACGCTCCACACGAGCAGACCCGCGCCGCCACACAAGAGCGCCGTGACGACGGCCGTGGCCGCCACGCGCGCGACGTAGGCCCGGCGGAACTTGGAGCGCCCGAGCCGCCGCAGCACGTCGTCCATCGACTCGGGCCGCTCGGCGGGGTTCTTGGCGAGGCAGGCTCCGATGAGGTCGGCTAGATCGCGGTCCACGCCCGGGGCCAGCAGCGTCAGGTCGGGCGGCGGTTCGTGCCGGTGCTTGAGGCCGACCTCGGTGGGCGAGCCCGCGCGGAACGGCAATTGCTTGCACAGGCACAGGAACAGGATCACGCCGAGGGCATACACATCGGTGCGCACGTCGCCGGACTCACCATCCCACTGCTCGGGCGCCATGTAGGCCGGGGTGCCGCGTCCGGCCGACGTGACGGCCCACGGCGACGCGCTGGCGCCTCCAGCGGGGTCCAACGGGTCGCGCGGGCCTTCCATCGCCGTCGCGATGCCGAAGTCCATCACGACGACGTGGCGCTCGTCCTGAACCAGCATGACGTTTTCGGGCTTGAGGTCGCGGTGCACCACGCCGGCCCGGTGCGCCGCCTTCAACGCCTCGCACAGCGGCACGGCGAGCGCGCGCGCTTCGGCCGAGGTCATCGTCGTGCCGTGCTGCAGGCGCCGCACCAGGGTGCGCCCGGCGAGGTACTCCATCGTGAGGAAGTAGACGCCGTCGGCCCGCCCGATGTCGTAGGTGCGTGCGACGTTCGGATGGTTGACGGCCAACGCGAGCGCGACCTCTCGACAGAAAAGCTCGAGGTCGTCGTCGGTCAGCCGGCGCTGGGCGAAAAGGGTTTTCAGCGCGACATGACGCCGCAGCAAGAGGTCTTCGGTCAAGTAGACGATGCCCATGCCACCGACGCCGAGTTTGCGCACGATGCGGTAGCGTCCGTTGAGCAGACGCCCCGCCTGCCATTCGGCCGGGTCCGTCGTCAAGTACGGGTCCGTGGCGACGAGCGGCGACGGCGCCAACACGGGCAAAGGCGGGCGCGGCGAGAACGGTGGGTGCTCCGGTTGGGGCGGCTGGCGCGCCGCGGCGACGGCCTCGCGCTGCGCCTGGGCCTTGGCGCGCGGGTGCATCGGCCTCGTGGGCAGATCCATCGCCCGGGTCGCGCTCGACGGCAGCGCGGGGGGAGAAGGCGAGCAGCGCGGCGGTTCGTCGGGCATGGCGTTTCACCGACGGTACTGCCCGGCCAAGGTCGGCGCAAGCGACGCCCCACCCGGTCGGTGCGAACTTCAGCAAGCGGGTCTTCACTTGATCCGGTGCGGGGCACCGGGCCACACTGCGTGCGCGGCAACACACGGACGCAGGCGGAGGCGGCAATGCTCGCAGTTGGAATCATCGCGGCGGCCATCGGCGGCCTGCTGTTCTTCTTGGCGAAACGCGCGAACGAGCGGGTCCACCACATGAAGGCGACGGACACCGCGCGCATCGGCGAGGTGCGCGCGCGCGTCGACGCCGTGCGCACCGAGCTTGGCGGCGGCCCTTCGGAACTGCGCGAGTACCTGGAGTTCAAGGGCACGGTCGCCTGCTTGCGCCCCTTGCGCGCGGAGCTGTCCGGGCAAGCGGCCGCCATCGTGCAGACCACCGTGACACGCGACTTCGAGCAATACGTCGACAGCCGCGACAGCCAAGGCAACGTCACCTCGCGCTGGGAGCGGCGCAGCGACACAGTGCATTCGACGCGGCTCGAAGCGCCGTTCCAGATCGACGACGGCTCCGGTGGCCTTGATGTGCGGCCCAGCGGCGCCGACGCGACGCTGCAGACCGTGGTCGATCGCCAGGAGCAGGCCGGGGCCGTCGAGATGGGCGGCGGGCTGCGCTTCGGGAGCCTGAGCGTCGGCTTGGGTATCCAGCCGTTTCCTGCTGGCCAGGTTCGTGTGATCGGCTACCGGCTGCGCGAAGCCATCTTGCCGGTCGGGGCGCAGGTCTACGCGCTCGGCGAGGTGAGCGACACTGGCGACGGCCTGGCGCTGCACAAGCCGGGCACGGGCGACAAGCCGTTCGTGCTGTCGGTGAAGTCCGAGGAGGAACTGGTGCGGTCGAGCCAGTCGTCAGCCAAGGGGCTCGTCATCGCGGGCTGGGTCCTGGTGGCGGGCGGAGTCGTGCTGGCACTCGTCGGCGCAGTGCAAGGGTAGACGATGGGCGACCTGGCAGCGCGCAGTGCCGCCGAGAGCGCGACGTCGATGACGGAGTTGGTCATGCCGCAGCACGCCAACGTGCTCGGCACCTGTTTCGGTGGCGTGATCCTGTCGTGGATCGACATCGCCGGTGCCATCTGTGCGCGGCGTCACTGCGGGACGACGTGTGTGACTGCGGCCTTCGACGACGTCCACTTCCATGTGCCGATCCGGGTCGGCGACATCGTCAATGCCAGTGCGGCGGTCACGTTCACTGGACGCACGTCGCTGGAAGTCGAGGTGCAACTCGCCCGCGAGCGGTTCGGCGGACCGCAGGAACACGCGATTACAGCCTTTGTCACCTTCGTCGCGGTCGATGGCGACGGCCGACCGCAGCCGGTTCCCCCGTTGCAGATCGACTCCGATGGGGAGCGCAGCCGCTTTGAAGCAGGAGCGGCGCGCCGGCGCGACCGGCTGCAGCGCGCTGCGTGGAGTCGGGGCTCGGTCTCCGCGGCGCCGACTCCGCCCGCAAAGCCCCGGCCTTGACGCACCGACGGCGCCCCGATCCGCCGATACGGGCCAACCTTCCCCGGCCGCCGAATTCGGATGCAGTTCTAGGCGCCGAGGAGGTTGGCGGTGAAGGCGTACGTCGGGCACGTCGAACCGCCAACCGACGACGGCAACGACGAAATGCGCCGAAGGCGGCGGCTCGAAGGACGCAGGGCGCCTTGACGGCCCCGGGCGAGGTCTTTACACTCCTTCGCCTGCAAAAGTCGGCCAGTATTCGTATTCTGAAGGAGAACCCATGAAAATCCGCGCAATTCTGTTGCCGTCGCGCATGTTCCGGCAGTCCAGTACGGCCGCAGTCCTCGCGCTCGCCCTCGCGGCGTGTGGCGAAGCTCCTCCAGTCACGACCGGCGGCGCACCGACCGGCGCGGACCTCGTGATCGGCGGAGACCTCGGCGTCACCGCAGGGACGGACGCGAAGCCAGGCACGGATGCGGCCGGTGGCACGGATGCGGCCGGTGGAGCGGATGCGGCGGGCAGCGACGCGGCGACCAGCGACAGTGGCAAGACCGACGAAGACACGGCCGTTGTGGCACCGGACGCCGATGACGCCGCACTTGGCGAAGATACGGCCGCACCTGCGGACGACACGGCCGCAGTCGACGAGTGCAAGACGAACGACGAGTGCGCGGCCAAGACGACGGTGCCGGCCTGCAAGAAAGCGGCGTGCACAGCAGGCAAGTGCGAGGTGAAAGACCTCGACGATGGCGCCACCTGCGACGACGGCAGCAAGTGCACCGAAAAGGACGCCTGCAAGGCCGGTGCGTGTGGCGGGGAAGCTGCGAAGTGCGATGACGGCAAGCCCTGCACCGACGACTCGTGCGTCGATGCCGAGGGTTGCAAGTACACGCCGAACACGGCGCCGTGCGACGACGGCAAGGTGTGCACGGAGAACGACGCCTGCAAGGACGGCGCGTGCGGCAGTGCGGCCAAGACTTGCGACGACGGCCTGGTGTGCACCGACGACTCTTGCGACGCCATCGAAGGCTGCAAGAATGCCGCCAACACGAAGGACTGCGCAGACGGCGATGCGTGCACGGACGCAGACAAGTGCGCCGGCGGCAAGTGCGTGCCGGGCACGGCGAAGAAGTGTGACGACAGCAAAGCGTGTACGACCGACGCCTGCGATGCCAAGGCGGGTTGCACTTACACGCCGGCGGCGGCGGGCGACGCGTGCGACGACAGCGATGCGTGCACGCTCGACGACAAGTGCACGACCGACAAGTGCGCGGGCACGGCGCTCGTTTGCGACGACAAGAACGAGTGCACCAAGGACAGCTGTGAGAAGACGAAGGGCTGTGTCAACGACAACGACAACGTGGCCACGTGTGACGATGGCAACCCGTGCACGACGACCGATTCCTGCAAGGACGGCAAGTGCATCGGCACCGGCGGCCCGGACTGCGACGACAAGAATCCGTGCACCGACGACTCGTGCGCGGCCGGCAAATGCGCCAATGTGGCCAACGTCGCCACCTGCGACGACGCGAACGCGTGTACCCAGGGCGACGTCTGCGCCAACAAGGTGTGCGGCGGTGGCAAGGCAGTCGGCTGCAACGACAACGACGTCTGTACGGACGACACGTGTGACAAGGTGACCGGCGCCTGCGGAACCACCAACAACGCGGCGAAGTGCGACGACGGCGACAAGTGCAGCACGACGGACGCCTGCAAGGACGGCAAGTGCGTCGGCGCCGGCGCGCCGGTGTGCGACGACAATAACCCGTGCACGACCGACACGTGCAACAAGGCCGACGGCAAGTGCGCGGTGAACCCCGTCGCCGACGACAGCGCGTGCACCGACAGCGATGCGTGCACAGCCAAAGACGTCTGCAAAGGCGGCAAGTGCGCCGGCGTGGCCATCAAGTGCGACGACAGCAATCCGTGCACGACAGATTTGTGCGACAAACTGAAAGGTTGCGCGCATGTAGCGAACACGGACAAGTGCGAGGACGGCAACTTGTGCACCGAGGGCGACACATGCAAGACCAGCAAGTGCGTCGCGGGCTCGACGAAAAAGAAGTGCGACGACGGCAACCTGTGCACAGCGGACGACTGCGACGCGAAGACGGGCTGCACGTTCGCCAACAACGCGACGCCGTGCAACGACAAGGATGCGTGCACCGACACCGACACGTGCAAGGCCGGCGTCTGCACCGGCAAGAGCAAGGTCTGCACCGACGCGAATCCGTGCACCGACGACTCTTGCGACAAGATCACAGGCTGCACGTTCAAGGCCAACGCGTCGGTCTGCAGTGACGGCAGCGTGTGCACGAAGGACGACAAGTGCGCAGCCGCGAAGTGCGGCGGCACAGCCGTCAAGTGCGACGATGGCAACGTGTGCGCGGCAGACACCTGCGACCCCAAGCTCGGCTGCCAGTTCAAGCCGCTCGCCGATGCGACGAAGTGCGACGACGGCAACGGCTGCACCACGGACGAGACCTGCAAGACGACGGCCGGCGTGGCGAAGTGCCAGGGCGGCATAGGGACGAGTTGCGACGACGGCAAGCCATGCACGGACGACACGTGCGCCGCGAACAAATGTGCGAATGCGCCGAGCGCGGCGACCAAGCCGTGCAACGACAGCATGACATGTACGCAAGTCGACCTGTGCGACGGCAAGGGCGCCTGCGTCGGCGGCAAGCCGGTCTCGTGCGACGACACGAATCCGTGCACGAACGACTCGTGCGAGAACGGCAAGGGCTGCGCCTTCGCGTCGAACACGGCGGAGTGCGAAGACGGCCAGTTCTGCACCGCCAAGGATGCCTGCCTCAATGGCAAGTGCATTTCGGGCACAGCGAGCGCCTGCGACGACAAGAACGTGTGCACGAACGACGTTTGCTCGAACTTTTTCAATTCGTGCTTCAAGTTCAACAACTCGGCGGCCTGCGACGACAAGAACGTGTGCACGGTCGGCGACGCGTGCGCGGCCGGCGCCTGCACGGTCTCGAAGCCGGTGGCGTGCGACGACGCGAACCCGTGCACGGTCGACACCTGCGACAAGGTGACGGGCAAATGCGGGTTCAAGCTCGACGCCGTGCAGTGCTCGCTCAAGCCGGTGCCGTGGACGCTGTCGATCGACGCGGGCGACCAGAGCTTTCAGGGCACGAGTTCGAGCGCTTCGGTCAAGTGGTCGGCGGACAACACGCCGAACCCGCCAGCCGGCCTGACGGGCGGCACCTCGCTGAACTTCAACGACGGCACGGATTACAACGACGCGGGCAAGACGGTGACGGGTACGGCGATCGGCAAGTTCCAGATCGACGCGACCAAGGTGACCAGCCCCGCGATGACATTCGCGTTCTTCTCGTGGAACGCGGTCGAGAGCGTCGACTTCGCCGACAAGCGTTTCGTCGAGTTCTCGACGGACGGCTTCGTCACCGTGGCGCTCACCTTCCAACTCGACAACACCAAGGGTGCGGGCACGTGGGCGATGGAAACGCTCGATGTGGGCAAGCTCATCGGCACGGTCTTTCAGGTCCGCTTCCGCTTCGACTCGTTCGATGGCTTAGACAACACGACGAAGGGCTGGTTTGTCGACGAGCTCAACATCTACGCCGGTCCGGTCGTGTCGGTCCTCTCCGGCAAGGACTACGTCGAGAACTTCTCGAACAACAACAACGGCTGGCAGTGGACAGCGGCAACGGGTGGCGTGCAGTGGGCGATCGACCAGACGCCGGCCGCGGTACCGATCGCGATCTCGGTGGCCGGAGCGCCGGCCGGGACGCTGAACTTCAACGACGGCACCGACTTCGCAGCGTCGAACGGCAAGGCGGTCGATGGTCGGGCCCAATCGCCGGTGCTTGACCTGACGGGCATCGCGGCCACGACGCCGCTCAGCCTGCTCTGGAAGGAGTGGGTCGATACCGAGGCAGGCTCCACGTCCTTCGACCGCCGCTGGATCGAGATCAGTGGCGACGCGTTCATGACCATGCCGCTGAAGCAGCAGTTCGACAGCCCGGCGTCGGGCATGAAGGGCTGGCACTGGAACGGCGTCACGCTGCCCGATGGCCTCAAAGGCAAGAAGGTGCGCGTGCGTTTCCACTTCGACTCGGGCGACGAATTCGACAACACGGGTACGGGGTGGTTCGTCGATGACCTCCACCTGTCGACGCTGCCGGCGCCGACGTTCCACTCGATGGTGCAGTGCAACAATGCCAGCGAGTGGACGATCGCGAACAACAACGTGTCCGGCAAGGCGGCGTGGAGCGTGACGAAGGACGGCATCGCGCCGTTCAGCCCCGACTGCGGCCTCGTGTTCTCGGCGAAGGATGCAGCGGGCGCGTTCAACTACAAGTGCTCGAGCGGCAAAGTGGCGGGTACGGCGACGGGCAAGGCGTTCACGGCGGCGAAGCTGCCCACGGGCGGCAAGCTGTGGCTGGGCTTCTGGTCCTACATGGACACGCAGGCGACGGCGAACGTCGATGTCCTGACCGTCGATGTCATCGAGAGCGGCGCGACCGGTGTGCCGGCCGTCGCTACGTTCACCATCGACAAGGCCAAAGGCCTCAAGAAGTGGGTCAACCACACGTTGGACATCTCGGCCTTCGCGGGCAAGAAGGCGGTCGTGCGGTTCAAGTTCGACTCGATGAGCTGCCTGCTGAACGACACGGTCGGCGTCGCTGTCGACAGCGTGGTGGTCCGCGCAGACAAGTAGCCCGGGGCACGCTCAGGATGCGCCGACTGACGGCCCCGCGCGCTTGCCCAGCAGGTTGCAAGTGTCCCGCCGGCAGCGGTAGGCTCTGACGCGTTGCGCCGCCGGCGCGCTTTTCCAGGCCGCGCTGCCCTGCGCGCTGCGGTCGGCAGGAATCACGATGGCGAGGTCGGACGGGGATGTGGCAGTGGCGTCGGCCGTGCCCACGGACCCCAAGCAGCGCAAGCGGTTTGCCCGCGACCTCGACGCCCGCGCAGAGCACCTCGGCTCTGTCGGTCGCCGACTGCTCAAGCAACACGGCCGCGCGCTGCCCGAATCGCTCCAGCGAGCGCTTGCCGCCCAGCTCGACGACGTCGCCCGCCTGCGCGGTTTCACGAAGGACGGAGGGCAGATCGTGTCGCTGCTCGATGCCGTCGAAGCCCTCGACGCTGCACTCGACGAGCACTTGGGGCGCTATCGCAAGTCCGTGCTGCGCGAGTACACCGAGGCAATCCTGTGGGCGGTCGCGCTGACGCTGGTGATTCGGGCGTTCGTGTTCGAGGCGTTCAAGATTCCGACGGGGTCGATGATTCCGACGTTGCAGATCCGTGATCACCTGTTCGTCAACAAGTTCATCTACGGGCTCAAGATTCCGTTCACGCGCGTCAAGTTCTTCACCTGGCGCACGCCGCATCCGGGCGAAATCATCGTGTTCGAGTACCCGTACGACGACGACCCGGAATCGACGGGCAAGGACCTGATCAAACGCGTGATCGGGGCACCCGGCGACCGCATCCGCCTGATCGACAACACGTTGCAAGTCAATGGCAAGCCGATCAAGCGTCGGATTCTCGACACGGATGCCGACTGCTCGCTGGAGGGCGGCGGCGGCTCACGCTGCGTGGTGGCGCGCGAGTGCCTGAATGGCCACCTGTACACGGCCCAGCACCACCGACCGCCGTCGCCGGGCCTGGTGTCGCTCGATGCCGCGCCCGATTGGCCGACCGCCCTGTTCGACACGCTGCGCTCGGGGCCGCACGCGCGCGGGTACAGTCCGCCAGAGAACGCGGGCTTTCCCGATTTTGTCGTGCCCTCCGGCCACCTGCTGGTCATGGGCGACAACCGGGACAACTCGAAGGACGGTCGCTTTTTCGGGCTCGTGCCGTTCGACACGGTCAAGGGAAAGGCCGGCATCTTGTGGTACGCGACGGACTGGAAGCGCATCGGCAACTTTGTGCACGAGGAAACCGAGGACGGCACATGCGACCCGTTCTAAAGCCGGACGGTCCCGACCGTGTGCTGGTCGGACGCAACGAGGTGCCGGTGTTGCTGCGCCAGATGGCCGATGCGATCACGGTGCTGGCGTGGCCGCGCGATGGCGTGCTGGCACCGGACGCGCGGCCGCGGCCGTGGCTGGTGGGCATCCACCGCGGGGGTGTCCACGTCGCGCGCGAATTGGCCGACGTGATCGCGCTGTCCGAGGGGTGGCGGCCACTGCTGGGCAGCATCGACGTGTCGTTCTACCGCGACGACGTGTGGCTGCGCGGCCCGCGCGCGACCGACCGCGGCACCGACTTGCCGGGCGACCCGACCGGACAGCGCATCGTGCTGGTCGACGACGTGCTGTTCACGGGCCGTACGACGCGGGCGGCGCTGAACGTGCTGATGGATTTCGGCCGGCCCGAAGCGGTGCGGCTGTGCGTGCTGATCGAGCGCGGTGGCCGCGAATTGCCGTTGGCCGCCGATTTCGCAGGGGCGCACGCCGATGTGGGTCCGGCCGACTCCGTTGAACTCCACTACGACGCAGATGGCCGCATCGGGCGGGTGGGCGTCGAGGCGCGTGTGGCCCGTGCCTGAGCGCTGGGCCGCGGCCTGACGAAAACGCCGCGTGCTTGACGAGAACAGGGCGGGCCTGACCAGCGGGGCGCGCTAAGAGGGCCGAGAGAAGGGGGAGCCGTGCCGACCGACGCCGTGACCCAGACCGGGAGCCCGCCGCCCACCGCGGCCCCGCGCGTCGCGTTGCGGCACCTGCTCGGCCTGGAGGACCTGAGCGGCGACCAGATCACCGGCATCCTCGACCTCGCCGCGCAGATGAAGGCGGTGAACGCCCGCCGCATCAAGAAACTGCCGACGCTGCGGGGCGTCACGGTGCTGACGCTTTTCGTCGAGCCCTCGACGCGCACGCGCATGAGCTTCGAACTGGCCGCCAAGCGCCTGTCGGCGGACGTCATGTCGTTCAGCGCGGCGACCTCGTCTCTCTCCAAGGGCGAGACGCTGATCGACACGGCGAAGAACCTCGAAGCGATGGGGCCGGACCTGATCGTGATCCGCCACGGCGCAGCGGGTGCCCCGCGGCTGCTGACCCAGCACGTCGGCTGCGGCGTCGTGAGCGGCGGCGACGGCTTTCACGAGCATCCGACGCAGGGCCTGCTCGACGCATTCACGCTGCGCGAGAAGCTCGGCAGCCTGGCGGGCCGCAAGATTGCAATCGTCGGCGACATCCTGCACAGCCGCGTGGCGCGCTCGAACATCTGGGGGCTCGGCAAGCTTGGCGCCGACGTGCACGTAGCGGGCCCGGCGACCATGCTGCCTGCCGGCATCGAAGACATGGGCTGTACGGCCCACGCCCGCGTCGAGCCGGCCCTCGAGGGTGCCGACGCCGTGATGATGCTGCGCGTCCAGCGCGAGCGCATGGATGGTGGATTCTTTCCAAGCGCTCATGAATTTCATCGCTTTTTCGGCCTCGACGAAGAGCGGCTCAAGCTCTGCAAGCCCGGCGCGCCCGTGCTGCACCCGGGGCCGATGAACCGCGGGGTCGAGATCGCGCCCGAGGTCGCGGACGGGCCGCAGTCGGTCATCCTCGAACAGGTCGAGAACGGTGTCGCGGTGCGCATGGCGGTCCTGTACCTCGTCGCCGCCACGCACGGCCTCGATGGGCGCGTGGACTGACCGGTTTCCGGTCCGGAGGTTGTTCGTCCGATGCTATTGACTGCCGCCCCGACCAACCTGCCTGCGCTCCTGATTGCGGGCGCCCGCATCTACGACCCCGCACGCGGGCTGTCGGACCCGATCGACGTGCGGGTGCGCCAAGGCCACATCGCCGAAATTGGCGCCGACCTGCCCGACGACGGCTGCGAAGTCGTCGCCGCAGTCGGCCAAGTGCTGTGCGCAGGCTTCGTCGATCTGCTGGCGTGTGCACGCGAGCCGGGCGACGAACACGAGGAGGACCTGTGCTCGTTGTCGGACGCCGCTGCGGCGGGCGGCTACGTCGCGGTCGTCGTGGGGCCCGACACGCGCCCGAGCAACGACGACCATGCGGTCACGGAACTGATCCTGCGGCGCGCCCGCGAGTACGGCCGCTGCGAAGTGCTGCCCCAGGGCGCCCTGTCGCACCGCCTGCAAGGCCAGCAACTCGCCCCGATCGGCGAGATGGCCGAGGCCGGCGCCGTGTGTTTTGGCGACGCGGACCGGCCCGTCACGTCGGCCCGGCTGATGCGGCGGGCGCTGGAGTATGCGCGCAGCTTTCACCGGCCGATCTTCAGCCATCCGATGGACCCGAGCCTGGGTGGCGTGATGCACGAGGGCGCATGGTCGACGCGGCTCGGGCTGCGCGGTTCGCCGGCCGCGGCCGAAGCCATCATCGTGGCGCGCGATCTCATGCTCGCTCAGTTGGCGCGGGCGCAGTTGCATTTCATCCGCCTGACGACGCGGCGCAGCGTCGAACTGGTGCGCGAGGCGCGGCGCCATGGGGTGGCAGTGACCGCGAGCGTCACGCCTTGGCACCTGACATACACCGCCGAGGCGCTGCGGACGTATGACCCCAACCTGAAGTTCAGCCAACCGCTGCGCGACGAAGCCGACCGGCTGGCGCTGCTCGAGGGGCTGCGCGACGGCACCATCGACGCCGTCTGTTCAGACCATGCGCCCGAAAACGTGGCAGACAAGTGCGTCGAGTTCGATGCCGCGGAACCGGGTGCGATCGGGCTGCAGACCGTGTGGCCGGTGCTGATGGACCGCGTGCGCGCAGCAGAACTGACCCTCGAGCAGGCCTTGCACGCACTCGTCGAGGCGCCCCGCCGCGTGCTGAGCCTGCCGAGCGCGAGCGTGTCGGTAGGGCGCGCCGCGAGCCTGGCACTGCTCGACCTCGACGCGACGTGGCGGCTGGACGCGGCGACGAGCCGGTCGCGCAGCCGCAACACGGTGCTGTGGGGCCGCGAACTGCGCGGGCGCGCGGTGCTCACGTTGCTGCGCGGGCGCATCGTGCACCGCGTGCTGGCGGACTGAACCCGAACCTGCCCCAAGAACGCGAACAGGTATCCGCTACGGTTGGCGCGGGCGCTCCGGCATCTTGTCTACGAGGAACTGCAGCGACCAGCGCGCAGCGATGAGCGCCAGACCGACGCCGGCGGTGATGGTGGCAATCAGGATCACGGTGGCCATGCTCCCTTCCTCGTCGCAGCGCTCCGATGGCGCCGGATTGTGCCACGAGGCTAGGCGGGCGGGCGGGCGCGGCAAGAAAACCGCGATTCGCTCGCAAGTCTGTGGAATGAAATGAACGCCCCGGTCAACCGGGTGCCCTGCCCCTGATCAGGGTGCCGGCGCGTCGAGGGCCGTTCGCCCCGCGAGCGGGCTGATCGACCCGCCAAGTTGGCGCAAGTGCAGACCCAAGGCCCGGCTGAATGCGGCGACCGTCTCCGGTGCCAGCCCGTGGGCCTCGTGCGCGAAGCGCGGTCGCCAGGGGCTGGCCGTCGCACCCCGTTCGAGCGCAACCGCCACCGTCAGCGCGAGGGTACCGCCTTGGCCGGCGAACCGGACGACGAACCCATCAGCTTGGGGCGCGCGGTGTACACCGACAGGCCTCATCCCGGCAAGGGGGATTCGACCCAGCCGGTCGGCCAGCGCGGCAATATGCCGCATGGCAGTCTGGCGCGCGGCTGCGGTGTCGGCCTGGTCCTTGCGACCGACGATACCAGCGGCATCCAACGTGTCTGCGGCCTGCATCAGCCGCGGGTCGTCCACTGCTTCGGCGAGCGCGCGCACCACGCCGATCAGTTCTGCCAGCCCGGCCGATTCCGCCGGCCAGGCGTGCACGACAGAAGCCGCCACCTTCGCGCCGGCTACCGTGCTCACGGCGGTGCTTGGAGCGCGGTCCGCCCCGGCCCGGGTGAGCACGAGCCGCCACGGCGCCGCGCCGTTCGACCCACGCACGCCCACCGGCAAGTCGGGCGTCGCGGGATGGCCGATCTCGATCTCGCCCGCGCGTTCGTCGGTGCGCACGAGGCGCGCGCGGCCCTGATCGACCAATGCCTCGACGGCCGGCGCCATCAGCAAGGCGAAGTGGTGGCCAGCCGCGTCCAAGTCCCACAGGGCGGCGGGCGTGACGGGGCGGAACTCCGCGTCGCCGTAGAACTCGCGGTACTTGTCGAATACGCCGGAACACTTCGACGTGAACACGCAGCGCGCGCAGTCGGCCGGCTTGTGTTTGTCGCTGCGCTTGTCGAGATACTTGTCGAAGCCGTCTTGTGTCTGGCCCCTGCCGTCTGCAGCCACAGTCAGCGTCTGCTGGCCGTCGTGGTGGATGCGGTGGGCGAGCTGCGGCGCCACGCAGTAGGGCAGGTTGCCGAAGTTGAGGTCGAAGCCCGGGCCCAGGCGCGCGTCCACGCGTTCGGACAGTGCGGTGAACGCCGGCACCATCGCCGAATACGGCGCCAGGATCGCGCGCAGCCACGCGTCGTCACGGTCGCCGGCGTCACGCGGGCGCACCATGTCGAGATGCAGGTTTTCAAACGAAAATCGCGCAGCGACATCGGCCAACTCGGCGACCGACTCATAGTTGCTGGCCACGACGCACAGGTTGCCGGTCAGGCGCGCCCCGTCGTCGTGCAGCACGACCAGCGAGCGCACGATGCGTTCCCACGAGCCAGGCGTGAGCGTCGTCGCATCGTGGGCCGCTTCGGTGCCGCCCTGCAGGGAGAATCGCCAGATCACACGGCGGCGCATGGCCGGCCCGAGACCGTCGAGGATGGCGCGCGCTCGCGCCCGGAACGTCTCGCGCGGCGTCATCACGCCGTTGGTGAAGATGACGATTTCGGCAAAATCGAGATCGACGGCCAGCGCCAACAAGTCGAGAAAGGAGCGCTGCAGCGTCGGCTCCCCACCGAGAAACGTGATTTTCGTGGCACCGCCCGCGCGCGCCTCGGCAATCTGGCGGCGGATCGGCTCGGGCGGCAACTGGGGCGCACGGCGCTGTTCGGACAACTGCCCCGACACGCAGAACACGCAGCGGTTGTTGCACAGATGGCCGAGTTGGACCTCGATCTGGCGTTCGGGTTCATTGCCTGCGGACGGCCGAGCGGGGGCCGCGCGGTGTGGGTCCAGAGCAGTGGGCATTGCGACGTCGGCCATGAGCCTCCGTGGGCAGTGTAGCGACCCGCGCGGCCAACGACCAGCGATTCTGCGGATCAGCTTGTCTTTGACGAAACTTGTGCCGCGAGCCAGCGGTCGAGCGCGGTGCGGTTGGGGGCGCACGGACGGCGCTCCGTGACCTGACGCCACGCCGTATCGAAATCGAGGCCGCCGTGGGCGACGAGAAAGCCGATGGCGACGGTCGGCGAGCGGTTGATGCCGGCGGTGCAGTGCAGGTAGACGGAGCCACCTCCCTGGTGCAGGTCGCTGACGCGCTCGACCGCCGCGGGCAGACCCCGGGCAAGTGCGGCGTCGTCGAAGTCGCGGATCGCACAGCGGTGTGCCGAGATGCCCTGGGCCATCAGGAACCGGTACAGGAGCGGCCACTGCATCCCGAGCCCATCGAGGTCGTCGTCGGTCTGCAGGCACAGCAGCGTGCGGACGCCGGCAGCGTGCACGGCACGGATGCGCTCGGGCGAACTCGGGCAGGGGCCGACGAAAAGGCGGTCGGCCACTGCATGGAAATCGAAGGGTTGCATGGCGCCTGCCGGCACTAGAACCGCCACCCGAGCCGCACTTCGCCGCCCCCGTTGCGACGGCCGACAACCACGTTCCAGGTGCCGTCCTTGACGGGTGCTTCGGCGGCGGCATCCATCGCCTGCTTCACCATGACCGTGCCGCCGATGAAGCCGGCCGCGCCGACCCCGACGAGCGCCCAGCGCATCGTGTCGCCGCCGGTCGTCTCCTTGCCGCGGAACACGTCGAGCGCCACGGCCGTGACGACCAGCGCGCCGCCACCCAGGATGCCGACCCAGCCCACCGTCGACTTCGTGCCGGTATCGACGACGAAGGCCTCGAGGTCGGGCTTCACTGTCGCCGTGCGCCCCGTCGGCACTTCGACCGGGCCCTTGCGGCCGTAGAAGCCATTGTGCTGCACCACCAAGGTGTGCGGACCCGCCGTGAAGGAGCCGCCGACCTTGCCGTCCTTCTTGGCCATCACCTTGCCATCGACCTCAACGAATGCGCCGTCCGCCGCATCGACGACGAGTTGGCCGGTGCTGATGGCCGAGAGCCGCACCTCGCCGCCCGCCGGTACCGCGATCTGGCTGTCGTTGAGCAACTGGCCCGCCGCCGTCTTGACCACCACGTGCACGGAACCCGACGCCAGGTCGACCGGGTTCTCGCCGGACTTCAACCCGACCACACGCGAGTCGGCGCCCGCAGCGCGAATCTCGAGCACGAGGCCGTCGGCGTCTGCCGTCACGACGAGCTTGCCGGACGCCAGCGGAGGTTCGGGCGCCGCGGTCGGCGAGGGGGCAGAGGGAGCCGCCACGGGTGCGACAGGGTCCGGTGCAGTGGCGCCGACGGGGCGTGCCAGCGGTGCCGCTGCGGACTTGGGCGCCACCGCGGACTTGGGCTCCGCCGCTTGTGCCACGCCGACACCGCCAACCTGGGCCGCGGCAGCGCCCACGCAAGCGCACACGAGCAGCGCACCGACTCCGCGAATTGAGCTGAACTTCATGGGTTCTCCAGATCGCGCGACCGGCCTAGCCGGCAGCGTGGGCGCGTTCGCGCACGGACGATTTGCGGGCGCTGAGGATCGACGGCCGCTTCGAAAGGCGCTCGGCAAGGTCCTGCAGACCGGGCAACCCGTGCAGATCCAATCCGAAGCGCTCCAGGATTGTCAACGGCTGCGCGAGGCACAGGTCGGCGTACGACAGCGCGTCGCCCACCAACCACAGCCGCCCGCCGAGCAACTGTTCGCACACCGAAAGCACCTGGCGGATGCGCAGCGTGTCGCGGCGCCACCGGTCCACGTCCCAGTCGGCGGACGCGCGGCCCCCCACGTTGCCGTCGAGGCGCAACAAGGGCTCGAGCAGGCCTTGCGTCGCGATCTCTTCGGCCATCAGGCAGCGCGCGCGCTGCAGCGGGTCCTCGGGGAAAAGCCGGGCACCGACCGTCTCCGTCGCGTCCAGATACAGCGCGATGGTCGTCGAGCCGAATACGGGCTTGCCCTTGTCGGTGACCCAGATCGGCAGCCGCTGCAGCGGGTTGAGCGAGGCGAGTTCGGGCGGCGGGGCGTCGCGGTCGCACTCGTCGCTGGTGAACGCAATGCCGCGCTCGGCACACGCCGCGCGAACGCGAAAGCAGTACGGGCAGTCGTGATAGTGGTACAGCGTGGGCACGGCGGCTCCCCGGCGGGCGCAGCAGTGTAGGGCGGCGCGGCGGTGGCGACAAGCAGCCCAACTCGTCGCGTCGCCTCTCGTCCGGTTGCCTGCCCGCGGACGTACCGCTAGGCTGCGTGGGCCGCGGCGGGCGGCGCAAGGCGGGAGCCTTCCTTGATGTCTCGCTTTCACACAGGCTGGTTCGTCCTTTTCTGCTTGGCAGGCTGCGGCACCGCGGAGCCCGCCCGCCCCGTCGTGTCGGGCGGTGGCCAAGCCACGCCAGCCAGTGACAGCGTCGGCACCGGTTCGCCCGCGGATGCGGTCGTCGGACCCGATGGCGCGGTCGTCGCCGCCGATGCGAAGGCCGCCAGCGACGCCAAACGGGCGGCCGACGCGGCGGTCCCACCACCCAAGACCGACATCGGCAAGGTCTGCCTGGCCAACGCCGACTGCCCCGGTGGCCTCAAATGCTTCGAGGTCAAGGCGGCCACGGGCGAGGGCATCTGCTCTCACGCGTGCGTTGCGCCGGTTGATTGTCCGCAGGGGACCCACTGCAACGCGCAGGGCGGTGTCCTGATCTGCACGCCGCCGCGCTACTGCAACGCGTGCTCCTCGCACGCCGAGTGCGGTGGCGAAGCATCGCTGTGCCTCAAGGACAAGTTCGGCAAGGGCTATTGCACAACGACCTGCTCGATCAACGTAGCATCCTGCCGAGCGGGCTCGTCTTGCGTGCAGTACGGCTCGACGCTCAACGAATTCGCCTGCCGGCCCGACTACGGTGCCTGCAAGGGCGGCGGTGAGCATTGCAGCCCGTGCACGACGCCCCAGGACTGCGGGGCCGGCACCGAATGTTACGGGGCGAAGTCGGGCGAGCGGTTTTGCGCCCAACTGTGCTACCCGACCGGTCCGAATGCGTGCCCGCAAGGATTCGGCTGCGCGGCTGCGGGCCAGAAAGGCTTCTGCTTTCGCCAGACGGCCAAGGATGGCCTGCAAGCGACCTGCGCCAAGGGCGACAAGGGCTACTGCGATCCGTGCGCCAACAGTTGGGAGTGCGCGTCGGGCAAGTGCATCAGCAAGAACGAGAAGAATTTCTGCGGTCTGCCCACGGCCTGCAAGTCGGACGCCGACTGCCCATACGGCAAGGAAGCGACGTTCTGCGTGCCGACGAGCGACGGCATGGCGTGTGTGCCGCCACCGGCCTGGCATTGTCAGGGCTTCAAGCTGTGCCTCGGCTACCCGTGCAAGTCCGACGAGAAGTGCGACAACGGGATTTGCAAGCCCAAGTAGGGGCCTGTGCAAGAATTACCCAACCGACTGGCTCCCTGGGAGTTGAATCGTGAAGGATCTTCGGCACGGCCCCTTGTCGCTGGTTGGGTCGCCAGGTTCGCGGCTGAAACCGACCCGCTGCGACACGAAGGCGATCGACTTGTTTTTGCACGCACCCTAGCTGCCGCCCTGCCCGCAACCCCAGCCGCGACCGGAGCCAACCGCCATGGTCCCTCCTGAATCCCACGTGCCCGTGCACAGCGCGCGCGCCGTGCTCGACACCCTCGTTGCGGCAGCCCACGGGCGCGATGGCCGCACCTGGGTGGCGCTCGACCTCGACGGCACGCTTTTCGACAACCGGCCGCGCACGCTCGCCATCCTGCGCGCATTCGGGCTGAGCCGTCGCCACGCCGACCCCGGGCTGCTGGGCGCGATCGAGGCGCTGTCGCCCGCAGACGTACCCTACAGCCCGGCTGCGGTCGTGCGCTCGCTCGGTCCTGACCACGCGCCGCTCGCCGAGGCGTTCGTGACGTTTTGGCGTGAGCGGTTCTTCACCAACGCGTTCCAGGCGCTCGATCACGTCGAGGACGGGGCCGCGGCGTTTGCGACGCACCTGACCGACGCGGGGCTCGGCGTCGTGTACCTGACCGGACGCGACCGCCCGGGCATGCTGGCGGGCGTGGTGGGCGCGCTCGACAGCCACGGCTTTCCGTTGGCGACCGCGCAGACGATGGTGGTGCTCAAGGAGGATTTCGCCACGCCAGACGTCGCGTTCAAGCAACGGGCGCTCGCACAGCTCGGGCGCAACGGCCCGGTGCTGGGCCTCATCGACAACGAGCCCGGCATCGTCAACATGGCCATCGAGACCGTGCCGGGCCTGCTCGGCGTACGCATGTGTCGGGCTTTCGCGCCGGACCCGCCGCCGCTGCACGCCGCAGCGGTGCAGATCACGTCGTTCCGCTGGTGATACCAAAGCGGGCAGAATCAGGTCGAGGACTCGATCCGATTCGGCGGGATTTTGCATGATTCGGCGCATCCTGCAGCGCGCCGGGTTGCGCTGTGCGGCGGCCGCGGCCGGAGCGGACGGCCTGCAGTGGTTCCTGGCGAACCCGGCGCCGGCCGCTGTGGTCATGGATGTCCTCCTGCCGGATCTCGACGGCCTGGAGGCGCTGCGCCACTTGCGCGACCCACGGTTGAGATCGGAGCGCCCTTTCGCGCGTCGGAGCGAGGACCCGCCGTAAAGTCCCGGCCGGGCTCGCAAGGAACGCCATGCACCGCAGCTCGCCGTCCGCACCCATCGCCTCACCCACCTTTGCCGCATGCGCGGTCGTCTCGGCGCTGTTGCTCGCTGCGGGCGTCGTCGTCGCCACCGAAACGCCCGTGGGTCGCATCGAGGGCGTCGCCGTCGCAGGGCCCGGTGGCCGTGGGATTGCCGACGCCTCGTGCACGGTCGCACCGGCAGGCCTGCGCGCTGTCACCGGCAAAGACGGCGCGTTTCAGTTCGCGCGGGTACCGGTCGGCTTGCAGACGGTCGCGTGCAGCAAGGCCGGTTGGCTGGCAACGAGCGCCGCCGTCGCGGTGGTTGCCGGGCAGACGGCGCAGGTGCGCCTCGTGCTGCCAACTCTGCCGAAGGCGGCCGATGCCCCGACCCGCCAAGATGACTCCGCCAAGACGGAACCCGCGCAGCCAGACCCGGCGGCAAAACGCGACAAGGTCAGCGGCGGCTACGGCTCGGCCAAGGCCATGGTCTTCCACGGCAGCGGCACGGTTAGCGGCGGCGGCAAGATCGCGCTCGGAGCCGCAGGCGTGGGGGCCAGCGTGAGCGTTGCGCGCTCCTCGGCAGGCATGGCCTACCGCGTCCAGCCGGCCCCCGCTGCGCCAGCGCCCGCCGACTTCAATCGGGAGGGCTATGACGCCATCGACGAGTCCAGCTTCCACACCGTGCGCGACCAGCCCTTGTCCACGCTGTCCATCGACGTCGACACGGCGGCCTACAGCAACGTGCGCCGCTTCCTGACCAGCGGCCAACTGCCGCCCAAGGACGCCGTGCGCATCGAAGAACTCATCAACTACTTTCCCTACGCGTACCCCGGCCCGAGCGACGACGAGCCGTTCGCGGTCCACACCGAAGTCGGCGCCGCACCGTGGAATCGGTCGCACCGGCTGGTGCGCGTCGGCATCCAGGGTCGCCGCATCGACATGCGCAACCTGCCGCCGGCCAACCTCGTGTTCCTGATCGACGTGTCGGGGTCGATGGCGCCGCCGGACCGGCTGCCCCTGCTGCAGCGCTCGCTGGCCCTGCTGACGCGCTCGCTGCGACCCCAGGACAAGGTGGCCATCGTGGTCTACGCCGGCGCGGCGGGCCTCGTGCTGCCATCGACGCCCGGCAGCAACCAGGCCGCCATCCTCGGCGCGCTGGAGCGGTTGCGAGCCGGCGGTTCGACGGCGGGCGGCGCGGGCCTGCAACTGGCCTACGACGTGGCGGCGGCGCAGTTCGGCAAGGGGGCGGCAAACCGGGTAATCCTGTGCACGGACGGCGACTTCAACGTCGGGGTGTCGAGCGACGGCGAATTGGTGGAGCTGATCGAAAAACGCCGCGCCTCGGGCGTGTTCCTCACCGTGCTCGGCTTTGGGACCGACAACTACCAGGACGGCAAGATGCAAAAGCTGGCCGACAAGGGCAACGGTCACCACGCCTACATCGACACGCTGGCCGAGGCGCAGAAGGTGCTCGTCGGCGAGGTCGGCGGCACGCTGCTGACGATCGCGCAGGACGTGAAAATCCAGGTCGAGTTCAACCCATCGATGGTCAAGGGCTATCGGCTGATCGGCTACGAGAACCGGCTGTTGGCGGCGCGCGACTTCAACGACGATAAGAAGGACGCGGGTGAACTGGGCGCGGGTCACGCCGTCACCGCACTCTACGAAATCGTGCCAGCCAGTTCGCCCGAACCGCTCGCCGCAGTTGACCGCTTGAAGTACCAGGAGCCGACCCTACGGCCGGCGGCCGCAACCGGAGAACTGATGACGGTCAAGCTGCGCTTCAAGCCACCCGCCGGCGCTGTCAGCAAGCTGTTGGCGCGGGTCGTGGTCGATGCGGGCCATGCCGGGCTCGACGGGGCGAGCGAGGACTTCCGCTTTGCCGCCGCCGTCGCCGCGTGGGGCTTGCTGTTGCGGGATTCACCGTTCAAGGGGTCGGCGACGTTTGCCCTGGTGGGCGAGTTGGCGCGCGGGGCGGTGGGTGCGGACCCGGATGGGTACCGGCATGAACTGGTGAGCCTGGTGGCGCGGTCCGGTGAGATCCCGCGGCCGTAGCTCATGATGCGGCGTGCCACATTCCGTAGGGCCCCGTCAGTGGGGCTGCGGTCGCGGCGCTGGCCCAGGCAAGTGCAGACGGGGCGTACCCATACCACGGCGCGGCACCTCCCGCAGCATCAGGTGGTGACCAGCGTGCACGAGACGCCCGATGACACCCCCATGACGCGACCCCCGCGTCCCGTCCTAGACTGTGCCGGGCCGCCCTCGTACGGCCGAGCCTGCCCGCGATGCCCACGTTCACGCCCCGCACCCGCTTCCTCGCCGCCCTGAGTGGCGCTCCGGTAGACCGCCCGCCCGTGTGGCTGATGCGCCAGGCCGGTCGCTACCTGCCCGAGTACCGGGCGGTGCGCGCCGAGCACGGCTTTCTGGAGATGGTGCACACGCCCGCGCTCGCCGCCGAGGTGACGCTGCAGCCCGTGCGGCGCTTCGACGTCGACGCGGCGATCCTGTTCAGCGACATCCTCACGGTGCCCGAGGCGCTCGGCGTCACGGTCGATTTCCCCGACGGGGGCCCGACGCTGCGACCGCTGGTGCGGACAGCCGCCGACCTCGATCGGCTCGACCCCAGCGACATGAAGCGCAAACTGGCCTACGTCGGCGACGCACTGCGGGCCACGCGCGCCGGCCTGGGCAACGACCATGCCCTGCTCGGTTTCGCCGGAGCGCCGTGGACGCTGGCGTGCTACCTGGTCGAAGGTCAGGGCTCCAAGTCGTACGAACACATCCGCACGCTGGTCTACCGCGACCCCGCCATGCTGCGGCGCCTGCTCGACCTGCTTGCCGACGCGGTCGCCGACCTGCTGTGCCTGCAGTTGGAGGCCGGTGCCGATGCCGTGCAGCTGTTCGATTCGTGGGCCGGCGAACTGCGGTCGCCTGAGTACACGGAGTTCGTGCTGCCTTCGACGGTGCGCATCGTGCAGCGAGTGCACGCGGCCGGTGGCAAGGTGATCCTGTTCGCGCGCCACCCGGGCCACCTGCTCGACGCCTCGCTCCAAGCCGGCGCCGACGCGTATGGCCTGGACGGCCGCATCGATCTCGCCCACGCCGCCCGCAGCGCCACCCGGCCCGATGGGTCGCGGCCCGCGCTGCAAGGCAACCTCGACCCGGTAGAACTGTTCGCGCCTGCGGCCCACATCGCCCGGCGCGTGCGCGAGATGCACGAAGCCACGGGCGGGCGCGGCTGGATCGCGAACCTGGGCCACGGCGTGACGCCCCAGACGCCCATCGAAGGGGTGGCCGCGTTCGTCGCTGCGGTGGGAGCTCTGACGGGGACTGCGCCGTGACCGCACCCGTCGTCGTTCGGGATGCGGTCGTTCGGGACGCGGTCGATCGGGGCGCGGTCGATCTGGGTGTCGTCGGCGGCGGCATCGCCGGCCTCGCCGCTGCGTGGGCGGCGCATCGCCAGGGCTGGAGCGTGCGGGTCTTCGAATCCGACGCCGAGCCGGGCGGCAAGATCGGCACGGACGTGTGCGACGGCTACCTGTGCGAGCGCGGCCCCAACAGTTTCCTCGGCTCGGCGACGGCGCTGTGGCGCCTCATCGATGAACTCGGGCTTGGCGGCGACGTCGTCGTCGGCCGCAAGCCTGCGTGGCGTTTCGTGTTCCGTGGAGGTCGCGCGCGGCGCCTGCCGACGGACCCGTGGACGCTTGTTTTTGGCGACTGGCTCTCGTGGCGCGGCAAACTGCGCCTGCTGGCCGAACCGTTCGCGGCGAAAGCGGGCAGCGCGACCGAGTCCGTCGCCGCTTTTGCGAGCCGCCGCTTGGGTGCCGACGCCGCCGCCGGGCTGGTGGCGCCATTCGTGGGCGGCGTGTGGGCCGGAGACGCCGACGTGTTGCCGGCGCGCGAGGCCTTCCCCGCGTTGTGGCGGTGGGAGCAGGAGGCCGGAAGCCTACTGCGCGGTGCCCTGGGTGCACGACGCAGGGCGCGCGCCCTGCCCGCGCCGATCGACGCGCCGCGCCGCCGTGGCCCGGGTCTGTACAGCTTGCGCGCGGGGCTCGGCAGCCTGCCGCGCCGGCTGGTCGAAGCCTTGCCGGCGGGCGCTTGGCTCGGCCAACACCGCGTCGTGGCGGTCGAGCGCGTGGAAGCCGCGGGGTCAAGGGTCGCCGCGTTCGACATCGCGGCGTCCACGCCAGACGGGTCAAGTACGCGCGTGGCAGCCCGGCGACTGCTCGTCGCGGCACCCGCGGAGACGGCGGCAACCCTATTGTCCGCCGTCCCTGTGGTCGCCGCCGACCTCGCCAGCGTGGCGTCGTGTCGGGTCGCCGTCGTCCATTTCGGCGGACCCGATCCGGACGGCCGGGCGCCGCGCGGCTTCGGCGTGCTGACTGCGCCGGGCGAGGCCGTACGCGCGCTCGGTGTGCTTTTTCCATCGAGCGTGTTCCCCGGCCGTGCGCCGCCAGGTCATTGGCTCAGCACCGCGTTCTTCGGCGGGGCCCGCGACCCGACCGCCGTGGACCTGCCCGACGCCGATCTGGCCCGGCTGGCACAAGCGGCCCAAGAAGCCGCGTTCGGCGCGGGCGCCCCGCTCGGTCCCCTGCCATGCACGTTCCACCATGTCGTGCGCTGGCCCGCTGCGATCCCGCAGTACACCGCCGGGCATCGGGAACGGATGGCTGCCGCCACGCGCACGCTTGAACAGGCCTGGCCGGGCGCCACATTGGCCGGCAGCCACATCCAAGGCATCAGCATGGCCGATGCCGCCCAATCCGGTTTTGACGCCTTCCACCGGCTAGCCACAGTCGGCGCGGCGGCGGGAGGTTTCGATGGCCCATGACGTCGTCCGCGACGACGTGCCGCTCGCGATCGTCGGAGTCGATTTCCGCATTGCGTCGGCCCAGTGGCGCAACGTCTTGTTGCTCGAAGAAGCGGAGCGGGCCCGGCTGTCCGAGGCGCTGACCGGGGCGTGCCAGGCCGACGGTCTCGTCGTGCTGGAGACGTGCAACCGGGTCGAGTGGGTGACGGCCGCACCCAACCCGCTGTGGGCCGCGGACATCTTGCGCGCCCAGGTCGTTGCCCGCTGGCGCGACGGGGACGGCATCGACGCGGGCCCTTTGCCCCAACCGGCGTCGTGGACGGGCCTCGATGCCGTGCGCCACCTGCAGCGCGTCGCGGTCGGCTTGGAGTCCTTCGTGCAAGGCGAGCGCGAGATTGCGGGCCAGTTGCAGAGGGCGCTCACCACGGCGCGCCAATCGGGCCGCTCAGCCAGCGTGCTGAACGCCCTGCAGACCGCGGTCGGCCGCACCGTGCGCAAGGTGCAGCGCCTGACGCTCTGGCGCCATGCGGCCCGCGGCGTGCACGGGCTGGCGGTCGATGCGCTGGACAGTGCGGTTGCGGCCCACCCCGGTCGCGTGCGCCACGTCGCCGTGGTCGGCATGGGCGAAATCGGGCGCAAGACAGCGGGCTTGCTGGCCATACGCGCGGGGTGGAAGGTCCATCGCTTCAACCGCACGCCGCGCGAAGGCTCCGGCTGGTTGGGCCTCGACTCGTTGCACGACACCCTTGCCCGCTGCGACGCCGTCGTGGTCGCGACGGGAGCGCGGACCCCCGTGGTCGACCTGCGCGGGCGCCTGCGCAGCCGGACCCATCCGCTCGTAGCAGTAGACCTCGGCGCCCCGGCGCAACTGGCGAGCGGGCCCCGCGACCCCGTGCGCGTGCTGCGCCTCGACGACCTGCTGCGCACGCCTGCGGCGATGCCTGCGGCCGAGGAGCGCGCCGCGGTCGAGGCGCTGATCGAAGACGGTGTCGCAGAATTCCTCGTGGAGCATCGCAAACGCGAACTGGCCGGCGTGCTGCGCGCCATCCACGACACGCACGCGCACACCGCGCACGAGCGCTTGCCTGCCGTGCTCGCCGAAGCCTTGCCGGATCTGACGCCAGAACGGCGGCGGCGCCTGGAACTGGCGGTCGCCGAACTGTTGCGCGATCATGCGCGTACGCTGGTCCGCGAAGTCGAGGCGGCCGCGTGTCGGTCCAGCGCATGACGAAGGCACCCGCACCGCGCCCTGCCCCCGGCCCGCTGATGCGCAGCGCCGCGTGGGCCTCGATCGGTGTCGCGAGCGGCCTCGTCGTCCTGAAAGCGGCCGCGTGGCAGTGGACCGGTTCGGTCGCCATCCTCGCCTCGCTCGTCGACTCTGCCCTCGATGCGCTGGCGGCCGGTGTCAACCTGGCGGCGATCCACTTCGCGCTGGCCCCGGCGGATCGGGAACACCGCTTCGGCCACGGCAAGCTCGAAGCGGTGGCGGCGCTCGCCCAGGCAACGCTCATCGCGGGCAGTGCGGTCGCCTTGAGCGTGTCGGCCGTCCATCGGATGCTGCACCCCCAGCCGGTGCAGGCGACAGGAGCCGGGCTCCTCGTCATGGGCATTGCGACCGTGGCCACTTGGGCTCTCGTGCGCTACCAGCAGGGCGTGATCCGGGCGACGGGCTCGGTGGCGATCCGCGCGGATTCGCTGCACTACACCGGCGACCTGCTGATGAACGTCGCCGTCGCCATCAGCCTGGCGCTGACCGCATGGCTGGGCTGGCACGCGCTCGACCCGGCGTGCGGCATCGTCGTCGCCGGCATCGTCGCTCGCGGTGCGTGGCAGATCGTGCGCGACGCCTTCGACGTGCTGCTCGACCGCGAACTGCCCGACGAGCGGCGCGCCGCCATCGAAGCGGCGGTGCTCGCCCACAAAGAAGTGCTCGGCGTACACGACCTGCGCACGCGCATGTCAGGGGTACAGCCGTTCGTGCAGTTCGAACTCGAGTTGGACGGCGCGCGCACGTTGACCGACGCCCACCGCATCTGCGACGAGGTCGAGGCCGACGTGCGGGCGCAGATGCCGGGGGCCGAAGTGCTGGTGCATGCGGTGCCTCGGTTGGGCGACGGGAATGAATTGGGGGCATTGCAGGCGCCGAAGTAGCCCGGAGGCATCGGGCACCCGGCGCTCTACCGCAACCACACTGTCATGCCATTGCCCCAATGCGACTGGTAGCCGTCGTTCCACTTGTTGCCGTCGGCGTCGCCCGACCCCGAGCACAGCGCCGAGTAGCTGGGCGAGGAATCGCCGTTCATGCGCATGTGCCACACGCCGCCAGTGTACCCGACCTTGCTCATCGACATGCCGACGAGGTCCGTCGAGCCGTCGCCGCTCTGCGCGATGACGCCGCTGTCACACGACTTGGTCATCGCCTCGTCGATGCAGACGGCCGTGGGCGTGTTGTCGCCGGCAAACCACTTTGCGAACGCGGCCGGCGCGGCATGCTTGAAGTACGTGACGGTCTGCTTCGCGTCGCCCTCGGCATGGAACGTGAAGCGCGACAACGTATTGGCCTTCAGGTAGGGCAGGAATCGCGCGGCGCCCCAGGAGCCCTGCCCGGCCTTGTTCTCCATCTTGGGGGTGACCAGGCGGGCGGTGTTGTTCTCCGCCGTGAACCACGTCAGCGGCTCATCGACGTTGTCGGCGTGCGCGAGGTCGACCTTGGCCACCAGCGTCCAGCCGCCCCCCTTCATGTCACACCACATCTGCACGGGCGTGGCGGCGCCGCTCGCGTCGGGATCGATCCAGTACAGGCCATCCTGGGCGCTCGGGTCCTGCTCCAACACGAGCTTGCATGCCAGCGCCGGGTTGGTCGCCGTTCCCGTGCCCCCGCTTGCGTTGCTCAGCGCGAACGACTTGCCGTTGCAGATGCGCAGGCCGAGCGCCGCCTTGTCGTAGTAGGCCAAGCCCAGCGTGGTCGCATCGCACGGCACGGGGTCCTTGTCGGCCAGGTGAAAGCGGAAGAGCTTCGCTTCGTGTTGGGCGAAGTCCATGGCGCCAGCGAGCGCGGCCTGGTCAAACGTCTGCTTGCCGGTCCAGGGGTTGTCCTTGGCGAGCGCGCCGTAGCCCGACAAATCGGGCCCTCCAGCCAGGTCCGCGTACTTGCCCGAAACGGCGACGGCGGCGAGTTGCTTGGCGGTCACAAGGTCCGCGGCCACGGTCGCCCCCAGCATCGCCGCAGAGACGCAGCCCGTGCACTGCAGCGACAAGGCCTTCGATGCCACCACCGCGTCGTCGGCTTTTGCCGCGCTGTCGGCGACCTTGGCCACGTCGGCCAGCTTTGCCGTCTCCGCGACCTTTGCGGTCTCGGCCAGCTTCGCGGCGTCGGCCAGCTTCGCGTGCAACGCGCTACCGCCCTTCTCGTCCGAAGCCGCAAAGCCGAACGCGACGTGCTGCACTTGCACGCTGCCGGTGGCCAGTTTCGCCGCCGTCACGGCGCCATCGGCCAGTGCGTCCTTGCCGACGCAGCCCGAGCACTGCAGCCCCAACGCCAACGCGGCCGTGCGCGCCCTGACCGCAGCGGGCACCTCATGCAAACGCACGCGCGGCAGTTCCGGGCTGCCCGTCACGGTCACGCCGACCCAGCGTGGCGCATCGAACAGGTTGTCGGCGAGCTTCGTCTTCTTCTCGCCGAGCACGAGATCGAACAGTCCGCCGGCGACGTCGACCGACAAGAAGGTCTCTTCGTACACCGCGCTGCCGCCTTGGGCTGCGTCATAGAGCGACACTCCGACCGCGTAGGCACCGTCCGCCACTGGCCCACCGCCCGCCGACCGCAGCAGACCCTGCACGGCCACCACCGGCGGTTCCGCCGCCGACGCCGAAGCGCTGTACAGCCCGGCAGCGACCGCCACCATCCACCCGAAACGCTTGCCCATCCGAGCCTCCGCCGCTTCGCAGGTCCGTCTGGACAACGAACGCGCGCCGGGAGCCTAGCAAGTTTCGCAGGCACTCGACATGGCCAGAGGAGCCCCGGGATTCGACAACGCGCCCGGAGGCTGTTCGGGCCCTGTCCCGCTCGCAGCCGCGCGGCTACACTGCGCGCCCCGGCACGGGAGGGCCGCGACCCGTCATGACGCCCATTTCGCTATTCGATCCCGACCCCACCGAAACCCACGAGTGGGTCGATTCCCTGCGCGCCATCCTGACCGGCGCCGGCCCGGAGCGCGCCCACTTCCTCATCCGCAAGTTGCACGAGTCGCTCCAGACCGATGGCCTCGATCTGCCGTACTTGGTGCATTCGCCGTACGTGAACTCGATCCCGCCGCACGAGCAACCGGCGTATCCCGGCGACCTCGACCTCGAACAGCGCATCCGTCGCATCGTGCGCTGGAACGCCGCGGTGATGGTGCACAAGGCCAACCACGCCTTCCCCGGCATCGGCGGGCACCTGTCGTCGTACGCGTCGGCGGCGATGCTGTACGAGGTCGGCTTCAACTGGTTCTTCCGCTCGCCCCTGCATCCGGGCGGCGGCGACCAGGTCTACTACCAGGGCCACAGCGCGCCCGGCATCTACAGCCGCGCATTCTTGGAAGGGCGCTTGACCGACGGCCAGCTCGCCCATTTTCGTCGCGAAGCCTTTGATTTCGTGGACGCCGACGGCGCCCGCCGCCGCGGCTTGTCGAGCTACCCGCACCCGCGGCTGATGCCCGATTTCTGGCAGTTCTCGACCGTTTCGATGGGCCTGGGGCCGATCGCCGCCATCTACCAGGCCCGCTACAACCGCTATCTCCACGCCCGCGGCATCAAGGACACGTCGCAGCAGCGCGTGTGGTGCTTCCTCGGCGACGGCGAAACCGACGAGCCCGAGTCGTTGGGGGCGCTCAGCGTGGCCGCCCGCGAAAAACTCGACAACCTCACCTTCGTCGTCAACTGCAACCTGCAGCGGCTCGACGGGCCTGTGCGCGGCAATGGTAAGATCATCCAGGAGTTGGAGAGCGCGTTTCGCGGCGCCGGCTGGCACGTCGTCAAGGTCATCTGGGGCTCGGGCTGGGATCAACTGCTCGCCGACGACAAAACCGGCATCCTGCGGCGCCGCATGGAGGAGGTGGTCGATGGCCAGTACCAGAAATATGCCACGGCGAGCCTCGATTATGTGCAGGAGGACTTCTTCGGCCGCTACCCCGAACTGCGCGAGCTGACGGCGAACCTGAGCCAGCGCGAGTTCAAGCGCTTTCACCGCGGCGGCCACGACCCGCTGAAGGTCTATGCGGCCTACCACGAGGCGACCCGCACGACCGGGCGGCCGACCGTGGTGCTCGCCAAGACCGTCAAGGGCTACAGCCTCGGCGAGGGCTTCGAGGCGCGCAACGCCACGCACCAGCAGAAGAAGTTTGGTCTCGAAGAACTGAAGTCGTTCCGCACCGCGCTGCGCCTGCCCATCGACGACAGCGAACTCGAAGACGCGCCCTTCTACCACCCCGGCGCGGCCTCGCCCGAAGTCGGCTACATTGCAGAACGACGGGCCGAATTGGGCGGGCCGGTGCCGCTGCGCCTCAATCGCCCGGTCCACGTTGCGATGCCCAACGCCCAACTGTGGCAACGCTTCGAGCAGGGCTCCGGCACGGCGGAAGTCTCGACCACCGTGGCCTTCGTCGGCGTGCTGCAGGCGTTGATGCGCGACCCGGGCCTCGGCAAGCGCATGGTGCCGATTGTGTGCGACGAGGCCCGCACGTTTGGCATGGAGTCGATGTTCAAGCCGTTCGGCATCTACTCCTCGGTCGGCCAACTCTACACACCCGTCGACGCAGACTATGTGATGGCCTACCGTGAGGCCAAAGATGGCCAACTCCTGCAAGAGGGCATCACGGAAGCCGGCTCGCTGGCGTCGTTCCTGGCCGTGGCCACGTCGTATTCGACGCACGGCGAGCCGATGGTGCCCTTCTACTTCTACTATTCGATGTTCGGCTTCCAGCGCGTGGGTGATCAAATCTGGCAGGCCGCCGACATGAACGCGCGCGGCTTCCTGCTCGGCTGCACCGCCGGCCGCACCACGCTCAACGGCGAGGGCTTGCAGCACGAAGACGGCCACTCGCTGCTGATTGCCGCCACGAATCCGGGTGTCGTCTCGTATGAGCCGACCTTTGCCTACGAAGCGGCGCTCATCTGCCGCCACGGCCTGGAGCGGATGCTGGGCGGCGAAGACGTCATGTTCTACGTGGCGCTGCAGAACGAAGCCTATGCCATGCCGGCGCTGCCCGAGGGTGCGGCGGACGGCGTGCTGCAGGGCCTGTACCGTTTGCGTGTGGCGGCAGAATGCGTGGGCGGCACCAAGCTGGGACCAGACGCGCCGCCCTTGCAACTGGTGGGCTCCGGTTCGATCCTGGCCGGCGTGCTCGCAGCGCAGCAAGAACTGGTCAAGGACCACGGCATCGCCGCCGACGTGTGGGTGGCAACAAGTTGGAGCGAACTGCGGCGCCAGGCCCTGGCGTGCGACACGAGGAACCTCAGCGCTGGCCTGCGCGGGGCCGCCGCCGAAGTGCCCTACGTGGCGGCGACGCTGGGTGCGACGCACGGGCCGATCGTGGCGGCGTCGGACTGGATGCGCGCGGTGCCGGATCAGGTCGCGCCGTGGCTGGCGGGGCGGCTGACCAGCCTAGGGACGGATGGGTTCGGGATGAGTGACACGCGCGCGGCGCTGCGGCGCTGGTTTGGGGTGGACAAGGATGCGGTGGTGCGGGCGGGGCGGTGGCAGGTGGGGGTGTAGCGGGCGGTG
>SHZF01000122.1 GCA_009692425.1 Myxococcales bacterium | reverse complement strand
TGGGCGTGAGCCTGAACACGAATTCTTTCATCCATGCGATCGACTCTCGTGCAGCTGCCGGCTATCCGGCTGCGGTCTACGACGATCGCGTGTACGCTACTACGGTGATCGACGGGCGAGGGGTGTCTCGCGTGGTGCGGCGCATGTGCTTGCGGCCGCCATTTCAGCAGCTCACGACCCCATCGGCCATTGGCGACACCATGCGACCGGCCGCGGACGTGTTTACCACCATCGAGATTGCCGGTGCGCGGTTCTTCAAGTGGGACCTCAACGCCTGGTCCACGTGGTGTGCGTCGCACGCCGCCGCTCAAGCCACGCGAGGGGAGTGGCCCTGCTGGCTCACGCGCCTCGGTAGTGCGTTCCCATCGGCGCAACCCTCATGAGCCAGGCGCCGTCCGTCGCAGCGTTCCGTCCCAGCCTCTCCATGCTGGGCTGGGCGCTCAACGAGGAAGAGAACGTCGCCGACTACGTGCAACGAGCCGAAGCGTTCCTGTCCAGCGTCTCAGACGACTACGAGCTGATCCTGTTCGATGATGGCAGCCGCGATCGGACATGGTCGATCATGGGTGAGCTGGCCTCGACCCGCCCGTGGCTGCGGCCAATCCAGAACGACCGCAACCGCGGACCTGGCTATTGCTACCGCACGGGTATCGGCGCCGCCACCAAGACCTACTTCATGGCGCAGACCGTGGACTGGGCCTACGACATCGATGCTTTCAAGCCGCACTTCGACGAACTGCGCCGGCACGATGTCTTACAGGGCGTCCGGCCAGGCGAGTATTCGCTGGGCACGCTGCGCAAGCGCTCCGACAGCTTCTACAAGGGCTTTGTGTCGCTGACCAACTACACCTTGATCCGCGTCCTGTTCCGGCTGCCGTTTGACGATTTCCAGAACGTCACGTTGTGTCCCACGCGGTTGGCCCAGCCGCTCGCGCTTGAATCTGAGGGCTCGTTCACGAACCCCGAAGTGATGATGAAGTTGTATTGGGGCGGCGCCTCGTTTCTGCAAGTGCCGGTCCTGTTTCAAAAGCGCGGCCGCGGCCAGGGCACCGGCACGCGGGCGGGCGCAATCGTCCAGTCCATCAGCGACATTGTTGGTAACTGGTTCAGGTGGGTGGTCCTCGGTCAGTACCCCGATCGTCGTCGTGGCAGGGTGGAATCCCTGACCGGCGACCCGCAAAGATAACTCGTTGCTGAACCACGTGCTGCGTTGCCGCCTGATTGTGGCCGGACTGATCTTTGTCTCGGCCGGCGCGTCGTTGCTGGCGATGAGGGACTTCAGGGCGGGCGGCGCCCGGCCCTACTTCTATCAAAGCAATTTTGAAGCGGCGGTCATGATGGCGTGTGGTCGCGGTTTTGGCCTCGCGCAGCCGCCGCCGACGGCGCTGATCGACTTTCTCCACGAACGGAGCGATCGCTTTGATTGCGCGGAGGTGGCATCGAGCGCCGTCGTGCCGCTAACCGTAGCCGCCCACGCCAGTTGGTACTACCTGTACGGCGCGACCGCCGCGGTGTGGAAAGTGACGGGTGTCTCATGGGAGGCGGTCGATATCCTCGGCGCGCTGCTAGCCGCGATGGCGACCGCCATGCTGTTCGGGCTGTTCCGGCTGGTGTCCGGCGACGGTGTGGCAGCGGCGCTCGCGCTGGTTGTGACGCTCTCGCCGGCGAGCCTGGCGCAGTTGCTTTCGGTGAGGGACTACAGCAAGGCGCCGTTCGTGCTCGCGGCTTTGCTGATTCTGGCCATCCTTGTGCTCCGGCCAATGACGCGCGGCGCCACAGGGGCTCTTGCCGCACTCTACGGCGCCGTCGTCGGCCTCGGCTACGGATTTCGCGGCGACCTGGCGATCATGGTGCCCTTCGGTGCCGTGATGGTCGGCGCGTTCCTGCCCGGCGCGTGGCGATCCCACGCCGTGCGCAACGCCGCGGCTGTCGTCGCGCTCGTCGCCGCGTTTCTGGCGGTGGCATTCCCGGTGCTTCGTGGGCTCGACAAGGGAGGCTGCCAGTTTCACGTCGCGCTACTCGGCCTGACGACGCCGCTGACTGAGGAGCTGGCGTTGTCGCCGCCGCTCTATCGATTTGGCGACAACTTGACCGACACCTTCGTGGTCCTCAAGGTTGGCGATTACGCGGCGCGCGTACGTCGCGAGCCGGTGCCGGGCTACTGCGACGCCGCCTACGACGCGGCCTCCGGCGAGCTCTACCTGGGATTGGCCCGCAACTTTCCCGCCGACATGGTGGTTCGCGCCTACCGGTCGGTGTGGACCGTGCTGAGACAGGGCCTGGCAATTCCCGGGGCGGGTGAGCCCCCGCTATTCACGTCGCCGGCGCTCAACTCCGGCTATCGGTTGCTTAACGGCGTGACAACCGTGGTCGCGCCGGCTGGCCCGGTGCTGATGCTCGCGGCACTCGTGATGGCATTTGCGACCTCGGTCCGACTCGGCCTCGCTCTCACCGTGTCGATGTTGTTTCTCGCCGGATATCCCGCCATCCAGTTCGAGGGGCGCCATTGGTTCCACCTGCGGTTCATCCCATGGTGGGCGGGCGCCCTCGTGGTGACGCAACTGCTGCGCCGCAGGCTCCACGGGTGGACCTGGGCGGAGATCAGGCCGGGGGTGGTGGCGACCGCCGCTCTGGTGCTTGCGCTGGCGGCGGCACTGGCGTCGATTCGAGCGGTGCAGAGGGGTTCAGTCGAGCGCCTATTGGCTGCTTACGATCAGGCCGCCAGCGAGCCTCTGGCCGTCGTCGGCCGCTCCGGTAGCGCTATCGAGGTGGCCTGGACGCCCGTCGATTACGGCCATCCGTTCGATCAGCGCGGATCCGATCTGGTGATGGCAACGCTTTCGTCGGCTGGCTGCCAGGGGGACGGGCCCCTCTCCCTTAAGGTGCGGTACTCGGCCGTGTCGCCGGCGGTTGACCTGTCAACCGAAGTGGCGGTGCCGCGGCCGGCGGCCGGCGCGGCCCCCACGCGTGTCTTCCTGCCGGTGTTCTGGTCGGCGACCGCGGCGCAGACCTCGCAGAAGTTCACGGGGCTCGAAACCGTGGGCGCCGCGACCGGCTGCATCGAATCGGTCGCGCGCGTGACCAACGCGAGGGACTGGCCGTTCTGGCTGCAGGTAGTGCTGCCGCCAGACTGGCGCAGCTATCCGCTGTATCAGACGCTTCGCCTGCCGCGTCGTTTCGGACCGGACTGATGGTCTAAAATGTTCATGTTGCACCTACAGTGATTCGGCGCTCCCAAACACAACTGACCGACGGCCTCGTTGTCGCGGCGCTGTTCGTGGTGGCGATCGGCGTGTCGTGGGCCGCCATGCGCAGCTTCCGCGAGGCTGGCGCCGAGCCGTTCTTCTACCAGTCGAACTTCGAGCCGGCCGTGATGATGGCGTGCGGCCGCGGGTTCGGCGTGATCTCGGCGCCTCCAGCGGCTCTCACGGAGTTTCTCCACGTCCGCCGCAATGACTTCGACTGCGCCCTGCTCTCGTCCGTGGGAGCAGAACAGCCGCTGACGAGCGCGGCGAATGCGAACTGGTACTACATGTATGCCGCGGCCGCGGCGGTGTGGCGAGTGGCCGGGGTGTCGTGGACGGCGCTGGACTGGCTGGTGGCCGCCATGAGCGGCGTTGGCGCGGTGATGTTGTACGGCCTCTTCAGGTTGATCGCCGGCGCGGGCGTGGCCGCCAGCGTGGCCCTGGTGCTGACGCTGTCGCCGGCCAACCTGACCAAGCTGCTGTCCCTGCGCGATTACAGCAAGGCGCCGTTCGTTCTTGCGGCGGTGCTGGTCCTCGCCGCGCTCGTCCTCAGGCCGCTGTCGCGCCGGGCGACGCTGGCCCTGGCCGCGGTCTACGGGGTCGTCGTCGGGGTCGGTTACGGCTTCCGACCGGACCTCGCGGTGATGGTGCCCTTTGGTGCGGTCGTCGTGCTGGTCTTCCTGCCCGGCACGTTTCGGTTGAATGCCGGCAGGAACGCCCTGGCCGCGGCGCTGCTGCTCGTCGCGTTCTTCGCCTCGGCCTGGCCGGTAATCAGCGCGCTGAACCTCGGTGGCTGCCAGTACCATTTTTCCCTGCTCGGCCTGACCGAGCCGCTGACCAACGAACTGCGCCTGACGCCGCCGGTCTATCGCCTCGGGGAACACATGACCGATGCGTTCGCTGATCTCAAGACCGGCGACTACGCGGCGCGGGTCCTCGGCGCGCCGGTGCCGGCCCTGTGTACGGCGGAATACGACACGGCGTCGGGCGCCTTGTACTTCGATCTCGCGCGAACCTTTCCTGCGGATCTGGCGGTGCGGGCCTATGCCTCGGTGCTGATGATCCTTCGCGTCGGCCTCGACCTGCCGGCGATGATGGTGCCAATGCCGCCGTTCGCCGCCAGCGCCGTCATGCCGGCGGTCTATCGCACGGCGCATGCCGTTACCTCGCCGCTGGCGGCGCTGGGCGTGGTGCTGACGGTTGCCGCGATGGCGCTGGCCGCGGGCACGTCGCTGCGTCTGGGCCTGGCCCTGATCGCCTTCGTCCTGTTCCTGACCGGCTACCCCGCGATTCGCTTCGACGAGCGCCACTGGTTTCACTTGCGGTTCATCCCATGGTGGACGGCGATCGTGGTGCTCACGTACCTGTGGCGCAACGGCGTGAGTGCGGTCGAGCGGCCGCGGGTGATCAGGGCGGGAGTGACGCTGGCGGCGCTGCTCGTGGCGCTCGCCGCGGCCCTCGGCGTGCTTCGCGTCGTGCAGGACGGACGCGTGCGGCCTCTGCTGCAGGCGTATCTCGATGCCCCCACCGACGCGCTGCCCTTCCACGCCTTGGACGTCTCGACCCTGCAGGTCGACTGGCAGCCCCGTGACGAGGGCGTGCCGCCCTTTCATCGCGGCACCGACCTGCTGGCTGTCACGCTCGACGCGGCTGCGTGCGCCGGCGACGGCGGGTTGGGAGTGACCGCCACCTACGAGGCCGACAACCCGGCGCGTGACCTGTCGACCACCCTGCGCGTGTCGCGGCCGGCGCCCGGCGCCGCGGCCACGCGCCTCTTCATCCCCGTGTTCTGGCAGGGCGTCGGCGACCGCACCGAGTTGCGCTTCAGCGGGTTGCGGGTCGCCGGCGCGCCGGTCGCGTGCGTCGGCCGCGTCGCCCGGGTGTCGCGCGACCCGAAAATGCGGCTATGGCTCGACGCGGCGCTCGACGCGAACTGGATGGACCAACCGTTGTACCAAGCGATGCGGGCGCCCCGCCTGCTCAATCGGTGATTCAGGAGAACGCACAGGTGAATACGATCGTTCACGTCGTCGGCGCGCGTCCCAACTACATGAAGATCGCGCCGCTGATGGAAGCCCTGAAGGGCACACCTGGCATCCGGCAGATCCTCGTCAACACCGGGCAGCATTACGACGAAGCCATGTCGAAGTCGTTTCTGCGCGAGTTGTCGCTGCCCACGCCGGACCGCAACCTGGAGGTCGGCTCGGCGAGTCACGCGGTGCAGACCGCGAAGGTCATGATTGGTTTCGAGCAAGTGTGCCTCGAAGAGAAGCCGGACCTCGTGGTTGTCGCCGGTGACGTCAACTCGACGATGGCCGCGACGCTGGTGGCGGCGAAGCTGATGATCCCCGTGGCCCACCTCGAGGCAGGGCTGCGCAGCTTCGATCGCGGCATGCCAGAGGAGGTCAATCGCATCGTCACCGACTGCCTCGCCGACCTGTTGCTGACGCCCTCCACCGACGGCGACGAGAACCTGATCAAGGAAGGTGTGCCGCGCGAGAAGATTCACTTCGTCGGCAACATCATGATCGATACGCTGATGCGCCACCTGCCGATGGCGACGCTCGATCGCATCCAGGATCGCGTGGCTGTCACCGACAAGGGCTACGGCGTGCTGACGTTGCATCGGCCGTCGAACGTGGACGACCCGGTCATCCTGCGGCGCATTCTCGTCGCGATTGGGCACGTGGCGAAGCAGATGCCGGTGGTGTTTCCCGTGCACCCGCGCACCCGTCAGCGGCTGGCAACGTTCGGCGCGGAGGATTTGCTCGCCAACGTGATGTTGACCGAGCCGATGGGCTACATCGACTTCCTCAGCCTGACGTCGCACGCGCGCATCATCCTGAGCGACTCGGGTGGATTGCAGGAAGAGTCGACTGCGCTCGGCATCCCCTGCCTGACTCTGCGCGAGAACACGGAGCGGCCGGTGACGATCACGCACGGCACCAACCGATTGGTCGGCACGCAGACCGCCGCGATCATCGCTGGCTTCGATGAAGCGATGGCGCGCGAACATGAACCGCTGCGGCGACCGCCCCTGTGGGACGGCCAAACTGCCGGTCGCGTGGCAGCCGTGCTGCAGAAGTTCCTGGCCTGATGTCGCTGTCGAATTTCGTGAGGCGCGCGCGCAAGGCGGCGGGCATGCCGCCGAGAGTCTTGCTGGCGCGCCTCCGCGAAGAAGCGCGAGCGCAAACCCGCCGGCCGTGGGCGCAGGTCTATCCACGCCTGCTCCGGGACCAGACGATCCTCGGCGCGAGCGGGGCGGGGACCGTTGACGCGCTGTGGGACCGGCAGATGACGGCGCCGTTCTTCCTTCGGCCTGATGACCGCGATACCTACGCGGCGGCGTTTCGCGCGCGATACCCCGGCGAAGTGGCGAGCGTGCTCGAAACGGCGGATGCCGCAATCCGGCACGAATTCGACCTGCTC
>SHZF01000121.1 GCA_009692425.1 Myxococcales bacterium | reverse complement strand
ACTGGTTGGCCGGGCGTTTGACGAAGCGACGCTGTTGCGCATTGCCGACGCCTACACGCGCGAAAGCGGCAGTGACCAGTTGCGCCCGCCCGGCATGACCTGAATCGGCAACAAAGGAGCCTGCGGTTCCAGTTTTCAACTATCGTCACCCCCCGTTGCCCCCATCCTGGCCGCTGCGGCGACGCGGTGAGGGCCGTCAACTGCGGGCGTAGTCGCCAACCGTAACGGCCTGGCAATGGAGACCTTCGGATGCTCGTGACCGCCCTGCCAGCGCCGACGACCGTCGCCTACGAAGCCGTCATTGGCCTCGAGGTGCACGCGCAACTGCGTACCCGCACCAAGATCTTCTGCGGTTGCCCGACCGATTTCGGCGCGGCAGCCAACGCCCACGTCTGTCCGGTCTGCCTCGGCCTGCCCGGCGCCCTGCCCGTCCTGAACGCCGAAGCGGTGCAAATGGCCGTGCGCGCGGGACTTGCCACCGGCTGCGAGGTGCAGGCGCGCTCGGTGTTTGCCCGCAAGAACTACTTCTATCCGGACCTGCCCAAGGGCTATCAAATCAGCCAGGCCGACCAGCCGGTGTGCGTTGCCGGCCACCTCGACATCGGCGACGCCTGCCGCCTCGATATCAACGACGGGGCGAGCGGCGCACCACGGCGCATCGGCATCACGCGCATTCACCTGGAAGAAGACGCCGGCAAGTCGGTCCACGGCGAAGGCGGCGTGCACGCGTCGTTCATCAACCTCAACCGCGCCGGCGTGCCACTGATTGAAATCGTTAGCGAACCGGACCTGCGCACGTCCGAGGAGGCCGTTACCTATCTGCGCGAACTGCGCGCCATCCTGGTGTACCTGGGCGTGTGCGACGGCAACCTGGACCAAGGGTCGTTTCGCTGCGACGCCAACGTCTCGGTGCGCCCGGTCGGCCAGCAGCGGCTGGGAACCCGTTGCGAAATCAAGAACATGAACTCATTTCGTAGCGTGCGCGACGCCATCGACTACGAAATCGCGCGCCAGACCGCACTGTGCCGTGTCGGCGAGCGGATCGCGCAGCAGACGCGGCTGTGGAACCAGGAACTCGCGCGCACCGAACCGATGCGATCCAAAGAAGAGTCGCATGATTACAGGTACTTTCCGGACCCGGACCTACTGCCGCTGCGTATCGACGAGGCCGTCTTCCGGGCCCTGGCAGCGACCCTGCCCGAACTGCCGGCGCAGAAACGGACGCGGCTGCAGCGGGACCTGGGGCTGTCGGCGGCGGTAGCGGCAACGTTGTGCGAGGAGCCACAGCGGGTCGACCGCTTCGAGGCGGCCCTGGGCACCAATCCGGACCCCAAGCAGGCGTCGGCGCTGGCTCACTTCCTGATGGCGCAGGTTGCTGGAGCCCTGAACCGTATGGAGCAGCGCTCGTGGGATGACGTGGCGGCGGCGATGCCGGAACTGCTGACGCTGTGCGAACGGTGGCGGTCGGGCGGGCTGTCGAACAAGATGCTGGCCGAGGTGCTGCAGCAAGCGTTTCTCTCTGAAAACCCGTTGCCGGACGCGCTGCTGGCTGCGATGGCCCAAGCCGGGTCGGTGGTGCGCGACGAAGGTGCGGTGCAGGCTGCAGTCGACCAGGTCCTGGCCGCGCATCCCAAAGAACTGCAACGGTACCGCGGCGGGCAGACCCAGGCGCTCGGCTTCTTCATCGGCCAGGTGATGCGGCGGTTGGCTGGCAAGGGCGATGCGGCGCTGGTGACAGACGTCTTGAAGCGGCGGTTGGACGGTTGACGGCGCCGGTCGCGTTCGGTCACGTTCGCCGGCGTCGCACCAGCCAGAAGCCCGTCAGTGCCAACAGCCCCAGACCCGGCCAGTTCGCCCCGGCAGGCACCGCCATGCAACCAGTGTTGACCGGTGCGGCCGCAGTAAACGGTGCCACGACCACCGGCCGCGCGTCGCCCGCCGTGCCCAATCTGGCATCGGACGGCGCGACTGCATCAACCGGTGGTGTTTTCAACACATCGCGCGCATCGGCCCGGGCATCGACCAGAGGCTGTGCCGTGGCATCGGCGGCGGGTACGGTTTCGGCGTCGGCTTCCGCATCGGGGCTGGCGTCGGCTTCCGCTTCGGGGCTGGCGTCGGCCTGGGCACCCGTGTCCGCGGCGACATCCGGGGCCGGTACGTTGACGTCCCCCGCACCGGCACCTGTGCCCGTCGCGCCCGCGTCGACCTCGCCGGTGTCGCCTTCGCAGGCATCGCCCAGGCCGTCGCCATCGCCGTCAGCCTGGTCGGCGTTGTCGCTCTGCGGGCAGTTGTCGCTCGCGTTGGCCTTGCCGTCGCCGTCCAGGTCGCCGTCGCACGCATCGCCCAGGCCGTCGGCGTCCAGATCGTCCTGGTCGACATTGGCCAGCAGGGTGCAGTTGTCGATCGCCTTGCCATCCGCCGCGTTGGGTACACCGTCACCGTCCGCGTCCTCGTCGCAGACGTCGCCCTTGCCGTCGTTGTCGGCGTCGCCCTGGCCCATGTCAGCCTGCAGCGGGCACTTGTCGGTCAGGTCGGGCACGCCGTCGCCGTCGTCGTCCGGGTCGCAGGCGTTGCCCTTCTTGTCGCCATCGGTGTCGATCTGCGCCGGGTCAGCCGTGGTCGGGCATAGGTCCTTGGCATCGGGCACGCCGTCGCCGTCGCCGTCGTTTTCGCAGGCATTGCCCTTGCCGTCCTTGTTGCTGTCCGCCTGGTCCTTGTTGGCGGCAAGCGGGCAATTGTCCTTGATATCCAAGATCGTATCGCCATCGTCATCGGTATCGCACGCGTTGCCCTTGCCGTCCTTGTCGAAGTCGCCCTGGCCGGGATTCTTGTCGACCGGGCAGTTGTCCTTGGTGTCCAGGTCGCCGTCGCCATCGTCGTCGTCGTCGCACGTGTCGCCTTTCTTGTCGCCGTCCAGGTCTTTCTGCTCAGGATTCTTGTCGAGCGGACAGTTGTCCTTGGCGTCGGTGTCCCCGTCGCCATCGTCATCGTCGTCGCAGGCGTCGCCCTTGCCGTCCTTGTCCGTGTCCTTCTGGTCGGCGTTGTTGACCAGACCGCAGTTGTCGGTGGCATCGGGCTTGCCGTCGCCGTCCTTGTCGCTGCCGCCGACCAGTGCATTGCGCCGCCGCACCACATATGCCGAATTGACGCTGCGCAGGCTGTAGGTGCAGCCGTACGAGCAGCCCTTGCATTCGTAAGCCCATGAACTTCCCCACGGATCGCCCTTTTCGAACAAGAAGACGTGGCCCGCAGTGCCGGGACAGCCGTCGCGGTAGACGAACGCGTCGCCCGGATTGGCGCTGCCCTTGGCGATGTTGGTCCAGTGGTACGTCGCGCAAAAGAAACTCGACGTCGAATAGGGGTGTGAATTCGTGGTGATGGGCGTCGGGCCGGGCACCTGCCACACCTTGGCCACGAAGCCGGAGCAGTCGGCGCCGTTGGCGCCCGTGTGGGTGCAGGACGGGCAGCTGCCAGAGCACGAACCCTTGTCGGTCTTGGTCAGGTTCCAGCGGCCGCCGCCCCACCAGTACGAGAACCCGACGGCGGTCTTGGCGAGGTCGAAAATGGCCTCGACGGTCATCGGCGCTGGCGCGGCGCGGGCTGGCACCGACCATGCGATGACCAGGAGGACCAGTGTAGGCAAGAGGTTGCGCGGACGGGGCATCATGGCGTCACCTTCACGACCGAGGCGCCATCGGCAGCGCAGCGCAGGTGGTAGACTGCGCCATCGGCGGCGAAACGCACGGTGCGGAACTGTTCTTCCGGCCCCGTCGCCGGCCGCAGGTCGACACGCGTGACTTCGGTGCCATCGCCACCGAGCACGACGGCCTGCAACCGCTCGTCGAGCACGCGGTCGGCGTCGGCGGGGTCCTCGCGCCAGAGCGACGCCAACAGCAACGTGCGGCCGCTGCGGATGGAATCGAGCCCGCGCAGGGTGCGCAACGGCGTCTCGAACTGCACGACGCTGCGGAAGCCACCGAGGCTGCCACCCACGGGTTTGGCGATGACTTCTGCGGAGTTGGCGTCCAGGCGTGCGGCGCGCAACCAGTTGCGCCCGTCGGCCGACCGGCGGCCCTCGCCCTGGTGCGCCAGCGGACGGTCGCCACCCGGAGGCAGCGCGACGGCGTTGCCGTGCATGTCGGCCAGATGCACGAGGCGCGTGTGCTCGACTTCGACCCAGGTGCCGTCGTCGTAGGCAAAAACCCCTGTGACGCCGCCTGCTTCAGGCACGAGTTCCCGGTCCAGCGACTGGCGCCAGCGCACGCGACCGTCGCCAAGGTCGACAGCGACGACTGCGCCTGCCCCGACGCGGTCGAGCAGGACAGCCAGACCGCGGCCGTCGAGCGCCAGGTCCTGGAAGGTGCGGCCAGGCAGCGGCACGGCGCGCGGTGGCAGGCCGGGAGCGAACACCTGCATGCGGGAATTGACCTGGTCGAGCACGACGATCTCGCCGCCGGCGCCGACATCGAGCGCCATTGGGCCTTCCGGGTTCTGTTCGCCGGTGCGGACGATGCCGAGCTGGCCGTGGCCTTCACCCCAAGTTGCTGAAACAACAATGCGTTCTGGTGCGGCCGAGATGGCGCCCGAGGCAACGGCAGCCAGCGCAACGGCGGCTACCGGGGCCGTTGCCGGCGGAGTAGGGCTCGGGGCGGCGGCGGCCGCTGGTGGCGGCGGTGGCGCTGCTGGGGCGGGCGCAACGGCAGCGATGGCGGGCGTCGGGGCAGCTGGCGCGGCCGACGGTGCGCGACCGCAGGCCGTCAGGACGGCGGCACTGGCCACCATGCAGGAAAAGACGCGATGCAACATGGGACCTCGGGCGGGGCGGCGAGCTTGAACGCGGCATTGTGGCCCTGATCGTCAGGTGCCGCCAGCGGTAGTTGACGACGGCGGGCACCGTGGCCCGGCTCTCTTGCTTCGGCTCGCCAGTGGCCGTCGGTCCGACGAGCACGGCGATGCCGGTCAGGCCTGCGCGGCACAGCCGAAATGCGTGACTTCTTGCAGGGCAGGCGGCGTGGCGCCGGGGATGCGTCCGCGCAGCGAGGCCGTCGCCAGCCAGGCCAGGATCGGCGCAGGCGACAGGTGGCGACCGACGTGTGTCTCTACGGTCCGCCACCGCCTGCACGCCCTGACTGACCAGCCATTTCACCGCATCGTGCAGGACCGGGCTGGGCCGGGACGCACCATGAAACGTCATCGGCAGCGCGTCGTTGTTCAGGGACAGATGGGGTCATAGTATTCAACTGTATTTACAGTCAGATATATGGAAACACCTGAGGCCGGCAGCCGTCGGGCATCGGCATGGGGCAGGTCGAGCAGGCGCACCACGGCAGTGGTGGGCGACGCGGCAAGTCTGCTCTGGTTCGGACGGCGCTCCGGACACGGCGGCCAGGCGCATGGTGCAAGCGCTGGCGTGGGCAGGACCCGCCCGCAAACGCGCGTCGAGCCGTCGAATCGGGTTGCGTGGCGGGGCCGGGGTGTGACCGGGGCTAGCGCACCCCAGGTGCAGACGCTGGCCCGCGGCTTTCGTGCGGGAGCCGCCCCCTTGCGGACGAAACCCTTGGCGCACCGTGTGGTGTGAAGTCTTGGGGGTGCCATGTCGTCGTTCATCTCGTTGCTGCGGTGTCTTTCTATTTCTATTCGTCAATTCCAAGGTGTCGCCGTGTACCTAGGCGCAGCCTCGGTGGCGGGCTGCGTCCCGTCGCTCGACACGCCCGCGCCGCTCGGAATCCGCGCCAAGGCGGAGGCCGGGCTCACGGCGGCCGGCGGCTGCGGACCCGCGTTGACCGGCGAGGTCGTCGTCAACGAAATCGCGGTGCGCCCCGGTGGCTTGGATCTGGACGGCGACGGCAAGTCCAACGGCCGCGACGAAGCGGTGGAGTTGTACCTCGACGCAAGCGCCCCGGTGCACTTCCGCAACGCCGAATTCTGGATCGACAGCGACCGGCGCGGCCGCGTCGTCGGCGAGGCCTGTTTCGAACCAGGCAGTGTCCTGGTCCTGGTCGGCCCCACCACGGCGCCGTTGCACCTGCCGCCGGGCAGCTTCGAACTGCGGCTCGACCACGCGTTGCAACTACCTGACAGCGGAGGTGAACTGGAACTGGTGGGTCCCGCCGGAACCGCCTTGGGTCGCGCGGCCTGGGACGCCGAGCCGGACGGGCCGCCGAGCAGTCGGGTCCGCACGCTGGATGGCGACCGCGATGCGGTCTGGGTTCGCCATGCCGACGTGCCAGCGGCAAAGGGGGCGCCTTGGTCCATCGGGCACTGCGTCAACGGCGGGCCGCCCTGCGCGTGCTTCGCGGGACAGGGAATGGCGTGCGGCGGTCGATGACGCGGGCCCCAGCCCGGATACCACTGGCGCGGGGCGTTGGTGCATGGCTCGCCTTGATGCGGAGTGCGTGTGCGCCGATGTTGCCCGCGAGGTCCGACCTCGACGAGGACAGCACCGATGGCCGCACGCACAAAAAGCAAGGTGAACCTGCGGTACAAGACCAAGTGCCGCATGCAGAACTGGCCGGCCTACGAGGCGGCCCTGCGTCGACGGGGCGACATCACCGTCTGGTTCGATGAAGCTGCCGTGGCTGCCTGGAACGCCGCGCCGAGCGAGTTCCCCGGCGGTCAGCAGCGGTACTCCGACCTGGCCATCGTCACGGCATTGACCTTGCGCAAGGTGTTCCATCTCGCCCTGCGGC
>SHZF01000120.1 GCA_009692425.1 Myxococcales bacterium | reverse complement strand
CAGCACTGCGGCGGTAGACAGCACTGCGGCGGTAGACAGCACTGCGGCGTCGGGCGGCACTGCGGCTTCGGGCGGCACTGCGGCTTCGGGCGGCACTGCGGCTTCGGGCGGAGACACGGCCGCTCAGACCCGTTCCATGACCAGCAACGGATTGACGCCCGTGGGGTCGTCGATCGTGGCCAGACGGCAATCGGGTGCGGCGGTGCGTGCCATATCGACCATCTCGGCGGGCGTACGGTAGATCAGCGACCAGTCCATGTGGTGCTCCATGATCCAGCGCGACGGCGAGGTGGGCACCATGTTGCCGATGAAGGCACGCCCTCCTGGCGCAAGGTTGTCCCAGAAATTGCGCGTCAGCACGCCCGCTGTGCGCACCGGCAAGTAGTCGAAAAGCCCCGCGCAGAACACCAGATGGAACGGGCCGAAGCCGGCGAACAGGGTCGCGTCGTGGAGCAGGCGCTTGATGCTGTCGTGCAGGTACGTGACGCGGATGCGCGTGCCGAGGCCGCGCCGCTCGATGCGCCGCTCGATGCGGGCGTGGGCGAGCGCAAGGGCCTGCTTGTCCTGATCGAAAAGCACGATGTCGACGCGCGGCCCGTCCGGCGAGATGGCGCTGAGAAACTCGTACACCTCCTGGGCCGGGCCGGCCGCCACCGACACCACGCGCAGAGGGCCGCCCGTCCAGGCCGCCGCGGTGGCAGAAAGTTCGCGCAGCAGCATGTCCTTGCGCGATCGGACGGCGGCGGCGCCCGGCAGCGCGACGGCCGCGGTGTTCAGCGCGCGGGCAAACAGGGTCGGCCCTTCGAACCAGCGCTCGTAGATGAAGCGCATCACCTCGAAGTCCCCCGCATAGCCGAGCGGCTTGTGGTAGCAGCGGTGCAGGACCGGCGCCTCCATCAGCAGCGCGTGCAGGTGGCGTTGGCTGAGGACCTTGAGGGCGTTCCCATCTTCCGGCGCCGCACCGCGCAGGCAACGGTCGAGATCGCCGCACGTGCGCACGAAGCGCGGCACGATCGTTTCAAGCACCCACTGCCGCAACTCGTCGCGGGCCAGCGAGGAGGTCTCGCCGTGCACGACGGACCACGGCAGGGTGCGCTCGGCGCGGGCCAATTCGTCGCTCAGGTCCTCGAGCCAGATGCGGAAGTCCGCCACACCGGCCCTGAATGCCTCGCGCCCCAGGACCGGTGCCGCGCCGTGTTCAGGGTGGGTGTCGAGGGCCAGGCGGCGCACATCGCGCAGGTGCAGCACGTCGGTGACATCGATCTGGCCGCCGCCCAGCACCTGGGCGCCCACCACCTCGCAATGGTCGGACGTCCTGCGCACGGACGACAGGCGCACGAGGCCGCAGTACAGCGAACGGCTGCCGGCGCGAACGTCCACGTGCACTGGCAGATGCGACGTCGGCAACGGACGCCCCGCAGGCCACTCGAACGCGATGCCGCCCGACGACAGGTCGATGACGGCGCACGGCGCGGCCACGTCGGGCAGCACGACTTCGGGTTGCAGCGGCAGCAAGTCGGCGGCGCGGTAGCGTTCTGGCCGAAAAAACACCTCGCGGCCGTGGGCACCGTCCAGCTCCTCGTAGTTGCGCACGGCGGGTACGACGGTGGGTTGAAACACGCCGCTGGTCGACCGTTCGTCCGTGCGCGCAGGCCCCGCGTGTACCGACCCGAAGCGTCGAGCCGCGACCGTTGACGTGTCCGTCATCTCATCCTCCAAAACCGGTTGCCTTCCGTTTCCGCCGGGCATCCCACGCCGCTCGTACGCCAATCCGTGGCGCAGCCGACCCTTCCGATGGCGTCAATCGACTTGCAGCAGCGGCACGGCGACGCGGAATTGCGCGCCACCGAGCACACTCTCCCCGACCTCGATGTGGCCGCCGTGGCTCGCAACGATGAGTTGGGCCATGTACAGGCCCATCCCGATCCCGCCATCGCCCTTGGTGGAAACGAACGCTTGGAAGAGGTTGGCGCGCACGGACTCCGACACGCCACGGCCCGCGTCATCGACGGTGTAGGCCGCCCACGCTCCGTCGCGGTGCACCTCGACACGGATCGCGTCCCCGGAACGCGTCGCCTGTGCCGCGTTGCGCAGCAGGTTGACCAACACCTGCACGATTTTCTGCCGGTCCCCCGCGACGTCGGGCAGCGTGCCTGCAGGTGCATGAACCGAAACGGCGCGCTGCCGGAACGCCAGGTCGAGGCGCAGCATGCCGACCGCATCGTGTACGGCCAGCGCCGGATCGAACGGCGTGGCGGCCAGCTTGAGCTGCTGGTTGCGCGCATACTGGTTCATGCTCTCGAGCGACTCGAGCAGGTTGCGCACGCCCTTCAGGCCGATGTGGGCGACTTCGACCAGGTCCGGCGCGGCGGCGCGCCTGCGCAGTTCCTCCTCCAGCAACAGCAGGCCCGACATGGCGTTGCGCAAGTCGTGGGCGATTCCGGACGCGAGGCGGCCCGTCATGGCCACGCGCTCCATGTGGACGAGTTGTTCCTGCGCGGCCGTCAGGTCGTTGACGGCGTGCTGCAACTCAGTGGAGCGCGCGTGCAACTGCTCGATCAACTGGCGGATCGCGCGGGCCGATTGCACGTCGGAACTCGCGCGGACGACCGCTTCGAGCACCTCGTGGGGCTGCCACGGCTTCTTGATCAGGCGAAACGCACGCGCCCGGTTGATGGCGGCGATCAGGGCCGGCGGGTCGCTGTAGCCGGTAACGACGATGCCGACGACGTCGGGCCGCAACTCGCGCAACCGCTCGAGCAGTTCGACTCCGGTCATGCCGGGCATGCGCTGGTCGGTCAGGACGACGTCGACCGATTCTGCCTGGATGAGCGCAAGTGCCGCGACGCCCGATTGGGCCTCCAGCACGCGGTAGTCAGACTCGAGAAACGAGCGCAACACCTCAGTGTTCATCGGCTCGTCGTCCACCACGACGACGGTGCCGAAAAGCAGGTTGCCGATGCCATACTGGCCCAGGAGGCTGTGGGAGGCCGCGTTGGTCATGGAGCCGATGCTAGCCTTGTCCGGGCAGGGCGCTAGTTTTTCTGCCGGCAGCGATGGCCTCCTTGCGTTGCTGCGCCGCGCCCCCCGCGCTACCCTGCCGCCCCATGGCCCGATCCGGCATCACCGGCCTCCCTCCGCATCGCCCCGTTGAAACGGCGCTGACCTACCTGCCAGGGGTCAGCCGTTCGCGCGCGAAGTCACTGCTCGACCGCGCCCGGATCGACCCTGACACCACGACCGACGACCTCAACGACGCCCAAGTCGACCTGCTGCGCCAGATGCTGCGGGCCGAACTGCGCGACGGCGACGACGCGACCCCGCGCGACGACGGCGAACGGCCCTGGCTGCACGGTGCCGGCGTGGAGTTCGCGCCCTACCTCGACCGCGTGCGCTCGATGCTGCAGCGCTACCTCGCGGTGCTGCGACCGTGGGACAAGGGCCAGGAAGACGCGGGCAAGTCGCCGCTGCCCCAAGGCACGCTCGCCACGCTCGATGCGACCTGCCTGCGCTGCCTGCGCGGCGAGGCGCTCGACCCCGAGCGTTTGGCCTTCGTGCAGCGCATGGAAGAGAGGCTCGTGCCGCGCTACGACGACATCCAGCCGCCGACCGTCGCCGGCCAGCGGTTCGATGAGTTGCGCGTCATCTTTGGGCTGTCGGACCTCGAGTGCGACCTGCTGTGGTTGCTGCTGGCGCCTGAGGTGGCGCCGGAGTTCCTGTGGCTCTACCGAGCGTTGTGGCGCGACACCGGCCGCGTGCAGTGGGGCGAGGATTTCTTGCAGCACGGCACCGACCCGTTCGGCGTGCGCGGCCGCGCGGTGTTGCAGGCGCTCGGGCCGCGGGCGACGCTGCGGCGCTACGGGCTCGTGCACGCCATCGGCGAAGACGCGGTCGGGGTCCGCTATCGGGCGGCGCTTTTCGTGGTCGGCTACCTGCTGGGCCTCGACGTACGTCTGGACGACCTGCCCGGCGTGCTGTGGCACCGCCCCGATGCCGCCGCAGGCGCCCCCGACAGCACGGGAATGCCCACCGACGCCGCCGGCGACCTTCACGCACCGCTGGCTCCGGCGCTCAAGGAGGCCCTGTCGCGCGGCTTCCGCGGGCGGCGCCGTTTTCTGGTGCTGGGTTCGGAGCGGGCCGGCTCCCTGCGCATCGCGCGCGAGGCCCTCGAGATGTTCGGCGAAGGCCTGCTCGCCGTGCGACTCGACGTACTGCTCGCCCAAGGCCTCGACCGCATCGGCCACGTGCTCGGGCGGGCGCGTCTGGCGCGCGCGGGCCTCTTCTTCGAGCACGCCGAGAGCCTCGACGCGGGCGACCACGGCGCCGAAAGGCTGGCCGCGGCCCAGACGCTGCTCGAAGGCGAGACGACGACGATGTTCTTTCACTCGCCGGCTTCGCGCCGCCAGGAGGACCAGCGTCTCAGTCCGCGGGTCCACCTGGCCTTGCTGCGTGAACTGGGTTGCCTCGAACTGCCGACGGTGGCGCCGGGCGTCGAGGACCGCCAACAGCTTTGGCAGCGTCGGCTGCAAGGAGCCATGGCGGCCGGCGAACTCGAAGACGTGGTGGCGTCGGCGGCGGTGTTCAAGTTCGGCATTGACGAGATCGACCTCGCCGTCAACTTGGCGCGGGCCGGCGCGCGGCAGCGCTCGATGGCGACGGGGCATGCGGTCGCCATCCACGTCCACGACATCGAGACGGCGTGCCGGGACGTGGCGAGTTCGAAGCTGGCGGGGCTGGCGACGCGCGTCAACGTGCGTGGTCGCTGGGACAACGTCGTGCTGCCCGACGACACCCTCGACGTGCTGCGCGAGATGGTGCGTTTCGGCAAGTTCGCCAGCTTCGTGCTCGACGATCAGGGCTACGGGCGCACGATGGGCTATGGGCGCGCACTGACGTCGCTTTTCGCGGGACCCTCGGGCACGGGCAAAACGCTGTGCGCGGGGCTCGTGGCGCGCGACTTGGGGCTCGAGCTTTTTCGCGTGGACCTCGCCGGCGTCGTCAGCAAGTACATCGGCGAGACCGAAGAGCGGCTGTCGAAGCTGTTCGACGCCAGCCAGGACTCGGGCGTGGCGCTGTTGTTCGACGAGGCCGATTCCCTTTTCGCCAAGCGCACGGAAGTGCAGACGAGCGTCGACCGCTACGCCAACCTCGAAGTGAACTACTTGCTGCAGCGGCTGGAGGAATTCGACGGGCTCGCGATCCTGACGACGAACCATCCCGAGTCGATCGACGCGGCCTTCATGCGGCGCATCCGCTTCAAGCCGCAGTTCCCAGCGCCCGAACTCGGCGAACGCGAGCGGCTGTGGCGGGTCATGATCCCCGAGACGGCGCCGCGCGAACCCGATTTGAAGTTCCGGGACCTCGCGCTCGACTACGAACTGACCGGCGGCCAGATCCAGAACGCCGTCGTGCGCGCGGCGGTGTGGGCGGCCGAGGCGCAAGGCCCCATCTCGTATGCGCTGCTGTCCAAAGCCGGAGAACGCGAGTACAAGGACCAGGGCCGGGTGGTGCGCGTGTATCCGGACGAATAGGAGCATAAGTCCATGGACAAGACGACCTTCCTCGCCGTGCTCGAAGACCTCGTGGCCGGGTTCGAGTCCGCAGATTTCAAGGCGAAGATGGCCGCCGCCAAGGCCACGGGTGACGTGTCTGCGATGATGGCCGCGCCGATGGGCTTGCAGGCCGACGTCATGGGCAAGCATGGGCTGGACCCGCAGGCGGGCATGGTCGCGTTCAAGACGGCCGGGCGGCAGTTTGCGCTGGAACCGGATGCGGCGGGGCTGCTGGCGCGGATGAAGGCGGCGCTGTAGCGGGGAAGGCGCGTTGATGTCGAGAGTCGGGCGGTGCGCAGTGCTGGCGGGTTGGACTGCTTACACTGCCGAGCCGCCGAACTCCTGGATGCCGTCCTGATCGAGGTGGACCCAATGCCTGCCCTGCCACGGCCCCGACAAGCGCGCGCCACCCGGTCCTGCAACGCCGCTACCATATCCTGAATTTTCCGCGTCGTTGTCGACCATCACGTCGGCGCAGTCGCGCGGCCCAGCGCCAAAACGTCGAGCGCGACCAAGATCGCCGCATCGACAGCGGCTTGCGGGTCGATGACCGCGCCATGGGCTGAAGGCGCGCTGATGGTTGGGCAGATGGTCGCCGCCCGCCAGCCGATGCTCTGCGCGAGGTGAAACAGGAGGCTCGATTCCATGTCAAAGTTGAGGACGCGCTGGCCCATGACTTCGATGGTGGCGAGCGCGTGCTTGATACCCGGGACCGTCAGCGACGTGCCGTCCATCTTGCGGCCCGACGCACCAAAGAAGCCAGACGCGGCGACGGTGGTACCGCAGGCCATGGGCAGACCGCGGGCGCGGCAAATCTCTGCAAGCTGTTGTGCCAATGCGATGTCAGCGCGCGCCGCATAGACCGGCAGGCGACTGGCAAAGCGCGCCCCCAGCTTGGTGGTGGCTGCCATGGCCGCACTCGCCGCCTCTTCCAAGGCTAGCACGGTGGCGTCGGCGGCAGGAACGTCAAAATACAGACCCGTGCTGTCGAGGCCAATGGCGTACTGCGACACGACCAGCGTCCCCGGCGCCACGTCGTCGCGCGCCCCTCCCGAGGTGCCGACGCGGATGACCCGCACCGGAAGGGCGTCTGGGTCTTTGCGCCCGGTCAGCGGATCGATGTCCAGCACCCCGTAGCCCTCAAGCAGGGCAATCTCGAGGTTGTCGGTGCCAATCCCGGTACCGATCACTGTCATCGGCACGCCGCGATAGGTGCCGGTCAGCGTCACGTACTCGCGGTGGCGGCGGTCGTGCTCGATGC
>SHZF01000119.1 GCA_009692425.1 Myxococcales bacterium | reverse complement strand
GGACGCTCGTCCCTTCGCGCAGGACTTTGTCCCGGATTACATGTACTTGATCCATCCTCAACATCTCCAGACCGCCACCCACGGCGGCCTGCCGCAAAGCGCGGCAGTGTGCACGGGTGGATCAGTTTCAGAGCGATGACTGGATCAGTTTGTCAGCGATGCGCACACCCCGTCGGCGGCCGCAGGGGCTGGGCCACCACCACACGCGCCAACCGCGGTCGCGAGGACGGTGCCGGCACCGGCCACGACAAAGCGGAGCGCAGCGTCCCCGCGTGGCAGGGTCCCTCCGGACGTGCCAGCTGCAATTGCGGGAGCAGGACGCAGGGTCAATTCCGCTTGCGCTTCTGGTACGTCCCCATCACGGTCGCCCGACCGAGCACGTGACCGGCCATCGCCACCTCGAGTTGCGCCTTCGTCGGGCGACCCAGGTCCGCCAGCGCCACGTCGAGCGCGTACAGCTTGAAGTAGTAGCGATGGCGCCCGATCGGCGGGCACGGACCGCCGTATCCGGTGCGCTTCCAGTCGTTGGTACCGTGCAGCGTCCCCTTGGGCAGCGCGGCGGCGGTGACCGCTTCGGGCAAACCGTGCGCGTCGGCCGGCACATTGTAGCACACCCAGTGGACCCACGTCATCTGCGGCGCGGCCGGGTCGGGGGCGTCCGGGTCATCGACGATGAGAGCGAAGGACTTCGTGGCGCCAGGCGCTCCACTCCAAGCCAGGGCGGGCGAGGCATCGCGCCCTTCACAGGTGTGGACAGTGGGAATCTCGGCGCCCGCGGCAAATGCGACGGACGTAAGCACGAAGGGGGCGACCATGACAGACCTCGGCAGGAGCCGTCAGCGACCAGAGAAGACCGCCGATTGCGCCAAAGATACGACGGCCTGCGCCGTGAGTCCACTGCCGCCTTGCCGCCATCGGCCCCGCGCGGTAGGTTGCGATTCGTCGAGGAAGGCAAGCGCAGCCGGAGGTCCCATGTCACGCAACGCCCGTGTCCCCTACCACCCTTGCCGCGTCCGGCAGGTGCCGCTCCTGCTCGCCCTGGTGCTGGGCGCGCTCCCCGCCCTGGCAGGCTCCGCTGCGGCCGCGACGCTGCCCGTACAAGGCGCGCTGCGTGCTACCGGCGGCGGCCCCGCGGCTGACGGCGCGTACGTGTTCATTCTCAAGCTCTACGATGCCGTCGACGCGGCGTTGCCCGTGTGGGACGACGTGTTGCAGAAGGTCGAGATCCAGAACGGCGGCTTCGCGCTCACGCTCGGCACCACCCCGGGCAAACCGATCGCCGACGCGCTGCTTGAGTCGGGCAAGCCGGTGTGGCTCGGCGTCTCGGTCGGCTCGGAATCGGAATTGCCACGGGTGTTGCTCGGCAAGGTGCCGTATGCGTACTGGGCCGGCGTTGCGGCCGCGGGCGCGTTCAAGTACGCAGCGTCGGCTTCGGTGGGCGGCGCGGCGACGGGCTTGCAGTGCAGCGGTTGCGTGGTGGCCGACGCGATCGCCGACGGAGCGGTCGCGGCATCGAAGGTCGGCTTCACCTACGCGGGCTCGGCCAGCAAGGGCGGCCCGGCAGACCTGGCGCTGAAGGCGGCCGTGGCGGTCAGTGCCGACAGCGCGGCGAGCGCCGACGAACTGAAGTGCGTGGGCTGCATCGACCTTAAGCACATCGCGCCGGGCGTCGCCAAAGGCTTTCTCGTCTCGAAAGGGCCGGCGACCTTTACTGGCGACCTCACGGTCACGGGCGCGCTGGCGGCAAACGGCGGCCTGAACCTCGCCGGCAGCCTGCTCTCGAACGCAGCGCTGCACACCGGCGACGCGAAGACGGCGAAGTGCACGCCCGCCGAACTCGGCCGGCTCCTGCTCGACGAAGCGAGCGCACGCATCCACTTCTGCGACGGCAAGAAGTTCCAGCGCCTCGCAGTGTGCGCCGACACGTGCCTCCCCGCAGTCGGCGTGGCGTGCGGCCTGCCGATCGCGAGCGGCTGCGGCGACACGGTCGGCTGCACAGGGACCGGCACGGCGTGCCCCGGGGTCGCGCAATGCACGGCCAAGGGCTGCAAGCTGCTCGGCGACGACTCCGACACGCCCGGCAAGACCTGCCTCGACGTGCGCAACGCCGGCTCGAAAGACGACGGTGCCTACTGGATCGACGCCGACGGCGCTGGCGGCCTCGCGCCCATGAAAGTCTACTGCGACATGACGAGCGACGGCGGCGGCTGGACGCTCGTCGCCTATGCGCCCGACCAGAAGACGCAGAACCTGTGGGCGCTCGACGTCGGCGGCGGCGTGTACGACGGCGTCACCCGCACCGCGGCGGGCTCGTTGCCGGCGGTCGCGATCGCCAAGCTGTCGACCGAGATGCTCCTCGCCCGCTCCGACAGCGACGGCTATAAGGGCAACATCGCGGGCACGACGGCGGCGTCGAAGTACAAGATTCCTGTGCCGACGACGGTAAACTTCGTCAACCCGAATCCCGTGGCCGGCAATACGGGGACGCGCGGCGCGTGCTCATCCGTCACCGTGACCACCGTCGTCGGGCCCAACGCCACGGGCCAGACGCGCTACTGGTTCGTGAACTCGCTCGGCGTCACCTGGACCGATACCTACCCGACCCAGTACGGCGCCATCTCGACAACGAACTGTGTCAACGACGACAGCGGCAAGGGCCCGTCGTTCGCGACGGTGTTCTCCGGCGTGAAGAACCCGGGCCAGACGGTGGGCGACCCGAAGTACTGGCACATGGGCTGGTGGGACGCGGTCGGCGCGAACAAGTCCGGCACTGCCCTGATCTTCCTGCGCTGACGCGTGCGAAGTGAAGGCGATCGGCATTGTCTTGAGGGCGCCCTGATGGAGACGGCCCCCACCCGCACTTCTGCGGCGCTGTGGCTTGGGCTCGGCTGTGGCACACTGTACGCGGCGACGGCTGCGACGACGGTTCAGGGCAACGATGCGGGCGAGTTTGTGGCGGCGGCCGCGAGTTGGGGGGTGCCGCATCCGCCCGGATTTGCGACCTACGCGGCCCTGACGGCGCTGATCGCCCACCTGTCGCCCCTGCCTGATGCCCATGACCTCGCGCTCGTGTCGGGCGTGTGCGGCGGCGCGGCCGGCGCGGTTCTGTACGCACTGCTGCGACGGCTGGCGATTCCGGCGACGGCCGCCACCGGTGCCGTGCTGTTGTGGGCCATCGCGCCGACCACCTGGGCCGCCCACACCGGCCAGGAGGTGTTCGCGGCTGCCCACCTCGCCCATGCCTTGGTGCTGTGGCGCGCGCTGGTTCTGTGGCAGCAACCCAGCGTGCCGGCAGCCGCCATTCTGGGCGTGAGCTGCGGGCTTGCCGTGGGCGTGCACACGACGGTCGTGTTCTGCGCCCCGCTCGTGGCGCTGGCGGCCCTCGGCCTACGCGTGGGTCGATGGCCGCGCTTGGTTGTGCTGGTTGCGGGTACGGCGCTGGGCCTCGCGAGCCAGTTGTACCTGCTGTGGGCGGGCCGCGCGGGCCACGGACTGCAGTGGGGCGCCGTCGTCGATCTCCCTTCGCTCGCGCACCACCTGCTGCGGTCAGACTACGGCGTGCTGCGGTTGACCCTGGAGCAGGGCGGCGCGCCGCTGGGTGCCGTGTCGGAGTGGCTGGTCGCGTTCGCGGTGGGTGGCCTCGGCCTGTCGCTGGTGGCGTGGCTGGCAGGGTGGGGCCGGCTGCGTCGCCCGGTGGACACGGCCGACGCGCGGACGTGGCGCGCCCTTACCCTGTGCCATATCGTCGCAGGACCGGTGTTCCTGCTGCTTTTCCAGACCCCCGCCGACGACTGGTGGCGCGAGCACACGGCGCGGTTTTTTCCGCTCGTGGGCCTGTACGCACTGCCGTTCGTCGGTGTCGGCCTGGGCGTCATCGAGCAGTGGACTGCACTGCGAAGCCGGCCGCTGGCCGTGGCGGTGCGCGCGTGGCCGGCGCTGGCTGCCGTCGCAGCCGTGCCGTTCGGTCCAGGCGTAGGGCGCCGCGCCATCGAAGACTTCACGGACGCCGTGCTGGCCAGTGTGCCGCGCGGTGGCTTGGTGCTCGCGAGCGAAGACGCGACGGCGGCCGCGTGTTGGGAGGCGCAGACTGCGCGCGGCGTGCGACCCGACCTGCAATGCGTGGCGACCGGGTTGCTGCCTGCGCCGTGGTTCAGCCGAGCCCTCGCGCGGCGCCTGGCGGGCTACCATCACCCGGAGCGCATGGCCGGCACGCGCCTGCTGACGGCGTGGGCGTTGGAGCACGAGCGCGCCGTCTGCTACCTGGACCCACCCGCAGCGGGCCTGCGGCGCCACTTTCGCTTCGCACACGATGGCCTGTGCATCCGCGCGCTGCCGCCGGGTGCTCCGCTGCCGACGCTGGACCAGATCGAGGCGAAGCTGGTGGCGATGCCCGCAGCGCCGGTCGGGCGCTTCGACTGGCAGGCACCGCGCGCGAGCGAATCGGTCGTGGAACGGCGCCGCCAGTTGCCGTGGTTGGCGCTGTGCGCAGCGAGGGGCACGGCGAGAGACAGTGCCGGACTTGCGCGGTGCGCCGAGCGCGTGGCGCGTTTGCATTGACGGCCCAACGCTAGCCGCCTACACCGGCGGCCTCCGTACGCCTGTGAACTGATACCAAGGCCCGCCGAATCGGATCGAGGGCTCGCGGCGAGCGAGGCAAGGCGCGAAGGCGAAGGAATAGTAGGAGGATTTCGAGCCTGAGCAACGCAGCCGCAGCCGTAGCGGGCGAGCGAGCACCGAGCCGAATTCAAGGGATTTGGTATGAAGCGCAGTTTCACAACCTCAGAGCCCACTGCCGTGATCCAGTCCGCGCCCGACGCTCCGCATTCTGCACCGTCGTCCCTGGCCGCGTCGGTGTTGTCGGCCGAACTGGAACGGCAGCGCCTGCCGCGCCCCTCCTGGCGCGCCGTCGCCGTCCTCGCGACCTGCCTCGTCGCCTGGCTCAGCCTGCACCACGGCGCCCTGCGCTCGCCCGATTGTGAAGTCCAAGGCCGCGCGTGCGCCGCGCTCGCCACCACCGGCAGTACCGCGGTCGCCCACGAACTCCCATGGCGGGGCTTTGGCCTCGCGACCGGCACCGACGGCGGCCGGTATTCGGTTTTCGGGCCCCTGCAGCCGCTGCTCTGTGCGCCATGGTGGTCCGTGGCGAGCGCGGTGTCCGGCGCGGGAGCCGTCGGACCCTATCCCGACCCGCCGCGCAACTCGCTGTACGCCGGCGGCGCCATTTCCCTGCACATCGGCCGTGCGCCCGTCGCGAACCCGAACGACCACCGGATGCGCGCCTGGCTCTCGCTGTTCAACGTCGGCGTCTGCCTGGCGCTGGTCGCCGCGTTCGCTTGGTTGGCCCAGGCGCTCGTGCGCCCAGAGACGGCGTGGACGGGCGCGGCCCTGCTCGGGCTCGGCACGCTCGTCTGGCCGTTTGCGGGCACGTTCTTCTCCGAACCGCTCGCCACCTTGTTCGACATGCTGGCGTTTGGGGCCGCGTTGCGGGTCGGACGGCATCGGTGGGCGAGTGCCGTGTCTGGCAGCGCGCTCGGACTCGCGGTGAGCGCCCATGTCACCGCGGTGCTTTTCCTGCCTGCCGTCGCCACGCTCGTCTGGCTGCGCAGCGCACCGGACCTGCGTCGCCGCGCGGCGGCCGGGTGGATCCTCGGCCTTGCCGTGCCGCTGTTGGCGTTGGGCGCCTTCAATGCCGCCCGCTTCGGGTCGCCGTGGGAGACCGGCCGTGGCGTCGACCCGCGCGCCGCATTCGAGTTCGGCTACGGTCACTTCGTTGATCCATGGCGCGGGCTTTTCGGCCTGACGCTGGGCGCCGGCAAGGGCCTGCTCTGGTACGCACCCCTGTGCGTTGTCGGCCTTGCGTGCATCGGTCGGCTGGCCCGGCGGGAGCGCGCGGTGGCGTGGATCCTCGGCCTCAGCGTCGCCTCGTGGGCCCTGGTCATCGCGGCGCGCAGCGACTGGCACGGCGGGTTCGGCCCGGGGCCGCGGCTGTTGTTCCAACTCGTGCCGCTGTGCTTGCTGCCGCTGCTCGCATGGGTCGATACCCAGCCGGAGCGAAGAGCGGTGGTCGCGGCGCTGGCTGGGCTCGCCGCGATGCAGCAGGCGTTTTTCGTGCTCGGCGAGCCGTTCGCGTTCCTCCAGTTGACGTGGCACGCCTATGAACAGCGCGGCCTCGCGGCGTTTGCGGGCGACCGCATCTACTTCGACTGGATCATCGCGCCGGTGCTGCACCTGCACGCCGGGCCGCCGGGGCCGTGGTGGTCGCGCGCCGCCAGCGCCGGTGACGAGTCGCTGGCACTGCCGATCCTGGCGCTCAGCGGGCTGGCCACGGCCGCACTCGTGTGGTGGGTTTCCGCCCGCCCCACCACGGCAGAGCCGGAGCCGAGCGCGCGCGTGCAGGCTGCCGAGCCCAATCAGGCTGCGGTCAACACGCCATAGTCGTCGTACGCCGCCCGCACGACATCGAGCGCCGCCGCCCGCCCGTACACGTCCGCGATGGCGACCTTGGCCGCCTGCTCGCCCGGAATCTGCTTGTACGTCAAGAAGTAGTGGCGCAGGCGGTCGATGATGACGGCCGGCAGGTCGCTCAGTTCCCGCACGCTCCCGTAGACGGCATCGCCTTCGAGCACGGCCACGATCTTGTCGTCGGCCTCGCCGCCATCGATCATGCGCAGGCCACCGACCGCGATGCAGCGCAGCAAGAAGTCGCCGTGGCTGAACGCCTTCTCGCTCAACACGCACACATCGAGCGGGTCGCCGTCGCCGACCACGTCGCACAGGCCGGTGGCGTCCATGCACAGTCGCGCCGTCGCAGCGCCGCAGTACGTGCGCGGGATGAAGCCGTACAGGGTCGGGCAGGCCGACGAAAACCGCTGCGGCCGGTCCACGCGC
>SHZF01000118.1 GCA_009692425.1 Myxococcales bacterium | reverse complement strand
GCGTGTTCGTCGAGATTGTTCCCGGCATACCCGACGGGATACGCGTGGACACCGACGGCAATGTGTGGGCGAGTGCCGGCGACGGCGTACACTGCTATTCGCCGGCGGGCCAATTGCTTGGCAAGATCCGCACGCCCCAGGTCGTCGCCAACCTCGAGTTCGGCGACGGCCGCCTGTTCATCGCCGCGACGACGACGCTTTACGCGGTTCGTGTCAGCGCGCGCGATGGGCGGGAGTAGCGCTCCCGCCCCCGGCTTTTACTGGCCTGCCCTCGGCTTTACTGCCCGGATTGCGGCACCGCCAGCACGCTGGGCGAGGGAACCACGGTGTGCGTCACATTCCCGGCGGCGCGCACCATCCTGGACGGCCAATTGGTGAGCGTCGACGGCGCAACCGGCGAAGTGCGCGTCATCGGAGCGTAAGGGGGGGCGCGTGAGCGTCGTCGCCCTGCTGGACGGCCTGGTTCTCGTTCATGGGTCGGCCCGCGCCGAGGCGGCGCTCGCCTACCGGCGCAAACGCGGCATCGGCGGGCCGATGCGGATGGCCGCCGTGATCCTGACCCTGGTCGACGCCGATTGCGCCGGCGTGCTGTTCGCGCGCAACCCCGTGACCGGCGCCGACGAAATCGTCATCGAAGCGGCGTGGGGCCTGGGCGAGACGGTGGTCGCCGGCCTGGTGACGCCCGACCACTTTCGCCTGTCGCCCGGCGGACGGATCGTCGAGCAGCGCATCGGTGAAAAAGACATCGCCATGCGCCGGGCCGCCGACGGCGGGACCCACGAGACGGCAGTCGCGCCGGAACTGGTCGAAGCGCCATGTCTCGACACGGCGACGCTGGCCCGCCTGGCGGGCTTTCCACATCGGCGCTGGCGGGCCTGTTGCTGGCCGCAGCGCAGACGCCCTTGGGCTCGACCATGATCGCCGTCGCCCTGCCGGCGATCGGTGTTTTTCTGGGCGAAAGCCTGGCCTCGGTCACCGCCCTGCTGGTCGCACCCCACCTGGTCGTCGCCATCGTGGCCCAAGCGCCGGGCGGCAAGCTGGGCGACGTGCTGGGCCACGGGCGCTGCGCGCGCCTCGGCATGATCGTGTTCGCCGCCGGGGCGATCAGCGCCCCGCCCAGCGCCATCGCGCACCGTGCACATCCAAGGCCGCATGTTCGGCTTGGTTGCGGCGACCGCTGGCCTGGCGGCGGCGATCGGCCCGCCACTGGCAGGCGAGCTGGTGGCGCAATGGGACTGGCGGGCAATTTTCACCGTCAGCCTGCCGCTCGTCGCCGTTTCCCTGGTGCTGGCGCGCGGCATCGACTCCAACCGTGCCGCCCATCCGTCATGGCGCGCGGTCGGCGCCGACTTCGACTGGGGCGGAGTCGTGCTGCTGGCCCTCGGGTTCGGCGCCCTCATCGCCGCGACGCGCCTCGACGACCCGGCGCGCATCGCCGCGGCAGCCTATGGCGCGAGCACCCTGGTGCTGTTCGTTCTGTGGGAGTTGCGCCACGCCGATCCGATCGTCAGGCCTGCTCTGTTCGCCAACCGCGTATTCGGCGCAGGGTGCGCGATCGTGGCGCTGCAGACACTTGCCATGTACGGGCTGCCCCTCCAGCTGCCGATCTTCTTCTCCCAGCACCGGACGAGCAGTCCGCGCGCCATCGGCCTGATGCTGCTGGTCATGTTTGTGGCCTTGTTCGCCGCGTCGATTGCCGGCGGCCGGATCGGCGATTGGCTGGGCGCCGGGCGCACCGCGCTGGCCGGCGCGGTCGGCCTGTCGGGGCTGCTGTGCGCTTTGTTGCCTGGACGCACCTCCACTATTTCGCCTAGCCACGCGCCGCCCTGATGTGTGTAGGCTGGTCGGGTCAAGACCGGACCACCAGGGGGCAGCATGACCGTTTCCATCAGCGAATTTCCGCACAAGATCCGCGAGATCGAAAACGCGTGGATTCCCCTAGCCGACGGCAAGCGCCTGGCGGCGCGCATCTGGCTGCCCGAGGACGCGGCCGCCCACCCGGTGCCGGCGATCTTCGAGTATGTGCCCTACCGCAAGCGCGATCACTACACGGTCAACGACGAGAGCATGCACCCCTACTTCGCCGGCCACGGCTATGCCTCGCTGCGCGTCGACATTCGCGGCAGCGGCGATTCCGACGGCGTGCTGCGCGACGAGTATCTGAAACAGGAACATGACGACGCGCTCGACGTCATCGCCTGGTTGGCGCGCCAGCCCTGGTGCACCGGTAGCGTCGGCATGAAGGGCTACTCGTGGGGCGGCTTCAACTCGCTGCAGGTCGCCGCACGCCGCCCGGCCGCGCTCAAGGCGATCATGAGCGTCTATTCGACGACCGACCGCTACCACAACGACATCCACTTCACCGGCGGCTGCCTGCTGAACAGCAAGATGGGGTGGGCATTTCAGATGTTCTGCTACAACGCCCGGCCGCCCGACCCCGCCCTGGTCGGCGAGCGCTGGCGGCAGATGTGGATGGAGCGGCTGGAAGCCGGTTCACCCTGGATTCTGCCATGGCTCAAGCGCCAGCGCCGCGACGCCTTCTACAAGCACGGCTCGGTGATCGAGGACTTCAGCCAGATCGTCTGTCCGGTCTATGCGGTCGGCGGCTGGGCCGATTCCTACTCCGACGCGGTGCCCGAACTGCTCGAGGGCCTGACCGTGCCGCGAAAGGGCCTGATGGGCCCGTGGGGTCACGTCTATCCCAACCGCGGCTATCCCGGCCCGCAGATCGGTTATCTGCAGGAATGCCTGCGCTGGTGGGACCATTGGCTCAAGGGTGCGAAGAACGGCATCATGGACGAGCCGATGTACCGCGCCTGGATGCAGGAGAGCGTGCGGCCGGCACCCTTCCACGAGAACCGGCCCGGCCGCTGGATCGCCGAACCGTCGTGGCCGTCGCCCAATGTGCGCATGCGCAAGCTGTTCCTGAATGCCGGCGGCCTTGGCGAGAGTGCCGCGCCGACGCGCCCGCTTTCCGTCTTGAGCCCGATGACCACCGGCCTGTCGGCCCGCCGCGGCCACCCCGGCGGCCGCGTCCCGGCGGAACCACTCGACCAGCGCGCTGACGACGGGCAATCCCTGTGCTTCGACACCGAACCGCTCACCGAGCGGCTGGAAATACTCGGCTCGTGCCGGGTCACGCTCGAGGTTGCCGCCGACAAGCCCAACGCCTTCGTCTGCGTGCGCCTGTGCGACGTGGCGGGCGACGGCGCATCCTCCCGTATCTCCTATGGCTTGTTGAATCTCTCCCACCGCACCAGCCACGAGTTTCCCGAACCCCTGGCGCCCGGCCGGCGCTACACCGTCACCGTGCCGCTCAAACACGCCGGCCACGCCTTTCCTGCCGGCCACCGCATCCGGGTGGCGGTTTCCACCAGTCAGTGGCCGATGGTCTGGCCGTCGCCCGAGGCCGCGACGGTGACCGTGACGGCCGGCGCCAGCGCCATCGAGATTCCCGTGCGGGCCCCGCGCGCCGAGGACGACCGGCTGGCGCCGTTTGCGCGGCCTGAGGCCAGCGCGCTGTCGCCGCGCGCCACGCTCGTTCCCGGCCGCCAGTCCAACCGCGTCGAGCGCGACGTCGCCACCGGCACGGTGACGATTACCAACGAGAACGACCTCGGCACCGTGCGCCACGATCCTCACGGCCTGATCTACGCCATCGCCACCCGCGCCAACCAGTCGATCCGCGACGACGACCCGAACTCGGCCACGGTCGAGCACTGGGGCAACGCGCGCTTCGAGCGTGGCGATTGGTCGGTGCGCACCGAAACCCACGCCCGCATGACCAGCGACCGTGACAGCTTCACTATCAACGCCGACCTCACGGCCTATGAGGGCGACAAGGCGGTGTTCGCGCGCTCGTGGGTGGAGACCATCCCGCGCGATCTGGTGTGACGCCGTTGCGGATCGCGCGCCGGCACCTGTTGCTGGGCGCCGCGGCGCTGGGATAGGCGGCGGAGAGTCTTCCGGCGCGCGGCGCGGAACTGCGGCCGGTCATCGTCCAGCCGCCGCGCGCCGAGCCGCGCGCCTTCATCGAGCGGGCCTTCGTCTTACGCAACGAGGCCGAACGGGCCGGCGATCAACCGTTCGGCGCCGTGGTCGTGCGCGACAATGTGATCGTCGGGCAAGCGGCGAGCGAAGTGGTCCGTGCCGGCGACCCCACCCTGCACGCGGAACTCGCCGCCATTCGCGACACCGCGCTTCGTCTGGGCCGGCGCGACCTCACTGGGTGCCGGCTCTATTCCTCAGCGCAGCCCTGCCCGATGTGCGAGGCAGCCGCCTACTGGGCGGGGATCGAGCGCCTGATCTGGGGTCTTGGCATGGCCGACGGCGGCGCCCCGCAACTGCGCCGCTGCTGAGAAACCCTCAGGCGAAGCGGATGCGCGGGTTGAGAAACATGTAGCCCACGTCGCCGATGAACTGCGTCGTCGTGACGATGACCACGGTGACCAGGCTGGTCGCCTGGATCACCGGGAAGTCGCCGAACAAGGCGGCGTCGACGATGACGCGGCCGATGCCGGGGTAGCTGAATATGGTCTCGGCGATGACCACGCCGCCGAGCAGCCCGTTGATGTGCAGCAGCATGACCGTGAAGGGCGCGATGAGCGCGTTGCGCAGGGCGTGGCCGACGATCACGTCGCGCCGGCGCAGACCCTTGAGGATGGCGGTGCGGATGTAGGGCTGGGTCATAACCTCGACCATGGAGCCGCGCACCATGCGCGCCATGTAGCCGAAGTCGTGGATGGCAAGCGTCAGGGCGGGCAGCACGAAGTGCGTCCACACCGGGCCCGTCCCGGGCAACAGGTTGCTGACGCCGACAAACGGCGTCATTCCCGTCCAGAACGGAAACTGCACGACGAAGACCAGCAGCAGCAGCACGCCGACGACGAAGCCCGGCGTCGAGGTGGTGACGATGGAGACCAGCGACAAGCCCCGGTCGATGGGGCTGCCCTCGCGCATGCCGGCCAGCACCCCGATGGTCAGCGACACCGGGATGATGATGGCGAGCGCGATCGCCGCCAGCTTGGCGGAGTTGGCGAAGCGGTGCCAGATTACGTCGTTGACCGGCTTCTTCCAGCTTCGCGAGTAGCCGAAATTGCCGAAATACTGATCGCCGCGCACCTTGTCCTCGAAGCCCAGGAGCACCGACGGGTGGCCGAGCGGATCGGGCATGACGCCGAACAGCACGCCCATCCAGCGCACGTAGCGCACGAACACCGGATCATCGAGCCGCAGCTTGTCGTGTAGCACCTTGTATTGCTGCTCGGTGGCGTAGGGGCCGAGCATGTTCTTTTCGACCTCGAGCGGGGTCAGCGCCGTCACCACGAACAGCAGTACCGAAGAGGCGAACAGCACCATGACCATCTGGCTGAAGCGTTTGATGACGAAGTAGGCCATGCCATCCGCCTTGCGGGGTAAGGGGCGCGCCGGCCAGTATCCTCGACCATTCGGGCTATCCTCAAGGCCGCATTCGCCCCTCCCCAAGGCGGGGCCGGCGGGCTAGCATTCAGCCATTGGGGCGCCGGGCCAGCCATAGGGGCGACAGATGAAGAGCAACGAACGGAACTTTGCCACGCCGACTTTTGAACGGTCGGTCACCTCCTACCCGGCGCGTTGGCGCTTCAAGCCCGGCGCCTTCGATCCCTCGGCGCCCTTCGTGCCCGGTGTGAAGGACGCCATCGACATCCATTGCCACGCCCATGACGGCTGCCAGGACCCGTTCGGCGTCGCCAAACTGGCGTCGCTGTCGGGCATGCGCGGGCTGCTTTACAAAACCATCGTTGGCCGCGAGAACCCGGCCAAAAGTGCCCGCGACCTCAAGGCCAAGCTCGACGACTGGGCGGCGGCCCAATCCAACGTGCGCCCGATCGAGGTGTGGGCCGGCTGTCACGTCGCCCAGGGCTTCCAGAAGCCCGTCGACCCGGCGCGGATACGTTTCCTGCTGGACGAGGGCGCCGCGGCGGTGTGGATGCCCAGCCTGAACAGCGCCAACTCGCTCGAAGTCGTGGGCACGCGCAAGATGTGGCTCGACAAGACCGCCGACCCCGAAGCCATCACCGGCCCGCTTTCCTGGGAAGAGGCCAAAAAGCTCGGCCACTACCGGCTCGACGATGCCGGCAAGCTGCGCCCGGAATACGAGGAAATCATCCGCGTGACCATCGACCACGGCGCGGCCTTGTTCCTGGGCCACGTCGCCCATGACGAACTGTGGGCGATGGCGGAGCTGGTCGACAAGCTGGGCTTCAAGCGGGCCGTCGTCGACCATCCCTTCAGCCCCTTCGTGAATCTCTCCATCGACGACATGAAGCGCGCCGCGTCGGCCGGCCTGTGGCTCAACTTCACCTTCGACGAGTTGTCACCCATGCTGGGCGCGGACCCCGCCGTCATGTATCAGGCGATCCGCGAAGTCGGGCCGCAGCACTGCACCCTGTCGAGCGACACCGGCGAAGCCGTGTTTCCCAATTCGGTGGAGGCCATGCGCCTGATGCGCGGCCACATGAGCGGCTTTGGCTGCAGCGACGACGAGCTCGCCACCATGTGCACGACCAATCCGGCGTTCATCGTCGGCACCGACATGGGCGCCGCGAGAGTCGCCCGCGCGGCGGAGTAGATCAGGCGGCGGGCGCGAACTTCCGTACTTTGATCATGCCCGCCTTCCTCTGCGCGTGCGCCAGGTCGTAGTCCATTGGCAGCCCGCGCCAGACTTCGGGACGGCTGCCAAATGCCTTGGCGAGTCGCAGCGCCATTTCCGGCGGAATACCAGACTTGCCATTCACAAGCTCGGACAAGGTCTTGCGCGTAACGCCAAGCCCCTTGGCGGCGGCCGTTACGGTCAGCCCTAGAGGCTCGATGCACTCCTGCCGAACAATCCTGCCGGGGTGGCTGCGCGTCTCCAAGCGGCGT
>SHZF01000117.1 GCA_009692425.1 Myxococcales bacterium | reverse complement strand
GCGTTCAATGCTCGAAATTCCGAACGGTTTTGGTGGTTGACGGGCGGTGGGAGTCGGGCACACTGCTCGGTGGCGGTGCTGCCGGAGCGGCCGGAGCCGGGAAACGGTCGAATTCTGGTCGTGGCGTTGGCGGCGATGTGCCTTGGAGTTCCTATCCGCGCTTCGCCGCGGCGTCGATGCTGGGTCTTGGCGTCGTTACCATCGGCACCCTGATGGAACCGCCTCAGCGAGTTTGGTGGTGGAGCGCCGCTATCGTCTTCGATCTGGCGGCAGGATACATCGGTGGAAAAGCGCAAGGCTGGGACGTGCGAGTCAAGCACTTCGTCGAACGCCACGCGCTCATTGTCATCATCGCGCTCGGTGAGTCCTTGATCGTCGCGGCGAGCGCGGTTGGCGGCGGTGACCGTTCTAGCTCACTCATACTGGCAGGCACTCTCGCGTTGTTGCTGACCTGCTTGTTGTGGTGGACCTATTTTTCTTGGGTCCGCGAGCACTTGGAACATCACTTGGCGCACGTCTCAGGGGCGCACCGCACGCAGGTCGGGCGCGACGCCTTCAGTTTCCTTCACTTCCCTCTTGTCTGCGGGATCATAGGCATCGCCGTCGCGTTTGAGAAAATCCTCGGACACGCAGACGACCCTGTGACACTCCCGGTCGCCGCTGCCCTCGGCGGTGGCACCCTTCTCTATTTGGGAGCCACCGCCGCCGCCGTGTGGCGCACCTCCGGGCGAGTTCTCCTCCCGCGCATCGCCGTGTCAGTCGCGGCCGCGGTCGCCTTGGTCTTCACGGTGGGTTACGCGCCGAGCCTGGCGCTGGCCGTTGTTGTAGCGGCTGCACTGGTCGTCGCAGCGTTCGAGTGGCGTCTTTCCGACCCTGAGCACTCGAATTAGCGAGCGGCGAGTGCGCGGCGGCGGACGGGTCGCATGCCCGGCTGCCACCTAGGCTACGGCGTGCAGATCACGTGGGCGTCGGCACCCGACACCGATGTGTCCAGGCCAAGCAGGCGAAGCGAGCGCCGGCGAGCTGCAGGACAGTGGTCGACCAGGGCATCGGTACCGACAAGCACGGGTCCGCGCGTTCAGGGCCAAAACCGACAACTCGCGCTGGGCCGGAACCGTGGGTTCAATCGCCGAAATTCCGGCCTGATTTTGGGGTTGACGTGGTGCGGGCGTGGGGCACACTTCCGTGCGGCGCTGCTTCCAAAGGGGCCGGTGGCGGGAATCGGTCGGATTTGTTGGGTGGCGGCGGAGGGAACATGCTTGGTGGCGCCTGCCCGATTTTCGCCGAGGTCGCCGCCCCGTGAGCTTGCCTACCACCGTTCGCGATCGTGTTTCCCGCCGGTGGCGCAGCTTGCGCGCTCCGTTGACGCCCGCCTTGTCGTTCGCTGAAGATCTCGACAACCAGTGTCGGCGCGTCCTGGTGCCCGGTGCCGTCGTTTGCCTGACCGCTTGGCTGCCGTACCTGTGGCTCGACCGCAAGTTGCACCCTGATCTCTATGCTTTGCAGGTTCTGCGCGTCGGGTTGACCGTCGTGGCGCTCGTCGTGCTGGTCCTGGCGCGCCTGCCTGGCCAGCCCGTGCGGCCCGTGGCGCTGTCCGCGGCGCTCATGGCGTACTTGCAGGTGGCAACCGCTGCGATTACGGGGCTTTCAGGTGGCGATTCCGTCTACGTCGGCGGCTTCATGTTCATCATCATGGTGGCGCCGGCGGTTCCGCTGCCCCTCGCCGTGACGTGGTCCAGCCTGGGCGCGAGCCTCGCGGTGTTCCTGGCAACCGGCTTCGTCCACAGCATGGCGTTTGCCACCGTGCACGGACGCTATAGCCTGAACGACCTGGTCATGGCGGGCGCAGTGTCGGCGCTCCTTTCGTATGTGATGAATACGATTCGGCGTCAGGGCTGGGTCCAGGCGCGGCAACTGCTGCGGCAGGAGGCGGCGCACCTCCGCGATGCCGACCGGATTGCGGCGCTGCAAACCGCCCTGCTGCAGCCGGCGCTGGCCCGGTTCGAAGGGGCGCCGCTGGCCAATGACGCGCTCGACCACCGGCCGGAACTGACCGTCGTGGCAGTGGATCCCGAGGGACTGACTGAACTCGCCACGCTGGTGCACGCCCACGGCGTGCGGGCCGAACTGGACGCGTGGCAGCGGTTCGTCGACTCGGTGCTTGCGGGCCACGGGCTGGTCGCGTGTCGCGCGCTGGACGACACGCCGGTGCACGTCGCGGGTCTAGACGGGCGACCGGACCATGCGGCCCAGGCGCAGCGGGCGGTGGCGGCGCTGGAGGCGGCCAACCTAGCGCTCAGTGCCGAACGGGTGACGCGGGGCCTGCCGCCGTGGCGTCCGCGCGTCGGTCTGGCAAGCGGTCCCGCCCTGGTCGCGCGCCCGCCGGCTGCGCTGCCGGTGGTGTGGGACCTGTGGCACGACACCGTGGCGAGCGCTGTCCTGGCCTCGGCGACGGGCGGGCCCGTACCCGTGGCAGCAGTCGACGTGAGGGAAGAGAACTGACTGAAAACAAGGCTGAAGGTAGCGCAGACTTACCGCCCGGCCAGCCACGCCAGGGCCGCCAGCACCGAGATGATAAGCCCTATCCAACCCGCCCAACGCCCCGATTCCCGCCGAGGCCCAGCCTCCCCCTGAATCGCATTGCCCTGCATCGGCGACGGGTTTGACGCCACCAGGTCGGCCACGGCAGGCGCAACGGATGCCGCCTCCGGCCCGCCCGCCGCCTTGGGCGACGCCTGCCGCGACTGCCGCTTTGTCGCCGCCATGACCGCGGCCGGGTCCAAGGCCGCCGCCCGCGAAGTGGTCGCCGCCGCAGAGGTGGCGACCGGTCGCGCCGCGGACCGCACCTCCGGGGCCGACCCCCGCGGCGGACGCGGGGCCGCGACCGTATCGTCGCCCCTCCTGCTTGGCCGGGTGGGCGCCGGCGCAACCGCATCGCGCTCCTGCACCGCCAGCAGCGCCGTTCGCATCACCGAGGCATCGTCGAAGCGCAGGCCGGGGTGCTTGGCCAGCGCCTTCTGCAGCCACGCCGCCAACCGGTCCGACACGCGCCCCGGCGCCACCTTTCGCGGATCGGGCACCGGTTCGTGCAGGTGCCGGTACATCGCCGTCATCGGGTTGGCGTCCTCGAACAGGACCCGCCCGGTCACGCAGCGATACACAACAAGACCCAATGAATACAAGTCACTGCGGCCGTCCAGCGGCGTCCCCTGGCATTGCTCCGGACTCATCCACGCCGGCGTGCCGACCACTTTCGCCGTGCCCGTCAGTGCCGAACCCGCCACATGGGCGATGCCAAAATCGAGCACCTTGACCCGCAGCCCGGACTCCTGCCCCAAGGTCGCGTTGCAGATCATGAGGTTGGCGGGCTTCAGGTCCCGATGCACGATGCCGCGGGCGTGGGCCTCGGCGAGGCTGCCCAGCACCTGCTCAGCGATGACAATGGCCTCGGCTTCCGGGCAGGCGCGCGGTTGACCCTGGTCGTCGCGCAGGTGTTGCGCCAGCGTGCGCCCGTGCACGTGCTCCATCGCCATGTACAATACGCCCGGACGGGCCTCGCCGACGTCGAACACACGCACCGTATGCGGATGCTGCAGCGTCGCAGTCTGCTGGGCCTCGCGCAGGAAGCGGCGCACCGCCTGTTCGTCGGACTGATCGCGGTGCAGGACCTTGAGCGCGACGGCGTGCCCGGTGCCGACATGGACCGCCGCCAGCACCTGGCCAAAGCCACCTTGCCCCAGCACACCCGTCACCCGGTAGCGATCTGCAATAATTTCACCAAGCTGGACCGCCTGCGCCGAATCGCCTGCGCCCGACCGCGAAACCGTCGGCGCGCCGTCGTCGGGACAGAACCGAGCCGAGGTGGGCGTGCCGCACGTAGGACACAGGCGGTCGGCCAGTGCGAACGGCGCAACGGGGTCGTCGTCGTGGCGGTTGGTCATCGATCGGAGCCGGGCGGCTTGCGGGTCGGGACAAGTCGGCAGGTGCTGTTCTATCCTAGCGGCGCGGCGCCGGCCAGTTGCCGGGACGAAGAGATTCTGTGTCGCGCCTGAGAGGCTGCCGCCGATGCCCGATCCGACCCTGACCGTCCCCCGCCAGGGCCGCATCACCGGCGCGCCCGACGCTGTGGCGTGGTGTCTGCATGTGCTCGCCGCGCCGGACGCAAAATTGCGACGCGCCATCATCGAGTTGAGTGAAGGACAGACGGTCCTGGGGCGGCGGCCGGGGGCGGCGGGCCTGACGCTGCAGATCGACGATCCCGCGCTGTCGCGGGGCCAGGTCGCGCTGTCGGTCAAGCCCGGAGCGGCGACGGTGACCGCGCAGGATCTCGACAGCCGCAATGGGACCTGGGTCGACGGCCAGCGCGTGCCGACGGCGGACCTGATGCCCGGTGCAGTGTTGCGCGTTGGCGATACGGTCCTGGTGCTCGAACGCAACGACCGCCGTCACGCCGCGCACGCCCTGCCGACCGCTGCAGTGCCCGGGGTGTCGGTGCGGGCCCGGGCGATGCGGGCGGCATTGGCGGCGGCGAGCCAGGACGACCTGCCGGTGCTGCTGCGTGGCGAGTCCGGGTCTGGCAAGGAACTCGCGGCCGCCGAAATCCACCGACTGGCTGCCCGGCGCGGGCCGTTCGTGCGCCTGAACGTGACGGCGGTGCCAGAATCCCTTTTCGAATCGGAGATGTTCGGCCACGCGCGCGGCGCATTTACCGGGGCGGTGACGGCGGCGCCTGGGCGGTTTCGCGAGGCGCACGGCGGTACACTGGTGCTCGACGAGGTCGGCGACCTGCCTCTGCCGCTGCAAGCCAAGCTGCTGCGGGTGCTGGAAGATGGCGTCGTGCGTCCGGTCGGCGGGCAGGTCGACGTGCGGGTCGACGTCAAGGTGGTCGCTTCGACGCACGTGGACCTCGAGGTGGCGGTGGCGCAAGGCCGGTTCCGGCTGGATCTGCTGGCCCGGTTGCGCGCGCACGAGGTCGAACTGGCGCCATTGCGGGACCGGCGGGTCGACCTGCTGGCGCTGGCGGACGCGGTGCTTCCGTCGATTTCGCTTGGGGTTGCAAGTTGGACCGACGCGTTCGACGCAGATTCGGTCGAGGCGCTGGCGTGCCACGGCTGGCGCGACAACCTGCGCGGGCTGCGCGGCGCACTGGCGCGGCTGATCGCAGCGACCGCGACGGTGCCAATCGGTCTCGACGCCCTGCCTCAGCCTTTGAAGCCGGCGGTGCCTGACGTGCCACCGTTCCCCCTGCCGCCAGCGGCCGCTGCGGATGAGACGCGGAAGCCGCGATCCGAGGCCACTGCGGCGGCGCCAACGCTCCATGTCCTGTCGCGTTCTCCGCCGAAAGCCGAACTGGAATCGCTGCTTGTCCGCTGCAATGGCAACGTGAAGGACGTGGCCACCGCGCTAGGACGGGACCGCAAGCAGGTGTACCGGTGGCTGGCGGCGGTCGGGATCGGCCAGGCCGAACTGGCGGCGTGGCGGCAGGACCCACGCGACGCGGACCGTGGCTGAGATCGGCGCCTTTGCGTCGTCCCCTCGCCACCGGTCAAACGGGTAGGCGTGACCGGTGTCCCACAATAAAGTCAGCTAGTTGACCGTGTCACGCGACGGCGTGACGGGTACGCCGCCTGCCGCCTCACCGACTGGGGCGGTCGCACCCGTCTCACGCCGGCTTGCCGCGGCCCCGCCGGGGGCATCCCGTCGTGTGGATCGCGCCACGCGCAGGTTCTAATCGAGCGATACGAAAGCATTTTTAAACGCATGGCGCCGGTTGGCACGCCGGTTGCACCAGCACCGGGCATGGCTGACACCGGCGACGTTCGCCCCGGCCGCAACCTTTGCCGACTCAAGGAGTTTCCCATGCGCACGTTCTCCCGGATCCTGACCGCCGTCGTCCTCGCCACCGCGGCTGTTGCCGTCGCGCCCTCCGCGTACGCCTACAATCAGGGGGCCAACGACACCGCCGGCGAGGCCCAGCCCGCGGCCGAAGAGCCCGTGTACGTTGCGCCGACGCGCCGCGTGCCCCCGGTCGCCGACCGCCCGAACTACATGAGCCTGTCCGGCCCGCGCATGGGCGTCAGCTTCCTGAACGGCCGTTCGTACAAGGCGTTGCAGGCCCGCGTCGGCGAAAGCGCCTACCCCATCGTCACCGTCATCGGCTGGCAGTTCGAGCACGCGTGGATGGCCAGCAAGTCCGGCACCGCGGGCCTCGTCGAAATCGTGCCGACGATTGCAGGCTTCAACCAGGGCGTCTTCGCGCCGGGCCTCAACCTCGTCATGGGCATCCGGTCGGCCAGCGGCATCGAGGGCGGCATGGGCGTGCAGGCCAGCATTTCCGACGAGCGCATGCCCCTTTCCGTGGGCGCCCTGTTCGCAGGCGGCGCCACCGTGCGCACCGAGGGCCTCAACTTCCCGATCCACCTGGTGTGGGTCATGTCGCAGGAAAGCCAGCGCGTCGGCATCGTCGTCGGATTCTCGCTGGCCAACTAGGTACGCTGCTTGGGTTTCCGGGTCCGGCGCCGCCAATGTCATGTCGATGCGCAGGCCCTTCGCAACCTTCCTGGTACCTGCTAGTTCGGGTGGCGCGGTCAGAGGTTGCCAGGTTCCAACTCCTGCTGGCCGTATCCCGGCTCCGGTCTGCCGCCTGCTGCGCAGGATCGTGATGGCGCAATGGCCCAGGCTGGAGCGCGAGAACGGCGACGATGACGACAGCGCCATCACCGAAATCCGTGGCCCACCGGGCGAGCTGGTGCCTGCGGAAGACCAGCCCGACGACGATTGGGACGGCTGGGATGAACCGCCACCGCTCGATTGGGCGGCTTGAAGACAAGAGGCCGGTAGCGAACGGCGCCGGTCAACCTGCTCGGGGCCAGAAGCGAAAGCTGGCGCTGGGCGGGATCGGTGCGTTCAATGCTC
>SHZF01000011.1 GCA_009692425.1 Myxococcales bacterium | reverse complement strand
AAAAGTTCGATGGTCGTGTTGCATCGGCGCCGCGGTTTGATCGATGAGACCAGCCGCGACGGTACGGGCTCGCCGGTCGCCATCTTGGCGCGCGTCCGCAACGAGCGGGACGAGACGCTGGCTCACGGCGGCGGGGCCGAAGTGACCGTCCATGGGTTGGCACGCCGCCCGACGCCACGCATCTTCGCGTAGGTGCTTCAAACGTATGCGTAGTTTCGTCCGGGCCTGATGTTGACGCTTCCGTGACCGACGGGATTGCGTCAAGGGTCGGGCGGCGAGCAAGCCAGCCGGCGCAGCACGTACGGCTTGCCCGGGACTGTGCGCATCCACGCCCAGACCGAAGGGCCGGTGAGCGGTCCAACAATCACGCCGCACTCCTCCGGTCCGCGCCAGTTCGCCCAAGCCGTCGCCGGGCTGCTGCCGCCGGCCATGTTGCTGCCGACCAGCGCCGGGCCCACGCCCAGTGTGCCGCTCCCATCGACGGCAGCGGGAGCCAGCGGGCCACCCTGAGATGTCGCCACGGCGCAGCCGCCCGGCAGTGTGGGCGCCGCGACCGAGGGAGCCGACTTGGTTAGCCGGAAATCGAACGTGCCTGCCGTGTCGCCCTTGCCCGGCTGCGCCGTGAGCGTGGCGACTAGGCGCTCACCGGCATGGGCAAGCCCGATGCGCACCGCCCGGCCGTTGCCCTCGAGGGCTACATCCGCAACCACGCCCGGCGCCCGCAAGGCACCTTCTGCCACCAGCAGGCCCGCTTCGAGGTCGAGCAGCGCCACGTCGAGGCGTGCAGCCGTTGCCGTGGCGGCACTCGCCAGTTCGACGAGCACGAGCCGATCGCCGCTGCGGGCGACGCCCACGAGGCGGCCCCCCGTCTCGAATGCGGGCTCAGCGACCTGGGCGAACACATCCACTGCGGCCAAGCCACCCGCGTGGGCCAGCAGCAACGGCACCCCCGGCAGCAGCTTGCCGACGCCAAGTGGCTCACTCTCAGGCGTCGCCACGCGATGGGGCAGCGCGGCCTGCCCGATCCGCTTGCCGGTGTAGGCGTGGCGGATCTCGACCGTGTGCCGATCGACGAGCCTGCCGCCCACGTCAAACCGGCAAGCCTTCGGGATTGCGAGGCGATCGCCCACGATCTCCGGCAGACCATAGGAACACCCCGGCACCACGGTCACCACTTCGCCCGGCGCCGCCACGCAGGTCCACACGCCAAGCGCTGGGGCAGGCGGGGTGGCCGCGACCGTACTGCCGGTCGCGAGGCTGGCCAGCAGGCCGGCGATCGCTTGGACCGCACGCCGCCGCGAACGCCGGTCGGGTCGCAGGTCGATTCTCGCCATGGGACGCTCGGAGCGGTGCACAAGCCTGACCGCGCGGCACCCACTTTGCGCTGTTCGGCCCTGCGTGCCAAGCTCCATGGCGGGAGTCGCTGATGCGGTTGCTGCGTGTCTTTGGAGCCTGGATCGCGGCGCCGCGCCGGAGCCCGCCCGTCGCGCTCGATGGCCGCCGCGGAGTGCGCCCCGTCGTCATCGCCGCCGCCGTCGTGGTCATGCAGGCTTGTTTGGTGGCTTGGGTGCTCGCCGCGGCGCGATAGGACATCGCGGCCTGGGTGCCCGCCGCGGCACGATTAGGATGCTGCCAGTGCGTGGAGGACCTGACGAACTGCACGCCCGCGCCGGCCTTGTCGCCAGCGAATGGAGCTTGGTCGGCCTCGGCACCGCCACGCTCGGCTGCGCCGCCCTCGTCGCCGTGTTGCGGGGCGTCGATGCGAGTCCCCTGGTGCGCCCGGCGGTCGCGTCGGGCGCGGGCCTCGTCACGGCGGGCATCGCGGTCGCGGCATTCGGCCGCCTGCTGGACTTCGGCGCCACCCGCCGCCGAAGCGAAAGGCCCGGCGCCACGCGGCCCCTGAGCGAAGGACCGACCGCGACGCATCCCCACCCAGAAGGCCTGGGTGGCGTGAGGCCGCCCGTGTCGTTCCAGACCTTCGCCGGCTTTGCGGTCGCTCTCGCCGCCGGTGCGTGGGTTTCCCTGCTGCTGTTAAGCGCACACGAATCGACATTCGGCTCGCGCTACGCCGCCGGCGACCTCCTCTTCGCGTATGGCCCCGGACTCGCCGTGCTGGCCGCAGCCGTGGTGCTCGCGGGCGTGCCGACGCTGGCCTTGTTGTGCCTGCGCACGCTCGGTGCCTGGGACCGGGCCGTGCCGATGCCCCTCGGGCAGATTTTCCAGGCTTCGGGTCACGCATTGCTGGGTGGCATCGGCCTGCTCTTGTTGATCGGCGCCTCCGCCGATGCGCTCGGCGGCAATTTTGGCGTGGCCTTGCGCAGCGCGGCGGTCGTGTTGTGCGGCCACGTCGCCCTGTGGGCCACCTGGCTGGTGGCCGGCGCGCGCCGGCGCCTGTCCGTCGTGCGCGCTGCAGGCTTGCGGGTGCCCGTCCTCGAGCGCGGCTACCTGATCGCCACGATTGCGCTCATGGGCGGCCTCTTGTTGCCGGGGCTCGTCTTGCTCGCGAACCTGACCACGGGCAACGACATGGGCACGTTGGTCTCCTGCAGCGTGATCATCCTCGCCGGCCACGCGACGCGGTACGCCTGGGTGTTGCTCCAGTTCGGCGCGATCGACCTCCAGGCAGACCGTACGGCAAATTGAGACGGGCCGCTGGAGGACCTCTTACCCTTGACAGGCGGCCCGCGTGTCCTTTCGTGCTGCCCGCCGCTGGGTCCGCTCCGGCACCTGCTGCGGCAGGGGCCAGCCCGGGCACACCGGCCCGTCCTGCCACGTACGCCTACGAACGCGCGCGGCCCGCTCCGCCCGCACATGAGGGAACCATGGGAATTCAACCACTTTTCGATCGAATCGTCGTCACGCGCGCCGACGGTGAAGACGTGAGCCCGGGCGGCATCTTCCTGCCCGAGGCGGCGCAAGAGAAGCGCCAGGAGGGTGTCGTGCTGTCGGTGGGCGGCGGTCGCCTGCTCGAAGACGGCACAGTTGTTCCGCTGGAGCTGCGCGGTGGCGAGAAGGTCCTTTTCGGCAAGTATGCCGGCAACGAAATCAAACTCGAAGGCAACACCTACCTCGTGATGCGCGAAGACGAAGTGCTCGCGGTACTCGAGTAGCCCGCGCGCCTGCCAATCAGGGACCGAGCCACACCTCGGTCGACACCCGAATCGATCCACACCCCCGTCAATCAACACAACTAGCAAGGAGTACAGACACATGGCTGCCAAGGACATCATTTACGGCTCAGAGGCCAAGGACAAGATCCTCGCCGGCGTCAACGCTCTCGCCAACGCCGTTCGGGTCACGCTCGGGCCGAAAGGTCGCAACGTCGTGATCGAGAAGAGCTACGGTGCGCCGACCGTCACGAAGGACGGGGTCACGGTCGCCAAGGAAATCGAACTGGCGGACAAGTTCATGAACATGGGCGCCCAGATGGTGCGCGAGGTGGCGTCCAAGACGTCCGATGTTGCAGGTGACGGCACGACGACGGCCACGGTGCTGGCCCAGGCGCTCTACCGTGAGGGCCGCAAGCTGATCGAGGCAGGCGCCAATCCGATGGACCTCAAGCGCGGCATCGACCTGGCGGTCGGCGAGGTCGTCAAATCGCTCGACGGCATGAGCCGCAAGGTCACGGACAGGAAGGAGATTGCCCAGGTCGCGACGATCTCGGCAAACGGCGACCCCACCATCGGCGACATCATCGCCGAAGCGATGGAGAAGGTCGGCAAGGAAGGCGTCATCACCGTCGAAGAGGCGCGCTCGATCGAGACGACGCTCGACGTCGTGGACGGCATGCAGTTCGATCGCGGCTACATCAGCCCGTACTTCGTCACGGATGCGGAGTCGATGGAGTGCGTGTTCGAGGACCCGTACATCCTCATCCACGAGAAGAAGGTCAGCTCGGCCAAGGACCTGCTGCCGGTGCTCGAGCAGGCGGCGCGCGAACAGCGTGCGATCGTCGTGATCGCCGAAGACGTCGATGGGGAAGCCCTGCCGGTGCTCGTGCTGAACAAGCTGCGCGGCGCGCTGCAAGTGGCGGCCATCAAGGCGCCCGGCTTCGGTGACCGCCGCAAGGCCATGCTGGAGGACATCGCGATCCTGACCGGCGGCACGTTCCTCAGCGAGGACCTCGGCCACAAGCTCGAAACCGTGACGGCGGCCCAACTCGGCCGTTGCAAGCGCATCGTGATCGAAAAGGAGACGACGACGATCGTTGACGGCGGTGGCACACAGCAGGCGCTCGATGGGCGCAAGAAGCAGCTGCGGGCCCAGATCGAGGAGACCACGTCGGACTACGACCGCGAGAAGCTCGAGGAGCGGCTGGCCAAGCTGTCTGGCGGCGTCGCGATCGTGCGGGTCGGCGCGGCCACCGAGGTCGAGATGAAGGAGAAGAAGGCGCGCGTCGAAGACGCCCTGCACGCGACACGGGCCGCGGTCGAGTCGGGCATCGTCCCCGGCGGCGGCGTGGCCCTGCTGCGGGCGCAGGTCGCGATTGCGAACCTGAAGGCCGAGGGTGACAAGCAGTTCGGCATCAACGCCGTGAAGCGCGCGCTCGAAGAGCCGATGCGCCAGATTGCGGCCAACGCCGGGTGGGAAGGCTCGATCGTGGTCAACCGCTGCCGGGAAGGCGACGGCGGCTTCGGCTTCAACGCGGCCACCGAGGTCTACGAGGACCTCATGGCGGCGGGCGTCATCGACCCGACGAAGGTCGTGCGTTCGGCCCTCATCCACGCGGCGTCGGTCACGAGCCTGATGCTGACCACGGACGCGATGATCACCGACAAGCCCAAGAAGGAAGAGCCCCACGGTGGCGGCCACGGCCACGGTGGCGGCATGGACATGATGTAGCCCAGTCGGATCACGGTGCCCGCCGGTGTCGACACGCCCCGCTGACGTCGATCTTTTCGCCCTGTACCACCTGGGCGTGGATCGATCGGGAGCATACCGGTTTCGCAACCTAGATCAGTGTGCGCGAGAACTCGGCGTCGGGTCCGGTCAGTTGCAGCAATGGCTGCAGCAGGCGGGGCTCGACGCCGAGTCCGTTGGGCAGGTGCCGTTCGATCTGGCTTGGTGGAGTGCCGAGGCGCAGTTTGCCGCTGCGGGCACGGTACACGACGTGGTGACGCGGGCGTGGGCGGCACTCCAGCAGGCGCGGCCCCAGCGCCATGCTGAGCGCTTTCACCATTCCATCGACTACGATCGCCCGCTGGGCGATGTGGGCGAGCGGGCTGAGCAACGCCGGCAGGAGCGGCTGGCGGAACTGAGCCACCGCACCGACGGCGACAATGAGCCTGTGTGACCGGCAGCTTGGTGAGGTGTCCATGAAGACGGCGATCCAGTCCCCTACGGCACCCGCTGCGATTGGCCCGTACAGCCAGGCGATCGCGGCGACGGCCGGGCGATTTTTGTTCCTGTCGGGCCAGATTCCGCTCGACCCCGCGACCGGTGCGGTAGTCGAGGGAGATGTGCAGGCCCAGGCCCACCAGGTGATGCGCAACCTGCGCGCCGTTCTCGAGGCCGCGGGCGGCAGCCTCGACAACCTGGTGAAGACGACGGTGTTCTTGCGTGATCTCAATGATTTTGCCGCAGTGAATGGCGTCTATGCGTCGTACCTGACGCCGCCGTTTCCGGCGAGGGCCACCGTCGAGGTCAAGCGATTGCCGCGCGACGTCGCGGTGGAAATCGACGGCATCGCCGTGGTGGATTGACCTTGCCATCTGGCAGCCGGCGCAAGACGGTACGCAGGGGTGCGCTACGATCATGACGGACGGGGCCAACGACGAACCGGTTGAGGCGGAAGAGCCGGGCAAACGGCCCGGGCGCACCGAGCGCGAGACGGACCTCGAGTTGCCCGACACCGCAGCGGCGTTGCACGCGGCGGCGGCCGATCAGGCGGTCGTCGCAGGACGGCACCGCGCGGAACGGACGACAGCACCCGAATTGGGCGAAATTTTCGATGCGGCGTCGGCAGAAGTGATGGCGCTGCGCGCATCGCACGGCGACGGGGCAGGGGACGACGGCGCACCGCTGCGGCCGAGCGTCATCGTGCGGCCCTCGATCCTGCCCACGACCCGGATGCCGGCGAGTGTGACTCCGGTCTCTCTGATGCCGGCGGCAACCGCGCCAAAGTTTCCGCCGCCCGCCCCGTCGCCGCGCGCGCCGTCGACCGAGCGCGTCGATCTGCCGCGCGCGCCGTCGACCGAGCGCGTCGATCTGCCGCGCCGATCGCACCGCATCTCGTCCGCCGTGGAAGTGTTGCCGGGGCGAAGTGGCCCATCACCTGGTTTGTACGCAGGCATCGGCGTACTCGTCGGATTGACGCTGGGAGCCGTCCTGTTTGCGGCACTTGCGCCCATCGTGCCTGCGGCGCCGCCGTCTGCGCGGGTTGCGGCACACTCGGACGGGAGCCTGGCCCAGCCCGTCGAACCGGTGAGGCCGAGTGTTGCACGCGAGCCGACCGCCGCGCCCGAGCCGACCGCCGCGCCCGAGCCGAGTGCTGCGGCCGAGCGAATCGAAGCGCCTGAGCCGAGCGCCAGGCCTGAGCCGAGCGCTCCGCGCGACCCCACCGTTCCGCCCGTCTTTTCGCCTCCGCGTCATTCTGCCGCATCAGCGCATCCGCTCGCCGCCTGGACCCACGAGGTTGCCGGGACGGTAGCTGACGAGAGCGCGCCGTGGCTCGCCTTGCGGACAGGGCCCGATGCCGCCGCCGACCTCGTAGCGCAACTGCCCGACGGCACACGCGTTCGGATGATTGGCACCGAGGGCCGTTGGAGCGAAGTGGAGGTCGTCGGTGCGCCGCAGGGGGGAGCGCGCGGGTTCGTCCACGCACGCTGGCTGCGGCCGCGCTGAACGCCGTCAGTGCAACAGACCCGGCCGCGCGTCATGTAGGCCGTGCAGCCAGTCACCCCAGCGGGCCACGATGGCCGCGGGAATCTCGTGGGCCCCGCGAAAAGTGTGGAGCGTGCCGACCAAGCCGGCGCCGCTGAGCAGTGCGTGCAATCGGCGCGCGGCCTCGACGGACAGCAAGGGGTCTTGCTCACCGTGCGACTGGAAAAACGGCAGGCCCGCGCGGTCGGGAGCCAGGCGCGCCCACGTCTCCCGATCGAGCAGCGTACCGGAGAGGATCGCCAATCCGGCCGGGGACTCCGCAGCGTGCAGGGTGACGCTGGTGGCAAGCATCGCGCCCTGGCTGAAGCCACCGAAAATCACCCGGCGCAGCGGCGCACGGAACTCGTCGATGGCGGCGGCCAGCATGGTGCGCGCGCTCTCCAACGCGCCCGGCCGCTTCAGCGACAGGTCGCGGTGGGTGCCGGCCAGCATCGCCGCCTGCAGGTCAATGAGATCGATGGGAAACCATGCGCGCCCCATGGCTCCCGGGCCGATCGGCACTTGGATCGGCGCGTTCGGAAAGAGCCACGTCGTCCCCGTGGGTGCGCGCACGGCTTGCGCCAAGGGGAGCAGGTCTCGGTGATCGGCACCGAAACCGTGGCACATGACCACGATCAGGCCTTCGGGCGAGCCGGGCACCACGAGGCAGTCGAGGCCGCCCAGGCGGCGCTGCAAGGGTTCAAGGGCCATGGCGACCGACGTCAGGTGGGTGCTGCGGCGCGCGACGTCGCAGGGGGATGGGGCTCGCCAGCGGCCATACGAACGTTGGCAGCGGCCGTGCGTGCTCCGTCAGCGGCGGCGCGGGCCTCGGACGCGGCGGTGCTGCGCGCTTCGGGTGTCAGGCCCACGCTCAGCCGGGCCGGCGCGCGCAGGAAGACGTGCGGGTTCAAGAACACTTCCATCGTCAGGCTCTCGAACTGCCGCACCACGAACGCGTTGAGCACGGCCATCGGGTCGCGCAGGCCGCAGCCGTCGGTGCGCTCACAGATCGCGACCGACGGCAGGCCGTGGCAGCTCACGACGGCGATTTGTTCCTCGAATGGCCGCACCACGTCGAGAAAGCGCATCTCGTGGACCGGACGCGACAATCGGTAGCCGCCGCCCGCGCCCTTCGTCGCGGAGAGCACGCCGGCACGCTTGAGGCCCTGCAGCACCTTCGCGAGGATGTCTTGAGGAATGTTCTCTGCCACCGCGAGTTCGGCAACGGAGACCACGGCGTCGGCCGGGAGCCGGCTCATGTGCTGGACGGCGATCAGCGCGTACTCAGACTTCCGGCTGACCTTGAACATCGAATCGCACCCGCCCGAAAACAAAGCCGCCAACGGCTGGACTTCAAACTCCTACGCTAGTGCCAGAGCGCGCGCGACGCAAGCCGAACGCAGCGGAATGGGCACACTGCCACCTTCCCGGACAGGCAGCGCGGCGCCGGCGAGATTGCGGCGGAGGGAGCCGCTCGGCTTGACGACGCCCTTCGTCGCAGGATACAGTTGGAATAGGACCAGCAAGGTCCGGTTTCTGGAAACCGGCCCGCCCGCAGCGGGCGTCCGCAACCGGCACGTTCGCGCCCGACTCACGCCATGACGCTTGCAGAGCTCCAACACATCCGCCGCCAGCGCCAGGACCGGCTTACCTTGGCCGACGAGTTCTACTGTCGGCCCCGGCGCAAGCGCCTGACGATCGAGCGGTGCCTCGAAGACTACCTTGAGGCCAACGCGTTCGGGTCGCGCAAGAGCGCGTGCTATCGGTGTCCGCAGGGGTGCGCGAACCGCGTGGCCTACGCAGAAGGCTCGTGAACTGCGGCAGAAGGCTCGTGAACTGCGGCGGAAGGCTCGTGAACTGCGGCGGAAGGCTCGTGAACTTCGCCCGAATTCGCCCGCGCCTTCTCGCGATCAGAACCCCACGCTTGCGCTCACCCCGATGATGTTGAATGCCGTCGTGTAGGTGCCCGCATTGGCTGGGACGCCATCGTACTGCGTGCCGTCGTCTCCCTTGCATTGCGGCCCTGGGCACGGCGCGACCGGCCGCTGCTGGTAGACGCGGCCGTACTGCTCGCTGACGGTGCGGTCCGACTGGAACACGTGCAGGTAGCTGGCAGCCAACTCGACGCTCCCCACCTTCGTCGAGACGCCCGCGCCCGTGCCGACACGGTCGAACGACGGAAAATCGAGGTGGGTGTAGTCGTTGGGCACGGCGCCGGTCTCGTAGTAGGCGCCGGCCGACAATTGCACGGGCGTGGGCGCGAGGTCGTAGGTGCCGCCGAGCCGGACGGACAGCGTGTCCTTCCAGCGCTTCTCGATCACGACCGGCGGCGCGGCGGCCTTCGAAAACAGCTGGATGTCGCCCGTCAGCAGGACGTTGTACTTGTCGATGACCGACCACCCCTCCCACACCACGTCAACCTCGACGTCGAAGCGCTCCACGTCGCCTTCCAGGCTCCGGTAGCGCACGCCGGCCCGCGCGTAGGGGGGCAGAGTCAACGTCAACGCCGCCGACTCGTTGGTGATCGCGAGTTGCTGGGCGATAAACTTGCTGGCGACGATCTTGCCGTTGAGCGGCGGCATGTTGGTGAGCGTGATGTGGCCCGTCGCGTTCAACTCGACGGGCGTGGGCCGGCCGGACGCGCCGAGTTCGAGCCACGGCACCGGTCGCCACCACGCGCCGAGCACCGCGGTTGGCACGGGCGGCGCCGCGAGGTCGATCGTCGATTCAATGTCGCGGCCCGAGTAGTACGGGCTCAGCGCGCCCCCGGGCGTGCCGTCGACCGCGAGGCTCAGCTTCGTCTTCGGCTGGTGGGCCAGTTGCAGCGTGGCACCGACGCCCCACTGGTCAGCACGGCCGTACGCGATCGCGGCGCTGTAGTACACGAGCAACACGTCGATGCCCGTCAGCATGTAGCGCTGGCCGCCGAATATGGGCCATTCTTGGTGGCCGCTCCCGCTCGGTCCGTACACGCCGGCGGCAAAGCGCCAGTTCTCTAGGCCGAAGTCGCTCGACGCCGCGAGAAAGCCGCCCAGGAAGAACCATGGCGTCTCGTTCTCGACGGTGGCCAGCGGGTCGCGTCCTTGTAAATCCTCGGGATCATTCGGCAGCCCTGTCTTCGTCCGGGTGAACGACATCGGCGCGTGCACGGTGTTGTGCGACAGCGTCAGCCGGTGGCCGCGTTGGCGCAGGAAGGCGCCCGGATTGTGCTCGAGAGCCGTGCCGTCGTCGGCCCGTGCCGTGAAGGCCGCGCCGCGCCCGAGCGCACGGGCCCCGTTGTCCGGCACCTCGAAGCCGCCGGCGCGCGCCGACCCTGCGGCGGCCAGCACGGCGATCGCAAGGCTGAAAGCCGCTCGGCACGGGCCCGTCCAAACCGTCCGCTGGCCTGCAAACCCAGCAAACGGGCCCGTGAACGCTGAAAACTGACCCGTAGAGCCTTTGCCGTGCCGAACCATGCGCGCCCCCATCGTCCTCAGCCCGCGGCCAAGGTCCACGTTTTGACGCATGCGCGACCCGCGTGCAATGCTCGCCGGGCGATTGCGCCGCCCTGCGCCGATCTCCGGAGCCCGCCGTGAACGAGCCCAGCCGTGAACCGGTGCAGCGCGCCTTGGTGCTTCGGTGGATCGGTTTGTTGGCGAATGCCGCGCTGGTCGCCGCCTGCGAGAACCCCGTTGAGACGCGCCCGAACAAGCTGCCCAGCCTTGACGCGGGTACGGTCGCCGATGCGGCGGGCGACGGGTCTGCGACCGACCTCGGCCCCGTGGCCACCGCAACGTGCGACTGCCTGAAGGTTGGGGACTGGTTTCGCTTCACGAAGCTGGAACTGGAGAGCATCGACGGCGACAGCAAGGCCTTCGTGATCGGTGCGCTGAACCCGGTGTGGCAAGCCGACATCGACAAGCTCGAACTGAACTTCTACATGGAAGTCAAGGAAATCAAGCCAGATCGCGTGAAGTTTCGCGTCGTCAACGGCGCCCGCGTCGCCGGAACGAAGCCCGCAGATGGCAAGACGTGCGTGCTACAGTACACCTCGACTGATCTCGAGCACGTTCGCAACGGCTGCAATCTGGGTGGGTCGCCGCCGTCCAAGATGAACGTGTTTGCCGGCACGCCTACGAATACGAAGAACTGCTCAGTCAAGGGCCCGGTCAAGCACGTGATTCCGGTGCGGCAGGCGGTCCTCGAGTCCGTCCTGTCGGCCGATTGCAACACGCTCGGCAGCGGGCGCGTGACGTCAGGCAGCATCGCCAAGGACGGTCTGCTGGCCACGTGCACGTGCCTCGCGCTGGGCAAGGACCTCGCCGAAGACGTGTGCCTGCCGCCCGACCCGGCCTTCAAGGACGAATCGAACGGCGGCGTCTGCGCAGGGTGCGCCAAGGGCTTCCAGAATCTGAAGACGCTTCTCGAGTCGTTCAACGGCGGCGAAGACCTCGCCTACAAATGCAAGGCCGAAGACGGCGGCCCGGCGGTGTGCATCACCGCGCGCTACGCGGGCAAGCGCCTCGAGGGTCCGCCCCCGCCGGATTGCCCCTGAAGCGCAACCCTGCGCGCTCGATCCCCTCGCGCCTGGCGCGGCGTACTTTCGACCGACCCCGCGGCATTTCATTGGCCCGCGACGTGTTGCACACTCGCCGCGCCCCACCGGGCAGGAGGCCCGGGCCCATGCCGCTGAATCCGCGCGTTCTCGTGGTCGTTGCCGCCGCCGTCTGGCTGCCCGCGCTTGCGTGGGCCGTTCCCGCCAAGCTGGTGCCGGCCGTCGGGACCGGCACGGCCACGCCTGCCACGAGTGCACCCGCCTCGATGGCACCCGCCGCGCCCGCTTCGATCGCGCCCGCTTCGATCGCGCCCGCTTCGATCGCGCCCGCCGATTTGCGCCGCGGCATGAAAGGGTTTGGCCTCACCGTGGTGAAAGGCACGGCGATCGAGCGCTTTGACATCGAGGTGATCGGCGTGCTGAACCGTGCCCTGCCGAAGCAGGACCTCGTGCTGATCCGCTGCGCCGGGCTGAACCTGGAGCACTCGGGCATCGTAGCCGGCATGAGCGGCAGCCCGATCTACGTGACGCTGCCCGGCCGCGGCGACCTGCTGGTGGGCGCGCTGTCGTATGGATTCCAGTTCAACAAGGACCCTGTCGCCGGCGTGACGCCGATCGGCGCGATGCTCCCTGAGATGGACCGCAAGCTGACGCCGCCGCCCGTGAACCAGCGCCTGGTGCCTGCCCCCGCGCCGCCCCCACGCCACGCGGCCGTGCGATTGCCCGATGGCGCCGAGATGCAGCCCGTTGCGGTGCCGCTGGCCTTTGCCGGGTTCCATGCCGACGTGCTCGCGTGGGCGCGGCCGCTGTGGAGCGACATGGGATTCCCGTTTTTGACGACGGCCGCCGGTGGGGCGCTCGGTGCAGCGAAAAAAGGCCAGCCGTCGGTGCCGTTTGCGCCCGGTGGCGCTGTGTCGCTGTCGCTCGCGCGCGGCGACATGTCGATCAGCGGGGTGGGCACGATCACTTGGGTGCGCGACGACCGATTCATCGCATTTGGACATCCTTTCAAGGGGATGGGGCAGGTCCACCTGCCGGTCGGCGGCGCGGACGTCCAGTGGATCCTGGCGTCGCAGTCCCAGAGCTTCAAGATGGCCAATCCGACCGAAGATGCCGGCGTGCTGGATCAGGACCGCCAGCCCGCCATCGCCGGGCGCATGGGCGTGCGCGCCACGATGGTGCCCGTGCGCGTCCACGTGGCGAGCCGCGACCGCAAGGAGACGCAGGTGTGGCAGGTCGAAGTGACCGACCAGCCAATCTTCATGCCGATGGCCGCCGCGATGGTGATCTCGAATGCCGTGCGCGTCTCCGAGCCGATCGCCGAAGACGTCGCGCTGACGATGCACCTGCACGTCGAACTCGAAGGCGGTCACGCGCCGATCGACATCGACGAGGCGGTCTCGGGGCTGAACGGCATGGCGCAGGTGAGCGAAGTCGCGGGCCTCGTGCAAAACGTAACAAAAGCTATTGTGTTCAATGGATTCGAGCGACTTCGGGTAGCCAGCATCTCGGCCTCGTTCGAGGTGGCCGATGCGCGCAACGTCGCGTTCGTCGAGTGGGCCCGCGCGCCGGGCGACGAGGTCGAAGTGGGCCAGGCAATCCCGATCCGCGTGGGCCTGCAGGTCGCCAACGAGGCGCCGACGGAGGTGACGCTGACGTTGCCGCCCCTGCCGCGCGAACTGGCTGGCTCCGACATCCAGGTGCAGATCGGCGGCGAAAAGGCGATGCCCCCGGAGGTGCCCGAACCGGCAAACGTCAATGATTTGCTTGATTTTCTGCGAAAACAAATTCCACGCAGCCGGCTTGCCGCCGTCGTCGCGCTGCCGGAGCCGACGCTGATGGGTCGCGGTTGGCGCTTGAGCGGGCTGCCCCTGCATGTGCGCGGCGAACTGGCTGGCCATCCCGTGCAAACACGGGCGGGCAAGGAGACGCTGCGCGCGGGCAAGACGCTGCCCTGGACGCTGAACGGGTCGGCGAGCGTGAAGCTGCGCGTGCGGCCCATCCCGTAACGGTCCAATGACGGCAGTATTTGCCATGCTGATTATGGTATTATCCAAGATAACGCGATGTACCACCTGACGAAGAACGAGGACGTCTGGATGAACCTGAACCAACTCCGTGCGGCGGCGATCCTGTCGATGGCGGTGGCCGTGGTGCCGACCGTCGCGCAGGCGAGCCAGCCGGCCATGTGGCACTACGCCGACGACAATGACTTTCGGCGCGGCACGCTCGAAGGGCTCGCCCTGCACCCCACGCTGGGTCTGACGGTGGCGGCCCGACTGCAGCGCACCGACGTCGATGCCGAGTTCGTTCACTGCTGGCTGCGCGACGGCGACCGGCTGTGGCTGGGTACCGGGTTGCAGGGCAAGGTGTTCGCGGTCGACGGCGACAAGGCGAAACTGATCGCCAAGGTCGACGCGCCGCTCGTGGCGTCGTTGGCGCTCGACGGCAGCGGCGGGGTCTACGCGGGCCTCGTCGGCAAGGGCGACATTGTTCAGGTCGGCGCCGACGGCAAGGTGACGCCGTTCGTGCGCCTCGTCGACCCCGCCGATGCCGAGAAGGCCAAGGCTGCCGCCGCTGCTGCACAGGACGCCGACGCCGACGCCGACGCCGAGGCCGAACCGCCCAAGAAGAAGGCAAAGCCGAAGAAAGACGAAGACCCACCGCGCCATGTGTGGGCGTTGCTGAAGAAAGGCAGCACGCTGTATGCCGCAACGGGGCCAGGTGGCAAGGTGTTTGCGGTCGACATTGCATCCAAGGCCGTCAAGGTGTGGGCCGAGACCGGCGCCGACCACGTGCTCGCGCTGCTCGACGACGGCACCGGACTGCTCGCGGGCACGGCCGACGCCGCGTTGCTGGTCCGGATCGACGGGGAGAAGCAGGTGCGCGCGCTGGCGAGCTTTCCCGGTGCCGAGGTGCGCGCGCTCGTGCGGGGATCCAAGGCGGTCTACGCGGTGGTAAACGGCGGCCAGACGGCGGCACCCTTGGCCAGCCTGAAGGCGACGCCGGACCGCCCCGGAACGGGACCGACGCCCAAGACGCCGGCCCAGCAGAAAGCGCAAAAAGATCAAGCGCTCAAAGGCAAGGGCGCCATCTGGAAGCGCACCGACGACGGCCTTGTGATGCGGATGTACGCCTCGCCCGAAGGGATGCTGTCGGACGCCGGCGTAGTCGGCAAGCAGGTGCTGGCTGGTGCGGCGCGCGGCGGGCGTGTCGTGATCGGCGACGACTTCGGCGACGTGCAGAGCCTGTTTGATCTCAAGGAGGAAGAAGTGCTGGGGGTCGAGGTCGGGCCCAGCGGGGCGCGCACGCTGTTCACGGGCAAGGCGGCGGCGGTGTACGCGGTGGGTCAGGGCGACACGACGGCGCTTTTCACGACCGAGGTGCTGAGCGAGACCGGCCTCGCGCTGTGGGGGCGCGTCGAGGTGGTCGGAGAGGGCGGGCTCGAAGTCGAGACGCGCAGTGGATTCTCCGACGTGGCCAACGACTCGTGGAGCCCGTGGCAGGCGCTCAAGGGCGACGTCGTGCAGAGCCCTCCGGCGAATGCGCTGCAGGTTCGCGTCAAGTTGACCCAGCCGCTGAGCCGCCTCACGGAACTCAAGGTGTTCCGCCAGATTGCCAACCGGCCGCCCATGATCACGAAGATCGACACCGTGCCGAACCGGCAGAAGGGCACGTGGTCGGTGTCGTGGGCGTCAGAGGATCCGGACGTCGACACGCTCGCCTACATCGTCCAGTACCGGCCGAAGGGCACGAAGCAGTGGCTGCTTTTGCACGAGCGCTTCTACGACAAGAAGTCGATGGACATCTCACCGACCGACATGCCCGATGGCTGGTATGAGATGCGTGTCGAGGTGACCGACCAGCCGACGAATGGGCCGCGCCAGGCGAAGGCGACCGCGCGGATGTCCAAGCCGTTCCTGATCGACCGGACTCGACCCGACGTGTCGGCCGTGGTCGCCGGGCGCACGCTGGCAGGGTCGGCAATCGACGCACTGAGCCGGATCACGAAGGTCGAGGTGTCCCTCGACGGGCTCCCGGCGGAACTCGCGACACCCAAAGACGGCATCTGGGACCAACTGACAGAGGCGTGGGAACTCGACCTGCCGCTGAGTTCGCTGGCCGGGCCGCATACGCTACTGGTCCAGGTGACGGACGACGCGGGCAACACGGCTGCGCTGCGCGTGCCGGTCAATCCGTAGCGTTCGGTGATTGCGGGCCAGCGCCGGTGTCGTGGGTCAGCGCAGTCCGATCCAGTGCGTCACGACCAAGACGACCGGCGGGATCACGAGGATGCCGGCCAGATCGAGGACTGCACCGGTCTTGGCCATCGTGCGCAGCGGCACCTGGCCCGTGCCGTAGACGATCGCGTTGGGGGCGGTCGAGATCGGCATCAGGAAGCCCATTGAAGCCGCCATGCCTGCTGCGATGCACGGCGCGACCGGCGAGATGCCGACCTGCTGCGAAGTCATGACGGCAAGCGGGCACAGCATCGCCGCGGCGGCAGTGTTGCTCGTCACTTCCGACAGCAGCACCGCGACGGTCGAGAACAGCACCGTCAAGCCGATTTCGCTGCGCACGCCGGTGACTTCGAGCACGCCCTGGCCGATCCAAGCCGACAGCCCGGTCTGGAAGGCAAGATCGCCGAGCGCCAGCCCACCGCCGAACAACAGGATCGTGCCCCAGTCGATCTGCGTCGCCTCGCCCCACTCGAGCACGGGCCGCGGCCGGGGGCTGCCCGCCACGCTGCGGGTGGTCGCCGGCAGCACGAACAGGAGCGCGGCACCGGCAATGCCGACGACACCCTCGGGCAACGCGCGCTTCACCGCCCTGACCGTCTCAGCGCCGCTGCCGAGCACCAATTCGAGCAGTCCGGGTAGCACCCACCCCACGACCGCGACACCCAGCGCGATCAGGGTGCTGCGCTGGCCGACATCGAGCGGCACGCTGCCCTGGGGTAGCGTGCCTGGCTGCGGTCCAAGGTCCGCGTCGTCGGTCGCCTGCGTTGCCCCGCGCAGCCCGCGCACGAGCAGCAGCGTCCACAGCCCCAACAGCACTGCGACCATCGGCAGCGCCACCAGCGTCCACGCGAAAAACGGCACGTCGCCCTTGGCGTACTGGCGCAGCGCCGCGATCGCCAGCAGGTTGGGCGGGGTGCCCACCGGCGTCAGCACGCCGCCCAGCGACGACGCGTACGCTGCCGTCAACAGGCCCAGCGCGCGCGCCCGATCGGATAGCCGGGCCACCGTCGCGCGCAGCACCGGCAGCACCATCGCCGTCGTCGCCGTATTCGACAGCATCGACGACAGGCCGGCCGTGAGATAGGTGAGCGTCAGCACCTTGCGCAGCGGGGTCGCGCCGTGGCCCGGCAGCAACCGCCCCGCCAGCCAGCGGTCGAGCCGGGTGCGTTCCGCGGCGGCCGCCAGGACGAAGGCGCCGAAAAACAGGTACAGCAGAGGATTGCCGAACGATGCAAAGGCCTTGTCGGCCGGAGCGACCCCGAGCACGACACACAAGGCTGGTGCCGCCAACGCCGTCACGCCGACCGGCAGGGCTTCGGTCACCCACAACACGATCGCCGCCGCGAGCACGGCCAACAGCCGCGCCGCCTCGGGGCGCATTGCCGGGAAAGGAAAAGCGAACAGGAGCGCGCCGATGCCCACCGCGGCGCCCAGCGCGACAAAACGCCGACGCTCGGACGCGGGCGTTCGGGCAGGCAATAGCGGGGCAGTCATCGACACGGACCCGCGAGGCTAGCAGGGGCGCAGGGTTGTTGGTAGAAGCCGAGTGCGGTCAGGCGACGGCGCTCTCGGGCGCAGGCGAGCCGACCACGCGGGGATCGACATGAACAATATCATGATCAAGTGGGTAGTTCTGGTTGCGTGCGGCATCACATCGGCATGTGGATCAAAAGACCCAGAATCGAAAGCCGATGTGGCCACCAGTACCAAGGCCGACGCGGTCAATGGCGACCTCGTTGCCGCCGCTACCACAGACGCGACAAGCGCTTCGGACGCCGTGCTTGATGGAACACAGGATGCCTCACTGGGCGATCCCGCGTCCCAACAGAAGATTCTCGCCATCAAGGCCACGGCTGGCGAAGATTGGACGCTGGCGGGGCTCGCGGCGCCCGTCCACGTCGTGCGCACCGAGGGCGACCGCGCGCACGTCTACGCCCGATCGCGCAAGGACCTGTCCCGCGTGCTCGGCTTCGTCACGGCACGCCATCGCTATTTCCAGATGGAACTCACGCGCCGTCTCGGCCTTGGCACGGTCGCGCAACTGCTCGGCGACAACGCGCTGGGCAACGACATGCAAAGCCGCAGCAATGGCATGACGCAGGTCGCCGAGTGGATCTACAGCCACATGCAGCCCGATCAGGTCGAGGTGTTCGACTCGTTCGCGGCAGGCATCAATGACTACCAGGCCGCGGTGCTGGCGGGCAAGCTGCCGGAGCCGTCGGAGATCAAGCTCGCCAAGGGCCTGCTCAACAAGAAGACCGCCGAGTTGCTGCAGCCGTGGGACCGCCGTTCGCTGTGCGGCGCGGCCGCGGTCATCGTCTACAACCTCGGCTACGAAACCGACGACGTCGGCCGCACCGACTCGCTCGCCAAGCTCACCACACTTTTCGACGGCAAGGCCCTGGGCGACCTGCGCAAGGCCGGCGCGATCAAGGACATCTGGCTCGGCGTGGCCCCGATCAAGCCCGTCAGTTCGGCCAAGGGGCTCGGCCTCGACAAGGGCGGCACGCTGCTGCCGCCACCTCCGCCTCCTGCCGGGTCGGCTGCCGGCGCCCAGAAGTTTGCGACGGATTGGGCCGCGTGGGCCCAACCCTTGCCACCCGGGCTGGCTGAGCGATTTCGCGAGCGGTCGGACGCGTTCCACCGGCGCGCGGGCCACGACAAGGAGGCGGGCTTTGGCTCGAATTCGTGGGCGGTCGCGGGCAGCAAGACGAAGGACGGCCGCGCGCTGCTCGCCGGCGACGGGCACCTGCCGCTGTCGGTGCCGTCGTTGTTCTACCAACTCGGGGCCGACACCGCAGTGTTCGGCGGCGGCCCCACGCACCAGATGGGGTTGTTCATCCCGGGCCTGCCGCTCATGGCGGTCGGCACCAACGGGCGGGTGGCGTGGAGCCAGACGCAGCTGGTCGGCGACGTCAACGACTGGTACCGCGACGTGGTCGTGCTCGACGCCGACGGCCTGCCCAAGGCGACGCTGTTCGAGGGCCAGCAGAAGCCGCTCGTCAAGGTGGACGAGACCTACGAGTCGGCGGTCATCCCCGCGCTCGGCTCCAAGGGCGGCAAACAGACGTGGCCGCGCTGGAAGACGTGGGACGGCCGCCTGCTCATCGACGTCGAGGGCAAGAAGGCCAAGGCGGGCGACAAGCCGCCAGCGGGCCAGGCACTCGTCAACCTCGCGGGCAAGTTCGTCGTGCCGGGCGACGAGGATGGCGACAAGAAGGTGACCGGCATCACGCAGGCCTACACGGGCTGGTTCCTCGGCGATGTGTTTGGTGCGGTCGACCGCTTCGGCCATGCGACGGACGTCGAGTCCTTTCGCCAGGCCACGCGCCGGCTGGTGGCGTACTCCCAGAACATCGTGGCGGCCGACTCCGACGGCAGCGTGCTGTACACGAGCTACCAGGCGGTGCCGTGCCGTGGCTACTTGCCGCGCGAGGCCGACGGCATGTGGAAGCCGGGCGCCCACCCAAAGCTGCTGCTCGACGGCCAGAAGTACCGCGGCTTCGAGGTGCCGCTCACGGCCGAAGGCGTAGTCGACGAGGCAGCGGGCAAGGCCGACCCTTACAAGTGCATGGTGCCGTTCGCGGAGTACCCGCAGTCGATCGACCCCGCCCAGGGCTTCGTGGTGACCGCGAACAATGACCCGGGCAACCTATCGACAGACAACAACTTGACAAATGACAAGTGGTACATCGGCGGACCGTGGGCCAATGGGTACCGCGCCGACACGATCCAGGCCGCGCTGCAGGCGTGCGCGGCGACCAAGGGCTGCGACGTCGCGGCGATGGCGGCACTGCAAGGCAACCACCAGTCGCGCCTCGGCGACGAGTGGGTGCCGTTCGTGGTCGAGGCCATCGACGCGGCCAAGGCCCTGGCGGGGCAGTCGCCGCCGGCGAACGTCGATGACGCGCGGCTGGCCAAGCTCTACTCCACCAACGCGGCCCGCTTCGATGGCGTGCGGGCACGGCTCGACAAGTGGCAGAAGGCGGGCAGCCCGGCGCGCGGCGGCGTGGCGACATTCTACCACACGCCCGCAGTCGACGACGTCGACCATGCGGTGGCGACGACGATCCACAACGCCTGGATGGGGCAGTTCGTCGACAGGGTGCTCAACGACGAGGGCCTGCCGGGCGTGTGGGAGCCGTGGGGCAACGACGCGCGCACCCGCGCCTTGACCGTGTTCCGGCTCGGGCGCGGCAAGGACAATCCCGGCAAGCTCGCGTCGTGGAACCCCGCCACGACCGAGAGCGCATTCTTCGATGTGCTGGGCACAGCCGAGATCGAGTCGAGCCGCGAGGTGGCGCTGCTCGCCTTGCAGGCCGCGCTCGACGCGTTGGCCGGCAAGGGTGCGGAGCCTGGCACGGGCGGCTTCGGCACCGACGACATGGCGAAGTGGCTGTGGGGCCTGCGGCATGGCGTGCACTTCGACTCGATTCTGGCCGACTTCCTCGGGTCGGACCCGGCGTACGCCGCACTCACCGAGCAGTTTTCCATCACGCCGGCGCTGCTGCCCTTGGCCGACAAGTTCGCGGCCGGCGATCCGCGCAAGGATCTCTCGACGTTCCCGCGCGCGGGCGACCCGTGCGCGGTCGATGCGGCGGGTGGCATCAACGCGCTGGGGTGGAGCTACGGCTCAGGCCCCGTGTTCCGCATGGCGATCGCCATGGGCGGCCACGGCGGCAAGGTGGCGGGCCGCACTGACGGGCTGAACGTGATCCCGAGCGGCCAATCGGGCCTGACCGACTCGCCCCACTTTGCCGACCAGGCCAAGCTGTGGCTCGCGAACCAGGCGATGCCGCTGCGGTTCGAGCTTGATGACGTCGTTGCGGGGGCGACCGGGCGCGAGGTCTACCATCCCTAGGACGCATGTCGTCATCATCGGCGCGGGGTTGATGGGGGCGGCCGTCGGGCGCGAGTTGAAGCGAAGGCGACCCGATCTGGCCGTCACCTTGCTCGAACGCGCGATCCCGGGCGCAGAGGCTTCGGCGGCGGCGGCGGGCATCCTCGGGGCCCAGGCCGAACCGGAGGGGCCGGGGCCGCTGCTCGACCTCGCGCTCGCGAGCCGGTCACGCTGGTCGGCGTTTGCGCGGGCGCTGCTGCAGGAGACGGGCGTCGACGTGGGCTATCGCGCGTGCGGCGTGCTCGAAGTCGCATTCACGGACGACGCTGTGCAGCGTTTGGCGACGCGGGCGCACTGGATGCGCTTGGCAGGCCTCGCCCACCATACACTCGACCGGCAGGAAGCGCGCCAGCGCCAGGCGGACGTCGCGGCGATGGTGCGCGGCGCCCTGTGGCTGCCCGACGACGGCGCAGTCGACCCGCGGGTGTTGGTCCCGACCGTGGTGGCGGCGGCGCGCGCGGCCGGTGTCGCAGTGCGCAGCGGCTGCATCGTGGCAGGGTTGGAGGTGGGCGAAGGGCGGGTTCGCGCCGTGCAACTCGACGGACCGGACGGATCGTGCGAATGCGTGCAGGCCGATCACGTCGTGGTCGCGGCCGGAGCTTGGACTGACCTCGTGCCCGGGTTGCCCGCCTGCCGCACGCCCGTGACGCCCGTGCGCGGCCAACTCGCACGCCTGCGCCCGCCCAGACCGGTCACCGATTGCGTGCTGAAGGCGGGCGCCCACTACCTCGTGCCGCGCGCCGACGGGACACTGATCGTGGGCGCCACGACCGAACACGTTGGCTGGCAGCGGGGCGTCACCGACGCCGGGCTGGCACACCTGCTCGCGGGCGCATGCAGCCTCGTGCCAGCACTGGCCGATGCGACGGTCCTCGAACACTGGAGCGGCCTGCGCCCGCACGCCGGCGATGGCCTGCCGTTGCTCGGTCCCCATGCCGGGATCGCGGGGCTGCACCTGGCGTCGGGCTTGTACCGCAACGGCATCCTGCTCGCGCCGATCGCGGCCGAAATCGTGGCGGCGGGGGTGCTGGGTACAGCGCCGCCGCTCGCCGACCCGGCCTGGCTGCCGGGACCCGCCTCTGGATTGGTTCAGCGCAGGAAAACAGCGTAATCGTACGGAGTGCCGTTCGGCTGGGCCCAATTCGACGCGTCGCAGTTCGTGTCGCTGCACTGGTTCGTGCCCGCGCCGAACGTGTCGGTGCCGAAGTACCCCGCTTGACCGCTGTAACAGCCGGCCCAGCCCGACTGCGCCTCCGACGTCGTGCGGAATGCGCTGCCGTTGCACGATTTCGAGCCGTACGCCTTGCCCGCACAGCAGTATTGCATGTCGTGCCAGTTGCCGAGCCCGCCGCCCGAATTGCCCGCCGGGGCCGATTCGTTTGACGCGATGCGATCGCCGTCGGGCGAGCCCGCGGACGGTCCCGTGCAGGTGCCACCTTCTTGCACGCAGTGGTTGAAGTAGAGTGCCTTCGACGTCCGCACCAGCGTCTCCTTGGTGGGCAACGCACCGATCGACTCGGCCTTGACCGTCGCGCCGAACACCTGGTTGTCGCCGCCCGTGGCCAGCGCGTGCAGCGACTTCATGTCGGGGCGCGTCCACACCTTCCAGCCCTTGACGCTGCCCTGCTCGTGGACGACGACGAGGACCTCTTTCGCGCTGTCGAGGTCCATGAACGCATCGCTCTTGTGGTCGCCCTCGAAGGGCGTGGCAACGTCGCCGTAGGGCTTGCCGTCCAGCCAGATCGCGTCCGCCCACCACGAGACGTGACCGTCCGACGTGTCGAGGTTCAGCGCCATCGTCCAGCCGCCGCCGTCGGTCTGCAGTTCACAGTAGGCGAGGTAGGCGACCGACTTCGGCTTGATCCAGTACGCGCCCGACGCCGCGCCGGGATTGACCTGCTTGAGCGCGGCACACGTCGCTGCGGGGTTCTCCTTCGCGCCGGGCGGTACGGCGTTGGCGAACGCAATGAAGTCCTTGCCATTGCACACCCTCAGCGTGTTGTCGCCGGTGTTGTAGTACGTCAGGCCGATGTTCTTGTCGGAGCACGCCACTGGATCCTTCGCGACGTTCTGAAAGCGGAATAGCACCGCCTCCTGCTGCTGGAAGTCCGCGCCGCCCTTGAGTACCTGCTGCGCACCCCACGCATTCGCCTTGGCCAGCGCGCCATAGCCGGTCAGGTCGGGGCCGCCGGCGAGATCGTCGTATTTGCCCGACACGGCGACTGCGGCGAACTGCTTGGCGGTGACGAGGTCCGCGGCAAACGTGGCTCCGACGTGCGCCGCACCGATGCAGCCCGTGCACAGCAGCTTGCTCGCGGTCTTCGCCTCGTCGGCACTCGCGGCGTATTCGGCGTTCTTTGCCGTCTCGGCAACCTTGGCGAGGGCGGCGAGTTCGGCGAGTTCGGCTGGACCTCCCTTCGTCTTCGACCCGGCGTATGCAAACGCGACGTGCTTGGCATCGACCGCACCGGCGGCGATCTTCTCCCCGGTCACAGCGTTGGCGGCGATCGCGCCGGCGACGACGCAGCCGGAACACTCCAGCCCGAAGGCGAGGTCAGCCGCGCGCGCATGGAGCGTGGCCGGCGTGGGCCGCAAGGGCACCCGCGCGAGTTCCGGATCGGCGCCGATCTGCACGCCCACCCATGCCACGGGTGCCTTGCCGGGTGCGGGGATGAACGCGGTATCCTCGAGCACCTTTGTCGGGTCCTGCGAGCCGAGTTCGATGGCGAAGATGCCGCCCTTGACCGAGATGCCAAGGAACTTTTCGCTGTAGAGGGGCGCGCCCCCCTTTTCCTCGGCGTAGAGCGACACGCCAAACGGGTAATCGCCATCGGCCACCGGCCCGCCCGCGTTGGCCCGCAGTGCGCCTTGCAGGGCGAGCACCGTGGGCTTGGCAACGGCGCTCGACGGAGCCGCGGTGCCACAGACGGCGGCAGCGACAAAGGTCAGCGCAAACGACGAAAAAAACTGGTTTGACACGGCACACCTCAAGGAGGAAAATGTCTCAGCAGTATGCGGTTTTTCGCGCGAACCGTCCAGCGCTGCGGCGGACTGGTTCACTGGGCCGTTCGAGCACAGCCCGGCACACCTTGTCCCCTGCCGTCGAATCCCCTATGGTCTGTCCCACCATCAGCCCCGCCGGCGGCAAACCTGCACGTCCCGTCGGCGACCCAGTAGAAGTGAACCCCGCGCTGGAGCGAGACAACGCATGGACCGTACCCCATCTGCCGACCAGGACCGTACTGTCGCCGGTTCGCGCCGCTCGTTCCTGTTGAGCATTGGCGCCGCCGCCAGCGCGGGCGTGCTGCTGCCGACGCTGCAAGGCTGTGAACTGGCCATACCCGCCGGGCTGGCCCCATCGGCCGCGAACGACACGAAGGGTGGCGACGCGACCGGCACCGATGCGCTCGCCGCGGACACTGCCTCAGCCGACAGCGTCGGGCCGGCCGACGTGCCCGCCAGCGCCGATGCTTCGGCCACCACAGACGGCGCCGCCGTGAGCGAAACAGCCACCCCTGCGGATGTGCCCGCGACACCCGACGTCGCCGCGCCCAAGTGCCCGGGACCGGCCGTGGCAACGCCCATCGGGACGTTTGATCTGGCCGATCCCAAGTACGCGGACCTCGCGACGATCGGCAAGTTCGTCCCGTTCGACGCGGGCGCCGACAAGCTCGTGCTGATCCGGACCGCCGAGTGCACCGTCATCGGCCTGTCGCGCACCTGCACCCACGACGCGTGCGACATGGGCCCCGGCGACGCCGGCAAGTGGGACAACAAGCTCTTGAGGCTGAAGTGCCTGTGCCACCAGTCCGAGTTCAGCGTGACGGGCGCCGTCGTCAAGGGCCCGGCGACCAAGCCGCTCAAGCTCTACCAGGTCAGCTTCGATGGCGACAAGGGCGCGGTCGCCAAGTGAGCGGGCGGTCAAGCGGGGGTTCGATGACTGCAACACGACGACACGTCAGCGTGCGAGGGCACGTGGCCCTGCTTGCCGTCGCTGGGGTGACCGTGCTCGCGCCCGAGGTCGGAGCGTTGCCGCGCATGGGCCTGCAGGCGGGCTCCCGCTGCGTGAATTGCCACGTCAATCCCCAGGGAGGCGGGCTGCGCAGCGACCTCGGCTGGTACTCAATGAACCAGGTCGGCGCGGTGACGTGGGACAAGCTCGGCCTGAGCGGCCTGCACAACATCGAATCGAACACCTGGATGGACGGCAAGCTGCTTTTCGGCTTCGACGACCGCATGCAGATGGCCAAGCTCGGGCCGGCGCCGCGCTACGACAAGAAGACCGGCAGCGTGATCGAGCCCGACCGCATCTTCTTCCCGATGCAGGTCGCGCCAGGCCTGGCGTTCCTGCCGATGCCGAGCCTGACGCTTTCCGCCACCGCCAACATTTCCGGCCTGCTGGCGTCGTACAAGGATGGTCTCGACGACCCCAAGCCCAAATGGACCAAGAATTTCCGACGCTACGCAGGCCAATCCGGCTACGAGGCGTGGGCGCTGTGGCAGGGCGAATTCACGTGGCCGTCGGTGAAGGTGGGCGTGATGCAGCCGAGCTTCGGCATCCGCCACGACGACCACACGATGCTGTTGCGCCGCGACGCCCGCAACCTGGGCCAGCCGACGCTGCCGCCCTACTACGCCGACCCGGGGCTCGAGGTGAGCTACACGTTGGACTTTGAGGGCGAGGCGCTGAGTTCGCACCTGACGCTCGATGCTGGCGTATTCATGGCACGCAATTTCGCGGACTTCGAGACACGGATGAACACCGCGAAGTACCTGCTGCTGTTGAACGGCAAGACGCCGGAATCCGACGTGAAGGCCGCCAACCAGGGTACGCCGATCGTGACGGCGCGGGCGACGTGGTTCCCGCAGATGCTCGAGCACGGGCTGAACGGCACCGTGCAGGCGTCGCTTTTCCAGGCCGGCGACGTCGCCATGCACGACGTGGCGATCGGCATCGGCAAGGGCTACTGGGGCACGCTGATCGCGGAATACATGCATGGCATGGCGCCCAAGCGCACGATCTCAAATTGGATGGTGCAACTCTCCTACCCGGCCTACGACTGGTTGATCCCCGAAGCCCGCTTCGAGAGCGCGTCGACCAACGACCAGCACGACGACGGCACGCTGAAGGACTGGACAGCGACGTCGGCGGTCGTGGGCGTGCAGTTCTTCCCGGTGCCGTTCCTCGAATTGCGGCCCGAGTACCGCTACCTGTTCGCTTCGGATGCGGGTGCCGAAGACCCCGCAGCAGACCTGTGGCACTACGCGACGGCGCAATGGACGTTCCAGGCGCACCTCTTTTTCTGACCCCGCGTTGAACGCCGACGGGGGCTCACGCGTTCCCTGACCGGCCGGCGCTCGCCCCCGCCGCTCTCGCAACCGGGGCTACTGACAGGAGACTCTCATGCGTACGCTTACCCTGGCTTCTACTCTCGCGTTCGGCCTCGCCGTCGCACTCCCGGCATTCGCCGACACTCCCTTCACCGGCAAGACCGGCCCGCTGGCGTTTGCGATCGGCGACGCCCCGGCGAAGTCGCAGTTCATCTTCAACTCCTCGGCGCCGATGGAGAAAATCCGTGGCACGGCCGAGCAGGTCACTGGCACGCTGACGTTCGCCGACGCCGCCAACGCGGAGTCCGGCACCGGCCGCATCCAGACGCCCGTCGCGTCGTTCAAGACCGGCAACCCGGTGCGCGACGGCCACCTGCAGAGCGAGGAGTGGCTGAACGCCAAGGCGAATCCGCACATCAGCCTCGCCATCGAGAAGATCGAGGGCGTGCGCGTCACCGGCAACAAGGCCAACGCCACGGTGATCGGCAAGTTCAGCGTCAACGGTGTCGCCAAGGACCTGCGCATCCCGGCCGAGCTGACCTACAACGCGGACAAGAATGCGATCAAGGTCTCGGCCAAGTTCCAGGTGACGCTCAAGGACTACAACATCAAGGGCAAGGCGGGCATCGTCGGCCAGAAGGTCGGCGAGGTCATCGACGTCGAGGCCACGATCTACGGCGTGGCACGCTAGCTGTCGGTCCGAAAGATCACGCATGCGCCTGCGCGGGCGCGGGAGGGCATCGTGAACAAGAAAATGCTGGCCATCGTGTTGCTCGTCGTGGGCGGCACGGTGCTCGGGTTCTGGGCGATGAAGGGCACGTCGTGCGGCGACAAGGGCGCCAGCATCTGCCTGTGGACGTCGTTGCAGACCGAAGTCATCACGGAAGAGGACGACGGGTTCGGCGGCGAGAAGCACAAGCTCTCGACCTGGAAAGACGAGTTCAAGCCGGGCCTGCTCGACTTCACGCTGCCGATCGGCGGGCTGTGCTCGGCCGGCGCGATCGCGCTGTTGGTGCTTGAGGCGCGGGCCCGCAAGAGGCAGGGCGCTCCGGCTTGATGGCTTGAGGGGTGGGCCGCCGTGCCAGGCCACAAGCGTCCTGCTAGAACCGCCCCGCCACCGTGACTCCCCGCGCGGACGGGACAATCGCCACGTCGGGCTGGCTTTGCAACAACACGACCCCGGCAACGCCGAGGCCGAGGCCGAACGCGGTCGTGCCGCCGCCGACCAGCCAGCCCCGGTTGATGGCGGCGGCGGCGTCCGCAGAGCGGCGCTCGGCGTCGGGGCCCGTGCCGAAGCCTGTGACCTTGCCGCTGGCGTCCTTCGTGGCCACTTTGCGATCCCAGGCGTCGGCATCGGCGAGTGTGCCGTTCAGCAGGAACAGACCACCGAGCGTCGTCGCGAGGCCGGCACTGGCCAACGTCCAGCCGACGGGAGTACGCCACTTCTGCTCGCCCTGGAGCGTCGGCATCCGTCGCGGCGGATCCGTGAGCGGCGGATCCGTGTGCGGGGGCGGCGGCGGGGCGGGCGGGGCGGCCAGCGGTGCCGCAACGTCTTGCGGGGTCGCCACCTTTGGCGATTGCAGCGACTCCGGGGGCGCAAGCTGTGGGTCAGCGGGTCGCGTGGCGGGCGTAGTGGAGGCAGAAGCGGGAGCCGTAACGGGGGCGCGCAGTTTCTCCTTCAGGCGCCGTCCCGCCGCGACCGCTTGGGTGCGGTCGGCTTCGGTCGTCGCCGCGAGTTTCGCCACTTCCCACAACGACGCGGCCCGCCGCAGCGAGCGCTCATCGCCGAGGTCCTCGAGTGCTTGAGCGGCTTCTGGCTCCAATTTCCCCTGCGGATACAATCCGGTAGCCTTGGCGAGCGCCTCGGCGATCTCCACGGGCGTCGCGCTGTGTAGGGGCCCCAGCTTTTCGATGACCGACTGCCGCAGCGCCGCGTCCTTTTCGACCTCGACGTAGCGCTCGAGCAAGAGCCGTGCCTTGTGCCAGTGCCCCACCTCCTGCCAGGCACGGCCGGCGTAGCGCAGGTTCTTGTTGTCTGCAGGGTCGAGTTGCCAGGCCCGTTCGAAGTTGCGCGCAGCATCGAGGTACTGGCCTGCCTTGAAGGCCGTGGCGCCGCGCTGGGCGAAGGTCGTCGCGTCTTCGGCGGCGAGTGCGGGAACGACCTCGCACAGAGAGGCACAGCAGACGACGGTGGCGAGGGCAAGGCGCATGGCGGTCTGGAGGATAGGGCGACTGGCGGGCGCTGCAAAGGTGCGGATCACGCTGAGAGCGCGCGCGGCGCCCAGCCATCGAGCAGGCGCCCGACGAAGTCGAGGCGGTCCTGGCCCCACACGAGGCGATCCCCCACGAAAAACGTCGGCGCGCCGCACGCTCCACGGCGTTGGACCTCGTTCGTGGCGTCGACCAGGCGCTGCTTGACGAGGCCGTCGTCGCAACCAGCAAGCAGGGCCGCCGCATCGACGCCGGCTGCGGTGAGCACCTCGGCCAGCACGCCGGCGTCGGCGATGTTGCGATCGTCGCCCCAGTAGGCGCGGAAGATGAGACCGGCGACGCGAACGTGGTCGGCGCCGTCCAGTTGGGCGAGCACGCGCATGGGGCGGATCGTCATCATCGGAAAGATCGACGGCCAGCGAAACGGCAGCCCGCGCACGTCGGCCCAGCGCGCCATGTCGGTGCGCAGGATCGCCTGCTTGGCGGCGCTCGCCTCGTTGAACGGCACGATCGCACTCTGGAGGCCCTTGAACAGGCCGCCCAGGAAAAACGGCCGCCACTGCACGCGACCGCCGTGGGCCGCCGCCACCTTTTCGACTTCTTCGTGGGCGAGGTAGGCGTAGGGCGACGAGACGTCATAGAAATACTCGACAAGCTTCGGCATCACCGGCTCCAATCCACGTCAGAATCGAAAATCAACCTGGCCAACCAAAGGGTTCCAGCCGTCACGCGCCGCACGCACGACCATGTCCATGCGGTCGGCGCCCCAGAACAGCGCGCCATCGACGACGAACGCCGGCGCACCGAACACGCCCGCAGCCACCGCGGCCGCCGTGCGCGTACGCAGTTCCGCTTTGATCGCGTCGCTCGCCGCCCGTGCCAGCACCGCTTGCGCGTCCAGCCCAACCGATCGCAGCCGCCCGGCCAGAATCGCGGGGTCGGCCAGGCTGGCACCTTCGCGCCAATAGGCGGCGTAGAAGGCATCGACGACGGCATCCCAGGCGTCGGCCGGGCTCGCCAACAGGGCGCGCAGGGCATCGACGGTGCGGTGGGGATGACCGACCGGTGTCGCGATCGGCACCCCGTGCCACGCCGCCTGGCGCACGACGTCGGCGCGGTTGTGGCGTGCCTTGGGCGGGGCCAGCACGCTCGACAGGTTTTGGGCCTGCCCGATGGCGGCGAACACCCCGCCCAACAGCATGGGGCGCAGGGCGATCGGACGCCCGCTCGCGGCGGCCAGCCAGTGGCGGCGACACGAGGCGATGTACGCGTAAGGACAGGAGAAATCGAACCAGAAATCGATGGTGCCGGGCGACGACGCGGCGGGTTCGAACGGCGGCGGCTGCATCGCGGGAGGCCTCGGCGTTTCCGTCAGGCTTTGGGCGCTGCGTCTTTCGCGATCTTGGCGAGAAAGCTGCGCAACCCGACATGCTTCTCCTTGCGAGCGCGGCGCAGCTTGTCGCGCAGCGCGTGCGTGAGGCCCTTGTCGGTGGCCTTGAGCTTGCGCCGGGTGGCGCGCTTGAGCGCCTTGCGCAGGGCCGGGTTGTCTTTCAGGGTCGTGGTGTTGGCCATGGTCCGTTCGGTGCGCGCCGGGGTTGGTGGGCGGCGCGGGCGAAGCAGTGTAGGGCGGTTGGGGTTGGGGCGCAACTTGAAAAGCCTCGCCATAGGCGTTGAACCCACCGCCCCCCGTGGTGCATCCTGCGCCCATGCACCCGCACCGAATCCCGGCGTCCTCCCTCGCGTGTCCCCTTCGGGCGCGGCCCTTGGTCCTGGCCCCCCTGCTGTGCGCCGCTGCGTGCACCGCTGCTGTTTCCGCCCCTGCAGGCGGCACGGCCGACTCCGCAATCACGGCCGACGGTTCCACATCCACCGACGCGCCGAAACCCACCGCCGACACGACGACGACTGGCGACACCGCCCAGAAGGACCTCGACCCCAACGCGAAGGAACTCTGCAACAAGGAAGACGACAACGGCGACGGCCGCATCGACGAAGGCTGCCTGCCGCTGCCGAACCTGCGCCCGGACATGCAGGCCCGCGACCTCGGCCTGGTCCAACTGACGACGGACGCAGGTGCAGCGCCGACGCGGACCTTCGTGGCACCGGCCAAAGGCCACGGCACCGTGTTCGTCGCCCGCGAGGTCGAAGCGACCGGCCGGTTGTTCGTCTGGGCCGACACGCTGCGCACGCCCGGCGGCCTCGAAGTGCTCAGCAGCGGCCCGGCCGGGTGGGTCGCTTCACCCAACCGCACTGCGCCGACGATTGGCGGGGCCACGGCGCTCGTCGGCATGGCGCCCGCAGTCTTGCCGAGCGCAGGCGAATGGAGCGTCGGCTTCACCCGCAGCGACGAGGAGCCGACGAAGTACAAGGGCAAGCCCAGCGCGGGCTGGCTGCACCTGTTCGCCGTCACGCGCCCGGAAATCGCCAAACCGAAGCCGGTGGCGCTCGACCTCGACGTCTTCTGTGCGGGTGCCAGCCCGATGCCGTGCGCCGAATTCGCCAAGTCGGGACAGTGGAAGTCGATCGCGGCGCGCGTAGAGGCGATCTGGAAGCCGGCGGGACTCGTGCTCGGCAAGGTCGAATTCATCGAGATCGCGGGCGACGACGGCAAGAAATACCGCTACCTCGACAACGTGCTGAGTCCAAACGCCGACAACGAACTCGCGACGGTCTACACCATCACCGGGACGCTGCGGCCCAAGTCGACCGCGGTGACGCTCGTGCTGACGAGTGGCATCCTGAGCAGTGGCGTGCCCGTCGCGACGGGGCTGAGCCAACTCGGTGGCGTGCCCGGTCTGGCCGGTTCGCGCCTCGCCGGCATCGCGCTCGCGATCGACGAAGGCGACTGGAAAAAGGCGCTCACCCTGCCGCCCGACGCGCCGTATGCCGGCGAGGTGTGGGGCCTGGTGCTCGCGCACGAGATCGGCCACTTCCTCGGCCTGTGGCACACGGACGAACACTTCGGCGAACTGCACGATCCGCTCGACGATACGCCCAGTTGCACGAAAAAGGAGATCGAGCTGTCAGAGAAGGAGTGCCCGAACTCTGCAAAATACCTGATGTTCTGGAAGCCGACCAACACCCTCGTGTCGGATGACCAGGTCACTGTGGTGCGGCGTCACCCGGCGCTGCGGTAGTTGTCAATGCCTGCAAATCTAAATGAATTCCTAGACCTGATGTGGGCTGGCAACACCTTGCGGACGTATTTCGTCGTCTTGCTCGTGCTGGCGCTCGGTTGGCTCGGAGGCCGGTTCGCGGGCTGGGTGCTCACGCGCATGGTGCCGAAGCTTACCGCACGGACGAAGTCGGATTTCGACGACAAGCTCGCGGCCCAGTCGGCGCAACCCATCACGCTGCTTGTGCTGCTGGGGGCGAGCCACTTCGCGGTCCAGGTCCTGCAACTGCCGGCGCGGGTTCACGACGCGGTGGTGAGCGTGCTGGTCGTCGCGGCCGCGCTCGCGCTCGCGGTCTTGCTGATGCGGGGGCTCGACACGGCCTTCCAGGAACTGATGGCGCCGTGGGCCGCGCGCCAAGAGCCGCCGGTCAGCCAGCAGGTCGTCCACTTCTCGCGCATTGTGCTGAAGGCGCTGACCGGCGTGTTCGTCATGGTCACGGTGCTGCAGCGCGCGGGTTTCGACGTCGTGTCGGTCGTGACCGGCCTCGGCATCGGTGGCCTCGCGGTGGCGTTGGCGGCCCAGGAGACGCTAGGCAACGTGCTGGGCAGCCTGCAGATCATGACGGACAGGCCGTTTGCCGTCGGCGACTGGATCAAGGTGGCCGACAAAGCCGGGCGCGTCGCCGAGATTGGGATGCGATCGACGAAAATGCTGACCTCTTCGGGGATTCGCGTGGTCATCCCCAACAAGCAGATCGCGCAGGCCGCGATCGAGAACCATACCCATCCGAAAGGCGTGGTGGCCGACTTTACGCTCGGCTTCGTCTACGCCACGCCGCCGGCCAAGCTGGCCGAGGCGGCGCTCGAACTGGCCACGATCCTGAAGGCCCATCCGCTCGTGCATCCCGACGTGACGGTGCAGTTTCGCGTCTTCGGCGAGTCGAGCCTCGGCGTGCGCGTGATGTGCTGGATCACGGATGCGGAGCGCTATGGCCGGACGCTGCACGAGGTGAACCTGCAAATCCTGACGCGCATGCAGGAGTTGGGGGTCGAGTTCGCCTTCCCGACCCGCACGCTTCAGGTGGCGCCGCTGGGCACGGCTGGGCTGGCGGGGACGGCTGGGCTGGCGGGGACGGCTGGGCTGGCGGGGACGGCTGGCGCCGCAGGCCTCGTGGTCACCGGGAGGGTCGCGTGACCGCTGCCGTGCCGCCCGATGCCGTCCAACGCTGGCGCAAGACGCTCTCGCGCAAGGGCATGGACATCAACCAGAAACTGACGGACCTCCTCAGCCGGCAGAATGCCACGCTCGCCACGATCAAGTTGCCGAACGAGACCGAAGCGCACGAACCGCCCGAGCGCAGGCTGCGGCGCTTCCTGGACCAGATCATTCGCGCCCAGCGTCGGCTGGGTACGCCCGACTGGGGACTGTGCTCGACGTGTCGGCGTCCTTTCGAGCGGGGCGCACTCGACGACACGCCGTGGATCGAGGAGTGCGCTGCGTGCGCCAATCCGGAGGTGTCATGAAGCCAACGTCCAGGCCGAGTTGGGCCCTTGCCTGTGCCGCCGGCGTTCTCGCGCCCGTTGCCGCCGCCGCGGCCCCCCTCGGCGCGCTCGACGTGGGCGCATTCGCGGGATGGAACCGATCGTCGGCACGGTCGGAACTTGGCGACGCCTATTTCCAGACCGACGTCCCGGCTGAGTCCTTGCTTTTCGGCGGGCGCCTCGGCTTGTCGCTGCACGACCGCGTCGTCGTCGAAGCCGAGGTGCGCTGGGCCCCGTCTGACTTTCGCAGCGACGTCGGCGACACCTTCGTCGGCTTCGGCGGCGCGGCGCCCGTGCTCGGCTGGCGCGGCCTGGTCGGGCTGAACGTGTTGCGGGCCGGCATCGCCCAACCGTTCATCGTCGGCGGCGGCGGGGGCGAAACGCTGTTGGCAGGCCCGCGGCCCGGCATCTTCCACGACGACACGGACTACGTCGCGCACGTCGGGCTCGGCGCGCGGCTCGAGTTCGGCGAACGCTGGGGCGCCCGCGTCGAGGCCCGTTGGGTGATCGGACCCGCCAAGGTCAAGGCCGAGGCGGAACCTGAACTTGCGCACGCCTTCGAACTGCAACTGGGCGTGTACGGGCGCCTGTTCGGCAAGCCCGCCGACATGGACGGCGACGGCATCGGCGACGACGACGACAGGTGCCCGCGCGCCGCCGAAGACCGCGATGGCTACGAAGACCTCGACGGCTGCCCCGACCCCGACAACGACGGTGACGGCGTGCCCGACGAGCGCGACCAGTGCCGGCGCGAACCGGAAACGAAGAACGGCCTGCAAGACGACGACGGCTGCCCGGACGCGGACGGCGACGGCGATGGCGTCGAAGACGCGCGCGACCAATGCGGCGGCGAGAAGGAGGACCAAGACGGCTTCGAAGACGGCGACGGCTGCGAGGACCCCGACAACGACAAGGACGGCGTCAAAGACGTGGACGACAAGTGCCCGTCGAAGCCTGAGGACCGCGATGGCTTTGCCGACGACGACGGCTGCCCGGACCCGGACAACGATGGCGACGGCGTGCTCGACTCCGGCGACAAGTGCCCGGGTAAGCCAGAGACGAAGAATGGTGTCGACGACGACGACGGCTGCCCGGACGAGGCCAAACCGTTGAAGCCGAAGAAAAAATAGACTCGATTCGGCGCGTTCCCTTGCGGCGCGGCGCGATTCTCCTACCATCACACGGGTGGGTCCTGTGGCTGCCCGACGACGTACCGCCATGCCGACGCCACCCCGCCCCAAGACGAACGACGAGACGAACGACGACACAAACGTCGCCTTGGCCACACGCCCCAAGGTCAAGCGGCCGACGCTGTACCATGTCATGCTGCACAACGACGACTTCACGACGCAGGAACTCGTCACTGAAATCCTGAAGGCGTTCTTCCATCGCACCGACGTCGAAGCGCGCACGATCATGCTGACCGTGCATCACAAAGGCAAAGGCGTCGCCGGCACCTACACGCGCGATGTCGCCGAGTCGAAGGTCGCCCAGGTTACGGACTACGCGCGCACGCACGGGGCGCCCCTGAAACTCACCACCGAGCCCGCGGGCTGACGGAGGGCGCGATGCTATCGATCGAGCTCGAGATCGCGATCCAGGTCGCCGCCAGCGAGGCGCAGGTGCGCCGCCACGAGTTCTTCGGCCTTGAGCACATGCTGTACGCGCTGCTGCACGACGCCCACACGGCGCATGTGATCACGCGCTGCAGCGGCAACGTCGCCGAACTGCGCGACGCGCTCAACCACTACCTGGGCCACGACGTGCCCGCGCTGGCAGAGGGCACCGACAACACGACGCAGCCGACGCTGGGGCTGCAGCGCGTCATCCAGCGTGCGGCGATGCACGTGCGCGGGGCCGGCAAGGCGAAGGTGACGGGCGCCAACGTGCTCGTCGCCATGTTCAGCGAAGACGACTCGTTTGCCGTGTACTTCCTGCTCCAGCAGGGCGTGTCGCGCCTCGACGTGGTGACGTACCTGGCCCACGGTGGCGAGGACGGCGACGACGAGACGGGGATGCTGCCACTGGACCGGAGCGGCGACGGGCCCGACGACGACGACGATGACGACGAAGACGACGGCGCGGGACGCGGGCAGCGGCGCAGCGAGGGTCCGCTGGAAGCCTACTGCGTGAACCTGAACGACGAGGCACGCGCCGGCCGCATCGACCCGCTCGTCGGGCGCGACGACGAAATGCAGCGCATGGCGCAGGTGCTGATGCGGCGCCGCAAGAACAATCCACTGCTGGTCGGCGATTCGGGCACCGGCAAGACGGCCATCGTGGCGGGGCTGGCCAAGGCGATCGTCGAAGGTACAGCGCCGGCGCCGCTACACGGCACGACGGTGTTTTCGCTGGACCTCGGCTCGATGCTGGCGGGGTCGAAGTACCGCGGCGATTTCGAGAAGCGCATGAAGGGCGTGCTGGCGGCGCTCAGCGAACTGCCAAACACGATCCTGTTCATCGACGAACTGCATACGATCGTCGGCGCGGGTGCCACCACCGGCGGTGCGATGGACGCCTCCAACCTGCTCAAGCCCGCGCTGGCGTCGGGCGCGCTGCGCTGCATCGGGTCCACGACGTACGAGGAGCACCGCACACACATCCTGCGCGACAAGGCGCTCGCCCGTCGCTTCCAGAAGGTCGACGTCGGCGAACTGTCGGTCGATGACACCGTCGCCGTGCTCAAGGGGCTGCGGCGCCACTACGAACAGCACCACACGGTGCATTTCTCCGACGCCGCGCTTGACGCCGCCGCCAAACTCGCCGGGCGTTACTTGAACGACCGCCGGTTGCCCGACAAGGCGATCGATCTGATGGACGAGGCGGGCGCCGCCGTGCGCCTGCGCGCCGCCCAGGCCAAAGACGCGACTCCTGTCGTGCCGCCGCCGCTCCGGCCCGCGCCGGCTGCCACGTTGGGCCACGCTGCGGAGCCAACCCCGGAGCCGCCGCCGCTGCCGGTCGAGCGCGCGCGCTTGCGCGTCACCGTGCGCGACATCGAGCGGGTGTTGGCGAAGATGGCTGGCATCCCCGAGCGGCAGGTGGGCAGCGACGACCGCGCGGCCCTGCTCGACCTCGACAAGCGCCTCAAGGACATCGTGTTTGGCCAGGACGAGGCCGTCGCCCAGGTCACGACTGCGGTGAAGGTGGCGCGCGCGGGGCTCAACCGGCCCGACAAGCCGCTCGGGTGCTTCCTGTTCACGGGTCCGACGGGCGTCGGCAAGACGGAACTGGCGCGCGCGCTGGCCCAGGTGCTCGGCCTGCAATTCCTGCGCTTCGACATGAGCGAATACATGGAGCGCCACACGGTCAGCCGCTTGATCGGTGCACCGCCCGGCTATGTCGGCTTCGATCAGGGTGGGCTGCTGACCGAGGCGATCGCCAAGGCGCCCCATGCGGTGCTGCTGCTCGACGAAATCGAGAAGGCGCACCCCGACGTGTTCAACGTGCTGCTTCAGGTGATGGACCACGGCTCGCTGACCGACAACAACGGCAAGCAGAGCGATTTTCGGCATGTCGTGGTGATCATGACGTCGAACGTCGGCGCGCGCGAGCTCGAGAAGGGCAAGGTCGGCTTCGTGGGCGACCCGGGCAATAGCGGGGACTCGGCGCTCGAAGACCGCGAGTTCAAGTCGATGTTCAGCCCGGAGTTTCGCAACCGGCTCGATGCCCGCATTCGCTTCGGCCGCCTGACGCCGGCGGTGATGGGGCGCATCGTCGACAAGTTCCTCGCCGAGCTCGAAGGGCAGTTGGCGGAGCGCCGGGTCGTGCTCGAAGCGAACGCGGACGCGCGGGCCTGGCTCAGCGAAAAGGGCTACGACCCCAAGTTCGGCGCGCGGCCGATGGCGCGGCTGATTGCCGACGAGGTGCGCAAGCCTCTGGCCGACGAACTGTTGTTCGGCCGGCTCGCCCGCGGTGGGGTGGTGCGCGTGGTGCTCGAGGGGGACAAGCTGGCCTTCGAGATCGAGCCGCGCATCGACAAGGGCAAGGCGAAGGGCAGGGCGCGCGAGGCGATCGAGGCCTAGCCTTCCGTCCGATGTCGGCGCAGCGCTCCGTCATGCCGAAGCCACCGTCAAGGTCTGGCGAGCGCCGCCGCCACCGCCGCAACCAGTTCCGCATCGTCGGGCAGCCGCGCCTTGCCGTCACCGCCGCGCGGCCGGACCACGACGACGCCGAGGTTCGCCAGCCGCGCCAGGCTGTCGCGCAGGATCGCGTTCCACATCGAGCCGTGCATGGTTGGCGCTACGAGCACGACCGCTTGGTGCGCTTCACACAGGCCCAGCGCCGCCGCCAGGGTGGTGGTGACGGCGTTGTCTGCGCTGCCCGCCGCCGCCTTGTTCAGCGTCGAATAGGTCGCGGGCGCCAGCAGGTACGCGTCGCACGCCCCCTCGACGTGCTGGGCGCGGCCATCAAGCGCGTGGACGACCGGTTGCGCGGTCGCCCACTGGAGCGCATCGAGCGTCACGAATTGCAGCGCAGTCGGCGTGACGCAGGCCTGCACGGTCGCGCCGGCCCGCCGCAGTTCGCGCGCCAGCCCCGGCGTACGGTAGGCCGCGATGCCGCCACTGATGAGCAAGGCGACGCGCCGGCCGACGAGGAGCCCGTCCCCTTGTACCGCGACTGCCCGGTCGCCCGCGAGCGGGGCTCCGAAATCCCAGCGGAAATCGTCGGCGCGCACACTCATCCCTACGGGCACACGGCATTGAGCTGGAGGTTGTCGAGGTACACGCCTTCGGTCAGATTGTTGTTCGAGTCGACCGTGTTGAACTCGAACTTGATCGTGACGGTCTGCCCCATGTACTGCTCCAGAGCGACACTTTGGAACATCCACGTCGCCTTCACGATCTCGGCAGGTGTCGGCGACTGGGTCTTGCCGTGCGTCTTCGTCCACAGCAGGTGCTCCTGGCCGGTGGCATCCACCAGCAACACCGACAGGTCGTCGGCGCCGACCGCGATACCGAGCTCGACATCCATCCACACGTCGAAATTGAAGGTGATGTTTCCGCCAGAATCCGACTTGGGAACCTGCGGCAACGCGATCGGCGGCAGGCTCAGCGTGCCCGAGTTTTTCGGCTTCCACAATGAAATAGGATTCGGATTCAGATTCAAGAAGTCGTAGTTCTTCGTCGTCGGATTGCCGTAGTACATCGCCCCGCTCGGCGACTTGGACTGGGGCGACGGGTCGAGCGCCTGCCAGCCGAGGCCCGGGCCCGCGTCGTTCGTGATCGTCATCTGGCCGAGCTTGCCGCCCGTGAAGTTGTTGGCCCAGATCCAGGGGCCGCAATTGCAGCCCGCCTTTTGCTGATACGTACACTGACCGTCTGTGCACATGTCGTTCGTGCACCACTTGCCGTCGAAGCAGTCCTGCGAAGTCACGCAGCAGTCGGGCTCCAGCGTCAGCACGCACTTGTCGGCGCCCTCGTAGCAGGTATTCACTTGGCACTCCTTTGGCAACGGGCACGTGGTCGGCACGCCGCCGCCGCACTCGCCGGTCGAGGTACAGACTTCGCCGCTCGAGCAGTATTTGCCGTCGTCGCACGGTTCGCCCGCCAGCTTGGACTCCGGCACGCACTGCTTGGTCATCTCTTGGCACTTGCCCTTCGTGCAGGGCTGATTCGGGTAGCCGGGGCACAACTTGGGCGAGCCAAGCTTGCACTTGCCGGTCGCGTCGCACAGGCTCGGCTCGGTGCAGAACTGGCCGTCGTCGCAGACCGTTGCCGGCGTCTTGGGCGTTTTCTGGCATTGGAAGCCGCTCGCGCTCGTCGTGCTGGGCTGGCACTTGCCGATCATGCAGGGCTCCGTCGCCGAGTCGCAGTTGACGACAGAGCCCACGACGCACTTGCCGGCCTTGCACGAGTCGCCCTGAGTGCACGGGTTCTGGTCGGCGTCACACGGCGTTCCGTCGCCCTTGGTCACTTTCTCGCACGCGCCGGTGGCCGCGTTGCAGGTGCCCGTATTGCAGGGGTCGCCGCCGCATTTCTTCGGCTTGTTGCCCCACGTGCACCCGCTCCCCATGCAGATGCCCGAGCCCGCCTCCTGGCATTTGTCGGGTGTGTCGCACGATGCCCCGCTTGCCACCGCCGCCGTCGAGGTGCACTTGCCGCCGTCGCAGGTGTCTTTCGTGCAAGGGTTCTTGTCGTCGCAGTTGGCATCCACGGTGCATTGGCAGGAGTTCGGGCCGGCGCACTTGCCGCTCGCGCACTTGTCGGGGCCGGTGCACGTGTTGTTGTCGTCGCACGTGCCCCCGTCCTGGGGCGTCACCGAGCAGCCCTTGGCCGCAACGTCGCACTTGTTGGTCGTACAAGGGTTGCCGTCTGCGCACGACTTCTCGTCGGGCACGTTGGTGCACGAACCGGTGGTGGCGTCACAGCCATCGAGCGTGCAGGCGATGCCGTCGTCGCACTGCTTTTTCTGGCCTGTGCACGACCCGGTCGCACACGAGTCGTTGGCCGTGCACTTGTTCTTGTCGTCGCACGGCTGCGTCGTCGGCGCGTGCGTGCATTCCTTGTCCGGGTCACACGCGTCCTGCGTGCAGTCATTCTTGTCGTCGCACGAAACGGCGCCGCTGCCCACGCACTGCCCCTTCTGGCACGCCGCCGCTTTCGTACACTTGTTCTGGTCGGTGCACTCCTTGCCGTCGGCGACCGGCGTCAGCGCGCACGCACCCGTCGCCGGGGCGCACAAGCTCTTGCTGCACGCCGAGTCTTTGTCCGTCGGGCACTTGGGCGCGGTCGCCGGGTCGAGCACGCACTTCTTGTCCGCACACTTGAACTTACCCTGGCACGGGTTCTTGTCGTACTGTGCACAGTCCGCAATCGTCGTGCAGCCGCACTCCGCGTTGGGCTTGCCGAGGCACACGCCACCCGAGCACACGTCGCTCTGGGTGCACTTGTTGCCGTCGTCACACGTCGCCACCTCGTTGCCCGTCACCGTGCAACCCTTGGCGAGATCGCAGCCATCCTTTGTGCACGGGTTGCCGTCGTCGCACTTCTTGGGGTCGGGTGTGTACACGCAGCCCTTGTCGGGAAAGCAGGTGTCGAGCGTGCAGTCCAACCCGTCATTGCACGCCTTCTGTTCGCCCTGGCACTTGCCGTCGATGCAGTAGTCCGACGGCGTGCACTTGTTGCCATCGTCGCACGCGCCCGCCACCAGCTTGTTGATGGGGTGGTGCACCACCGCCTTGCCCTGATCGCAATAGTCTTCCGTGCACGGCAGGCCGTCGTCGTAGTCGCCAGGCGTCGCCGGCACGCACACGCCGATGGCACACTTCATGCCGCACGCGCCGAAGCCGCACAGTGCGCCCTCCTTCTTGGAGAGGTTCTTGCACGTCCCGACCGCATCGCACTGCGACACTTGGCACTCGCCCGGCGGATCGAAAAGCGTATTGTCACACGTCTCGCCGTCGAGCCGCGCCACCACCTTGCACACGGCGCCGCCGCCCGACTTGTCACACTTCGGCAGCTTGCACGGCGTCTTGCCTTTCATGTTGACGCAATCGAAATCGGTCTCGCACTCGGACTTCGGCGCAGCAACTTCCACGATCGCGGCGGTGTCGGGGACCGTGGCCGTGTCTGCACCCGCCGCAGCATCCGTCCCCGCGCCCCCGGGGGCGGAGTCGACAATGGCGGCGTCCTTGGCCGCATCGGCCTCGCCGGTGACGACGATCTCGGCGCAAGCGGCAGACGACAAGAGAGTGACGCACAGCAGCCCGAAGGCAGGAGTTCGCAGCATGGTCAGGTCCACCAGCGCACCGAAGCAGGTGTGGCGCGGGTGCAGTGTACCGATGCCGTGTGGGGCTGGGAAGCCCCGCCCAACGGCGCGCGTCACCAGAATTTCACGAGCAGCCGCGCCCCGTACACCGTCACGTTCGACGCCCGCGAGTTCTTGCCGGGCACCCATTCCTGGTTGCGGTAGCCGGCGTACAGTTGCAGGGGCAGGCCGAGGCGCAACAAGCTGACCTCGGCCGTCAGCTTGACGGTGTTCTTGTCGCCGGGCTGCCAGAGCTTCATGCGCTCCCAGTTCCACATCACCGACGGCGATTTCCACACGCTCTGCTCGACGTGGGCGTACGTGTAGGCGGCCGCAAGGTTCAGCACGGCTGGGTAGGCTTCGGCGACCGTGCGGTTGCCCTTCGTCATCCAGTGCGCCCACGTCGGCCCGATCCAGGGCGCGCATTCGGCCAGCAGCGAAAAGCCTACCATATCACCAGGATCGACGCGATACGTCGGGCCGACGTACGGGGCGTGGGTCAACAGCAGCGGGTGCTTCGTGCCGTTCGGCGTGACCAGTTCGCGCTCGAGCAGGATCGCAGAATGGACATCGACGCCGACGTTGAAGCGGTTGACGAGGCCCTCGCGCCACGGGCGTTCCATTGCGACGTGGACTTCGATGTCTCCGTAGTTGTTCAGGTCCCACGCCCGCGTGCCGGCCGCGACGAGTTCCTCAGGGTCCGGACTCGCGCCGGTCGGCAGCGCGACCTGGGCCGCCACAGCTCCGACGAGGCCCCAGCGCTCTGTCCAGTGGCCGGGCATCCGCCAGCGCAGGCCGACCACGACATCGGCCGGCACGCCCTCGTTGCCACGAAACGGCTCCAGCTTGCGCTGGCCCATGCTCTTGGCCCACGCCCAAAAATCATCCTCGCTGTACGGTCGGCCGAGTTGGTTCTGGTAGCCGCCGGGGATCCAGCCGAGATTCGGTTCGATCGTCGTCACCGTCACCCACGGCAGCGCAACGGCCAGCGTCAGGTTGTCGGTGGCACCGTAGAAAAGCTGCGACGTGATGAACTTGTAGTCGACGTAGGGCCGCGCCGTGATCGTGCCCTGCAAGCCGCCGCCCGGCTCGTAGCGGTCGATCCCGTCGATGAGCGGTCGGGCGCTACGTGTTCCGTCCCACCGCACGCTCGTGATGGCGTCGATCCGGCTGACATCAATGGCGAATGCGCCCGCCGGCAGGACTGCGGTATTGCCCGCGTGGGCCGGCGCCGCGGCCAGCCCGCCTGCGATGGCCACGGCACAAGCGAGCCCGCAGGCCCCGGCAACGCGCGTCATGGTGGCCCTTCGATCGGCAACGTGAACGCTTCGAAGCTGCCATCGGTGGCCGGAACGGAACCTGCCGCGACGTGCAGGCGGCGGAACTTCGGCTCGGCGATCGTCGCGAACATCGAGTCGTTGCGATCGACCAGAGCCGGCGTGCGCAGGAGGGCCGCCACGCCTGCGACGTGAAACGGACCCTTGCGGCCGGCGATCGCGTCGCCCAGCGAGGCCATGGCGCGCACCGACGGGTGGAAATAGCTTGACCAGAAGCGCTGCGGCCGCAGTTCCCAGCCGAATGCCACATCGAGATCGTCGGCCCGCTGGCGGAAATATGTGCCGACTCGCAGGTCGTCGGGCCCCGTGCTGGCGCGCGGCCAGCCCTGGAAGCCTGGGCCCAGTCCGAAGTCGGGACCGAACACGGCAGGCTTCGTCGCGCCGTCGCCAAGCACGTTCGTGTGGGCCTCGACGGCACGCAGGGTGCCGGCTGCGTCGGCCACGAGGAAGTTCCAGCCGAAGGAGTGGGGCAGCGCCGCCAGAATCTCCGTGGCCGCATCCGCGTGTGCAGCCGCTTCGAGCGCACGCCGCACGCAGAATCCGCCGGGCACGCCCTTGCTCATCAGCTTGGCGTTGTTGAACTCGCGGAGGAATTCGCCAACGAGCGGGTTGTTGAGCGTATCGGAGAAGTTGACCGACACCGCCACACCACGGGCGTTGATGCCCGACAGGCCGTACGCGATGCCAGCCCAGCCCACAAACGCGAACGGCTGCCCGTCCTTGGGCGTGTGAAACTGCACCACCGCGTGCTTGTGCGACGTGCCGGCGTCGAGCAGGCTGAAGTGGTGGGCAAGCAGCGCGTGGCCGTCGGCCGTTGCAGTTCCACGCAGGGCAAACGCAAGCGACGGCGGCTGCGAGGTGCCATCGGCGAGCCCGCGGTTCTCGACTTCGTGGAGCTTCTTGCCCGCACCGGCGGTCGTGAATGTGAACTGCTCGACGCGCATGGCCCGGGCGTGTGCCGGCGGCGGCTCCGCGACGACCCTCGCGTCGGACGCTTGCACGGCCACGCTCACGACCGCCGCCTTGGGCCACGGCTGGCCGGGCTTGTACTCGGCAATGAACACGGTCGTCGAAGCGCTCGTCGCATACTGCAGCGGTGCGACGTGCAGTCCGGGGTCACCGGCACCGACCACCACCCCGTTGATGCGCAGCCGCACGCTGGCAGGCGCAATGCCGTCATCGTCACTGAGGCGCAGGCGCAGCGTGGCATCGACCGGCACTTCGAGGTACGCCGCCGTGGCCGACGGAGCGTGATCGATCGCGCCCTCGTTTGCCTCGTCGGTCTTGCCATCGCCGTCGTTGTCCACAGCGTCGGTCAGCAGCGCGGGCGCCACGAATTCGATCCGCTCGAGCCGCGGCGCCTGCACCGAGTGCAAGAAGTACGTAATCGATCGGGCCGCCAGCGTCGTGTCGAGAAACGTGTTCAGCACGAGCACGTCGTCGTACGGCACACCGGCGCCTTCCGCGATGCCCTGCAACTCCTCCTTTTCGGCGGGCAGCAGGTACCCCTCCAGCGACCGTGCACTCTCGCGCAGCAGTCGCACGGAGAACTGACCGTTGGCGTACTCGGGGCTGGAGTAGACGGACAGCACGGACGCGATCGTCTTTTGTTCACGATTCAGGTACGGCAGCAAAGACGTGGACAACATCGTGGTGTAGAACGACTTGATCTTGCTCGACAGTGCCCGCCCATGCTGGAGCCCGCGCTCCCGCGGTGTGCCGCTCAGGCGCAAGACCTCGAAGCGTGCCGGTGGCTCGGCCCCATTGCAGGCGACGATGGCGAGCGCGCAGGCGGCGACGGCGAGCACACTGGCGAAGAAGGCGGCAAACGGCGCACACGCTCTCACGACAGGGCAACATCGCCAACGCTGCGAGGGCGTCGGGCGGCAGTGGAATCCGACAGGCAAGGCGACCCACGATCAGGGGACGAGTACGGTATGCAGCGACGCGGCCTCCGACAGGCCCTTGAGCGGCACGAGGCGCGGAGAACTCAGCCTGACGCGCCCCTCCACGCGCCGGGCAATGTCCTCCGAGACGACGATTTCGAGCGCTCGTGCTACGCCGCACAGCCGCGCAGCGATGTTCACGGGTGCGCCAATCACGGTGAACTCCAACTGGTTCTCACCACCCAGATCGCCGCGTAGGAACTCGCCCTTGTGGATGCCAAACCCGATCGGCGGCGGTTGCCAGAACGAGATGCCCGCGAACGCGCGTGCCCACGACACGATGTCCATCGCGGCCCGGCAGGCATCGTGGGCAGAGTCGGCACCCTCGAAAATCGCGAGCATGCCGTCGCCACTGAACTTGTCGACGTAGCCGTGCCATTTCGTCACGATCCGCGTTTGCTCGGCCAGCACGTCGCTGATGGCCGAGAACACATGCTCGGCGGACTCGTGCATGCTGGTTGCCGTAAAGCCGCGCAGGTCCGAAAACAGCACCGTCGCATCGACCCGCTCCACCGCCTGCCGCCCCGCCTCGCCGGCCCGCAGCGGCACGCTGACATAGCGCCGCAGCAACTCGACCAGGCGCGTGTTCTCGCGTTCGGCGCGGTGGCGGGCGACGAGGTTGGCGATGCGTGCGATCAGCACCGGCGCGGTGAACGGCTTGGTGATGAAGTCGTCGCCGCCCGCCTGCAGCGCCTGCACGTGGCGCATTTCGTCATCGCGTCCGGTCAGGAACACCACGGGCAGCCGCGCCGTCGTCGGATTGGCGCGCAGTTGCAGGCAGGTGTCGATGCCGTTGAGGCCGGGCATGTCGATGTCGAGCACGACGAGGTCGAAGGCCTCGGTTGCCAGCACGGCCAACGCCTGGTTGCCGTCTTCAGCCTCTACGCAAGTGGCAGCCGCGCGCTCGAGGTAGCGACGTACCACAAAACGGACGGGCTGGTTGTCGTCGACCACCAGGATGCGCGCCCCGTCGAGGGGACGCACTTCACCGGCCAAGGCGGCGTCGCGGGCAAGGTTCACGCCGAGGCTCCGGGCCGTGCGCGAGATGCGCGCGTCGAGGGTGCGACACTACACCATCCGTGCGCAATCTGTATCGTCTGGAGGGCGCGGAGCAGATTCGTATCGAATGTCGCCAAGCCCGCACTGCGCCCGGCCACGGCTCGGAGCCATGGCTGAAGCGACCGCTCGCAAGGTGCACCAAGCGCCGTCGTCTCCACCGAATCGCAAGTCGAACGTCTCACACCAAAGCCCGCTGAATCGGATCGAGGGCTCGCGACGAACGCAGCGAGCGAGGCACGGCCGGGCGAAGTCAGTCGCCTTGCCGCCCTTCGCGGCCCATGAGCCGGCTGCCAGAACGAGGTTGCCCGGCGCCTCCCCGAGCGCCGAAAAGACTTGGGTGGCGTCGTGCGGCGGCTTCCACGACCTGTTGAACTGCACCGCGCCAGACGGCCCGACCTGAGTGAACAGCACGGTCGTGGACGTGTTGCCTGCCAGGAGCAACGTGCCATCGGCCTTGGCGTGCCACGCCGTCGGCTGCGTGCTCGGCAGCCCGCCCTTGCTCAGGACTTGTCCACCCTCGTCCACGCGCCACAGTTTGAACTTCTCGTCAAACCCTTGGCCCCGCGCCATGATCGCCCAAAGGCTGCGTAGTCCGTCCAGGCGCCGCCGAGGCATTGGCCCGCCTGCGTGCATGAGTTGCCGTCGTTGCAGTTGGCCGCATTGAATGGGTGCTGACACGAGCCGATAGGGCCGCACACGTCGTCAGTGCAGGGGTTGGCGTCCTCACACTGCTTGCTCGCGCCCTATATACTTGGGAGAACACTCCGAGTACTGGCAGCGGCCCCGCACTGCTGTGTCGATGCAACAAGCCCCGTGGCCTGTCGGCGCGATCTCGGCCAGACTGCGCCGGCAGCGGTGGCTCGGGGAGTGGCACGTGGCGGTGACGAGAAAGGTGTGGATCGGCATCGTGTCCGTGAGTGCGGCTGCGGTCCTGGGCGTATGGGTGCGGCAGCCGCCGACCGTGGCGCCGCCTGCACTGGCCCAAGTGCTGAGCGCCCGCCACACCGCCGCCGTCGTGACGGCTGAGGATCTCGCAGCATTGGTCCAGACCGCGATCGCGTGGAGCGACCTCTTGCCTGACCGCGCGCGTGCCTGGGTCGGGCCCTGGCTCGATGCCGAAGGCCGGCGGGCGCGCCTCGGCTTCGACCCGGCGGTGACCGATGGCTGGGCAACAATCGGCGTCGATGCGCGCCGCGGAGGTGCGCTGGTGATCGACAGCCGGGTGCGAGCGGCGGCGGCCGTGCCGGTCCCGGTCGTCGTTGCGGCGGCGGCGCATGAATCGACGTTGCGAACCTGGTTCGCCCGCATCACCGGAGCTTCTGTCGGAACGCCGGATGCACGTGGACTGGTCCCGCTGTCGGGACCGCTGGGTCCGGCGACGTGGGCCAGCGCACCGGGCTGGTCGGCGTGGGCGGTCGTGCCGATGGCGCAAGCGGACGGCCTCGCCCACCTGCTGACCGGCGCAGCGCCACGATTGGATTCGGACCCCGCGTTTCGCGCCGCGACTTCAGACCTGACCGGGGGTGCCCGCCTCGTGGGCTATGCGGCGTCGGCAGCCCTTGTCGATGTGGTCGGGCCAACCCTGCCGGCGCTGGGCGGCTCGACCGCGGCGGCGGCGGCGACACACCTCGCCCGCCTGTTCCCCGCAGCTGCTGCCTGGACGGGCTCCGCAGGGGTGGGCGCCCGCATCGTCGCCGGCGGCGATGGCCAAACGGCCCTGCGCCAACTTTTCGTGCCAGATGGCCCGTTGCCGTCATTTGCGCGCCACGTGCCGCGGCGGGGTTGGGCCGCGCTGCGGGCGACGCTGAGTGTGGCTCACGCCTTCGAGGGTGCCATCGGCCTGATTCCGCCAGAGGCTGCCACGGCGCGGCTCGCGGTGGCCGGCGCGCGCTCGGCGCTGTCGTGGACGGGCGGGCCGTCGTGGGAAGACCTCGTCCGCGCCGTACCCGGCCACGCGGTTGTCGCAATCCGCTACGAGGGACTGATCCTGCCTGGCACGCAAGCGATCGCCGATCTCCAGTGGGCCGTGCTCGCCAGCGTCAAGGATGCCACCGCAACGGACCTCCTCGTCATGAAGCTCACGGCCGCGGCCCGCAAGGTGCTGGGCGATGCCGTAGTGAGCGTCCCCGTGGCAGGTGCGGCCGGCTGGGGTGTCCGCCTGGGTCCACTGCGCGGCGTGCTGGTGCGCGTAGGCGACCTCCTCGTGTTCGCATCCGACGCCGCGACGGCGGAGCGCCTGCTGCAGTTGCCTGAGGGCGACAGCTTGGCCGGCACGCCCGTCGCGGCTGCCCTGGACGGCAACGTCGTGGTCGGCTGGGCCCTCGACCTCGGCGCGGCCGCCCGCATGGTGCAGGCCGTGGCCTTGCTCGACGACCCCGGCCGCGCCGAGCGACTCCGCTTGCTGCGGCACCTGGCGAAAGTTGCGCCGCCCGAGGCGCCGTGGGTCGGCGCAGACATCGCGGTTGACGATCGCGGGTTGACGCTGCATACGCGGGGCGAGGCGGCGGGTGCCGCGCTTGCCGTGGTGCCACTTGCCGCCTGGCTGGCCGCCGTCTGGTAGCCAAGCCACACGGCCTGGGAGACGCAATGACCGACGCCACGCTCGACGCCACGCTCGACGCCACGCTCGACGCCACGCTCGACGCCACGCTCGACGCCACGGCTGAATCCTTGGCACCGAAAACGCTCGACGTGGTCCCGGTCGAGCCGCCGCCACCGGCATGGCGCGTGCGGCGCAGTGCAGAATTTCCCGGCGCGGGCGGCAAGCCCAACCGCTACACGTTGCCTGCGGGCCTGGAGTCAAATTCCCCCGTCGGGTACCGCGTGCGCGTGCCCTTGACGCGGACCGAGATCGCCCAGGCCGTTGCGCTGTTGTCGATGGCGCGGCCGACCGCATTTGGCCCGGGCACACCGGTGCCCGAGCGCGAACTATTCGAGGAGTGTTCCCTCGGTGTGCTGACCTCGCGCCAATCGACCAACTTTCGTGGCCACCGCGCCGTGGTGTTCGGCCCGCAGGACTCCGCCCGGCTCGCGCACCTCTTGCGGAGCCTGGTCCACCGCGAGGCCGAACCGCTCGACGGTGCGACGCACACCCATGTCGTGTTGGCGCGACCCTACCGCACGCCGTTCACGCTGCTGCTCACCTTTGCCGGCCACAAGCCCGTGCTGAGCCTGGCGACAGTGGTGCTGCGGGCCTGGCGCAAGCGCTTCCAGCACGTCGATGACATCCCGTCGATCGGCTACCTGCAGCACCTCCACGTTGGCATCCTGGCCGACACGATGGAGCGCGCGGCAGTGCTCGCCTCCGGCGGGCGGCGGCGGGCCCAGGTGTTCGTGGCCCCGTTCTGCGGGATCGGTCGAACCGACAACAAGCCGGTGCTGCACGCGCTGGAGGAGATGTGTGGCCTGACGCTGCAGGATCGCGCCCAAGGGTGGAAAGTTGCGATCGTCGGCCAGGTCGGCAGCGCGGCGCCCGGCGAGGCGATCGCAATCGAGCCGGCCGTCGCGCGCAAGGTGGCCGCGAACCTGTTGGCGTTCCGCAGCGAGCGCATCCAGCCGGGTGTGAACGCCGAGGAGAAGGCGCCCGCCGCGTACCAACAACGGCAACCCATGGACGTACCCGATGCGCTGACCGTGCAGGCGGGTCGCGCCGCCTACAACGCGTTTTCGCACTGGACGGGCGTGCCGCGCGAGCGCGCCAAGGACCTGCTGTTGCTCGATCGCATCGACGTGCTGACGCCCAATGGCAAGGAGCGGCTGCGGGCGGTGCGCGAGCGGCTCCAAACGATCACCGACAACGTCGTGCGCGACCTGCCGCTGTGGGCCGACTTGCCGACCGGACGGGCGTTTTCTACGAACGCCGCGCGTGGCCGCAAGGCGTTCGCGCTCGTCGGCCAGCGCATCTACATTGTGGGGCTGGCGCCGCGCGACGTCGAGCGTGCCGGCCTCGACTGGACGCGGGCCGTGCGCGCAACGGGTGCCGCAGCTGCCCGCGCCACGCTCTACGCCGAGCTGATGGGCGTGGTCGACCTGCCCGCCGACTGCGACCTGTTGTGCGGTTGCTGCCTCATGGCCGGGCCGGTGAACCAGAACGACATCGGCAAGCAATTCTACGGCGGCCGCGACCTGCTCGCCGAGACGTACCCCGATCGCGACCCGACGGCGCTGCTCGTGTGGACACTGAAGGCAAAGACGGTGGCCGACCCCATTGGCAACGAAGAGCAGTTGCTCAACCCGGCACGCAAGGGCGCTCTCGTCGATCTGCGTCCGGCCCCGCACGACGTCGTCCAACTTCGGCTCGGACGGGGCCTCGTGCCGATGCGGAGGCGCGACGGGCGTGCCAACGTGGAGCGTGCGTTCGGCGACATCGGCAACTTCGCGGTGGCGCCGGATGGCGGTGAAATCCCGGGCAATCGCGGCTCCGCGTGGCCGGCGGCCTGGGCCGACGCTCCCGTCTGGAGCGACGCGGGATAGCCGACCCTGGCTGTGGGACAGCAGGCGACCAAGATGATGCGTGAATGGAGCGAGCATGGCCCCCGAGTCTCCCTTGGAACGCGTTTTCGAGCGGCCGCCGAACCTGGCGGGAGCGTGGCTGCGAGCGCTGACTGCGCGCCGGCCTGCGACAACGACCGGACCGATGCCGCAACTGGCGTACTCGTTGGAGCCGCAACGCAGCGACTCCCAGCGCTTGGGCGCCTACCGCCGCTTGTGCGGGTTTGCCGACACGGGCGAACTGCCTGCGTCCTGGCCGCAAGTCATGGCAGGTGGGCTTCAGGTGATGCTGGCGACGGACCCGCGCTTCCCCGTGCGTGCAATGGGCCTCGTGCACGTGCGGCAGACCCTGGAACGGCTGCGGGCGATTCGGGTCGATGAGCCGCTGCACCTGCATTGTGTGTTGGCGGCCGTGCGGGAGGTGACGCGGGGAACCGAGATCGACCTCGTGACGACGGCGAGCGTCCACGGTGATGCGGTGTGGCGCAGCGTGACCACCGCACTCGCGCGCGGTCGTGCGCCAGCCCACGAGAGTTCGGCGCACAGTCACGCACCAGCCCAAGAGCTTCCGGGGCGCGCGCAGACTGTGGATTTCGATCGGTCGCACCTCGCCGACCCGCCACCCGCGCTGCTTCGCTCGGTCCTTGTGCGGGTCGCAGCCGACACGGGCCGCCGCTACGCCGCGCTGGCCGGTGACTGGAACCCCATCCACCTCTACGCGATCACCGCGAAAGCTTTCGGGTTCTCGCGCGCGATCGTACACGGGATGTGGAGCCTCGCCCGCGCACTGGCCGAACTCCAGGACGACGCGCCGATCGGCCCATGGCGGCTCGACGCCCGTTTTCGGCGCCCCCTCTACCTACCTTCGACAACGCTGCTCGAGACGTGGCGCACCCCCGAAGGCCTCGCGTTTCGCCTTGCGACTCGCGACCGTAGCGTCGTGCACGTCGATGGCGCGTTGCGCGCGCTGGCACCGCCTCCTCCCTCCGTGGCGTAGTCGTAGGGGCGCAATGCCGCGAGCGGGGCTATACTGGCTTGGCTCGGCCGGGGGACGATGGGTCTTGCCGGGCGACGCCGGGACCGTGCGGCAGGCCGAGGAGGAAGAAGTGGGACACGCCATCGCGCACCAGTTTCTCGGCAGGCACGCACAGGGTGTCCTGGCGGCGACGCTCGTCGGCTCGCTCGCAGCCGGTTGCCTGTCGCCGAGCTACGAAATCCCGCGCGACGAACTCGACCGGCTGATGGCCGTGGCACCGCGCGACCGGGGCAAGCACGTGCGGGCCGTGCAGCGTTTCGCCACCGCCGACATGCCGCCCCCGGCGGCGGCGTGGAGCGACCCGTCCTACCCTGGTGGCGAAGCAGAAGGCGGCCCGGGCGTGCCTGTCGCTCCGCACTACGGCCTGTACCACTCCTGGTGGGGACCGCCGTACTGGTCACCGGCTTCGGGCCGCACGACCTCGATGGCCGCGGCGCCTGCTTCTGGCGCGGCCACCTCGCCCTTGGCCGGCAGCCTCGCGCGCGAACCGGGCCGCGCCGCACGCAACGCCCAGCGCTCCGATACGTCGGCCCTGCTCGCCGGCGTCCTGGTGGTGGCGACCGTCAGCGCGGTGTCGCTCGCGGTGTCGGAAGGTGCGCGCTACGACGGGCACGTCGCCGTCCACCCGCACCACCCGCTGCACCTGATGCGTCTCGACGGCAAAGACACCGTGGTCGGCCTCGACGACTTGCGCCCCGAGTACCTGGCGCCCGACACGACCGCCGTGATCGTGGGCAACGAGGGCGCCGGCTTGTGGCTGCGCGGCCGGCGCCCGCTGGACCGGGTCGGTGGCACCTACCGCGTTGGATTTGGCGCCTACGCTCTCGCACTGCCCGGCGGCGACCGCGTGACCGGCAGCGGCGGCGACATCGGTGTCGGCTACTTTCCGGCGCCCTGGGCTGGCCTGCTGCTGAACTTCGGGTTGGTGACCGGCCAGGGCGCAGGCGGCTCGCTGTGGGCGTTGCGGCCGGGCGTCGAAGGCCACCTGTATCCGCTGCCGCTGTGGCGCTTGCACCTGGGCGGCTTTCTCGGCGCCGGCGACGAGACGTACTCGATCGGCGGCGGCTTCCTACCTGAGGCCGACGGCCACCACACCTTCGTTGATGCCGGCTTCGGCGCGGAACTGGACCTGACCACACGGCTCGCGATCACGTTCAAGTACGGTTGGCACTGGGCACCGAACACCGCGTGGCGGGACGACAAGGCACCGTTCTCGAGCATCGGTTTCGCGATCTATTGAGGGATTTCGTAGCGGTTTTCCGCTGCGATCGCGTCCGTGCCCCCGCTGCCCCCGCGTCAGTTCGCCCGTTGCAGGGGCTCGGCGCGCACCAGCCAGCCCCCGTCGCGATCCCGCACGAGGTCGAAGCCCGCGATCGCCCGCGTGTCGGTGCGGAAGCGCGACTTCTTGCGTGCCACCAGCACGTCGAGCACGTCGAGCAGCGCAGTTGGCAGGCGGTCGCGCAGCAACGCCTTGGCGTCGATCAGGAAGGCGTCGTCGGGGCCCCACTGTTCGAGGAGCAACGCGTTCCAGACCGTGACGGCGACCTGCAATGCCTCGCGCACGTCGCGTTCGGAGGCGTTGGCGCCGGCGTGCAGCAGGATCGGTGCAGCGAAGTCGTGCAGCACCGCGCCGAGGGGCACGCCTTCCAGCCCGCCGATCAGCAGGTCGGTGGCAAACGGCGTCGAAAATGGGCTCGGTGTGGACACTTCGCTTTGTTCCTGCGGTCAAGATGGCGGCGGGGCCTGCGGTCAAGATGGCGGCAGGGCCAGCCGTCAAGATAGCGGCGAGGGCGGGTCCGCGCTACCGCCACGAACGGCGGACGCCCGCGCTGGGGTGCGCGCGCCGCCCACGGGAGGCTTGTAGTGCCCGATCGGGTCAGCCGGGTGGCAGCGCCTTGTTCCGATCGAACGCCGCGATGAGCGCCGCCGCCGTCGCCACGGCCAGAGCCTGCTCGACGATCCAACCGCGCCCGATCAGGTGCGCCACGAGCCCGCCCGCGAGGCTGCCCGCCATGCCGAACACCGCCGTGCGCAGCCACGACATCTCCTGGCGCCCGGGCAACGCCCAGCGCGCCAGCGCGCCGATCGCCAGACCGACGGCGACGAGCACAAGCAGCTTGACTGCGAGCTTCATCACCACGACGCCCAGCACAAGCAGGACGACGACCCCGACCAGCGCAATGATTGCCGTAGACGACATGGTGGACTCCCGGACCGTTGCGCTGGCTCCACTGCCGCCCGGCATCGTGCCGCGCGGCCGACCTCGTGGCAAACTCGATCAGGTCGCCTTGCGCACACCGACCCGCCACAGCCACGCCCCGGCGAGCACGAAGGGCACCATCGCGAGCGCGTCGGACCACGGTCCCGCGAACGCCGGGTTGGACACCTCGGCCCAATGCGTCAGCGCGCTGTCGACGTCGCCCAGCACGCCAGCCACGAACGCGATCCCGATGCCCGCAATGGCGCCGCCCGCGATGTAACCCGACGCCAGCAACACGCCGGGGCTCCTGTCGCTGTCGGCCACCCGCTGCTCGGCCGTCATGCGCGCAACCTCGGGCGCTTGGGCCCGGTGTCGATCGACCAGCCAGCGCACCACGCCGCCTGCCAGGATCGGCGTCGAACTCGACAGCGGCAGGTACACGCCGACCGCAAACGCCAGCGACGGGATGCCGGACAGCTCGAGCACGAGTGCGATCATCACGCCGAAAAGCACGAGCGCCCACGGCAGTTGCCGGTCGAGGATGCCCTTGATGATGTACGACATCAGCGTCGCCTTTGGCGCATCGAACTTGCGGACCTCGCTGCCATCGGGCCGCTTGTTGTGCGTGCCGTTGATGCCGGGGTCGGCCAGCCACACGGCGCGGCGCTCGGCGTCGACGAGGTAGCGACCGGCCGGAGCGCCCGTGGTATCGGTCTTGTGCCAGCCGCGGTAGGTCTTTGTGTCGCCCTTGGCTTGGGGCCCGACCAGGAGTTCGTCGGCACCGAGCGTGGCACCGGCGGGTGCGACGAGGCCCGCGGGTGCGACGTCGGCGATCGGCACGTACACCGTCGCCGCATCGTTGAGGCCGAGCAGGATCGGCCCGAGGCACAAGGCCGACAGCGCCGCGCCCGCCAGGATGGCGTATTGCTGCAACTTCGGCGTGGCGCCGACGAGGTAGCCGGTCTTGAGGTCCTGCGACGTCGTGCCGCCGTTCGACGCCGCGATGCACACGATGGCGCCGACCGACAGGGCGGTGACGTACCAGGTGCCGCCGGTCCAGCCGACGAGGAGGAAGATCAGGCAGGTCAGCAACAGCGTCGCCACCGTCATGCCCGAGATCGGATTCGACGAGGAGCCGATTTCGCCCGTCAGCCGCGACGAGACGGTCACGAACAGGAAGCCGAACACGACGACGAGCAGCGCGCCCGCCAGGTTCATGTGCAGCGACGGAGCCGCCATGATCGCCGCCAGCAGGACGATGACACCGATGCCGACGGCCTTCATCGGCAGGTCGCGGTCGGTGCGGATGCTGCCAGCGCCCGCTGCCCCGCCGCCGCTGCCGAAATCCCGCAACCCGTCGCGGACGCCGCGGTAGATGAGCGGCAGCGAACGCAGCAGGCTGATGATGCCGCCGGCCGCCACCGCGCCCGCGCCGATGTAGAGCACGTAGGCCCCGCGAATTTCGCCCGGGCCCATCTCCGCGATCGCCTTCGTGCCTGGGGCCAGCGGCAGCGGCAGCCCGTCGCCAAAGAACTTGATGAGCGGGATCAGCACCAGGTACGCCAGCACGCCGCCCGCCGCCATCGTCGCGGCAATGCGCGGACCGATGATGTAGCCGACGCCGAGCAGTTCTGGGCTGATTTCGACATGGACCGAGCCGGCGGCGAGCGGCTTGCCGAACACGATGCCGGGCGTGTCCTTCCAGGCCTTGAACGCGTTCATCGCCGTCTTGTAGAGCAGGCCGATGGCGAAACCGCCGAAGATGAGGCGGCCCTGGGTGCCTTCGTGGGCGGTGCCCTGGGTCGCCATCTCGGCTTGGGCGGCGGGCGACGCGGCGGCACGCGATTCGGCCGATGCGGCGGCCTTGAGCACCTCGGCGCACGCGGTGCCCTCCGGGTACTTGAGGATTCCGTGCTGGTGGACGATGAGCGCACGGCGCAGGGGGATCATCAGCAAGATGCCGAGCAGCCCGCCGAGAACGCTGACGAGCAGCACGCGGCCGACTTCGAGGTCGAAGCCGAGGATCAGGATCGCGGGCATCGTCACGCCGACCCCGAACGCGATCGACTCTCCGGCGGAACCCGCGGTCTGCACGATGTTGTGTTCGAGGATCGTGGCGTCCCGCACGGCGCCGCCGGTCACCTTCGACAGCGCGCGGTACAATGCGATGGAGATGACCGCAACCGGGATCGACGCGCTGACCGTCAGCCCGACCTTGAGCACGAGGTACAGCGACGAGGCACCGAAGACGGCTCCGAGCAGGGCGCCCGTCAGCACGGCGCGGGCAGTGAACTCGCGCAGGTTCGTCTCCGGCGCGATCCACGGCTCGAAGGGCGGGGGCGTTGGGCTCGACATCGGGGCTCCTGAGCGGTCGTGGCGGTGGGGAGCATCGCTGGCCGCGCGGTGCCGCGCAACGTTGTCTCCTGTGCGGAGCGGCTCGCGATCAATCGATGACGACATCCAGTGATGCGAACGCCGCGACCCGGGCATGCAAGCGATCGCCGCGCACGATGGCGCCGACCCCGTCGGGCGTGCCGGTGAAAAGCAGGTCGCCGGGCCGCAGTTCCACCAGCCGCGACAGTGCCGCGATCGCTTCGGCGACGGACCAGATCATGTCGGTCGTCGTCCCCGCCTGGCGCGTGCAGCCGTTGACTTCGAGGCGCAGCGCCCAGTCTGCGGGGTGACCGACCGAGGCCACCGGGGCCAGGGCCGACACGGGGGCCGACGCGTCGAATCCCTTCGCCATGTCCCACGGCTTGCCGGCCTTGCGCGCTTCGGCTTGCAGGTCGCGGCGGGTCAGGTCTAGGCCGACGCCATAGCCGAACACGAGCGTCGGGGCAACTTCTGTCGGTATGTCGCGCCCGCCTCGGTGCAGCGCGGCGACGAGTTCGGTCTCAAAGTGCAGGTCCGCCGTTGCGGGCGGGTAGGGCACGCGCACCCCCGCACCGGCGCGCCGTTCGGCGACCAGCGCATTGCCGGGCTTGGCGAAGAAGAAGGGCGGCTCGCGGGCGTCCATCCCCATCTCGCGGGCGTGGGCGGCGTAGTTGCGACCGATGCACCAGATGCGGCGGACGGGGAAGCGGGTGCTCGTGCCCAGAATGGCGAGCGATGGCGCGGCGGCGGGGCGGAACAGCAGGGGCATGGGGTGGGAGCGTAGGCGGACCGGGAGTGCGGATCAATGGGCGTGGCGTCGGGTGGCTTGACTCAGCCTGTTGCCGGAACCGCTGGATTGCGTTGCACGTCGCTTTGAAATGGCTATCATGGCCACATGACACGCGCCAGCACTGCCAACTTGAAAAACCACCTGTCGATGTGCCTCGCCAGCGCTCAACGCGGGCACCGCATCATGGTCTACAGTCGCGACCGCCCCGTCGCGATGCTCGTCCCATTTGACGACGCGGTGGGCGCTGGGCGCGAACCGACCCTCGCCGCCGCACTGGAGCGAGTGGGCGGGATGGAGCGCGGGGACGCCTCGGCTCCAGGAATACTGCGGGCTGGCTGGACGCGCTTCGGGTTGTTGCGCACGGCGTGGGTCTCCAGGTCAGCGCCCGCCGCGGACCCGACTTGCACAAACCCACGCTGACCGACACTTGCGAAGTTTGGAGACCGCGTGCGAACCCTCGTCTTGCTCAATCCGGTTGCGGGCGGGCGCCGTGCGGGGCGACAGTGGCCCCAGTTCGACGCGCTTTTTCAGCAGCACCTCGGCCCGTTCACACTGCACACCACCCAGGCTGCCGGCGAGGCGTCTGGCGTGGTGCGCGCAGCCCTCGCCGACGGTGTCGAACGTGTCATTTCGGTCGGGGGTGACGGCACGGCCCATGAGGTCGTCAACGGCTTCTTCGACCCCGCGACCCGCCAACCGGTGCGCGAAGGCGCAGTGTTCGCTTTCATTCCGTGCGGCACCGGTGGCGACTTTCGCCGCAGTTTTTCCGATTTTCCCGCGGATACCGAGCGCCTCGTGCGGCGCATCGCGGACAGTCAGGGCCGCCCCCTCGACGTGATCGGTACGGTGTGTGCGGGTGTCGAGGGTCCCGCCTGGCGGGTCGCGCTCAACGTCGCCTCGGTCGGGCAGGGTGGCGACGTCGCGCGGCGGGTCAATGCGACGAGCAAGTGGCTGTCGGGTGGCGCGCCGTTCGTGCTGGCCGGCATCCAGGGGGCAATCTTCGTCGACGCGTGGCAGGTGAACTGGCGCGCGGACGACGGCCCCATCACGCCCGCGCGGGCCCGCCACATGGCGGTGGCGAACGGGCGCAGTCACGGCGGCGGCATGATCGTCGCGCCTCACGCTGCCGTCGATGACGGGCGCGGCGAACTGGTCGTGATGGGCGACGTCAATTGGCTGCAGTCGATCGTGGTCGGCCTGGCGCAGTACAAGGGCAAGATGCAGTCGTTCGCTCAGGTGTGGCAGGCCTCGTTCGAGCGCAGCCTCGAGATCGTGCCCGACCCGGGCCAACCGGACATGCTCGTCGAGGTCGATGGCGAGGTGGCCGGCCGGGCGCCGGTGCGCTTCGAGATGATGAAAGGCGCGCTCCGTCTGGGGCTGTAGCGGCATCCGACTGGTGGCCAGGACCGGCTACGCGACCCACCAGCCGCCCACATCCAGCACGCGCACGTCTGGCTTGCTGGCATGCCCCCGCACCGCGTCGAGGAACCCGCCGAGATCGTTGCCAGGAATCTGCCGGCGCGGGGTCGCGAGCGGTCGCCAGAATTGGTCCCAGTGGCACGGGATCACCAGCCGTGGCCGCAGCAGGTCCAGCGCGCGCTCGACGAAGCGGGGCGTCGCATGGCGGCCGATCGTGCACAGCAAGGCGATGTCGCAGGTGACGCCGGCCAGTTCTGCATCGACCAGGCCCGCCGAACCGAGGTGATACAGGGTGCCGCCCGGCGTCGTCAGGTGCAGCCCGAACACCTGACCGACCCGCCACGCCGACATCGGCGCCGGCCACTTCAAGGGACCCGTGATGCGCCCGGGGAACGGCACCTTACCGAGGAAAAGCGGACTGTGCTCGCTGCGTACCGCCCGGATGCACACTGCGCCTTCTTCGTGAGTTTCGCCCGCGCCGAACAACTCGCGCAGTTGGGGTTCGGGCACACCGTAGGATCGACACCAGTGCAGCGTGTCCGACGCCCCGTAGACCCGGGCACCGTGCAGGCGCGCGACCACCGGCGCATCGAGCGCGTGGTCGAAGTGGCTGTGCCCGACGCAGACCGCATCGGCCCGGTCCACGCTCTGGCGCACGAGGTCCTCGCGCGGCGCGATCCGGCCCAGCAGGAGTTCGCGTACGCTGTGGCGGGAGAAGTGCGGGTCCAGCCAGACGTGCGTGCCCGCCGCCTGCACTCGAAAGCCTGCGGTGCCCCAGAACTGCACGGCCAGCGGCGCGGTGGGCGGCGGCGGCGTATCCGAGGGATGCAACAGGTGGGCGACGGCGGTGGTCAGGTTCGGCATGGTCCGCTCAGCGTTGGTCGGACGAACCGACAGGCCCGCAGCATCGCTCAAACGGCGCGCCTTTTCACCCGGCCCCGTTCGGAGGACTATGGGCGCGTGCTGACCGCTTCCAACCAGCCCGCCGCCGCCGACGCTGCCTCCACCGCACGGGTGATTGACGATCAGGAGACCAACGGGTCCGCACTCGACCGCACGCCGCGGCTGGGGTGGATCGACATGCCCTCGCCCGTCACGGATCTGGCGCGAATGGCGGCACAACTCGGCCTAGACTCCCTGCACGTCAAACGTGACGATCTGCTCAGCCGGTTGGGCGGCGGCACGAAGGTGCGCAAGCTCGACCACCTGTTCGCCTGCGCACCGTTTGTCGAAGCGCCCGTGATCGCGACGGTGGGCGCCATCGGGTCGGGTCACCTCGTGGCGTGCGCGCGTGCGGCGGCACTGCGGGGCCAGCGCATCGAGGCCCACCTGTTCGGCGAGGAACTGTCGGCGGGCGTCCTTGACAACCTGGCCATCACGGCGTCTGGACCCGGCGACCTGCTCTGGCATCCGAATCGCGCCCACCTGCTGCTGTACGCCGCGCGCTTCGTGATGACGCGGCCCGACCGCGTGGCGCGCACGGCCGCCGGTTACCCGATCCTGCCGCCGGGTGGCACACTGCCGTTGGGAATGCGCGGCCTCGTGCGGGCCGGCTTCGAACTCGCCGCCCAGGTGCGCGCCGGGCTGCTGCCCATGCCCGACATCGTGTACGTGACGCTGGGGTCGGCGGGCACGGCCGTCGGGCTCGCGTTGGGGCTGGGCGCGGCGGGGCTGCGCTGCCAGGTGCGCGCGGTGGCAGCCGTGGAGCGCTGGCTGGCAGGTCCGGCAAGGCTGCGCGACCTCGAACGGGCCCTGCGGGCAGACCTGCGCGCGGCCGGGTTGGCGAGTCTTGCGGACGCTCCCAGCGTGCCGATCGTCTGCGATTTTCGGCAGGTCGGCCCGGGCTACGGCGTGGCGACGGCGGCGGCTGTCGCGGCGATGGCGGCGCTGTCGCCCCACGGGTTGGCGCTCGAACCCGTATACACCGGCAAGACGATGGCGGCCCTGCTCGCCGATGCCGACGCGGCACGATTGCGCGGCAAGGGCCTCGGCCATGTCGTGTTCTGGAGCACGGTGCGGACCCGTCGGCACGCGGAGCCCGACGTGGACCCGCGTTGGCGCGAGCGATTGCCTCTCCGATTGCGCACCTGGCTGGCGGGCCGGGAGCAGGCGTCTCGCGACGGTCCGCGGCGGCTGCCGGGGCCTGCTCCGCGCTGGACCGGCGCACCGGAACTGGAGGTCGCCGTGTCGCGCCGGGCCGCGATTGCGGGCGGGCTGGCAGTCGTGGGGGGGCTGGCAACACTGGTACGCTCGGCGACGGGACCGGAACTGGCGGGCTGGACGGGCACCCAACTTTCGGCGCGCGAGGCCGCCGTGGTGGCTGCCACGGCCGAGGCCCTGCTGCCGCCCGCGCCCCCTCCCGATGCGGGCATGGGCTTGGCAGCCTGGCTGTCGGTGGCCATGGGCGCCGACCGCTGTGTCGCTGGGCTGCCGCGCCGCCTGCGCCGCCTGACTCGCCTGGGCCTGTTCGCGCTGGAACAAGCGACCTGCGGCGGCGGGCACTGGCTCACACTGGCCGAGCTTGCCCCCGCAGAACGGCGTGCCGAACTCGACAGGCTGGCGCGCGGGGGCCCTGCCGCAGCCGCGCTGTATGACCTTGGCCGCGAACTGGCGACGTGGGGGTATTATGCCGACAGGCGCTCGTGGGCCGCCCTCGGGTTCACCGAGCCGTCGATGCCCGAAGTTGCGCGCGCGCGCCGCACCGAGTACGCCGCCCTCGTCGCAGCGGCCGCCACGTTGCCACGCAGCGCCAGTCGCTGAAGGGGCGCGCGCAAGACATCGATGACGCCCTTCCCAGCCTGAGCCACGACGCACCTTGAGCCACGACGCACCCTGATCCACGACGCACCTTGAGCCACGACGCACCCTGATCCACGACGCACCCTGAGCCACGACGCACCCTGAGCCACGACGCACGATGATCCACGATGCCCTGCACCTGCCCGACGAGACGCTGCTGCGCGCCGACGTCTGCGTGATCGGCGCGGGCCCCGGCGGCATGATGGTGGCAATGGTCGCCGCCGAGGCCGGGCTGTCGGTGGTCGTCGTGGAGGCGGGCAGTTTCGTGACCCCCGAAGACATGACGCAGCGCGAAGCCACGATGTTGCCGTTGCTCTATTGGGAGGGCGCGGCGCGTGCAAACGTGGACCGCTCGCTGCGCGTGCACCAGGGGCGCGGCGTGGGTGGGTCGTCGCTGCACAACCTGAACCTGTGCAAGCGCATCCCCGACGCGATGCTGGCGCGCTGGCAGCGCGATCGCCACCTCGAGCATCTGCCCGTCGCGGCGTGGCATCGCTTGTACGCCGAAGTCGAGGCGTTGCTGGCCGTCAGCGACGTGCCGCCCGAGCGGTGGAACCGCCACAACCGCCTGCTTGAAGCCGGCTGCCGCGCGCTGGGCTGGAAGTCGGCTGGACTGCGCCACAACCGCAGCGGCTGCATCGGCAGCGGCTTCTGCGCGCTCGGCTGCGCCTACGATGCCAAGAACAACGCCGCCAAGGTGTTGCTGCCGCGCGCGGTGCGGGCCGGCGCCGACGTGATCACGCACTTGCAGGCGGTGCGCATCGAGCACGACGGGCGCCGGGCGGGCGCGGTGCTGGCGCGCGCCGTGTCGCCGGAGAACGGGACGCCCCTGCATCGGATTCGCATCGACGCCCGCCGTGTCGTGCTGGCCGCCAGCGCAACGGCGACGGCGGCGCTGTTGCTGCGTTCGCGTGTGCCGGACTTGTCGTCGTCGGTCGGGACCCAATTGTTCATGCATCCTGCGGTGATCGCGGCGGCCGAGTTCGACGAGCCCGTCGAGGCCTGGTCGGGCATTCCCCAGACGGTGGAGTGCACCGAGTTCCTCGCCCTCGATGGGGAGGAGCGTGCGCCCGAACCGGAAGCGGGTGCCAAGGACCGCCGCACGTGGATCGTGCCCGCATTCGGCCACCCCGCCGGCGCCGCAGTGATGTTGCCGGGCCACGGCGCCCCGCACCGCGCCGTCATGAAGCGGTACAACCACCTCGCGGTGCTGACCGCGATGCTGCACGAGCGCACGCCGGGGCGCGTGCAGCCCGACGGCGACATGGGGCTGCAGATCGATGCCTGGCCCGGCCCCGCCGACCGCGCCGAACTGCTGCGCGGGCTCGCGAGTTGTGCCCAACTGCTGCTGGCCGCGGGAGCCCGCCGCGCCTGGCTGCCCTTCCGCACGCCGATCGAGGTCCGCACGCACGCCGACATCGTGGCCGCCATGCCCGCCGACTTCGCGCCGCATGAACTGGGCTTGAGCGCCGTACATCCGATGGCGGGCGTGCCGATGTCCGACGATCCACGGCTCGGTGCGGTCGACTCGCGCGGCCGCCACCACCACCTGTCGGGTCTGTGGGTGGCAGACGGCTCGCTGCTGCCGACCTCGACAGGTGTGCCGCCGCAGTTGAGCATCTACGCGCTGGGGTTGCACGTCGGGCGGGCAGTGGCGGCGACGTAATGGGTGGCCGGCAGGACCGGCGGGCTCGTGGACGCGAGCGCGGGTGCGCCCTTGACTCGGCATCCCTGCCGAGGACCATCATCGACGTCGGTGCGACGGGCTTGTCCGGATTCGTTCGCCCCCTTGCCGAGATGTCCCATGGCGGCCGACCCCGCGCCGAACCGCGTGCGGCGCCGCACCCTCCCATCGCGACGCCAACGTGCACTTCCGCTGCGTGTCGCACGCAGACTGCCTGCCGGGCTTCGCGTGCCAACTCGTGGCGACTGGTGGGCCCGGTGCGTGCCGCTTGCTGCCTTCCGCACGAGCCGCGTGTGTCCCGACCGGGACGTTCACCTGCGTGGCCCCGGCAGCATCCAGGTCTGCGAGACCGACTCATGCGGCGCTACACTGCCAGCGGGGTACTCCTGCGGTTACCGGTACAAGGGCGGCAAGTGCAAATGTGCCAAGACGTCGCGGCTGGTCTGCTGTGGCCCGGCCGGGTGCCAGACCATGAACGGGGTGACGCAATGTCTGTGACGACCCCACCCGGCGCGTTGCTTGGCCGCATCCATCGGCAGAGGGGCACGCTGGGGCTGGGTGGCAGTGGCGGTCACGGGCGGCTCCCGACCCGAAAAGTCGGGCACGGCAGGGCAAGGGCGCTGGGGGTCACGGTCAACGGAGACCTTGCCCGGAACGGTCGGTTGGGTTACATCGCGCACGCCGCCTCGGCCGACCAGTTCCGGTGCCCATGCGCACGATTCGACGCCTGCTCATTGCAAACCGCGGAGAAATCGCTTGCCGCATCGCGCGCACGGCGCGGGCCCACGGCATCGTGGCGATCGCCGTACACACCGACGTCGATGCGGGCGCGCTGCATGTGACGGCGTGCGACGAAGCGATCGCGATCGGCTCCGAAGGCAGCGGGCGCTCGCCCTACCTCGACAGCGCGGCCCTGATCGATGCAGCGGGCCGCATGCGCGCCGACGCGATCCACCCGGGCTACGGTTTCTTGAGCGAGCGCGCCGAGTTCGCCACGGCGGTGCTGGAGGCCGGCTTGCTGTGGGTCGGGCCGCCGCCCGAAGTCATGAGCGCGCTGGGTCGCAAGGATGGAGCAAAGGCCCTGGCGCGCGAGGCTGGCGTGCCGACGGTGCCAGGTTTCGAGGTCACCGGGCGCCAGACCGTGCACTCGTCCGGCCCGCTCGACCCCGGCGGCGTCGGCGAGGGCCAGGTGCAAGACGTGGCGGCGCTGGCGGCGCGGGTCGGCTATCCGGTCCTGGTCAAGGCGGTCGCCGGCGGAGGTGGGCGCGGCATGCGCGTGGTCGAGCGTGCCGACGACCTCTCCGCCGCATTGCAACTCGCATCGCAAGAGGCGCTTGCGGCGTTTGGCGACGGCGCGTTGCTCGTCGAGAAGTACGTCGAGCGCGGGCGCCACGTCGAGGTCCAGATCCTCGCCGACAGCCACGGCCACGTCGTGCACCTGGGCGAGCGCGAGTGTTCGCTGCAACGCCGCCACCAGAAGGTCCTCGAAGAGACGCCGTGTCCGGTGCTCGACGCCGAGATGCGCGAAGCGATCACCGCTGCCGCCTTACGCTTGGCACGTGCCGTTGGCTACGTCAGCGCCGGCACGGTCGAGTTCCTCTACGATGCCGCGACGCGCAACTTCTGGTTCCTCGAAGTGAACACCCGTATCCAGGTCGAGCACCCGGTGACCGAGTGCGTCACGGGCCTGGACCTCGTGGCCTGGCAAGTGGCCATTGCGCAGGGCCTGCCGCTCACGCTGCGCCAGGCCGACATCCCGTTTCGCGGGCACGCGGTCGAAGTTCGCCTGTGTGCCGAAGACCCGCGCGACCGCTACGCACCGCAGGCCGGGCCGGTCCACTTCTGGCGCGCGCCGGCTGGCGAAGGCATTCGCGTCGATCACGGCCTGCACCCCCGCGATGTGGTTCCCCTGCACTACGATTCGTTGCTGGCCAAGGTTGTCGCCTGGGCGCCGACGCGCGCGATGGCCCTGCACCGCTTGCAGCGCGCACTGCGCCACACCCGACTGGCCGGCGTGCGGTCGAACCGGGCGTTCCTGCTCGACCTGCTCCACCACCGCGACGTATTCCACGCCGATCTCACCACGCGCTGGCTCGACCAGCACCCGCCCGCGGCCGACGACCCTGCCGTGCCCGACGCGGCACTGCTGGCGGCGGCGCTGTGGCGCCATGGATCCGCCCTGCAGCGACGGTTTCGTTCCAATCCGCACCGACCCGACGTGACGGTCCTGCTGCCGGGGCCGGGACACCGAGGGCCCGCCTGGACCGCCCATGTCGCGCTGTTCGCTCGCGGACACGGCCGGTTCGGATGGGGTGTGGCGCGCGCGCCGGACCCGCTGTTGACGCTGGCTCCGGCGTTGACCGGGGAGGCGACGCTGCAAGCGGTGACGGCCGACCACGTCGCCCTGGTCGTCGACGGCCGGCGCCTCCACTTTGACATCACGGTCCACGGCGATGTGCTCTGGCTGCAGGACGACGACGGCGCTGACTGGTGCGTTGGCGAAGGCACGCTCTTGCCGCAGCCGCGCAAGGCCGCCGTGGCCGAGGGGTCGATCCTGGCACCCGGCGAGTCCGTCGTCACCGCGGTGCATGTCGCCGCCGGCGCCCGTGTATCCGAAGGGGACCCGCTCGTGGCTCTCGAAGCGATGAAGATGCTGACCGTGCTGCGCGCACCCTTCGATGGCGTCGTGCGTGCCGTGCTGGCCGCGCGCGGCGACCATGTGCGCGCCGGTGCCGCCCTGGTTGACCTCGACCGGGCGAGCGCGGCCCTCGTTGATCTCGACCGCACGGCGCCGGCCGCTGCCGAGGAGTTGCCGCCATGACCCGCCCCGTCATTGTCACCTGCGCGCTGACCGGCGTGCTGACCGACCCCGCCCAGCATCCGGTGCCGGTCACCCCTGACGAGATGGCCGCCGAGGCGGAGGCCGCTTGGAACGCCGGCGCGACCATCGTCCACCTGCACTTTCGCGACCAGTCGCCCGGCTGCGGCCACTTGCCGTCGTGGGACCCCGCCGTTGCCACAGCCATTGCCGACGCCATCCGCGCTCGTTGCCCACAATTGCTGCTGAACTTCACGACCGGCGTCATGGGCGACGACATCGCGGGCGCCGTCGCGTGCCTGGAGGCCGGCCGTCCGCAACTCGCCGCCCTCAATGCCGGGACACTCAACTACTTGAAACTGCGCTCCAATAATGAATGGGCCTGGCCGCCGCTCGTGTTCGACAATCCAGTCGAGAAGATCGAAGCATTTGCCGAGGTGATGAAGCGCGTCGGCATCGTCCCGGAATGCGAGTGTTTCGACACGGGCATCGTGCGGTCCGTCGGGATGTTCGCCCGGCGCGGGCTGCTGTCCGACCCGGTGCACATTTCGCTCGTCATGGGTGTGGCGTCCGGCATGCCGGCCGACCCCGAGTGGCTGCCCCTGCTCGTGCGCGAAATGCCCGCCGGTGCCCAGTGGCAGGTCATCGCAATCGGCCGCACCGAAGTCTGGCCGCTCCACCGCCGCGCGCTCGAACTCGGCGGCCACGTCCGCACTGGCCTCGAAGACACGTTTTACCTGCCCGACGGTCGCAAGGCCCGCGGCAATGGCGAGTTGGTCGACGCCTTGGCGGGGCTCGTGGTCGCCCAGGGGGCTCATGTCGCGAGCATCGCCGAGACGCGCGCCGTGTTCGGTCTGGCGTAGCAAGGTCGGCCCGCGCAGCGCCCGCTCAACTCCCGCTCAGGTCTCACTCAGCGCCCACTCAACGTTCGGCGCGCCGCCTCTTCGATCTGCCGCGCATACCCGCCGCCGAAAAGCACGAAGTGCACCAGCAAGTACCACAGTTGATACAGACTGCGGCGCTGGTCGTAGCCGGGGCGGCGCGGTCGCAATGCGTGGTAGCGCAGCCAGAATGCGTGGCCAAAGCCACCGAAGAGCGCCATCATCGCCAGGTCCACTTCCGGGTCGCCGACGAACACGGCGGGGTCCACGACGACGGCCTTCCCTTGGGCAGCCCATACGACGTTGCCGGTCCACAAGTCGCCGTGCAGCGGGGCGAGCGGCGCGTCGGCCAGCAGTGCCGGTGCCATCTCGCACGCGCGGTGCACGAGTTCGACGGTATAGGGGTCGAGGTCCGGTTCGGCCAAATCCAACATCGGGCGCAGCCGCCGGTCCATCCAAAATGACGGCCACGGCGCGGCGCCAAAGATGCCCGACGCGCGCGCGTTCGTGACCGGGCGGAAAAGCCCCGACTCCAGCCGCCGTCCATCGGGCACGTCGTTGGCCTGAACCAAGGGCCCGATGAAGTTGTCGGTGTACCAGCCGGGCCGTTGCAGGGCGCGGTCGTGGAGCGTTGCCAGTTCCTCGGCGAACTGGGCGAAGTCCTTGTCGGGACCCGCCTCGACCCACTGCAGCATCAGCCAGCCGGGCCGCCCGTCGCCGCCACCGTGGACGCCGAGGACCTGGGGCACGGCGACCGCACCGAAACTGCCCAGCCAACGCAGCCCCTCGGCCTCGCGCTCGAATTGGGCCGGGTCGGGTGCAGGGCTCGTCTTCAGGAACGCGCTGCCGCCGTCGCCCAGCCGCAGCCGGTACGCCGCATGGACGCTGCCGCCGGGGACGGGGCCGCCGCCGACCACACTCGTTCCCACCACGTCCGCGACGTGCGCGCACAATTCGGCAGTGAGCATGCAGACCCGCTCGGCGCCCCGACCAGGGCAATGCTCGTTCGCCAGGACCCTACTTGCCGCAGTTCGCCTGAGCCGACGTCTGGCACGTCTGGATGGCTTGGAAGAACGGCAGGACCGTCGGCGGCCCGCCGAGCACGCAGTCCGACTGGCACTTTGGATTTGACGCGCCCGGCTTGCACTTGAACACGCACTCCAGCACCTTGGCGCACGCCTTGTCATTCGCGCACGCCTGCATCTTGTCGGTGCACGATACCTGCACGCACTGGCCGATGCACTCCTGCTTGGACTGTTCCGTCGACGACAGCGGGCAGCCGATGCACTTCGTAATGATGCACTTGTTGAGTGCGCCGATCTTGTTGACGGCCGCGTCGCCCGACTTCAGCGCGGCCATGACCTCGCACGTGACCTGCGTCGGGTCCGACGGCGGCGTGACGTCCTTGGGCAGTTCCGGCACGTACGACTTGTCTTTGCCACACTTCTGGATGTCCTGAATGAGGCCGACGCACTTCATATCCGAGATGCACGCGATCTGTTCCGTCGAGCACTTCCCCGGTGCACCCTGCGGCACGCACGCGATCGCCAGACACCCGCTGAGGTCCGGGTCATCGAGCGCGCAGCGGTCGTCGGGCGGGGCGGTGTCCTTGGGCGGCGTGGCATCTTTCGGGGCGGCGCCGTCGGGACTCGCCACAGCGTCGGCAGCCACAGCGCCATCGATGGCAGCGTCGGCTGGCACTGCGGCGTCGGCCTTGGCAACCGCATCCCCACCGGCATCGGCGCTGGCGGCCACGTCTGTGCCGGCGGCGGCATCCTTCGGCGTGCCCGCTGTCGTGGCTGGCGGCGTCGATGCCGCGCAGGCTGTGGCAACGGCGACAAGGGAGAATACGGCGCAGCAACGGGCGAGGCGCGTCGTCAGGAAGGAGGACTTCATCGGTGCAGGCTCCACGCCCCGGGAGGAGGCGGTCAGGCCGGCGTGCTTTCGTGCGACACCGGCAGGGGGGCAGCAGGGTAGCCACCCGCCCGATTCCTGGCAAGCGCTGTCAGGCGGTTTTTTGCAGGGTCCGCACCGGAAACGGCACGGTCGCATTGCGCAGTTCCTCGGCAAACACCGCGAGCGCGGCCCGCGTGCACTGAAAACGCACGCCCTCGATCAGACCCTCCGGGTCCACGTAGCGGTCGCCGTGCCACAGGTGCAGGCCGTCCGCCGGCAGCGGTCCCGTGATCTGCGACAGGAGCGCGGTGACGACGCACAGGTCGGCCCGCTCGTTCGAACGCCGCACCCACAGGTGCAGGCCGGAGTCGAAGAAGCGCGGGTGCCACATCGCACGCTGGCCGTGCGCCAACATGAGGCAATGCGAGACCACGCTGTCGATCTCCCAGGTGGCGAGCCGCGTGCGAAAGACGCGCCCCTGGGCGCCGGGCACCCAGAGCCGCGCCAGCACCCACAACCAGTTCAGATCGTACAGGTTGTCGGCCTTCTGGAACTGGTAGCCGCGCGGCTGCAACACCAACCGACCGCGCAGGTTTGACGACGTCAGGGTTGCCATGTCGCGGCCCCCGCGCCACGCACAGGTTCCGCGAGTTCGGGCAATGTGCCGCCGGACCACGCGATGCGCACGACCGTGCCCAACTGGTCGGAGAGCCAGGTCGCCGCCGCCTCGACGCGCTCGCGCTCGCCCCCTTCAAAGGTCACACGCAGGCGATGATCCGCGTCGTGAAACACCGGGTAGCTGCCGACTTCGACATCGTCGAACGCCGCCACCACGGAGTCGATCGCCGGCACACTCACCCATTCGTCGGCGCCAAAGAACACCGTGCAGAGCCAGGGACGCGGCCCGCCCAGCAGCGCAGCGAGTTTGTCGGCGCGGTGGGCGACCATCGACGGCACGCCGGGCAGCACCCACACGTTGGCTACCTTGAGCAAAGGCCAGCGGTGGGCGTCGCCGACCAGTTCGGTTCCCTCGGGCAGCACCGCCAACCGCTGTTGCTCCGGGGTCAGCGGCCCACCGTTGCGGGCTTCCATGCGCTCCAGCATGCCTGCGTGCAGCGCGAGTGGCCGCTGCAATGCCCGGCCGATCGCAATCCAGGTGCAGTCGTCGTGGGTGGGTCCGACGCCGCCGGTCGTGATCACGTGGTCGAAGCGCGCCGCGAACTCCCGCACGACCGCCGCGATGCGATCGGGGTCGTCGCGCACCATCGCCACCTCAACGACCCGGGCACCGCCGCGCGCCAGTCGGTCGAGCAGCAGCGGGCCGTTCTCGTCGCGGACCTTGGCCGACAGCACTTCGTTGCCGATGACGACCAGCCCGACGGTCGGAGCCGTGGGCGTGCGCTCGTCGCGGGCAACGGGTGGCGTCACGGTCCGCCCCGACCTGGCAGCAACGAGCGAACTTCCAAGTACTTGCCCACGCCTAGCAGCGCATCGGCGGACTTGCCGAAGCCCAGCACCCACACGCCGTCGGAGCGACGCAGCGCGTACGGGTCGAGGCCAAGCTTGCGCAGCCACGAAAAATCGTGTGGTGTCGCCCACTTGACGGCCTCGTCGTGCGTGGCCCACGGTGCCCCGTCGCGGCGACCGCAGTGAGGGCAGAAGTCGATGGCCTCAGCCGACAGCACGTAGCAACTGTTCATGCAACTGTAGCAGGTCACGTCCTGCAACTCGACCTTGCGCCCGCCGCGGTCGACATAGACGCCGCCCTCGTACGCGACGTCTACCGTGCGCGTGCGGCCGAGCGCTGTCGTTTCGATGCCGCGCAGGTAGGGCATCCCTCACCTCCCATTGCACAGTCTAGGGGCCTGCCTAAAGAACGTCCAATCGACGACGTTGCGGCCGCTTGCGCCCCGGCCCATGCGTCACGGCTCGGCGACCCACGCCAAGCGCCCGGCCGCGACCGTCGCCTCGGCGCCGACGACCCAGGCGTAGTTGCGTGCGCCGTGGCCCACCGGGGCGCCGTGCCAGACCGGAACGTCGAGGGGCTCCAGTACATCGGCAAGCACGTCGCGCACCGACCCCTCGCCCCCTGCCGGCGCGCAGCCGACGAACTCGCCGAGCACGACGGCCGCCACGCCCGCCAATGCTCCCGCCTGCCGCAGTTGGCGCACCATCCGGTCGATGCGGTAGGGCGCCTCGCCGACCTCTTCCAACAGAACAATACGGTCTCGCACGTCAACTTGCCACGCTGTGCCGCAAGCGCTGGCCAATACAGAGAGATTGCCGCCGACCACGGGGCCGCGTACGGCGTGACGCGGGCCGCACAAGTGTTCGATTGCGAAGTCAGTCGCCGGCCCTTTGCGCAGCAGTCGCAGCAGGGCGGTTCGGCTCGCCGCATCGACACAGACGACACCGGGCGCGCTGCCGTGTAGGTCGGCGGGCGCGAGCGTCTGCACCACCGGCCCATGCACCGCGAGTGCGCCGTGCCCGAGTTCGCGGAGCTGCCGAGCGAGCCAATTCAGGAGGATCGTCGCATCGGAAAATCCAACGACAATGCGACAATCCACGGCTGAACATGATCCAACGCCTTCGATGACTCTCGCCGTGCCGTAGCCGCCGCGCGCATACCACGCGATGTCGCACCCGTCGCCGACCAGCCCGGCCCGCAGGTCCGCCAACCGCTCCACGTCGGTGCCGCCCAGGTAGCGCACCGGCACGCCGCCGTCCGGGCGCGCGAACGCAGCGGTGAAACCCTCGGCCGCCAGCCACGCCATGCCGGCCGCGCATCGTTCCGCGTGAAACGGTCCCGCCGGCGCCATCACGAGGACCCGATTGCCTGCCGTCACCATGGCGCTGCCCTTCGTCACCATGGCGCAAGGGTGCCGCAGTACGTGCCCCGACTCAACCGTGTACTCCGACGCTTGCTCTCACCTTGTCGGATCGGTACGCTTGCCTGCGGTGCCTTCCCACGCTGCAGTCGCTCTACATATCCGGAGACCTCCATGCTTGCCACGCATCGCCCCGTCGCGGTTATTTCGGCGGTCGCCACGGCTCTTTCGCTCCTCCTGGCCGCGCCCGTCACGTTCGCGGCTGTGCCCCAGACGCTCGCCGTGCAAGGGACGGTCCTCGCCGTCGGCGGTGGCGCGGCGCCCGATGGCCTGTACGACATGGTGTTCCGATTGCATGACGCGGAGTTCAACGGTAAGGAGCTGTGGATCGAGGGAGCGGCGCCGGTGGGCATCAAGAACGGCATCTTTTCCCACACGATCGGCATGAAAACACCGCTAGATGGAAAGGTGTTCACGTCTGCAACGTCGGTGTGGATTGGCGTCACGATCCAGGGCGAGGCGGAATTGCCGCGCCGCCAACTGCACGCGGTGCCGTTTGCGCTCCACGCCGCGGTCGCCGGTGCGCTCGACTGCTCGGGATGCCTCACGCTCGCCCACCTCGACGCCAACGTGCTGAAGGCCTACGCCAAGACCACCGAACTGGCCAAGGTCGCCGTCACCGGCAAGTACGAGGACCTGACGGGTGGGCCCGACCTGACCGGCTACGTGAAGGCGGGCGAACTCGCAGATGTCGCCCTGGACGGCAAGTTCAAGAGCCTCACAGGCGTGCCGGTGCTGGCTCACGTCGGGGAGGCGTGTGGCGCCGGCCTCGTCGTGCGCGGCATCAAGGCCGACGGCAGCTATGACTGCGTGCAGGGCTTCGACCTGAGCGCGCTGCCCAGCGACGGGCTCGACGAGATTTCGGGCGGCCTGCTATTCAACCAGTTCAACGACCTGACTGGCAGTGGGACGATGCCGTTGAAGATCAAGGACAACAACCCTGACGGCGTCAGCGACGCGATCGACGTCCCCGACCTCGGGCTGGCGCAGGGCATCACCGTCAACATCGAGCTTACAAACAGCGACGTAAGCAAGCTCAGCGTGTTGCTGTTCGATCCGCAGGGAAAGAAGTACGTTCTGTCAGACAATAACCTAACAGGAAAGGGAATCAAGGCGTCCTGGCCACCGACCACGCTGCTCGAAGGTGACCTCGCGACCTGGAACGGCAAGAACCCGAAAGGCACATGGAAGCTGACCGTGATTGACGTCGGCTTCCTCGACAACACGACCGACGGAGTGGTCGTCGCGTGGAGCATTGGCGTCAAGACGCTGTCGACGAAGAAGGTTGGGCTCGGCGGCGGCCTGCAGTGGTACGTCGCCGCGGTTCATCCGGTGGCCTGCAATGCCTACCAGCTGGGTTTCACGTACCTGAACAGCAAGGACAAGTCGCTGTATGTGTGCAACGGCAAGGACTGGTTCGGCATCTCGCTCGTCTCGGTGGGCACGGCGGACAACCCGGGCCTGAGCTGCGCCGACATCTTGAAGAAGCAGTCCGGTGCCAAGGATGGGGCCTACTGGATCGCCGGGCCCGCCGGCGCTGCCAGCCTCACCTGGTGCGACATGACGTTGGATGGCGGCGGCTGGACGCTCGTGATGCGCATGGCGAACAACGGCACGCTGGGCTGGTCGTCGGCGTACTGGACCGACGACCAGTTGCTCAACGAAGCCGGCCCCAACAAGGTCGAGCAGGACCTCAACAGCAACGCGAAGTTCGGCGCCTACATGACGGTCGCGGGCGACGAAATCCGCGGCTGCAAGGGGATCGCGGGCGCCCAGTGCGTGAAGCTGGCGATGGGCGGCAAGAAATCGGCGTACCAGGTGTTCCAGGAGAACTACAAGTCGGGCGGCATCAGCAAGGCGACGGCGGTTTCGTGGTGGGGCGACGACGCCGGGCAGCCGCATTGCAACGGCACCGGCCTCAACAACCACACGTCGAAGGGAGGGCCCGGCACGTACTCTGGCGCGCGCTTCGGCGTGGTCGGCAACAACGAGAACGACTGCGCGACGACAGATTCGGGCTGGGGCTGGGGCGTATACGGCACGTCGGGCAACACGAACTGCGGCTGCGGCCTGGCGGCATGGTCGGTGGCGTCGAACTGTACGCACGGCACGCTGTGGGTGCGCTGATCGCCCCGAGCCCTTGACGCGTTCGGCCCGCTACGGACAATCGGTGCCCGTTTGCCGGAGCGCCCGATGACCACCTCGACCCGACCCACGCATTTTCTCGCCGAGCGCGCGGCCCAGGACCTCGACGCCGGGCGCTGCGATCACATCGTGACGCGCTTCCCGCCCGAGCCCAACGGCTACCTGCACGTCGGCCACTCGAAGTCGATCCTGCTCAACCATGGGCTGGCCGAAGCGTTTGGCGGCGAGTTCCACCTGCGCATGGACGACACGAATCCGTCGGCGGAAGAGGGCGAGTACGTGGCGTCGATCGAGCGCGATGTGGCGTGGCTCGTCGGCGACGTCGGCCGTACCTATTACGCATCAGATACGTTCGAGCGGATGTACCACTACGCGGAGGAACTCGTGGTGCGCGGGCTCGCCTACGTCGACAGCCTGAGCAAGGACGAGGTGCGGGCGCGGCGCGGCTCGTTCGAAACGGCGGGGCGCGACAGCCCCCACCGCAACCGCAGCGTGGCAGAGAACCTCGACCTGTTTCGGCGAATGCGGGCGGGCGAGTTCGACGAGGGCCATTGCGTGCTGCGGGCGAAGATCGACATGGCGCACCCCAACATGATCATGCGCGACCCGCCGCTGTACCGCATCAAGAAGGCGCGCCACCACCGCTCGGGCGACGCCTGGTGCATCTACCCGATGTACGACTACGCCCACCCGCTCGAGGACGCGTTCGAGGGCATCACGCATTCGATCTGCACGCTGGAGTTCGAGTCGAACCGCGAACTGTATGACTGGGTGCTCGACGCCGTCGGGGGCTGGAAGTTGCGGCCGCACCAGCACGAGTTCGCGCGCCTGGCCTTGGCGTACACGGTCGTGTCGAAACGCAAGCTGCTGCAACTGGTGACCGGCGGCGACGTCGCCGGCTGGGACGACCCGCGCATGCCGACGCTGGCGGGTCTGCGCCGGCGCGGGGTGCGGCCCCAGGCGCTGCGGGCGTTTGCCGACTTGATCGGCGTGGCGCGCAACAACAGCCTCGTCGACATCGGCAAGCTGGAGTTCTGCGTGCGCCAGGACCTCGAAGCCCTGACGCCGCGCGCCCTGTGCGTGCTGCGGCCGCTCAAGGTCGTGCTGACGGATTGGCCGGCCGAACGTGTGCAATGGCTCGACGTGCCCTGGTTTCCCGACGACCCGACGCGCGGCAGCCGCAAGGTGCCGTTCGGGCGCGAACTGTGGATCGAGGCCGAGGACTTTGCCGAAAACCCGCCCGACGGCTGGCACCGGCTGGCTCCCGGCGCGGAGGTGCGCCTGCGCCACGGGTTCGTGGTGCGCTGTCACGCGGTCGTGCACGATGCCAGCGGTGCTGTGGTCGAAGTCCACTGTGCCCACGACCCGGCGTCGCAGGGCGGAGCGACGGGCGATGGCCGCAAGGTGAAGGGAACCTTGCATTGGGTGTCGGCCCCGCACGCCGCCGCGATGCCGGTTCGCTTGTACGACCGCCTCTTCACGGTCGAACTGCCGGATGCGGACGATGACTTTCGGCGTCACCTCAACCCGCGTTCGCTCGAGGTGCTGACGGCCTACGGTGAGCCGGCCTTGCGCGACGAGCGGTCCGAGGCCCGCGTGCAGTTCGAGCGCGTGGGCTGGTTTTTTGCCGACCCGATCGATTCTGGTCCCGGCGCGCCCGTCTGGAACCGCGTGATGACCCTGCGCGACTCGTGGGTGAAGGCCGACGCGGCGACGAGCCGACCCGAGCGCGGCCGCCGGGACCCGCGCAGCGACGTTGCGGTGCCGGGACCCGCAGGAGCCACCGGCGCGGCGGATGGGCAACCGGGATCGGCGCGCGCCGCAAGGGTCGATGGCAGGGCCGCAGCACGCGCGCAGACGCCCGCACTGGCCGAAGCGTTCGAGCGCTGGCAACGCGATTGGGGCGTGGCACGCGACGATGCCGATGTGTTGACGGACGACCTGGCACTCATGCAGTTCGTCGAGGCCGCCGCACGCACGGGGCCACCGCTGGCCGTCGTGCGCTGGGCGGTCAATGACCTGCCGCGGGCGATCAAGGATCGCGGATCGGCCGCGACCACCCTCGGCGCTGCCGTTTTCGGTGACCTCGTCGCCCGTGCCGAAGCCGGGACGCTGGGAGCGCGCGCGGGCAAGGACGCGCTGGCCTGGCTGTGCGAGCACGGCGGCAGTGTCGATGCGGCTCTCGCGGCGTTGGGCGTCGGTGCGGGCTTCGACGAGGCGGGCCTCGCAGCGGCGATTGACCAGGTGCTGGCGGAGATGCCAAGCGAAGTCGAGAGGTTCCGATCCGGCGAGGCCAAACTGCTGAGTGTGCTGCTGGGCGCAGCGATGCGCGCGACGAGGGGAACGGTGGCTGGCAAGCAAGTGCGCGAAAGACTGCTGATGCAGTTGCGGTAGCGTCCGGGCGTCGGTGCGGGTACCCTGCGGAGACCCGTGCAGGCGAATGCGGTGCCTTGCGAGTCTGGCAACCCCTGCTCGGCGGGCGCCTGCTTCATCGGCGGTGCGTGCTATGCGAGCGGCACGCCGAAACCGGGCAACGGCTGCCAGCGCTGCGTGCCCTCAACCGCTCCCGACCAGTGGACGCTCGTGGGCCGCGCGCAGGCAGGCTTTCTTGACTCCCAGGCCTCGTCGGCGATGTAACACCCTGCGTGGCATCTTCCGGCGCACGGACGGCACGCTCTGCGTCATCGACGAGGGGTCGCACCGGCTGCGCCGTATCTCGACGACGGGCACGGTGAGCACCATTGCGGGCAACGGCAATGGCTACAAGGATGGCCCGGTGACCGAAGCGCAGTTCCAGTCGCCGTTCGGTGTCGGCCGCGACAGGGCGGGCAACCTGTATGTGTCGGAGCAGGTCGGCCGTATTCGCAAGATCACGCCGGCGCGAGTCGTCTCGACGCTCGCCAGCAACCTGTCGATGACCGCGGGCACCGACGGCGGCGGCGGGACTGCGGCGGGCAGCGGTGGCGCGGTCGGGGGCCCGTGCCAGGACGGGGTGGCGTGCACGGCGAGCGACGTGTGTGGCGGCGACGGTAAGTGCGCGCCCGGCAAGAGCAAGGCTTGCAACGACGGCGACGACTGCACGACGGATGCGTGCGACACGTTGACGGGCGGTTGCCTGAATACGCCGGTGGCAGGATGTTTCTGAGCGTGCCCACGGAAATTTGGCGAGCGCGCAGCACAGCGGCGTTGTTGGCATCTAGTCTGATGGTCGCGGCCGTTGCGCCGGCGTCGGCGGCAGAAATCGGCCAGCCCGACGTGACGGGGCCGCGCTTTAATGTCGATGGCCAGGGCATCCTGCATGTGGACGCCGCCCGCCAACAGGACGTCGGTGTTGCCAGTCTGGGCACCGGGTTGTCGTGGGCGTGGCAACCGCTGGTGGTGGCCACCGACGCGAGGGTTCTGCGCGCCCTCGTCGGCTGGCGCTTGCAGGGCGACGTCGGCGCGTCGGTGCGGCTGCTCGGCTCGTTGACGTTGGCCGCGCACGTGCCGGTGGGAGTGCTCCAGGAGGGGTCGCTGCCGTCGCTGCATGGCCCGCAGTCTGGCCCGGTGCGCGCGTGGGGCGTGGGTGACGCGGTGCTCACGCCCAAGTATGTCCTGGCAGTGGACGACGGCGCCGGCTGGGGTTTCGGCGTGACGTGCCCGGTGTCGCTGCCGACCGGAGACCCGCGCGCCTACCTCGGCCGCCCCGCGCCCGCCGTGGCGCCGACGGCCATCGCTTCCACCGCGCTGGGCCCGTGGCGGATCGCCGCGAACGTTGGCGTGCGGCTGCAGGGCACCACGACCTCGTTCAACGTCACCGACGGGCCGGTATTCCGCTGGGCGGTGGCCGGCAGCCTGAACCCCTCCATCGCGCGCCGGTCGTGGTCGGCGCGCTGGGCGCCGCAGGGCTGGTGGCTCGACGCGGCGCTGGCACACGAGTCGCCGTTGCGGGCTCCGTTCCAGGTCGCGGCCGACCAGCGCGCCGAGGCCTCGTTCGCGGTCACGACGCCGATTGGCGAAGACTTTTTCTTGACGCTCGGCTCCGGCATCGGCGTGTGGCCCGGCTGGGGCACGCCGGCGTTCCGGCCGATGGCGGTGCTGCGCTGGGCGGAGGCGTCGCGCATCCAAACGCACCGGGCTCCCGTCGCGGCCCCGTCACCGACCCAGCCCGCGCCCTCGGACCCCGACGGCGACCGGCTGACCGGTCCCGCCGACCTGTGTCCGACAGTCGCAGAAGACTTCGACGCCTTTGAAGACGCGGACGGCTGCCCGGACGAGGACGACGACGGCGACGGCTTGCCCGACACGGCCGACCAGTGCAAGGACGCCCCCGAGGACTTGGACGGCCACGCCGACCAGGACGGCTGCCCCGACGAAGACAACGACGGCGACACGTTGGTCGACGTCGCGGACCTCTGCCCGAACGCGGCCGAAGACATGGACGGGCGCGCCGACGGTGACGGCTGCCCCGACGTCGACGACGACGGCGACGGCATTCTCGACACCGCCGACCAGTGCCCGACGGTCGCCGAGAACTTTAACGGCCTCGACGACCAGGACGGCTGCCCGGAGCAGAGGCTCGTCGTGGTCAACGAAAAGCAGGGCTTGCTCGAGATTCGCCAGGCCGTGCACTTCGCGACGGCTGCCGCTACCGTGCTGCCGAAATCGATGCAACTGCTCGACGAGGTCGCGGCCCTGCTGCGCGAGCACCCGGAAATTGTGCGGGTCGAGGTGGCGGGGCACACCGACGAGCGGGGCACGGACCAAGCGAACGATCAACTGAGCCAGCGCCGGGCGGATGCCGTCGTGCGCCAACTCGAGCGGCGCCGGGTCGAGCCCGGGAGGTTGCACGCGGTCGGCTATGGCAAACGCCAGCCTGTGGACGCGGCAGGGGCGGTTGGCGCTGCGCGTGCGCGCAACAGGCGGGTGGAGTTCCGGTTTGCGGGCGTGGTGGAGCGCGGGGCCATGCCACAGCCAAAGTAGTGGGCGAACCCTACGTTGCGATGCCGCCGGCCCCCTGATGTTCGCAACGTGGGCCTACCGCACCCACGTATACCCCGCCTGCTGCTGGTAGATGCCGCCGGGGCTCGGCGTGTAGTAGTACAGCACCCGCTCACCCGCGTTGTATTTCGACGACGAGAACTGCGCCCCACACTCCCCGTTGTCGTGGTTGTCGAACACCCAGTAGTTGTCGTTGGCGATGTTGTAGCCCTTGTTGACGCCCGTACACGGCGACGACTCCCACACGTAGGGATAGCTGTGCGACGTGATGATGCGCGGGCAACTCGTGCCCTTGCAGGTGAAGTTCAGGTTCTGGATGCCCGCCGGCAGCCGGAAGAACGTGCGGTATTTCTGCGCCGGCTTCGCACCGACCTGGACGCGAATGGTGCCTTCGCTCGCCACGCCCTTGATCCAGGCGTCGGATTGTTTGCGCCCGGCCGGCGCGTCTTCCCACGGCACCCCCACCGGCGAGCCGAGGTTGATGGAACCCGTCGTCGCCACGTGCTGGTTGCCGGTCGGGTGCGCGTTGGCCACCAACGTCCAGCCGCCGCCGTCGGCGTCCATGTCGCACGCCACCTGGACCTTCTCGAGCGGGCCGCCGCTGCCGTCGGGGTCGACCCAGTACGCGCCGCTCTGCTTGACGCCGGCATCATAGACGGCCAGGCAACTCTTGGCCGGGTTGTTTGCGTTGCCGGGCGGCACCGCGAACGCGAACGGCACATATTCCTTGCCATCGCACACGGCGAGGTGGTTGGCCTTCGTGTCATAGTAGGCCAGGCCCGTGAGCTTGGCGTCGCACTTGAACGGGGCGCCGCTGCTGTTCTGGAACCGGAACCCGACGGCCTCCTGGAGGTTGAAATCGAGCGCCGCGCCGAGCACCGCGCCCTTGTCGAGTTTCTGCTGCGCCGTCCAGGCGTTGGCCGCACCCAGGGCCCCATATGTGGCGAGGTCGGGCGCGCCGGCGAGGTCCGCGTACTTGCCCGAGGCCGCCACGATGGCGAGGTTCTTGCCGGTGACGAGGTCCGCCACGATGGTGCCGGCCAGCATGGGCGCCGTCACGCAACCGCTGCACGCGAGCTTCTGGGCCGACCCCGCCATCTTGGCCTCGTCCGCCGTCGCCGCGAAGTCTGCCGTCGCCGCGAAGTCTGCCGACTTGGCCTGGGTCGCCGTCAGCGCGTGGACCGCCGCGCCGCCTTTGTCTGCCGAACCCGCGTAGCCAAACGCGACGTGGGCCGACTGCACCGCGCCGGCGGCGATCTTTTCCGAGGTCACGGAACTCACCGCGAGGTCGCCGGCATCGACGCAGCCCGAACACTGCAGGCCGCCCGCGCTGCTGGCACCCAGTGCGTGTACGGCATATGGCACCCGCTGCAACGCGATGCGCGGCAGTTCCGGCTCGCCCGCCACCGTGACGCCGATCCACACCGCGCCGGCGCCGGCCGCGAACACGTCCGAGTCGAGCTTCGTCTTGCCGGCCCCGATTGCCAGCGTGAACAGCCCGCCGGCCACGGGCACGTTGAGGAACGTCTCGTCGTGGAGTTGCTTGCCGCCAGTCGGCGCGTCGTACAGGCCGAACGCCATCGGGTAGCCGCCATCGGTGACGGCACCACCGCCCGCCGCCCCGAGTCGGCCCTGAATCGGCAGTTGCACCGGTTCGGCGTGGCCGGGCGTAGGCACCAAGCTGGCCAGGATGACGGCGAGGCTGGCGAAGGGGACGGTGCGGAGGGCGAGGGTGGCGGCGCGGGGGGCGAAGGTGACGGCGCGGAGGGCGAGGGTGGCGGTGTGCATGGCGGGCTCCGTGGATTGAGTACAGCGTAGCGCACGGGCCGGCGGTTGGAAAACGGGCGGTCGCGGCGCGGGCGGTTCGGCGGCCAGAGACGGGAGACGGGTGCCTGAGACTGGGACCGAGACGGACGGGGAGGGTGAGACCGGGGCGCATCCCGTTATTCCGCAACGCGTTTGCTTGGACATTGGCCGGAAAGTGAAGAGGCGCCGGGGTTGGGGTGAGACGGGGGTCAGGTGCGGATGGACTGTGTAGTTTCAGCGGGTTGACGTGTTGGCACGATTCTTGCTTCAGGCGGGTCTGCCGCGCGGACCGACGTGCGGTGGCTGCCAGCGGACGCGCGCTCCGGAGGTGGTCGGGTTGCTGCTGCCGGGCGCGGGGGTCGAGAGGCTCCCGGGCCGAAGGAAGGGCGGGCTCGGCGAAAGCCGAGTGGTCCCGCAAAGGTGGTGATCTGCCTGGATTTTTCTGGGCGGTCGGCGGGGAGGGCGTTTTCTTGGCGGGGAGGGCCCCGTCGGGGCCGGGAGTGGGTCTGGACACGCGCGGCGGGCTACCTCTGGTTTGTGGCACACGCTGAAGCGGCGACCCAGGAGCGCCCACAGGGTCCCCGCGAACGCCCTCCCCCGTCCGATCCACTCCTCGTTGGGGGCACCCGTCCCCGCCACCGCGCCTACCGCGCCCGTCCCCCCTGGCATGGCCACACCGCCACCGGAAGCTTCCAAATGTCGCAGGACGGCAGCGCGCCGCCCGGCAACGCATGCGCCAACGAGCGGCGTGGAGGCAGGGACGTGGCTCCTGTATGCACCCGTTTGCGCCTCGGTCGCCGGTGGTGGGTTGGACCGCTTGTACTCGGTAGCACCGGCGCGGTGCAGGTGCGAGGTCGTCCTACGCCACTTCCCGCACCACCTGCGCCAACATCTCAGCCGCCTGGCCAGGATCGCCACCCATCGGCAGCGCGCACCACGCGAGTTCGACGTTGCGCGGCCCGCCGGACACGCGCGCCTTGGCCCAGGCCCGCTGTCGCTCGACGAGGTCCGCCCATGCCTCGGCCGCAACCGGGTAGGCAAGACACGCGACCACCCTGGGCGCATTGACCAGCGCCGAGTACGCCAGCACCTGCAGCAGGTCGTCGCGGTGCGTCTCGCGCAGCGACTCGGGCAACCCAGACCAGCCGCCGTGCTGCAGCCGCTCGGCGTGGCGTTTGTACTTGGCGTCGAACACGACCGCGACCGTGGGCCCCAGCACGACGACATCGGGCACCAGCGCGCCCTGGGTTGCCAGCTGCGGCGGGCGCCAGTCCAGCGCGCTGCGGGTCTGGCCAGTCCGCCCGGCGCGCACCACGCCGCCAATGCGCTGGGCCAGGCGCTCAGCAACGGCCTCGGTCCAGGCCTCGAAGAACCGCTCCATGTCGAGGCACCACGCGAGCCCTTCGAGGTCGGACAGCCCCGCCAGGCCGCGCTCGTCGACCGTCCACCCGACCGCCTGGATGCCTTCGCGGAAGACCGACCGCTGCAGCGGCCGCTGGATCCACCGCCTGCGCAGTGCCGGCGAGGGCAGGCGCGGCGGGTGACCGGCGAGGCGATGCAGCATCCGCGCACACACGGCGAGCAGGGCGTGCACCACGGGTCCGGTGCTGCGCTGGGCCAACAGCGCCGCGCGGTGGCGCAGCACAACGTGGTGCAGCGCGGCGAGCAGATCGGCGTCCTCGCGCAAATCGGGCCGACGGCAGGGGACGTCGAGGACGCGCGCCATGGGCAGACGGGTCGTGGCGTAGCGCTGCCAGTCGACGCTGCCGGCCGGCGCCCGCAGGTCGAGGTCCACGATGTCGAAGCGCCGGTCCAGGCTCGCCAGCAGGCGTCCCAGTCGCGGCAAAATGATGGCCGACAGCACCCACGCCGGCACGCGCCGTTCGGACTGCGGCAGCTCTGGCAACTGCGGCAGGATCTGCGGCGCGCAGCGAAAGCCGGTCGCCGCCATCATGTCCCCCGCCGACTGCCAGGCGAACCGCGGCCGCACGACGAGACCAAAGTCTGCGCGCGCGCTGATCGGCGACAGCAAGGGCACCGCACCCACGCGGGTCGAGGTCTTCAGCCACAAGCCCGGCACGCCGCGCCGCCGCCGCACGTCGCCCGCGATGCCCATGTCGCGCAGCAGGCCTTGGTTCTGGTCGAGCAGGCCCTCGGCCAGGCGTTCGGCGGTCGCATCCTGACGCCGGTCGTCGTCGGTCAGCCAGCCTGGTGCCGGCACAAACGTCTCACTCGAGTCCTCGACCTCGCGCACGCCGGACCGCACGCGCGCGGCCACTCGGGGGACGAACGGCGCGACGACGCGAATCCGGGCGCGTGCGGCCATCGGCTACACCGCCAGCCGGTCGAGCCAGGCGCGCACGTGGTCGGCAATCGGCGCCACGTAGCCCTGAGCCAGGTACTCTTCGAGCAGCGGCCGCAGTTCAGTGCGCAGCCGCGTGCGCGCATGGGCTTCGTCCAGGCCGAGGAAGTAGGCGTGGCCGGGCAGCAGCGCCAGCACGTCGTCGGGCGCGTGTTCGACGAACAGCGTCAGCAACTCGCGAAACGCCTGCTGCAACTCCGGGTGCTGCGCTTCGAGCACGGACGGCTGCGGCCACAGACGCACGAACGCGAACCGGCGACGGATGGCGAGGTCCAGGATCGCGATGCTGCGGTCGGCGCTGTTCATGGTGCCGAGCACGTGCAGGTTGGACGGCAGGCTGAGCGTGCGGCCGAAGTCCGGGAAGTCGTGCGCGAGGTGCACGACGCGATCGGGCTCGCCGGGCTCGAACAGGAAGATCGCCTCGCCCAGCACCTTGGCGAGGTCGGCGCGGTTGATCTCGTCGATGACGAGCAGGTAGGGTTCAGGCGCACAGCGACGAGCTGCGATGGCCGCTTGCATCAAGTGTCCTGGCGCCGCCTCGAAGGCGAGGCCGAGTTCGGCGTTGCGAGCGACCGGCGCCAGACCCCCGACGAAGGACTCGTACGTCGTACCCGGGTGGAACTGCACTACACGGCCGCGATTCGGATGGCGCTGCAACAATTCGAGTGCAAGTCGCGTCTTGCCGGTGCCGGGCGGCCCCTCGAGCACCACGAACCGGCGGCGGCCGAGCAGGGCAGCGAGCGCCTCGGCGTCGGTCGCCGGCAGCAGCGGCTCCAGCCACGCCTGCTGCAGTTCGGCCTTTTCGGCCTCGTGGTCCTTCTTCACGTCGAAGCCGCGCTCGCCGAGCGTGAGATCGAGCAGGGCGGCGAGCAACCGCAGCACGATCGGCCGCTGCGGCTCGGACGCCACGGTCGTTCCAGGCAAGACGAAGGTCGCGTAGAGCACGGTGCCGTACTTGTCGAGGGCCGCCTTCCAGGCCGCGAGGTCGTGCTTGACCGCCGCCGGCACGTCGAGGTCGATGCGGACCGGGTCCACCTTCGCCCAGGCGGACCGTGGACCCAGTTGGCGCCGGTACCATTCGGCGATGCCCCGGCACGCGCGCGCATGCCCGGGACGCCCGAGCAGCCCTTCATCGGGCGCCAAACCCTGGGTGCCGACGACCATCGTCACGAGCGCCGGCCGCTGGTGGGGCGCGTCGGCCGGGAACAGCACGAAGCTCATGCCGCCGTAGGGCCCCATCCGCTCCTGGCCGGGTGCGATCAGGCCGACGTAGGGGATGTTGCCCTCGTCGTCCTTGACGTTGAACCGCCCCGCGATGCGTTTGTCCCCTGCGCGGTCCTTGAGGTCGCCGACGCGCTGGTAGCGGTTGGCCAGCGCTGTCTGGAGCTTTTCATGGGCTTGCTCGGCCCAGGCCGCGCGCGGCAGGTAGAGCAGGTCGAGCAACGGGTCGAGAGGGTGGGCGGGCATCGTCGTCCAGCGTGAGGCGGGTTCGCCGTTGGATTGCCGGATAGGTCACTTGGCGGGGGAAGGCAAGCGGTTGGCAGTGTCTGGCAGTGGAGATCGGCGCCAGCTCGCGCGCAGCCCGGCCGGATGCGCCGAAGGCCCGAATTCCGCGATGGCCCGTTTCACGAGTCAGCGCGTCACCACCTGGCTGGTGTGGGGCCGGCGGTGCCGCGAGTTCACGTCCGATGAACTGCGCGATTCCCAAGTCGTCGAGGAGGAGGGCACGACAGATAGCACGTTCACGGTATCGGTCGCCGCGCCGTACACGCGCGTCCGGCTACCATCGGGGCAGAAGTTGCTCTTCGACGCGCAGTGCGAGGCGCCGCATGGGTGGGGCGCGCTCGAGGCGGTGTTCCGACCTCGGCCCCGTGTCGAGCCCCGCAAGTAGCGCCCCTGCCTACTTCGCAAGAACCGCACGCACAGCCGCCCGCCTTCTGTTCGGCCGCCTTGCGTGTCGTGGCGCGGTTCAACGTCCCGCGAGCACGTCCGACTGGAACGCAAGCCCCACCACCACATACGGCACCATCTGGTTGACATCGGCCCCGGTGCGATAGCGGTGCTTCAGGTACCAACTCGAAATCAGCAGCACGGTCGGCTTGTTGAACGCCGTGTAGCCATCGTCCCACAGCGTGTACGCCGCCAGCAGGCCGGCACGGTGGTGGCTGTTGTCGATGCCGTCAGGCGGCGCTCCCGGCAGCACGTCGCGCTCGTCGTACTGCGGCACCACCGAGGTGACACGCACGCCGGTCGTGAGCAACGCAGTGCCGAAGGATCGCTGGTACAGCACGTCGAAATCGTTGGCGAAGACCCATCCTTGTGCCGGCACCGCGACATCGAGGGTTGCCTCGTAGAAGACCCGATCGCCGCGCTCCAGTTGCATGTCGAAGCGCCCGAAGAACGCGCGGTTGCGAATCACGATGGGCCCCACCTTGACCTGCAGCAACGGCTCGAACGTCATGTGGATGCCGCCGCCGCTGTAGTTGGCCAGCGGCCCGGTGCGGTGGGCCTTCATGTGCGAATCCGCCAGTTCGTCCGCCGCCGACGGCCGCGACTGCAAGAACGTGAAGTTGCCGAAAAAGCGCAGCGACTCGACCGAAAAGCGCAGGTTCAGGATCGACAGCGGCTGCACCTCGACCATCGCCGCCGCCCGCAGCGACGCCGGGCTCGTACGCAGGTACGCACCCAGCCACACGAAGTTGTCGCGCAAAAGCCTGCTGGCGTCGCGCCCGTACAGTTTGTAGGCGTAGCCAAGTCGGAGCTGGTTTTCGAGGCCGATGGGGTTCCCGCGAAATAGCGACAGGTTGTTGACCACCAGGCGCTCGGCCGGGATCGGTGGCGGCAAAGCTTGGGCATGGGCGCTGCCTGGGAGCAGCAGGGGCGCGCTCGCCAACGCCAGGCCGGCACAGGTGCGCGCAACGAAGGCCCGAAGTCTCGGGGTAGGCATGGGCATGGTGGCGCAGACTCCCAGTGCGCCGGACCCCGACGCCGCCGCACATCTTGCCTCTGTCGCGCCAATCCCGTACACCCCGCGCTCCGGCGCGCCCGCCGGCCGTGACGCCATGACCCTGACGAACCCTGCTCTGAGCCCCGCCTACCCCGAACTCACCCGCCGCCTGGCCGACCTGTCTGCGATCGAGGAGGCCATCGGCATCCTCCAGTGGGACCAAGAAATCGTCATGCCACCCGGCGCCGCCGATGCCCGCGCGCGCCAGATCGCGACGCTCGCCGTGCTGCACCACGAGCGGCTGACCCACCCGCGCCACCTCGAATTGCTGAGCACGCTGCAAGGTGACGGCGGCGGCCTCGACGACGTGGCGCGGGCCAACGTGCGCGAGGCGGCGCGGGACCACCGGCGCGCCAGCCGCATTCCCCCCGATCTGGTGCGCGCCTGGGGCGAGGCGACGGTCAAGGCCCACGAAATCTGGGTCGACGCCCGCAAGCATGCAGACTTCGAGCGGTTCCGGCCGATGCTGGAGCACCTGGTCGAATTGGCCCAGCGGCGCGCGGCGGCGATCGATCCCCACCGCACCTCGTACGACGTGCTGCTCGACGAATTCGAGCCCGGCATGCCGATGGCGCGGCTCGACACGGTGTTTGCGCCGCTGCGGGATTTTCTGGTGCCATTCATCGCCCAGGTCAAGACCGCGACGGATCTGCCCGACGTAGGCTGGCTGCACACGCCGGTGCCCGTGGACCTCCAGCGCGAGGCCGGCGAGGCTATCGTGCGGGCGATGGGCTACGACTTCCACTACGGCCGCCTTGATGTCGCGGTGCACCCGTTCTGCGGCGGCGCCGGGCCGACCGACGTGCGGATCACGACGCGCTACAAGGAGACCCACTTCACCGGGTCGCTGATGGCGATGGTGCACGAGACCGGCCACGCGCTGTACGAACAGGGCCGCAACCGCGACCTCGGCGACCAGCCCGTGAGCCGCCCGCGCAGCTACGGCATCCACGAGAGCCAGTCGCTGCTGTGGGAGAAGCAGGTGGGGCAGGGTGCGCCGTTCTGGACGTGGCATTTCCCGCGCCTGCAGGAGCGCTATGCGTTCTTGCGCGGGCTCGATTTCGAGACGTTCCTGTTTGGGCTCAACCGCGTCGACTTCGGGAATTTCATCCGGGTCGACGCCGACGAACTGACGTATCCGCTGCACGTGATCCTGCGCTACGAGATCGAGCGCGACCTGTTCAGCGGCAAGCTGGCGGTGCGCGACCTGCCCGAGGCCTGGAACGCGAAGATGCAAGCCTACCTCGGCATCACGCCGCCGGACGCGCGACTGGGCGTGCTGCAAGACGTGCACTGGTCGAGCGGGTCGTTTGGTTACTTCCCGAGTTACACCCTGGGCGCCATGTACGCGGCACAGTTCTGGCGGGCGGCGCTGCGCGACGTGCCCGGCATTCCCGATGGGCTGGCGACCGGCGACGTGGGGCCGCTCGTCGGCTGGCTGCGCACCCACGTGCACCGGCCCGGCTCGCGTTGGGAGACCGATGAACTCGTGCGGCGTGCCACGGGCGAAGCGCTCGAGCCCGCGCACTTCATCGACTACCTGCGCGCCAAGTACACGCGGCTGTATCGCCTGCCCGCTGGGGTCTGACATGGTGGCCACCCTGTATTCCGAACGGCGCCAGATGGTGATGGACGCCTACGGCCCCGGCAGCGTCATCGTCGTGCACGGCGCCCACGAGCAGATTCGCAACAGCGACGTCGAGCACGCGTTCCGGCAAGACAGCGACTTCTGGTTCCTGACCGGCTTCCATGAACCCGACAGCGTGCTGGTTTTGGTACCGGGCCGTGCGGGCGAGGAGGTCGTGCTTTTCGTGCGGCCGCGCGACCGCGAGCGCGAGACCTGGACCGGGCGGCGCGCGGGCGTCGAGGGAGCCGTGGCGCGCCATGGGGCCGACAAGGCGTTCGACATCGCCGAACTCGACAAGGAACTCGGCCGGTTGTGTGAAGGTGCGGCGCAGGTGGTGTTCAGCTTCGGGCGCGACGCAGCGTTCGATGCCCGCGTGTTCCTGGCGGCACGGCGCCACCGCACGCTGGCCAAGCTCGGCCTCGACGGGCCCGACGCCTTCGCCGATCTGCAGGCGGTCCTCAGCGAGATGCGCCTGCACAAGAGCGCGGCGGATATCCGAGCGCTGCGACGGGCGGGCGCGGTGACGGCAGAAGCCCACCACGAGGCGATGCGGCTATGTGCCCCCGGCGTCAACGAGCGCGAACTCCACGCGACGCTCGAATATGTGTTTCGCGCGATGGGCTCGGCCCGGGTCGGCTACGGCTGCATCGTGGCGACGGGCGCCAACGGCACGATCCTGCACTACCACGACAACGACCAGCCCATCGCCGACGGCGATCTGGTGCTGATCGACGCTGGTGCCGAGGTGGATGGCTTCACGGCGGACGTGACGCGAACGTTTCCTGCCAACGGCCGCTTCACACCGGAGCAGCGCGCGGTCTACGACGTGGTGCTGGCCGCGCAATTGGCCAGCATCGATCAGTGTCGGGTGGGGCGCACGTTTGACGACATGCACATGACGTCCGTGCGCGTGCTGACCCAAGGAATGCTCGACCTGGGGCTGTTGCGCGCGACGACGCTGGATGAGGCCATCGAGAAAGAGACGTACAAGCGCTACTACATGCACCGCACCGGCCATTGGCTGGGCATGGACGTCCATGACGTCGGCAAGTATCGGCTGGGTGGCGTGTGGCGGCCGTTGCAGGCTGGGATGGTGCTGACGGTCGAGCCGGGCCTGTACATTGCGGAAGACGACGCGGAGGCGCCGGCAGGGTTGCGCGGGATCGGCGTGCGGATCGAAGACGACATCCTGGTGACCGATGGCGAGCCCGACAACTTGACGGGCGGGTGTGTCAAGGAGCCGGCCGCGGTCGAAGCGCTGGTGGGGCTGGGGCCGCGTTGGGTGCGTCAGGTAGTTGGGTAGTGACGATCCGAGCAGGCATTGGCACGTTTGGGGTCTCGACGCGCTGGGGGTACCTCTCCGTTGCGCAACTGTGGATTCAGTAAGCGCGCGGACAAGGTCGCGTGCAGCGCTGGCACGCTGGTCAAGATGACTTGCTCCATCGCGGGCGGGGCCAAACCGCAGGTCATTTGCGTCTGTGAACGCAGCGCCAAACTAAACACGGGCCCGGCCTGCACGTATGCGGATGCCAAGGCGACAGCGTTGGTCGAAGCCGGCGCCGTGACGTTCGATGTCACATGCCCCGCCGCGGCGGCCCTTGCGTGGTCGCCAAGCCGCAGCGCCTCGCCACGAACCACCGAATCGAGGTCGGCAAGCGCCGTGCCGCTGGCCATCCGCTTGCAGATGGATTCGCACATCGCGCGAACCGGCTCTTCGAGGTCCTTGCGCAGTTGATCGGCGTCGAGCAGCGTGGTCACGGCGGTGCATTTCCTTGGCGCCTGCTGTGGGCGCGGTTGTGGTCAACTCCCGGGACAGCGCCTCCTTTCATTTCGCGCAGTTTCGGGACCAGTTGGTGGGGAGCGGACACCCAAAAGCGCGGAATCGTTGGCGGGGTCGGTTGGCGGATGCGCCCAACTCGATGGACAGCTTGTCCCGCTCCCGCGCCACCGCTAGCATCCGCAAGCCCCGCGCACTTCCCCCTTGCGCGTCGGCCGGAGAGACCTGATGCCCACGCCGGCCGTGCCCGTAGCCCGCACCCGCCACGTCTGCCGCGCCACCGCCGCCAGCCGCCGCACCGGTGCACGCCCCCTGTCGACCGGTCCCGCCGCTGCGCTGGCCCTCGTACTCGGCGCGATCCTGCCCGGCTGCAGCCTGTTCGGCGAGACGGCGACGGACGCCGCAGCCACCACACCCACCGACGCGACCGGCGACAGCCCGTCCGACGGTGGCACCTCGCCTGCGGACGGAGCAGGCCCTGCCAAGGGCACCGGCGCCGACTGGAAATGCCCGGGCGGTCACGGCTGCCCGTGCACGGACGACGCCTCGTGTACCGTCTCGGGACACTGCGTGGTGCTGGCCGCCGACGTCTCGCAGTGTGCGGCCCCGTGCCCCGAGGGAGCGTGCCCGGCACCCCAGCGCTGCGGTTGGCTCGAAGGCACGGGTGGCGGGGCGGGCGCCCAAAAGGGAACCGGCTGGTTCTGCGTGCCACCATCGTCGACGCTGTGCAATCCCTGTGGCGCATCGGCGCAGTGCAGCGGCGCAGGGCTCGGCGCGGCTTGCGTGTCGTACGGCGCGGACGGCTGGTTCTGCGGCGTTGCCTGCCAGGGCGATGCCGACTGCGGCGAGGGATACCAGTGCGCCCAGGTCGAGCGCCGCGAAGGGGGCAGCGCGCCCAGTTGCGTGCGCGCGCCCGAAGCAGGCAAGGCGGGCTTCGGCGTGTGTCCGTGCAGCGAGGCCGCCGCGGCACAGGGTCTGGCGACTCTGTGCTACGCCGTGGGCAGTCCCGGGTGCAAGGGCAAGCGCGCGTGCAGCGGCGCAGGCCTGCTGGGTGCGTGCTCGGCCGTCGCACCCGCGGCCGAAGTGTGCAATGGCAAGGACGACGACTGCGACAGCGCCACCGACGAGGGCACCTGCGACGACGGCAACGGCTGTACGAAAGACGCGTGCGCGCCCGGCGGCCCGACGGCCGGGGCTGACGGCTGCGTCCATGAAGCGGTCAATGGCAGCGCGTGCAGCGACGGCAACGCGTGCACGGCCGGCGACAAGTGCGCCGACAAGAAATGCGCGCCCGGAGCGCCGCCCGTCTGCAACGACGGGAATGCGTGCAGCCTCGACAAGTGCGACACGGCCAAGGGGTGCGTGGGCCTGTTCGACACGCCGACCGCGTGCGACGCCGACGGCAACCCGTGCACGCAGAACGACCAGTGCGAGGGCGGCGTGTGCCGGGCCGGCAATCTGTTGACGTGCGACGACAAGCTCGACTGCACGGCGGACTCCTGCAACCCGAAGTCTGGGGCGTGCGTGGCGGTGCCGGTCGAGGGCCACGCGTGCTCCGACGGCGACCCGTGCACGCTCGGCGACGTGTGCAAGGGCAGCACGTGCGCAGGCGTGGCCGACCCCTGCGACGACAAGAACGTCTGTACGACCGACAGTTGCGACAAGGCCAAGGGCTGCGTCCTGGCGCCCGACAGCACGGCCGTGTGCGACGACGGAAACGGCTGTACGACGGCCGACGCGTGCAAGGGCGGCAAGTGCCAGGGCGGCGCGCCCAAGAACTGCGGCAGCGGCGGCGTGTGCACGACGGGTGTGTGCAATCCGGTGGGCGGCGCGTGCGGCGTGGCGGCCAAGGCCGAGGGGACCGCATGCGACGACGGCAACAAGTGTACGACCGGCGACGGCTGTGCGACTGGCGCGTGCGCAGGCGGCGGCGGCTCGTGCAACGACAACAACGCGTGCACGGACGACGCGTGTGACCCGGGCGCGGGCTGCGCCAACAAGCCGAACAAAGCAACGTGCAGCGACGGCAATGCGTGCACCGACGCCGACAAGTGTGCGACCGGCAAGTGCACCGGCACCGCCAAGGACGTCGCGGTGGCCTGCGACGACAAGAAGGACTGCACCGCCAACGCCTGTGACGCCAAGCTCGGCTGCACGAATCCGCCCAAGACCGGCGCGTGCGAAGATGGCAACCCGTGCACGACCGCTGACGCGTGCGACCAAGGCGCGTGCAAGGCGGGCGCCAACACCTGCACGTGTGCGAACAGCGCGGACTGTACGGCGAAAGACGACGGCGACCTCTGCAATGGAACGCTGGTCTGCGACACGGCGCTGACGACGCCCGTGTGCGTGCCGGACGCGAAGTCCGTGGTCGTGTGTACGACGACGGGTGACGGGCCGTGCGAGGTGTCGAGCTGCGACGCGAATTCGGGCGTGTGCGCGGCAAAGGCCAAGGCCGACGGCGCGCCCTGCGACGACAGCAGCGTGTGTACGGCGAGCGATGCGTGCGCGGGCGGCAAGTGCGCGGGCGCGGCCAAGGACTGCGACGACATGAACGCGTGTACCGACGAGGCCTGCGACGCCAAGACCGGGTGCACGAACCTGGCGAACACCGCGACGTGTGACAGCGACGCCAGTGCGTGCACCGCAGACGCGTGCAAGGACAAGGCGTGTGGAGCGGGGCCGGCAAAGACGTGCGACGACAAGGACCCGTGCACGGCAGACGCCTGCGACAAGGCGACGGGCGCCTGCACAGCGCCGGCCGCAACCGACGGCGGAGCGTGCCAGGACGGCGACGCGTGCACAGAGAACGACGCGTGCAAGGGCGGCAAGTGCGTGGGCGTGATCCCGCCGAGCGCGGTGTCGGTGCTGGCGGGCGGCACCCAGGGCTTCCTCGACGCCAAGGGCGAGCTCGCGCGCCTTGATGCGCCCCGGGCGATTGCGCTCGACGCCGCCGGAGTCGCCTACGTCGCCGATTTCCAGAACCACCGCGTGCGCGCCGTTGCGGTCGATGGCAGCGTGACCACGTTCGCGGGCGGCATTGTCGGATTCGCGGACGGCGCGGCGGCGAGCGCGAAGTTCAGGCGGCCGGGCGGCGTGACGGTCGCGCCAGACGGCACGGTGTGGGTGGCCGACACGTGGAACCAGCGCATCCGCAAGATTGTGGCCGGCTCGGTGACGACGGTGGCGGGCGACGCGGACGATCCCGGCGTGGCACCCAAGGCCGCGGGCGACTTCGCGGACGGGCAGGGCAAGGCGGCGAAATTCAACGAGCCCTACGGTCTGGCGTGGGACCCGACTGCGGCAGCCTTGTTCGTCGCCGATTCGCTGAACCACCGCATCCGCAAGGTGCTGCCCGACGGCACGGTGACGACGCTGGCGGGCGCAGGCACGGCCGGCTTCGGCGACGGCGCGGCGGGCGTGGCGCAGTTCAACATGCCGCTTGGCCTTGCGCGGCTGGCCAACGGCACGCTGGTGGTGGCAGACAGCCAGAACCACCGGTTGCGGGCGGTGGCGGCCGACGGCAGCGTGACGACGCTGGCCGGCACGGGGACGGCGGGGTTCAAGAACGGAGCGGCCGCCGATTCGCAGTGGAGTGCTCCGTTTGGCCTGGCTACGGGCGGCGACGGCACGACGCTATACGTGTGCGACGCGGGCAACCACGCGCTGCGCACGCTGGCAGGTGGGCTGGTCTCGACCCTGGCGGGCTTGGCAGGTCAGTCTGGCTTCGTGGGCGGCACGTTCGATGTGGCGAAGTTCAACGATCCGGCCGGCATCGCCGTGGTGGGGCCGGGCACGTGGCTGGTGGCCGATACCGTGAACCATCGCATTCGCAGGCTGATCGACCCGCCGCTGGCGTGCAAGAAGTAAGAGATGCCCATGCGGATTCGAGCACACGCAACGAACAAAAGACCTTGGTCAGCATGGGCATCTCGTGCGGGCCGCCGGCCAAGTTGCTCGCCCAGGTCGCGACCTTGAACTGCTCCGCCCCGAGTTGGTCAAACGCCGGGTCGAGCGCCTGCGCGGCGTGCTGGGAACGCATGGCGGTGCGCGTCACGACCCGGGAAACGGTATGGTTGGCACCGCATGAGCTTTGACCTCCCCTCGCTCTTCATGGGTTTCGTGTTCAGCACGTTCGGGTTCGCCCTGTTTCGCTGGGGCAAGAAGCAGGCGCGCGCGCTCCACATCGCGGGCGGCGTGGTGCTGATGGTCGCGCCGTACTTCTGCCCGAGCGCCGGCATCATGGTCGTCGTGTGTGGCGGCGTCGGTCTTGGCGTCTATGGGATGGGGCGGCTCGGTTGGTAGCACGGCAATCTCTCCGCCAGGGCATCTCAAAACAGCTCCAGCTGGCCCCGCGCCGGCGCCGGCATCCTGAACTGCGACACATCGACGCTGCTGAGCCGTTCATCGAGCCCCAACCGCCGCGTCGCCCCATCGAAGCGTTGGCGCAACAGTTCTGCGTACGTCCCGGTCCCGATCATCCGCGTGCCGAAGTGCGAGTCGTTGTCCAAGCCGGCCCGCATCGCGCGGAGCAGTTTCTGGACGTGGTCCACGCGGCCTGGGAAGTGTTCGGCCAGCCACGCCAGGAAAAGCTCCTTGATCTCGTGAGGCAACCTCAGCAGCACGTAGCCTGCGTGCTTGGCCCCCGCCGCCGCCGCCGCTTGCAGGATCGCCTCCAGTTCGTGGTCGGTCAGCCCCGGCACCAGCGGCGCGACCATGACACCTGTTGGCACGCCCACGCTGGCCAGCGCACGGATCGTCTCCAGGCGCCGTTCCGGTGTCGGTGCACGAGGTTCCATGCGACGGGCGATCTGCCGGTCCAACGTCGTAACGGAGACGTAGGCGTGGCACAGGCGCAGGCGGGCTCCTTCGCTGAGCACGTCGAGATCGCGTTGGACGAGGGTCGACTTCGTGATGATGCCAAACGGGTGCCGGGCGGCGACCAGCAGTTGCAGAATCTGGCGGGTCAACTGGCGCTCGCGCTCGATGGGCTGGTAGGCGTCCGTGTTGGCGCCGATCAGTACCAGCGCGGGCCGGTACGATTTCTTGCGCAGTTCCCCATCGAGCAAGCGGACCGCATCGACCTTGGCATAGAGTCGCGTTTCGAAGTCGAGGCCCGTCGACAGGCCCAGGTAGCCGTGCGACGGGCGCGCATAGCAGTAGATGCAGCCGTGTTCGCACCCGCGGTAGGGGTTGATGCTGCGGTCGAAGCCGAGGTCGGGTGAGTCGTTGTAGGTGAGGATCGAGGCGCCGTGCTCGTCGGTGACGTGGGTAACGATGGGCGCGACCGGCGCGTCGAGGGCGCCCCACCCGTCGTCGAACGCTTCGGTGCGGATCGCGTCGAAGCGGCTGGCCGGGTTGCGCGTGGCGCCGCGACCGCGCACGGTTCCCGGGACGAGACCGGCACTGTCGGTGCGGCGGGTTGGCATGGGGCAAGCCTGCCATGTGCGGCCGTGCAGCGCGAGGGTGGAGGGGGTCCCGGGAAGGTCTTGGGGTGGTAGATTGGGGGCGCCACGCCGCCGCGGCCGCATGGCTGCGCCCTCGCCTTGACGTCTCGCGCCGCGCAGGCCACCGTGCTGGGTCAGGCCTCGCCTGTTGAGCCCTGAGATGCGCATCAATCTAATCACGGCAAGCCACGCGCTCTTGGCCGGCGTCTTCGCCACCGCGTGCGGGACGCCTGCTCCCGCCAGCTCCGGCGCGAAAGCGCTGGCCGACGCGGGCCGCGCGGGGGACACCGCGACCCCGACCGATGCCGTCGGCGGGGCCGACACGGGCGTGCAGGATGGCGGCGGCCAACCCGACCTGGATGGCGCAGCAGCCGTTGCGGATGCGCCGGGCGACACGTCGACGGCGGAGACGGCTGCGGAAACCAAGGCGGGCGACGCGCTCGGCGCCGACACGGGCCGGGGGCCGACGGACACTGGGAAAGACACCGCCACTGCTCCCGACGCCGGCCCTGGCGACCTGGCGCCCAGTCCCGACGCAACGCCCGATGCCCCGGGGGACGCGGACAGCGCCGCCGAAGCGCCCATGGTCATCCCGATGGACGCCCCCACCATCGGCAAGTGCAAGCCGGGCGCGCCTGGGTTCGACTCCTGCATCGTGCAGGCAATCTTCCAGTGCGTGCAGCCGACGACCGTATGCGCTGCCACGGTGACCGCGGGCGGGGCGTCCGAGACGAAATGGCAAGGCGGTGGCTCTTTCGCCTGCAGCGTGGACGAGAAGGCGGGGCTGGCGACCTGCAACGGCAGCGGACCCGACGGCAAGCCGTGTGCCCAGTTCACGCTGATGGTCGACGGCGCGACGCAGACGGCCGCAGCCACGCTGACCGCAGGCGGCGCGGTGCACACGATGGCGTTTGCCGACAAGGGCATCACAGTGACGTGCGCCGGCGGCAAGGTCGAGGTCTACGCCAATGAGGGGGATCTCTGCGCGCTGCTCAAGGCGACGAAATGCGAAAGCGACCCGATCGGACCGCCCCCTGACCCGTGCCCAATGCCGCCACCGCCGTGCAAGCCGGGCGGCTTCTGCGGTTCGTCCGTGTGCGACGCGGCAACCAACACTTGCTTGGTGCCGTGTGCGCCGGACGGCTCGTGCCCGCCGTGTTCTGCTTGCGACGGAGGCAGCGGCCTGTGCAAGCCATGAGACCTGCCCATACGGGCGGTCAGTGCGCCTTCTTCGAATCGCCTTTGTTTTCGCGCCCCTTGACGCTCGCCAGCACGCCCTCGACCGCCTTCTTGGCCTGCGCGATGTTCTCCTCGTCGCCGCCCAACCAGACGCGACCGAATGCGCCGACCATCACCATCTCGAGCACGTGGATGTTCGCCGCCTTCTCGGCCTCGTTCGTCGCCAGCAGCGCGTAGCCGGCCGGATGGACTTCGAGCATGTACATCGTCTGGCCTTGCAAGATGACGTCGCCATGCCGCATGCGGTTGATCAGCATCGTGTGATAGCCCTCGATGCCGGTGATCGCCTCGTTCGTCATGATGCGCGGCTGCAGCCGGTCGTGCTCCTGGATGCCGTAGAAATCGAGCACCGACTGGGCCGCCGCCCGCACCTGACCCTGGTCGGAGTGGTGGACTTCCAGCATGCCGAACGCGCGTTCGACGATCATCATGCCGGGCATCACCTGGGTCGCCTTGAGCAGGGTGTCGGCGACGCGGTTGATGCCCATGCCCGGGGCGACTTCGACGAGCAGTGCGGCCTGACCTTCGAGCGGCAGGAAGCCGCGCGCCACCGTCGCAATGAAGCTCGCCGTCTGCGGCTGGAGCTGGTCGATGAAGGTGAAGGTGCGAAGTTCGATCTGCTCGGCCATGACGGCTCCCACGGCGCCGGGTGCCCGGAGGCAGGAGGGGCGCGGTGCGCGTTGTAGCGCGGGGGTCGGTGTCGGGTCAAACCGGGATTGCAACGACGCCGTCGAGGCGGCCTGCTACACTGCCCGACCTCACGCGGCCCCCTGGTCGCCTGGAAAGCCGCGCCGATGCCAAACTTCGTCCTCTTCTGCGCCGTGATCGCGCAACTGGCCGCGGCAGTCCCGACGCCCGCCACTGGCGCGCACCGCCCTGCCGTCCTCGCCTCACCGCGTGCCGCTGCGAGCGCCACGGTGGCCAGCCTGCGCCGCGTGTTTCCTACCCTCGACGTCGAATGGAAGTCGGACCAACCCGGTCCCGCCCTGGTGACGGGCCTGCACGTGCCCACCACCGGTGCCGACACGACTGCGCGCGGCCTCGATTTCCTGCAGCGCCACGCCGCGTTGGTTCCGCTCGGCGCCGCCACGCTCCATGCGGAGCCGGCCAGCGAGTCCCGCGCCCGCCGCGTGGCCCGCTTCGAACTCACCGTGCCCGGCCCTGCAGGTCCCGCGGTCGTGCTCGACCGATCCGTCGCCGTGGCGATGGACCGCGACGGCAACGTGCTCCACGTGGTCAGCGACGCGGTTCCGGTTGCCGCCGCGCCGCTCTGGAGGCTGTCCCCAGACCGCGCGCTGCGCCACGTCGCCATGGCCGGCCATGCGGTTGTCCCAGGTGGCCGTCCGCGTGCCGCAGTCGTTGCGCCGACGTTGGCGACCCCTGCCGCCGCGACACCGATCTGGGTCGTCGACATCGGTGGCCCTCTCGACCCTGCCGTGGTTCTGGTCGATGCCACCTCGGGCAGCCTGCTGGGCCAACGTTCGTCGGCGAGGAGGTAGGCATGGGCCGAAACTTCCCATCGGGCGGACCCCGCATGTTGCGCTTCGGCGCGTTTGTGCTCGTGTTCGCCGCGTGTTCGGGACAGCAGCCTGCGCCGTCCGCAGCGCCCGCAAACGACGCAACTGCGACTGTGGACGTTGGAGGCATCGACGGCGCGCCGGGCGATTCGGCCGCGACCCCCGACGGAGGCGCCGCGGGTGCCGCCGCCGACGTTGCCCCACCCAAGGATGTGAAACTTCTCGCCCGCGTCTACCGGATCGATCCGGTGCGCGACGGAGGCAAGCGCATCGAGGTGCTGCTGCCACCGCCCACCACCGTCGACGGGACGCTGATCGGCCCGTTCGTCGAGGTGCGCAACTGTGTCCGCGAAGACGGGGGCGTGCCGCTGAAATTCCAAGGATTCCAGGTGGGGCGTCTCGGCCTCGAAAAGCAGACGGTCCTGCCCGGCCCCGACGGCAGCTACCTCCACGTGGACCCGCCGGTCGATGCGTCGACGCCCGGCGATGGCTTTGCCGAACTGATGATGTACTGGCACGTGCACCGCGCGCACGCTTGGTTTGCCGACGTCTTCGGGCTGAAAGACCTGGATTTTCCGATGCAAGCGCTGGTCAACGTCGAGTTCTACGTCGAGCCGACGATCGCCGGGCTGGTGGGCATGAAGGCAGGGTGGAACGGCTTTCCCAACGCGGCTTTCGTGCCCAAGGAAGGCTTTGCCCAACTTGCGCTGCCGCCGCGCGACAAAGGGGCCATCGTCTTCGGCCAGACCGAAAAGACGGATTTCTCCGCCGACGCGACCGTCATCTACCACGAATATACCCACGCGATGATCGGGACGACGCGGCTGTCCGGCGCACTCGGCGACGCGTACGGCCTCGACCACATGCCCGGCGCCATGAACGAGGGGTTTGCCGACTACTTCGCGGCCTCGCTCACCGATCAGCCCATCATCGGGGAATACGGCATCGGCTCGTTTGCCGGCGCCCACATGGTGCGCGACCTGTCGAAACCGCGGCGCTGCCCCGACGACCTGACCACCGAAATCCACGCCGACGGCAAGATCGTCGGCTCCGCGCTGTGGGCGGTGCGCAAGGCCCTGGGCGGCGAAATGGCCGATGGCATCGTGCTGCGGGCGCTGCAGGCGTTCACGAAATCGACGAGCCTCCTCGGCGCCTGGAAGCTGATCGTCGCCGAAGCGAAGGCAGAGAGCCCCGCGACCGGCGCCCAGGTCGATGCGATCCTACAGACGCATGGTTGGAAGGGTTGCACGCGCGCCCGCCCATGGGCCGAGTTCGACGCCGACACGGCGCCCGACAAGCTGCCGTACCGCATCGAGGGCAAGCAGGCCGTCGGCAACAGTCCGTCGTTCGCGGCCGGCGTGCCGGGCTACGTGCAGTTTTTCGTCGAGGTCCCGCCCGGCGCGGCAGGGGTCGAACTCTGGTTTGATGTCGGCAGCGCCTTCGACCTGTTCGGCGGCTTCGGCGGCGCTGCCAGCGGCGGCTCAGGCGTGGCGCTTGCCCTGCAGCCGGGCGAGCCGGTCACGCTGTCATTCGACGGGCCGCTCACGGACCTGAAAACGGGTGTCGTCCAGGCGGATCCGGCGAAGAAGGGTAGGAGCAAGATCACGATCGTCGGCCCATGCCTCCAAAAAGGAAAGGGAAAGCTCTACGTGATGATGCTGAACCAGGGCAATGGATCCGCGGGAATCCAGAAGATGGGCAAGGTGTTCGTGGACAAAGCAGAGGGAGCCACGAACGCTTGGCAGTGCAAGTAGCTGATTCGCGAGCGCGGCGAATGCGACGGCGCCGGCGCCAAATGGTGCCATGTTGCGGTACGGCGTGGCGCGCGTGCGCAGGTGGCCGTGCAGCGACATCCAGGCATCGGGGCGCCCGTCGAGGTCGCCGCCCAGCGCGCACGGCAGGGCAGGGGCGGCACCTGCGCGTCCAGTGCCCACGCATCGTAGAGCGCGACCCGCCGCACGCGTTCCGGGCGGTCCGCGGCGAGCGCCAAGGCCACCGAAGCGCCCCACGAATGGGCGACGACGTCAGCCTGGGCGACGCCGAGGTGGTCGAGCAGGCCAAGCCGCCGGCAACAACGACCCGAAACGCGAGGGCACGCGCGACGACTCCAAACGGCCTCATGGCGTCACCGGGGCGGGGGCTTGGGTGCCGAGCGCGGGCGGCCGGCCCTTGCCCGTCTCGCGCAGGCCGAGCACCGGCACCAGAATCAGCAGGTGTGCGAGCCCGATGCCGCCGATCGCGACAGCGAAGCCTGCCGAGCCCGCGGCGGCGCCGGTCAGCACGGGCAGCAAGACGCCGCCAATCTGCCCGACCAGCAGCAACAGACCCAGTGCGGCACCCGCCTTCGCCGGCCCCACGCCGGGCATCTCGAGCGGCAGGACCAGCAAGATGGGCGCGAACGCCCCGCCACCCAGCGCCGACACCGCCAACAAGGGCCGGGAGAGCCCAAGCGGGGCGATCGCCATGGCCAGCAGCGCGGTCGCGATCACGACGGTGCCGACGAGGATGATGGGCCGCCGCAGGCCGATGCGGTCGCTCAGCCAGGGCCCTACGACGTTCGCCAGTCCGGCACACACGAGCCAACTGCCCACCGTGAGTTCGATGTCCGCCGGCGCAACGCCCTGGTCGGTGAGCAGGCGCGGCAGCGTGCCCAGCAGCGACAGGTAGCCGCCAAAAACCAGAAAATGCACCGCCGCCAGGCGCCGCATCTGGCCGTTGCCCAGCAGCAGGAAGACGTCCGTGATTCGCGCGTGGGTTCCGGCCCGCAGACGGTCGCGCAGCAGCACGGCCCACACGACCGCGACGACGGCCATCGCAACGCCCGCACCAACCATGAGCGGCCGCCAGCCGCCGACCAGCGGCGCCACCAAGCGGGCCAGCACGACGGTCGCGGCGGTCGTCAGCGTGTAGGCCAAGGTGGCCAGCCCGTTGGCGCGGCCCAGGCGTTCGAGTGGCAGGTGGCCGGCGAGGGCGCGCGGCATGGCGGGAGCGCACAGCCCGACGTGCAGCCCGAACACGAACATGGCCAGCGCCAGTTGCCACGGTCCGGCGACCCACGCGCGCCCGGCGCACGCCGCCGCTCCGAGCAGGAGGCCACCCGCCGCCGTCCAGCGCGCGCCGTACCGGTCGACCAAGGTGCCGCCGAACGGGGCCGCCAGCACGATGCCGAGCGACGCCGCACCCCAGACGATGCCGCCCATGGCGTGCGAGATGCCCAGTTCTGGCGCGATCGTCGGCATCAGCGGCGGCAGCGTCGACCAACCGATGCCGCCGCCGACGCCTTGAACGGCGGCGCACAATGCCGTCACCAGAGCCGGCCGCGCCGCTGCGAAGGGGCGTGCCTCCTCGGCTGGATCAGCAGAATGGTCTTGCAGATTCATAGGGTGCCTCGCAGAAGTCTCACCGTCCCGTCGGTTCAGTGGCCGACTGTGCGCGAGCATAATCTCGCAAGTGCACAATGACGTCAAGCGTGAATTGAGTAGTTGCTTCGCGCCTGCAACATGGTACGCTGCACACAGCCCTCTGCCCGCCTTCTCCCGGCCCGGAGCCTGCCATGCTGGTCAAGAAATACGCCAACCGCCGTCTCTACGACACGGACGCGAGCCGCTACATCACACTCGACGAATTGGCCGAACGGGTGCGGCAGGGGGCTGACCCCGTCGTGATCGACGCCGCGGACGGCACCGATCTGACTCAGGCGACGCTCGTACAGGTCATCTTCGAAAGCCGCGGCGGGGGAAAACTGCTGCCCGTACCCCTGCTCGTCCAGTTGGTGCGGATGCAGGACGCCGCGCTCGCCGAGTTTTTCGGCCGCTGGGTGCACTGGGCGCTCGATGCGTACGTGCGCGGGCGCCAGGGGATACAGTGGCTCCAGCATGTTCCCGGTGTGGCGCCCTGGTTTCCGTATGGCAGCGGCGGCGCTCCGGGTGCGGGGCATGGGCAGGGGTCCGCGACGGGAGCCATGCCGGGATGGCCTTGGTGGGATGGTCGCGCAACCGCCTGGGATGGTCGCGCAGGCCCCGCCACAGGGCCTTCCTACGGCGCTCCTGGCCCGGGTCCGGCAGGGCCCGGCGCGGGTCCCGGGCCGGCATCGTCGCGCCCCCACCAACCGGGTCCCGCGTCGGTCGAGTTTGGACCGGGACCCGCAGGCTACGGCCCCGACCCCGCCGGAGCGCGCAGCGATGGGCGCAACGGACCCGGCGCAGACCAGGACCGGGACGACGCGATCGCTGCGCTGCGCCACGAATTGGAGGTCCTGCGCGCCGGCGTCCAGGGGCGTCGCAAGCGCAAGCCAAAGATGTGAAATGTGCGGGTGCAGCATAAAATGGTGCAGTGCACCAACAACCTCTTGACAAGAGGTGCCCCACCTTCCTGCCTTTCCTGTGCCGACGCAGGACGCCTCGGTGCCAACCACACACAGGAGAGCTCAAGATGATCCCGGCGACAAACCCGAACAAGCGGCTGGTGCAGTGGTTCCACGAGCACGCCCGGAGTCAGGCGCAAGTGGCCGTCGCCCAGACCGTCTGAATTGGTGCGCCTCCTGCGACGGGTCACCTGCACAGGGCCAGCCACAGGTCGCGCGGGGCCGCCGCCGCGCCGCGCACAGTGCCCAGCACGGCGATGCCCTTGCCCCACGGCGCGATGCGCAGCGTGTCGGCCGCTGCGGCGCCCGCGAGGCCGAAGGCGGTCGGCGTCCCGCGTTGGGTGCCCTTGCGTTCGTCGAGGCCTGCCAAGGTGGGTTCCGCGCCGGCTGCGCTCGCTGCGGTGATCAGCAGCCCGGACCCCACCTGCCGGGCGGCGGGTTCGAACTCGCCGGGCGCCGCGCCGAGCCATGACGTCCAGCGCGTGCGCAGCGGCGCAACTCCGCCGGTGACTCGCAGCGCGATGGTGCGGCGCTCCATCGAGTCGCGAGTCGTAGCCGTGCCGGCCAGCAGCCAGCCGTCGCGCAACCCGACCAGTGCAGTCACGCGCGCGTCGCCTGCGGCCGCATCGCCCACGACCGCGTCGGACCGCACGGCGCCGTCGGGCCCGAGTACCGTGAGCCGGAACTGGCCCGCACTCGTGCCCGCGACGCCCACGGCCCCGGCGGGCAACGCCACGACCGCGTCGGCGTGGTCGACACCGCGTGCAGGCAAGAGGCGGTCCCACAGCTTCGTGCCGGCCGCATCGACCTTGACGACCCAGGCCTGCTCCTGTCCAGTCGGTCCCATGCTGCCTGCAGCCACAGAACCGTCGGCGAGTGCCAGCACCGCGCGCGCCGCCTCGCGGCCCGGTGTGCCGAGCGCTACGTCGTGCATCACCTCGTGGCGCGCCCCGAAGCGAACGAGCCACAGGTCGGCGTCGCCGGCGCCCTGCGAGGTGGTCCAGCCGGCGATGACGACGCCGCCATCGGCGTGCCCGGCCGCCGCCACAGGCACGTCGTCGCCCGCGCCACCGCGCGTGAGCCGCCAGCGCGGGCGGCCTGCGGCATCGACCGACCACAAGCGCAACTTGTCGCCGGAGCGCTCGCCGAGGTGGGCGCGCGCCACGATGGCGAGGCCTCCGTCGGCCAGGGGTGCGATCGCGGCCGCTTCTTCGTCTTCGGGGTCGCCGATCGAACGCGCCACCCACGGCCACGGTGCGCCCGCCGGCTTCGGCAGCGCCGCACGCGCCAGGGTCGACTGGGCCAACTGCGGCCAGCGCCGCCCGCCCCCGTGCGCGGCGAGATCGAGGGTGGCGCGGGCATCCGCTCCCTTGCCCGCCGCCCGCAGCGCGAGGCCGAGCGCCAGATCGAGTGCGACGGGCACACGCAGGCGCTCGTCGGTGCGGCCGTGCGACACGGCATCGATGCGCGCCGACTGCAGGCGGGCCAGTGCCTCGCGCGGGCTGCCGGCGACCAGGGCCGCCAGTCCGACCTCGACCTCGGCAAACGTGTTGATGCGGCGCGCCAGCACGACTGAGCGCTCGCCGCGGGCGTCCCCGGCCAGCGCCTGCAGTTCCTTGGCCGCCTCGTCCCAGCGCCCGAGGTGGGCCAGGGCTTCTGACAGCAGGACGCGCGCCGTGTCCGCCTCGCTGGGTGCCGCCGCCAATTCGCGCAGGCAAGGCAGGGCGAATTCGTAGTGCCCGGCGTCGAATCGTGCGCGACACCCGGCTGCGCTGCGTTGCGCCGCGGGAGGGGCGGCGACGACTTCGCGATCGACGGCTTGGGCGGTCGCCGGCAGCGGAATCGGGCTTAGCAAGGCGCAACCGACGAACGCCAGTACGACGGCGGAGAATGATGGCAAGGGCATGGGGCGCAACCGGCAGGTGGGGCGGCAATGCCGCGCCGGTAGGTTGTCGTGCCGGCACCACAGGATCAAGCGCGAAAAGCGCCGACCCGCATGGGCCTTCACGCATCTTAGGACTCGTGCAAAAACAAGTCGATCGCCTTGGTGTCGCCGTGAGTCGGCTTCAGACGCGAACTTGGCGACCCAACCAGCGACAAGGGACCGTGCCGCTCAAATCTCACTCTCGCTCCGTCGGGTGGCAGTTCATTCGGTAATTCTTGC
>SHZF01000045.1 GCA_009692425.1 Myxococcales bacterium | reverse complement strand
AGCCGCGTCGGTCCACAGGGCGGTCATCTCGGGGCGGCTGTAGCGCGGGTGCATCGGGGGCTGCGCGCCGGACGACGGGGCGGCCGGAAGGGCGCGGAGTGTGGCGAGGAGCCGCGCGGGCGGCAAGCGACGGTTTGGCAACAGGCGGCGGCGGAGCGTGCCGGCTGGACATGGGACGAGAGTGCGGTGTTCGGTCGGCCCGACGTCGAGTAAGGACGGCGACTGAAAGAAGTCGCTCCTTTTGCCGTTGCCGCGAGTCGGCGTCAGTCACGAACTCTCGATCCGATTCGGCGGGCTTTGGTACAACCGACTACTTGCAGCTGCCGCATTTGTCCTTGCATTCATCGACGCAGACGATGTCCCACGCGGTCGTGCAGCAGTAGTCGTCCATGGCACACACGCATTTCTCGCAGGCGCAGCCGCCGCATGTGGGGTCGTTCGATTTTGTGCAGCCAGGCAGGCACACGCCGCAGTCCTTGTCGCAGCTGACGCAGTCCTCACCGAACTTCGCTTCGCACTTCGTGTCGCCGCACACGCCCGGACAATCCTTCGGGCAGGTCGCGAAATCCTCCCCGTCGCTGAGGTCGCACTGCCCGTCTCCGCACGGGTCCGGGCAATCCTTCGGACAATTGGCGAAGTCCTCGAAATCGCCCGGATCGCACACGCCATCGCCGCAGGGATCGGGGCAGTCCATGGGGCACGCGTTGAAGTCTTCGTTCTTGTCCGCGTCGCAGTTGCCGTTCCCGCACAGGTCGGGACAGTCGACCGGGCAGTAGTCGAAGTCCTCGCCGTCGTCGTAGTCGCACACTCCGTCGCCGCACGGGTCGGGGCAGTCGGCCGGGCAGCTGAACGAGTCCTCGTCGAGTAGGTCGCACAACTGGTCGCCGCACGGGTCCGGGCAGTCTTTCGGGCAGTTCCACGAGTCTTCGCCGTTAGCTTCGTCGCAGGTCGTGTCGCCACAGTCGGGGTCGCAGTCTGTCGGGCACGATTTACCGTCTTCGGTCACGTTGCAGTCGCCGTCGCCGCACGTGGCGACGCAGTCCGCCAGGCAACTCAACTCGTTCTCACCCCAATCGCAGTTGCCGTTGCCGCAACTGAATGGCCACTTGCCGGGCGCCGTGTCGGGCTTCGCGTCGCCCACCGCAGAGTCGCCGGGCTTCGCGTCGCCCACCGCAGAGTCGCCGGGCTTCGCGTCGCCCACCGCGGAGTCGCCGGGCTTCGCGTCGCCCACCGCGGAGTCGCCGGGCTTCGCGTCGGAAGGAACGATGTCCACTTTCGTCGCGTCCAGCCCGCCGCCGCCCTTGACGGCATCGGTGGTGCCGTCCACGCCGCTGGTCCCGTCGCCCGCAGTCGCGTCCGCCAAGGGTGCCGCATCGATCGCGTCCGCCGACCCGCCGGCTTCGGCCCCGTCGTTGGAGGTACTCGCATCGGCCGGGCCTGCCACGTCGCCATCGGCCGGCACGCCCGCAGCGTCTGCGGTGGCTTTCGCCCCGTCGGCCGCCGATGCCCCATCCGCTGGGGCTGTCCCATCGGCTCCGCTCGGTCCCGGCGCGAATCCGCCGCCGCTGGGAGGGGCGGAACTGCACGCCGCCGCCACGACGCACGCCAACAGCCAGCCGAAACGATTCATCGAGATCTCCGCCGGCGCGGCCTGCCCGGAGGCGCGCGCGAACGCGGAGGATACGCTTGCCCGGTGGCGGGCTCAATGCGCGTCAGCTGATCCGCTGATCAACGCGCGCCGGCTGGTGGCGCCCGCCCCACGGGCCCGATGTCGAGCACCGAGCCGCGCGGTTCGAACCCCGCGAGTTCGTCCGGTCGCACCGCACGCAACTCCCCGTCGCCGTAGACAGCTATGTAATCGCTGCGCATTCCATGGCAGAACGTCCGCACCGCGCACCCCTCGCACGCCGCCACGAATGTCCCTTGCTCGATGCTCGATGTCTCGAGCATGAAGGCACGCCCGCCCGGATTGACGACAAGCAACTCCATCCCGGCGGAATCGAACTGCATCTCCCAGGCTTCGGGTGGCAGGGTGCAATGGGGCGTGTTGAGCGAGCACAACGTGACGCCGTGGGCCTTCGCAACGGCGAGCGCTTCGAGCATGGCGGGCCGACACTCCGACAGGCGCGGCACCAGGCGGCGCAGGTCGGCGTCTCCCTGATCCACCAGTGAAAACAGCCAGATGTTGAAGTGCACCAGTCCGAGTTCTGCATAGTGAGCGACGATGGCCGGCAATTCCTGCCAGTTGCGCGTCGTCATCAAGAAGTCGCCCTCGAGTCGCACTGGCAGCGGGCGCAGCACGTCGAGGCCCCGGGTCAGCGCGGCGTGCGACCCCGGTGTGCGATTCAGGCCGTCGTGGACCTTCGGATCGAGGCTCTTGAGCAGGAGGTTCACCTCGGTCATGCCGGCCTGCACGGCGCGCGCGGCGAATTCGGGATACGCGAAAAGCATCCCGTTCGACTGGACCTTGATCCGTTCGTATCCGAGGTGGCGCGCGGCGCGCAGCATCTGGAGGAAGTCCTTGCGCAGGGTCGGCTCGCCGCCCGACAGCCACAGGTGCCGCGCACCACTGCGACGGCCGGATTGGAGCCAGCGCAGCACGTCTTCGGTTGGCATCTGATCGCTGGCGGCGGGGCTGCACGAATGGCAGCCGATGCAACGGCAATTGCAAGAGAATCCAGGAGAAATCTCAAGCCAGCGCATGCTCACCTGTGCGTAGTCACCTGTGCGTAGTCACCTGTGCGTAATCACCAACGTGGCGCCCGCCGCGCCTTGCCGACGGCTCGCCCCACGAAGGTAGCAGGGTTACGACCGTTCGTCGTCGGCAACCAGGGTGATGTCCGGGTCGACGGCCGGGTCGGTCACGACCTCACCGCGCAATTCGGCGGCGTCATCGACACGCGAGTGGCTCGCGGACCGCGATCCCACCGCCCGCCGGCCCAGTTCGATGCGAGAGGCGCCCCCGACATCGAGCTCTGGCGCGCCCGCAGTGTCGCGCAGGGAGCCCAGGGCGTGCACCACGATCTCGGCCGATGCGGGGCGACCTTGCGGCGTGCGGGCGAACAACTGGTGCAGCAGCGCATTGAGGTCTCCAGCGATCGAGGCCGGCGCCGTCGATACCCCTCCGAATGCGGCGGCTTGGGTCAACGTCAGCGTCTCGTGGCGGTCAGCTCCGAGGAATGGCGGCGCACCCGCGAGCATCTCCACGATCACGGAGCCCAAGGCAAACAGGTCACTGCGGCCGTCGAGCGGCAGGCCGGCGATCTGCTCCGGGCTCAGGTACGGCCACTTGCCGCGCAGACCGCGGCCGTGGGTCGTCTGCGCCAGACCTGCGACGCGTGCGATGCCAAAATCAAGCACCTGCACGGCGCCGGCCGCCGTGATCTGTACATTCGTCGGACTCACGTCGCGGTGCACGATGCCGAGACGATGGGCGGCACCGAGGCCTGCGGCCACCTCCGCGGCCACGTGCAGGGCCAGGACCGGCGGCAGCGGAGCCTGCAGCACGTCGCGGAGCGAGCCTCCATCGAGCAAGGGCATCGCCAGCCACGGCAGCCCTCCGTCATCGCCGTGCGCCAACAGTTGAACGACATTGTGGTGGTCTATCCGCTCCAACGCCTCGACTTCACGCAGGAATAGTGCAGAAACCGCAGGGTCCGCGGCGAGATGGGGCAACAGGCGCTTGACCGCCACGTCGGGCTCGCCGGGTCGCCGCCCCCGCCGCGCCGCCCGAAACACCTCCGCGGTGCCGCCCATGCCGATGCGGTCGAGCAGCAACCACGGACCGAAGGAGATGGGGCTCGACACGGCCACGACACCCTCCCCGCACCCGTTCCAGGTCCATGCCCACGGCAGTTGGCGGGCGCCGCCGACTCCAGCCCCAGCGCGTACGCACTACTCGCGCAGCTTCGCATAGAGTGTCCCCCGGTCGATGCCGAGGCTCAACGCCGCCTGCCGCTTGTTGCCACCGCACGCAGCCAGGCGCTGGCGCACCGCCCGCGTGACGATGTCGTCGAGCGTGCCCACCGCCGGGGTGCCGTCGGAGTTGCCCGGCGCACCGTCCATCGTGCGCTCGCGCTCCAGCAAGGGGTCGACGTCGCGCAATTCGAGCGTGGTGCCGTCTGCGAACAGGCACGCGGACTTGAGCAGGGTCTCCAACTGGCGCACGTTGCCCGGCCAGCGGAACAGGCGCAACTTGGCCATCGCCTCGCGCCCGACCTTTTCGACGTGCCCCACGCCCGCATGGCGATTCTCAGCGAGGAAATGCTCGCACAAAAGCGGCAGGTCATCGGCACGTTCGCGCAACGCGGGGACCATCAACTCGACGACGCGCAGGCGGTACAACAGGTCTTCGCGAAACGTGCCCGACCGCGCCATCTCGCCCAGGTCGCGGTGTGTCGCCGCGACCACGCGAACATCGACCCTGCGGGCGTGAGGGTCGCCGACGCGCTGGATTTCGCCGGACTGCAACACGCGCAGCAGCTTGACCTGCATGTCCAGTGGCATGTCGCCGACTTCGTCGAGCAGCAGCGTGCCGCCCGATGCCGCCTCGAAAAGGCCACGGCGGTCGGCATGGGCGCCCGTGAAGGACCCGCGCGTATGGCCGAAGAGCTCCGACTCCAGCAGATTCGACGGCAGCGCTCCGCAATTCAACGCGATGAACGGCCCACGCTTGCGCCGACCGGTAAAGTGGACGGCGCGCGCGACGAGTTCCTTGCCGGTGCCCGATTCGCCGCGCACGAGGAGCGGAAAATCGTGGTCCCGCACGCGGTCCATGGTGGCAAAAAGCCGCTGCAGCTTGGGGCTGTCACCCTTGATGGCCGAGTAGTCGCTGCGACGGGCCACTTCGAGCCGCTGGTCGCGCAGGTCGGCGCGCGCGTGCTCCAGGGCGGCTTCCGTTTCCGTCAACTGTTCACGCAGCCGCCCGGCCAGGGCTTCGACCTCGGCGCGCTTGCGGTCGAGTTCTTCGGCGGTGCGGCGCTGGCGCTCGATGAGGCGGGCTGTGCGGATTGCGATCGCGGCCTGGTCCGCCAAGGCCTCGAGCAGCGCACCTTGCTCGCCACCGAAAGCGCCGGAAGCAAACCGGTTGTCCACATACAGCACCCCAATCGACAACCCTTGGCTCTGGAGCGGCACGCACAGGATCGAGCGCAGCGATCCGGCGTGGATGCTCGCCTGGGCCGTAAAGCGCTCATCGACCATCGCGTCGATCGACAGCACGCGCTCGCCGGATTCGAACACACGCATCGCAATGGTGTGGCTGAGCTTGTGCGCGGCTTTCTTCAAGTTCTCACGGTCGAGGTTGCGGGCGACCGCGATGCGCAGGTCGGTGCGCGGCTTGCCCTTCGCCGGCTCACGTTCCGGGTCGCCGTCGTCGAGCAGCAAGAAGCCACGCTCGGCGCCGGTGAGCAGTACCGCCGCATCCATCAGCATTTCGAGCAAGGGCGGCAACTCGTGCACTTCTGACAGGCGGCGGTTGATGCCGACCAAGGCGTGCAGCGCAGACCCGGTGGTCCCGAGGGCGGCCGGCGTCGACGCCTGGGGTGGCAGTCCCGCACCCAACCGCAGCAGCGTGCGGGTGGGGGCCCACGTGGGAGCGCCCTCGAATTCCCCCCGCTCTGCGGGGGCCAGCGTCGACGCGACGCGCTCAAGTCGCCCGAGGCCATCGCACGCGACCTCGCGTGCCCGCGCGACCTGGCCGCCCAGGAGGAGCGCCCGCACGCGGTCCGCAGTGAGCGCCACGAGCAGCAGGGGCTTCGCCGCAGGTGCCAGGGCGACCGCGCCGGCCAGGGCGTCCGACGCGGCTGCTACGGCTGCGCGGTCGGGCAGGCCCGGTCCGGCGTCGAGCCACGTGCGGCCCACCAGGCCGAGCGCGCGCGCCTGCAGTTCTGCGCTGCCGAGGCGTACCGCACTCTCCCTCACCCGGTTGGCAATCTCGCGAGCCTCATCGCCGCCGCCGGCTGCGAGCGCCAGCGTGCCGCGTTCCAGCGCGATTTCCATCCTCTCGCTTTCTGCCGCGGCCTGATCGAGAGCGGCCTCGGCCCGGTCGAGGTGGATCGCGGCCGCAGTGCGCTCCCCCCGTCCGCGTGCAATTTCGGCCAGCGTGCAGCGAACGTTGCCCTCAAGGTACGCGCTGCCCGAGCGTTCGAGGGCGGCCAGGGCCGCGTCGAGGTCCAGCGCGGCGCGCACGTGCCCGCCGATGGCGGCGAGCAGGTTGCCTCGGTTGGCCAGCGCGCGCACGCGGGCGCCGTCGTTGCCCAACTGGCTGGAGCGGGAGACGATGCGGTCGTAGCCATGCAGGGCGCGGCCCAGGTCGCCGGCTTCTTGGTCCGCGACGGCGGCATTCATCGCCATGTTGAGCGCACGGCCCAGGTCGCCAGCCGTCTCGGCCAGCGCGCGCGCCGCGTCGTAGTGCGTGCGCGCGCCCGCAAGGTCGCCACGTCGGTGGCAAACGAGGCCAAGCGCGCCTGCCACGGCGGCGCGCAGCGTCCCGCCCGACACCGGCCCCAATGCCAAGAGCACAGTCTCGGCGGCGTCGAGACGCCCTTCGTAGTAGTCGTTCAGCGCACCGAGGTAGCCCAACGTGGGAGCGAGCCCGGCTCCGCCGCTGGCGTCGGCCTGCGCCGCGTTGCGCGCGGCCCCGAGCGCGCTGCGCGCTGTCGCCCGGTCGCCCTGCCAGGTTGCGGCAAACGCCGCCCACGTGTGGGCCTGCGCGCGTTCGCGAGCCGTGGTTGCCAGGCGAGCCAGGGCGTCGGCCGCAGCGCGGCTCTGGGGATAGTCGCCGCGCCGAAAGTCGAGTTCGGCCCGCGCAGCGAGTACCGGAGCGGACGCGCGCACGTCAGGTTCCGCTGCGGCGCTGATCGTGTGCGCTTCGAGCAGTTGGCCATCCGCTACGAGAGCCAGCATGTGGACGGCGTGCAGTCGGCCCCGGATGGACAGTTCAGCGACCTGTGCGCGGCGATCCAGCGCGCTGCGCAACGCGGTCACGAGGTCCAGCGCCCGCCGAGGCGCATCGCGCGCCAGCAGGACTTCGGCCGCGTTTGCAAAGTCGGCCATTTCTGGCAAGGGTCCAGCGTCGCGTGCCGCCGCAAACGCAAGCAGGGCAAGGCGTTCGGTGCGGTCGGCGACAAGCTCCGCACGGGTTCGCGCGGCCGCGCCGACCAATGTCGGCGGCAGCCGGTCGAGCAGGAACGCCCTCGCTGCGGGATCGGCAACGGCCAGGCCGCGCCCTCCCAGCGGTCGCAGCAAAGCCGTGTGTCGCCACGCGCCAGCCTGCACAGCCGGCAGCGGGTCGGCGGCGTCGCCCGGCTGCACCGCATCGACGACTGCGGCGTGTGCAAGGACTGGCCACCACGTCTCGGCCGGCAGGGTCAAGGGCGCGGTCGTCGCCGCCTGCAGGGCAGCACCCACGTCCATCCCGGACGCGGCATCGACACGATCCGAGGCCACGACCACCGCTCGCGAGCGCAGCAGGCGTGCCGCGAGGGTCGCAATGCTGCTGCGCGTGCCACGTGACCATGCCAAAAGGGCCCCGAGCAACGCGCCGTCCCAAGCGCGGCCGCCCGCAACGGCTTGCAACCAGGCGCCCAGTTCCGGCGCGCCCGGCTCCGGAATGGTCCACTGTGCTGCGCCGCCCGGCGCGGGGCGTCCGGCAAGGACGACTGCGGCGCGGTCCGGCGCGGCGTCCTGCTGCGCGGCCTCCAACGCGTCGAGCCACCCGGGCGGCCACGCGTCGCATCCATCGACCAGCAAGACCGTATCCGCCCGAGCACGCTGCAGCAACGCGACCCACTGCGCCACGCGCCGGGCTGCGGCGGAGCCCTTGCGATCGTCGAGTGCGCCTGCCGCTGCTCCGGCGGAGCCTGCATCGGCCGCAACACCACGCCCGGCTCCTTCCGGGCTCGCAGTGATCGATGCCGGCACTCCGGCGGCGAGGTCCCGCCGCTCGATTTCTGCGCTGGCGTCGGCGAGCGGAGCCTGTAGGTCTGCGCTGGGCTGCACGACCACGGTGCGCCCGCTCGGCCCCGACGCCGTCTGCAGCCCCCGGAGGACCGCGCCATGCCCGGCACCCGGAGGGCCTGCGACGTACAGGCATTCGCCCGCAGCGGGCCCCGTCGGCAGCGCCTGATCGGGCCAACGACCCCACCGCCACGGCCGCGGTGCGACGGCATCGAAGTCTTGCGCCATCGCCTCGGCCTCGGCGTGTGCTCCCGCGGGGCCGTCGGTCAGCGCTGCGTGTGCCGTGGTCCACTGGCGCAGGGCGGTTTCCGCCGACGCGGGGCGATGCTCACGGTCCAAGGCCATCCAGTTCGACAGCACATCGATCAATGCCCGCCGCACACTTGCCGCCGGGCCGGTCTGCGCCCCGCGCGGGCCGGGAACGTGGGGCCGAGTGCCGGCTGCGGGCATGGCTGCTGGGTAGCCCGGGTAGGGCTCGCCGAGCCCCCACGCCGTCCACACCGCCACGGCGAGCGAGAAGAGGTCGTCGCGCACGTCGGCCAGCCCGCCCCGCAGCCGGTCCGGCGCGGCACAGTCCAGTCGGCCCGGCGCCACGACGGGCTGGCCCACGCTCTGCGTCAGGCCAAGGTCGAGCAGCGCCACATCGACGACGAGTTGCCCGTCGGCTTGCACGAGCAGGTTGCCCGGATGCAGGTCACCGTGAACATAGCCCGCACCATGCAAGGCCCCGAGTCCGCGCAAGGTGGCACGCACGACGGCGGCGACTCGTTCCGGTCCAGCCGCCGCGAGCGCAGTGTCGAGCCGCGCCCCGGGGCGGAAGGTCATGGCGAGCGCCGCGGGTTCGAACTCGGTTGCCGGCAGCCATTGCACCGGCCAAGGCAGCAGGGGCGACGGGATGTCGTGCATCGCGAGCCACTCCCGCCACAGCGCCGATTCGGCTCCGGCAGCAGCGATCTTCAGCACCACGACAGGCCCCGCGCCGCCCGTGCGCCGGGCCAGCCAAACGGTGCCGCCGCCGCCTTCGCCGAGGCGCCGTTCGAGTTGCCAACCGTGGGGAGGTTTCGTAGGTTGCGTCATCGTACTCCCGTCGGTGTCGAGGGTTGCGCACACGTCGCGCGCACCGGGGCGAGCGCGACCGAGGAGAGGAGTCGGGCAACGGCATGAAGGAACGTTCCACACCGTGCCGAAAACCGCAACATGTGCGGGCGAACTGCCGTGAGGGCGGCGGCGGCGGCCCCACCTGGGTGGTTGGGATCCTCGCCGCGGGCGTGGTGGCGTGCGTCGTCAACCCTGTTCCTACGCCCGAACGTGCCATCACAGGTGCGCCGACGGGCGTGGGAGGACCGGTTCCGACCGGCGTGCCCGCAGACGCCTACACGGGCGGCGCGGGCAAGGCAGCGCAGGACACCGCCGCGGCGGGAAACCTCGACGACGGCCTCGATGCCGGCGCGACGGCCCGGCCTGGGGCGGCAGACGCCGCACTGGTAGGTTTGGACCTCGCACCGGCCAGCGCGGACGCCGACCTGCCGACAGATGCGAGCGCGGCCTCCAGCGTGGATGCCGCACTTCCGAGTGGCTGAGCGGTCGCGGTCAGCCGGTCAGGCCGGGTCGGGTCCGCTCGCCGCCCGCAGGACCGCCGCCAGCGCCATGTGGGCGACCAGACACTTGAATTTGCTGCGATCAAGGCCCGGGAACCCATAGCGCCACGCCCGCGCGCCGTCCGGCCCGGCCAGCGCCAGCCAGACCGTTCCGACCGGCTTGGCGGGCGTGCCACCGGTTGGGCCAGCGATGCCGGTGGTCGCCAGCCCATAGGCGGCCCCGGTGCGCTCCCGGATGCCCTTCGCCATGGCAAGCGCGACCGCTTCGCTGACAGCACCGTGGTCGGCGATCAGGTCCGCATCGACACCGGCCAGCGCCGCCTTGGCCGCGTCGGCATAGCAGACCGCATCGGCCAGCAGCGCGGCACTCGCGCCGGGCACCTCTGTCAGCAGGTGGCCGATGAGCCCGCCGGTACACGATTCGGCAATGGCAAGGGTCGCGTTCCGGGCCCGCAGCGCCCGCAGCACAGCCGCGGCATGGCTGTCGGCATCGCCGTCGCCGTAGCAACGCCAGCCGAGCGCGCGGCGCACCGCAGTGACCAATGCATCGAACGCGGCCGGGTCGTCGCGCTCTGCCAATTTCAACCGCAGTTCTGGCCACGTCGGCAAGCTGCGCATCGTCGCTGCGCCCCAACCTGGCAGTTCGTCAAGCAAGCCCTGGAGGTCCGATTCTCCGATGCCGAACACGCGCAGGGTCACCTCGCGGCGCGCCACCGTGGCAAGGCCTGTGTCGCGGAGCAGGGCGTCGAGGTGGTCGCGCAGCATCCCTTCGAATTCGCGCGGCACGCCGGGCAGGCACACGACGACGCCCGCACCGAGGCGGGCCGCGAACCCCGGCGCCGAGCCATGGTCGTTGCGCAGGGGCGCGGTTCCCGCCGGTCGGTCGGCCTGGCGCGCATTCGTTGGGTGCATCGAGCGCCCCAGGTGCGCAAACCGCTCGGCGATCCCCGCCAACAACTCGACATCGCGCACGAGCCCCACTCCGAGCGCGCGGGCCACTGCTGCGCGCGTCAGGTCGTCTTCGGTCGGTCCCAGGCCGCCACTGCACACGATCAGCGCGTGCCGACGTGCAAGGTCGTGCAGCGCCGCCACCAGCCCCTCCAGATCGTCGGGCAAGGTCCGCGTCTCGGCCAGTCGCAGTCCGCGCGCGAGCAACTGGTCGAGCAGCACGGCACCGTTGCCCTCGCGGGTCTCGCCGCGCAGCAATTCGTCACCAATGGCAAGGTACGCGATCGACATCTGCCCGTCCCGTTCGGCCAATGGCCAGCCACCGCGAGGGTGGCCCGCTCGCCGCAGCGGAGCAACCGCAGTTGCACACACCGCGCGAGGTGGCTAGCGTGTTCGCGGGCGGCGAGAGAGGACACGTCACATGCGCATGGCTGGTTTCAAGCGGTCGGTGGTCGCGATGGCGGTGTTGGCGTGCGCGGCGTGTGGCACCCAAACGGGGGCAGCGGGCGCCGCCGCGCCGGGCACAGACGTCTCAGACGCCCACGCAACGGCAGGCCCGGATGCAACGGCGACTGCAGAAACGGGACGGGACGCCGCACCTGATGTCGGCACCGGCGTGGACTCCGCACCGGAGGCTGGACCGGACGCCGCACCCGACACCGCACCCGAAACGGGGCCGGCGCCGGCCGACTCCGGCGTCGATGCGAAGAGCGACGCGCCCGTTCCCACGTCGGACACGGCCGCCGATGCAGCGCTCGAGGCCGGACAGACCGACACCGTCACAACCGATGCCGCAACCGATGCTGCCTCCGATGCCGTTGCAGTGGACTCCGCCAAAGCCGACGCGGGACCCGACGCAGCAGCCGACGCGGCCATCGACGTTGTCGCCGATGTCGCTGCCGACGTGGAGCCCGACATCGCGGAGCCGCCGCCGCCAAAGGGTTGCTGCAATTCCGACGCGACCTGCGGCAAGCCGACGCTGTGTGTCGTCTCGAAGAAGGTGTGCAAGTCGAACCTCGACCTCAAGCCGGGCCAGTGCTGGCTCGACGCCCACTGCATGGCAAGCGAACTCTGCAAGGCGGCCAACATCTGCCCGTGCGGCGCGATGTGCTTCATGGCCGACAAGCCTGGCACGTGCGAGCCCATCGTTGCGTCCGGGTGCACGGCCATTGACCCGTCCAGCTTCGGCATGTGCAAGGCGATCGTCGGCTGGGTGTTCGACGGCAAGAAGTGCACGCCTGCGTCCGGGTGCGGTTGCCAGGACAAGTGCGCGTTCGTGTTCAAGGACGAGGCGGCGTGCCAGTCCGCTTGCCCGTAGGCGCCGCGCTCCCGGCAGGGGCGCGATGACCCCGCTGGGTGCACGGATCCCCAGCATTCCGTTGACCACTGCGTCCTTGCCGCGCTATCGAATCGGCTGGACGGCCGCGCCGCCGTGCGCGATGGGGGAACGATGTCGCGCCAAGCCCAGCAAGCTGATCACAAGCCAACGTCGGGTGCCCAGAAGGCGCAGGCGGGCGCCCAAAAGGCCGACAATGGCGCGGCCGGTGGCCAGCAGGGTGCCGGGCAGCGGCGGGCAGGGCCGCAACAACGGCTCGGATCGGGCGGAGGGCCACAGACACCGGGCTTCGTGCCGCCGATGGTGTCGTACGGCAACGCGGGACCTGAAGTGCGGATGCTCCAGTTGCTGCTGGAAAAAAACGGCCTCCGTACCGGACCCGTCGATGGCCAATTCGGGCCGCAGACGCAGCGCGCCGTGATCCAGTTCCAGCAGAAGAAAGGCCTCGACGTCGATGGCATCGTGGGACCGAACACGTGGGCGGCGCTCCGTGAGCAAGGTGACGTGTCGATGGTGAGTGCCGGCTACAGTTCCGACCAGCAGCAGGCCGACACGAAGAAGGCGAAACCGGGCAGTGCGGACCACGGCGCGGGTCACGGTGCTGGTGGCGGCAACAAGAAGTCCGCGTCGAACCAGGAGCCGAAAAAGGAAAAGACGGCGAACGTGGGCGGCGCCAAGGCCGGCAAGAAGGGAGCCGGGTCGGGCGGCAAGAATGACCTGACGAAGGAGGCCCTGCTGCGCCAGAAGATCCTGCGCGTCGCGGGCTCCCAACTCGGCATCACGGAGCAGGGGGAGAACAAGGGCGGCGCGATGAAGTACCAGAAGCACTTCGGGCGCGGTCCCGAGCCGTGGTGCGCGGACTTCGTGTCGTGGGTGTATTCGATGGCGGGCAAGCCGACGAACAACCCGTACTGCCCGACGTTCGTGACGCAGTTGAAGAAGCAGGGCAAGTGGAAGGGCATGAAGGACCCGGAGCCGGGCGACCTCGTGTTCTTCGACTGGCAGGGCGATGGCGCGGCGGACCACGTCGGCATCGTGAAGTACGTGAACGGCGACGGCTCGATCACGACGATCGAGGGCAACTCCTCCAACCCGAAGAACGGCCAGGAGGGCGTGTGGCAGAAGAACCGCACCAAGGGCACGATCCTCGGCTACGGCAGCGTCTAACAGACTATCGCCCCACGTCACATGTCGAGCGGCCACTCCACTTCCATTTCGTAGAGCGGTCCCTCGTCGCGCAGGCGGCTCGAATAGAGCCGGAACGCATCGACCTTCCACGGCTCAGTGCGGAACTCTGCGTTCGCCGTCAAGAATTCCGCCACGCGTTCGCTGATGTGCTCGGCATCGGGCAGCCGGGCCAGCGTCACGTGGGCGTGGAACCTGCGGCGGTCCGGTGGCAGGCCGGCGGCAAGGATCGCCCGCTCGACGGCACGCTGCAATTCGAACAGGGAATCGTTGCGGGCCATCCCGGCCCACAGGACGCGCGGGGCGCCGCGGGATTCGAACACGCCGGTGCCCTCGAGGGCGAGATCGAACGGCGGGCCGTTCACGTCATCGAGCGCATCCTTGAGGTCTTCCGTCGCCTCGGGTCCGAGATCGCCGATGAAGCGTAGGGTGAGGTGAAACTCGCCGGGCAGCGTCCAGCGCGCACCCGGAATGCCGTGGCACAGGGAAGACAGGGCGTCGGCGGCCGCATCGGACACGGTCAGGGCGGTGAACAAGCGTTGCATCGGGTCTCTCCTTCAGGGGTCGGGGCCGGGCGCAGTCGGGCGCTGCAGCCCGACACATTCGGCATGAAGGCGGCGTGCGCGGTCAAGCGCATCCGTCGCAGTGGCGGCGCGCACGAGGATATGGCCCATCTTGCGCCCCGGCCGCGCGTCGCGCTTGCCGTAGAGGTGGACATCGACATCGGCGGCCCACGCAGGCAGCGGCGGCGGCTGACCGTCGTGCCACAAGTCGCCGAGCAGGTTGAGCATCGCGACCGGCACAGTAGGTTGGGTCGGACCCAGCGGCAAGCCGGCGACGCAGCGCAGGTGCTGCTCGAACTGCGACGTCGGGCTCGCACCCCAGGTGAAGTGGCCGCTATTGTGCACGCGCGGAGCGATCTCGTTGATGAGCAGGCTGCCGTCGCGCTCCACGAACAATTCGAGCGCCAGCACGCCCACGTGACGCAGAGCGCCAGCCACGGCCCCACCCAGCGTGCGCGCGGCTTCGGCTTGGGCGGGCGTCAGGCCAGCGGGCACGACTGTGGTGTGCAACACGCTGCCAAGGTGATCGTTTTCGGCGATCGGCCAGAACGCGCGAGTCCCGTCGAGGGCGCAGGCGATCAGCACCGATACCTCGCGCTCGAAGGCAACGAAACGCTCGACGATGCAGGGCTGTGCCCCGGTGCCATGCCACGCCGCCAGCGCATCTTCGGGCAAGCGTACGCGGGCCTGGCCGCGCCCATCGTAGCCGCCTGTGCGGTTCTTCAGGACGCACGGCGTGCCGACGCGCTCGACCGCCGCCAGCAGCGATTCGGAGTCGTGGGCCCACGCGAACGCAGGCTGGGGGAATTTGTGCGTGGCCAAGAACCGCTTCTGCGCCAGCCGATCTGCCACGAGCCGCAACACGGAGCTGCCGGGCCGCACCGGAACGATCGCTTCGGCCGCCTCGAGCACGGCGACCGGCACGTGCTCAGTCTCCAGTGTCAGCACGTCGCACTGTGCCGCGAGGCGCCGCACTGCGGCAGGGTCGTCCAACCGGCCCGGCACGACGGCGTGGGCGGTGACGGCAGCTGGGCAATCGGGGTCCGGGTCGAGCACAATCACGCGCAGACCGAGCGAGCGCGCCGCCGTGCCGAGCATCTGGCCGAGTTGGCCGCCGCCGAGGATCCCGATGCGCAAGCCTTCTGGCTGGGAGCCCGGAATAGGTCGGAACAGGTGCGTCGTCACGGCAGGATTTCGGCTTGGACGCGTGCGTTTTCTGCCGCCGTGCGCGCCCGCAGCCGATCCGCCAGTTGCGGGTCGTGCAGGGCGAGGATGCGGGCCGCCAGCAGCGCCGCGTTGACCGCGCCCGCTGCGCCGATGGCCAGCGTCCCCACCGGCACGCCGCGCGGCATCTGCACGATGCTGAGGAGCGAGTCCATGCCGCGCAGCGCCCGGGATTCCACCGGCACGCCCAGCACCGGCAGGCCGGTCAGTGCGGCGGTCATGCCCGGCAGGTGCGCGGCGCCCCCTGCGCCAGCGATCAGCACCCGCAAGCCGCGCCCTTCGGCCGCACGGGCGTATGCGGCGAGCAGGTCGGGCGTGCGGTGCGCGGAAACCACGCGGCACTCGTGGGGCACACCGAGTTCGACCAGGGTGTCGGCTGCGAGGCGCAGGGTCTCCCAATCGGACCGACTGCCCATGATCACGCCGACCAGCGGGCGGGCATCGTCGGGCAGGCTCATCGGGGACCTCGGGCGCAAGGGAGCGCGGCACAGGGTAGCCGCCGGCGGCGGGGTCGGCAACGGATGCTGGCCATGTGGCAACGCCGTGCCGTACCTTACGCGCCATGTCGGCCAACCCGTGCACTTGGCGCCACGCGCCCCCCTTCGACCGACCGGAACCGTGTCGAAGGCTTGGCGCGGTCGTTGGCTTGGTGGCGTGGCTGTTGGGTGCCCTGCCCGGCTGCCGCTGCGGCGCGGGTGCCGACCCCCCGCCACCATCTGCACAGACTGCAGCGGAGCGGGCGCCGGTACGGTCGATGCTCATTGCGGCCGTGCCGCCGCCCGCTGCCGCCTCGCCGGCAGCCGCAACTGCGGGTCCCTCCATCGATGCGCCGCGAACCGCCTCGCCGACGGCGGTGCCCTGGTTCGAAGTGCTCTCCCTCGACGACGCTCCCGAACTCGTTCAGCGGGCGCGCAAGTGGATGAACCTGCATGGGTTCGCGGGCCCCGACCTGGCGTTGAGGGCTGCGGCCGGCGCGGTGTGGGTGCAGTGGCGGGTGGAGTGGACCGCAGATCGACCGGGACTCGGCCTACCCGGCGGCGAGCGCGTCCGCTGGCAAGGCGACGCGGCGCGCACGTGTGTGTTGTCGGCGGGTGAAGGGCAGGCGGTGTGCGATGCGGCGCTCGCGGATACGGCGCGGCTGGCCTTGGCGCTGCGGGCGGTGGCCGGCGTCGATGCGGCCGGGGCGTGGCAGATCGAGGCGCTGCATGGTGGTGCCGGCGCAGGGGAATTCGACTTGCGTCTGGTCCACCCGGCACTGCCGGGCGCTTGCGTCGTCTCTCTGGCCCTCGACGGCACGCTGCGAGGCGCCACGTGCGGCAGCGCCCAGGTCCAGGCTGCGGGACTCGCCTTGCCAGTGCGGGTCGGAGGCCGCGCTCTGTGGCATTGGTCCCCGCGTGGGCCGTTGCAGGAGCCATTGGCGCCGGCAGCCTCCTGGCCGCGCTTCGTCGTGCCGTGGCGGCCCGCGGGCCTCGCGGCGACAGGTGCCGCCATCGAAGCGGGTCTGGGCGCCCGCGGCCTGCAACCGGTCGGGCCCGGCGAGATCGAACTGGCGCGCTCCGCAACCGGGACCCAGTGCGTCGCCGCACGCATTCCGGTGGCGGCAGCGCCCGATGCCGATGTGCGCGTCCTGCCGCTGGGTGCGGTGAAGCGCACTGAGGTCTTGCCCGAGGCCGACATTGAGCGAGCGCTCGGGGCGCTCGACCTGACACCCGGCTGCTGGGTCGCGCAGGTCTTGGGCCCGTCGTTGCCGCCAGGCCCCGTGCGCTCAGTCACGGTCGCTCTCCGGCAATGTCTTGGCGCGGGGCAGTAGGCAGTCCCGTGCTGCCCGTTGCAGCCAACCGATACACTTGGACCACGAGGGGAGCCGAACCGAACACGGCAAACGGAAGCTCCGAGTACGGCCGCGCGATCCGGGTTGCCGGACCCACGGCGATCGCACCGCGCAACAGTTCCAGGCATTCCGGCCGCACAGCGTCGCTCGGCACGACACCGGGCGGCAATTGGCCTGCGTAGGAGGACCATACCAGCGCGAGCGCCGTCGTGGGGACGCCGGCGTGGGCTGCGAGTTCCCGGCCCGACCACGCCCGGCAGCGGAGCCCGGAGAGGAAGTGTACGGGTCTCCGCGCGGCGGCGATGGCGTCCGGCGTCGCCACGACGGTCCGCGCCCCCGCGGGGAGCGCATGACGTGGCAGCCAGTAGGACGGCGCAGGTTCGCGCACGGGCAGGACCGCAAACGTAGGCGCCGGACCCAACCACGCGGCGGAGTGTTGCAGGTGTTCTCGTTCCGAATCCATCGGCGCGACCCGGCGCGGGGCGTACAGGGCAGGCAACAGCAATCCGTGTGCCGCCAACGCCGCAATGCCCAGGCTGCGCCCGGCGAGCCCCTGCCGACGGGTCCAGGGCACCAACGCGAGGGCCGCCACGGCCACGGCCAGCGCGGTCACCGGCAGGCGAAAGCCCAATTCGTTTCCCGCAATGGGCACGCCGAGCGGCAAGGTCAAGGCAGTGAGGCCGCACAGCCCCCCAACGATCGCCCAGCCTGCGCGGTCGTGCCGCCAGAGTTGCACCGCTCCCCACAGCGCAAGCGGCAGCAACAGGGCCGCGTGCGCGGGCGCGGTCAGGGGGTGGTGGGCGAAAACGGGCGCCAGCGCCACGGGGTCGGCAAACAGCAGCGGCACGAGGTCGAACGTGACCTGATCGCCGCGGTCTGCCAGCGTCGCCGCAACCCGCGCAGTCACGGCCGCAACGACGACGGCGCCCGCTGCCTGAAACCGCCAATCGCGAACGAGATCATGGGTGCGCATTGCGGCCCACAGGGGAGCCAACAGCGCCAGCGGCACCAAGGTCTGCCGGCTGTGGGCCGCGAGGCTGGCCAGCAGGCATCCGGCAACGAGGTGGACCGCGCGCCGGTCGCGGCCGTACGTGTCGAAAAGCGCCACGCTCGCCAGCGCCAGCGCCGTCGCCACCGGATGCACGTCTTCCGAGGCCGACACCAGCGCCAGGCCCGGCAGCAGCGCGCCCAACGCTACGGCAATAGGCGCCGCCTGCACCGTCCCGGCCCAGCGCGTGGCCACCCAGGCGATCGTCGCCAGCAGGGCGCCGCCAGCCAGGGCGTTGGCGCGCACCAGCCCCTCCCATCCGCCACCGAACGAATGCGCGATGCCACCCAGCAGGAAGAAGCCCACAGGCCCATAGGTCGCCCGGTGCGCATCGAGCCGGGGCCACGCGAGCGCGGCGTCGGCCAGCGCCGGCCCATGCAGGTTCGCGTGCAGGTACCCCGGCGTGACGAGCCACAACCGCGCGGTCACGGCGAGCGCGATGAGTGCTCCCGTCGCGAGTACCGCGCGTCGCTCGGGCACCGGCAGCGCTTGCCAACGGTCTGCCGCCGACCAGGCGAGGGCCGCCACCGCACCGACAACGCCCACGACGACGACAGCGAGTGTGACGTCAGCCATGCGGCGGCATGGGCACAGGGGCGCCGCGGAGACGCAGGACCGCCGACGCAATTGCGCGCGGGTCCAGCCCGAACAGCAGGTCGCTCTCGACATACGGGCTGATCGCGCAGCCCGCGCCGACCAATGGACGGGGCAAGGTCGCCAACGCGTGTGCGAACCCCAACGCGCGGCCGTTGGGCCAGGCGCGTTGCTGCGATGTGAGGTGGCAGGGCACGCACGTGCCGTCGGGCATGACGGTCGCGAACCAGCGACCTGCGGCGCAGTCTTCGCAGCGCGAGAAGTGGGGGGCGCGCTCGAGCCGGTCGAGGTAGCCCGGCGACGCGCCGACCGGCAATCCCGTCCTGCGCGCGGCCCGCAGGCGCGTGGCGACGTCGCGCAGCACGCGGGCATCGAGGCCAGCAGCGAGACCGGGGGCGCGGTCGAAACAGTCTGCATGGGCGGGTTGAAAGTAGGCGAAAAAGCCCAGACGCGCCGCCAGTTCGAGGACGGGTTCGACGACCTCGAGGTTGTGCGGCGTCAGGACGGTGATGGTCGCCACCGCCAGCCCGAGTCCGCGCGCTTGTTCGATGGCTTCTACGACCCGGTCGAACGAGCCGGGGCGGCGCCGCAGATCGTCGTGCACAGCGCGCGGCCCATCGACGGAAAGCACGAGCAGGTCGAGATGCCGGGCCAGCCGGTCGAGCGTCGGTGCCGTGAACCAACCGTTCGTGTTGAGCGAGGTCTGCAACCCGAGGCCGTGGGCGTGCGCGATGACATCGATGGCATCGTCGCGCAGCAGCGCTTCGCCGCCGGAAAAGCTGGCGCGGGCCAGGCCGTGCGCGGCCAGTTCATCGAGGACCTGGCACCACTCAGCGGCGGTCAATTCGGCCGCGGCCGCAGCCGGGATGTCGCAGTACGCACAGCGAAAATTGCAGCGGTGCGTCAGAATGAACGTGACCGAGGGCGGCACAGCCTGCCGTCCCACGCGCGCGGCGAGCACCCGTGCGCCAATGCGCAACGTGCGCGCGGAGCGCACCCAGGCGGCTGCGGGTCGCGACAGCTTCATGCGCCCAGCCCGTACGCCAGCACCCCGCACAGGAACGCGACTCGGCGGTGGCGCGCCCGCGCGATGGAGGCCGTCGGTGTGCACAGGCTCCAGGCGGTGCACCCGAGCAGTGCCACTGCGACGATGGCACTCGACCCGCCCGCCAACCCCGCACCGCGTGCCGCCCCGCCAACGCCTGCCATCCCGACGACGCCAAGAGCCGCCGCCACCCCGAGGGCACCGACGGCTGCTCGCGCCGCGCGGCCCCCGAGCCACTGCGCCGTCGTATGGTCTCCGGCCGCGGCGTCTTCCCTGCGGTCTTCGCACTCATGCAGCAACTGGTTCTGCAGCAACAACGCGCCGAGCAGGAACGCAAACATGCCCATGCGCGCCGGCGACCAGGTGCCTGCCACGAACAAGATCGGAATAAAAATCATGCAGTTTGCCAGAAGACCGACACCGGGTCGCGCCTTCCAACGCGGTCCCAGGCTGTAGCCCCAACTGGCGCCCAGGCTTGTAGCGGTCGCCGCAGCGACCCAAGGTCCCCGACCGAGTGCCAACACCAGGGCGGCAGCTGCGGCCCCCGTGGACCAGGCCCACGCCGAGTAGGGAACTGCGTTTCCAGCCAACGGATTCTTCTGTGTGCAGGCGTCCGTCGCCGCGTCGGCACAGGCATTCCAGCCGTACGCGGCCCCGAGCAGCAAGGCCGCCAATGCCAGCCCAGGTGCCACGGTCGCGGCGGCCCGGGCGGTGTCATGGAGCCAAGCCTCCGGCCCGATCGCCGCCAGGGGGAGCGCGAGAAAGTGCAACCACTGCCGCACGCGCCAGACTCGCCACGGCGCCGGGCCCGCGCGACCGGACGCCCAGAGCGCTGAATGTGGGGCTGTACGCAGCGACGGGGCCATGGACGGGTTGCGGCCTCTCCCGCGGCGCAGAGCATAGCGGGCGTCTCGGCCGCGCGCGACATGGCGTGGAAGCACGGTTGGCCGTATGCTGCGACGCACCATGTCCGGGTTTGCCACATTCGCCAACGCCCTGCCAGAGCCGCTGCTGCGCGCCGTCGATCCGGCGGGGGTGGTCGACGAACGCGATCTGCGCAGGGCCATCGCCATGGCCATTGCGACGTTTCTCATTTCGTTCGCGGTGCGCACGGCGTTGGCGGTGCTCGGCGGCACGTTCAGCGTGCTCGCGGGCCGGCGCCACTCCGAACCCGGCAGCGGCATCTTCGGCCTGCTGCGTGTCGCGACGGGTTTCGCCGCCATCGCCCTGCCCTGGGTCGTGCTCGTCGGCATCTACCTCGACGGCACGTACGCTCCGGGGCTGTACGTGCTCGCGGGCGGCTGCCTGGCCGTGTGGTGGCTGACGCGGTCGCTGCAATCGGCGCGGCTGTGGGTCGATGTGCGGCGCGTGGAGTTGGTCCGGCGCAGTGGGCTCGCGATCGGCCGCATTCGGACCGTGCGGGTACCATTGGCAGAAGCCTTTGAAGCGAACCACGTCCCGGTCCATGCCGGAGCCGATCGCCGCCGCACGCCCCCTGTGGCGCCGACGACGACCGCCTGGCGCCTGGCGCGCGACCACCTGGGCAGCGAGCCCGACGCGCGCACGTGGCTGCGGGCTGCAGCGCGGACCTTGGGTTTCACACCGGCGGCGCACTTCGGCAGGAACGAAGCGACCTGATCGAGCCTACTTGGGCAGCACCAACAGCCGACCGCGCAGGTAGCCAATCTCGATCGGCCCGAAAAACGGCGGGTCCTTCAGCGCATCGAGCGCGTTGAAGCTGGCACCGGTCTGCATCAGGTTCGGCCCTTCCGTATCCAGGTGATAGCCATCGGTCACCTTCACCGCCCACGGTCCCGCCTCGCCGGCCAGCATGCCGTGCGGCGGCCAACCCGCTTGGACCAAGCCAAGGGAATGCCCGATCTCGTGCGCGGTGACGGCGGCGAGACCGAGCCCTAGATATTTCATTGCAAATGCAAAGACCTTGCCGCGATCACGCACGGGCCCGGCAGGCAGCGCGTCCGGGTCGAACTTCGGCTCCACGAAAGCTGCGTCGCCCGCCACCGAGCCGAATGCCTTGCCGCCTGCCGCGGGCGCAAAATCGCTGACCAACGCCACGCTGAGGGCATTGGACAGGATTGCGCGCAGCATCGCGGTCGTGAAGACACCGTAGCCGGGCTTCGTATCGTCGTTGGGGCCGCTGTTGCGCGCGTCGAAGCTGGCGCGACCAAACAGCGTCGGCTTGCCGGCCAGCGGCGGGGAGTCGCCGCCGATCGCCATGGACGACAGGGGCTTGCCCTGCCAGGCAACGGGGTCATCCCCTTGGAAATGCAGGTGGACGCGCACCGAGTTGGGGCCGAAAACACCCGTCGTCGGGTCCTGGTGATAGAACGTCCGCAAGTGCTGGCGCATCCGTTCGAGCAGGCGGGTCCGCAGCGCGGCGTTGAACTTGGCGTCGCCGCCCTGGAGACCAATGGCCTCAAGCGCCTCGATCCAGTCGGCGGTGCCATCGGGTGCCGCCGTGGCCGTGACTTGCAGCCCGGTATCGACCGACCCCGCCACCATGAGCTTGCCGCTGTCACGATCGAAGGTCAGCAGCCAGTGATCGTCCTGGTCGAACGGGTGCAACGCCGCGGTGCGCACCGCGATCTGGACCCGCAGCGGAAGGCTGGCGACGACACCGACGCGCGCCCGCAACCGCAGCGTACCGGGTGACACGAGGCTGCCGACGACCGCAGCTGTCCAACGCGACCCGCCCGGCGCAGGTATCCACGGTGCTACAGCCACATTCTTGCGGTCCAGGTCGATCCACTGGCCGTCCGCTCCTTCGGCCTGCAGGTCGGGCGGGGCGGCGGGCTGGCCCGGGCCGGTGTGGAGCACGTGCACGTCCAGCGTCCAGTCCGTCTCGGGCAGCGCCCAATGGAACGCGACCGAACCGCTCGCCGGTGGATTGCCGATGACATTCTCCGGCAGGTCGTTGACGCCGAGCCAGACACGGTCGATCGCAATCAGGCGCGGCCGCTGGCCGAGGTCAGAGTCTGGGGCGTCCCCGTTTGCATCGGGCAACACCAGCGCGATGTCCGGATGCGCCTCGGGGAGCACCTGGGTTGGACTTGGGTCCGCGCCACAAGCCGCAAGCGCTGACGCTGCCGCTGCCCATAACCGCAACGCGTGCCGCAAACCAAGTCGGGGAGGCAGCGCGGCAGTCGGCATCGTCGTCCATCCCACCGCGCACTACATCCCACCACGCACTACATCCCACCACGCACTACATCCCACCGCGCACTACATCCCACCACGCACTACATCCCACCACGCACTACATCCCACCACGCAGCAGCCAGATCGCGACGCCGAGCCCGACGATACCGATCACGGCCACCGGGACCGCGATCCAGAGCAGCGTCCGGCGCGGGGCGGCGGCATGGGGCGGAGCGGATGCATCGACTGCGGCCGGCGGCATCGTCTCGTGTTCTGAGGCACGCCGTTGCAACAACGACGGGTCCGCCTGCACTTCGGGCTGCGTCGCCGCACGATCGTCACCTTCAACCTGGGCGGCGGGATACTTGTTGCTTGGCGCGCGCGTCGGTTGGCGGACAGGAGGCCGACGCTGCGAGGCGCCGTCCAGCGCAGCAGCTGGCGCAACCTGCGCGGAATGCGCTGCCTGCATCGGCGGCGGGCCCGGCGGCAGTGCTCCCGCGGCACGGGTCGCAACGGATGTCAGGGCGCGACTCGGACGGGCGGCCAACGACGGCCGTGGGCCCCCGCTCGGCGCATCCAAGACACCGCTGGTGGTGCGGCGCAGAGGCTGGGCAACGACAGGCGGCGTGCCGGGCGCTGCGGGGCGGTGCGCCGGCGTGCCACCGGAGGCGAGCGGCGGTGCAGAGCTTGCGCCCGGAGCGTGCGGGTGTGCGGCGCCAGCGGAACCGGCCTTGGCGCGGTTCGCGGCTTCGTTCAGCGCACTTGCGACGCCGACTCCGACCATCGTGCGCGCGTCGTCGTCGTCACCTCCGAACGCGGCGAACTTGCGCGGAGGGGGTGCGGAGGGCAGCACGAATGGATCCGCACCGGCACCGGCCGCTGCAGCCGGCGTCGGCGGGGCCGCAGGTGCTGGCCAGCCGCCGACGGGCGAGTGCACGGCGTCATTGGAGAGCGTCTGGTGGGCGGGCGCCGCAGGCTTCGGGCGTGCGGCCGTGGCGGGCCGACCCGTAGAATGCGCTGCGACTCCGAGGGCGGGCGGCACGAAATGGATCGGCGGCACCGCGGAGTTCGCCGGGGTCGGCAAGCTGGGGGGTGCCGCGGGCCCGCCCGGCAGGTAGTCCGCCGGAATCATCGACATCGCCATGGTCATCGGCTCATAGTCGCCGCTGTTCATGCCGCGCGCCTCAGACAACAGGGCGGACAGGCGATCGCGCGCCGCAGCAGCCGTTGGGGGGCGATCGGACACCTTCTTGGCCAGCAGTTGCTGCACGAAATCGGCCAGGCCGTGCGGCAGGCGAACGCCCGGCTTCTCGATGCGCGGCGGCGGTTGCTTGACGTGCTTGAGCAGGATGTCGATCACGCTCGAGCCGTCGAACGGTGGCTCGCCCATGATCAATTCGTACAGCACGGCCCCCAGCGCATACAGGTCGGTCTGGGGCGCGGCCGGCTTGCCCTCGACCTGCTCCGGCGCCATGTAGTGGGGAGTGCCGAACACGCTGCCGGCGCGGGTCAACGCGGCAGTGACCATCTGCGTCGGCAGCTTTGCGATGCTGAAATCGAGCATCTTGATGAAGTCGCCGCCGCCGGCCGAATCGATCAGGAACAGGTTCTCCGGCTTGATGTCGCGGTGGACGATCCCGTTGGCGTGCGCCACGACGAGGGCAGAAGCGACTTGCTCGGCCATGTTGAGCGCGCGCTCCACGGTCACCGCGCCGTCGTGTTCCATGAGGTCTGACATGGCCTTGCCGATCAGCACCTCCATCACCAGGAACACGATCCCATCGCGCTCGCCGACGTCGTGAATCGTAATGATGTTGGGATGGTGGAGTGCCGCCGCCGCGCGGGCCTCGCGCATCAGTCTCTTGGCCGCAATCGGGTCCGGGGCGACGTCGGTCCGCAACACCTTCAGCGCCACGTCGCGGCCGAGGTTCTTGTCGAGACACTTGTACACGACCGCCATCCCGCCCTTGCCCAGCTTGGACTGGACGACGTAGCGGTCCGCGAATACGGTTCCGATCAGCTTGTCTGCATCACGGCCCTCCGCACTCGACATCGGCACCCTCCGAGGGTCGCGAGCCTACGGGAAAGCGCAGAGGGGCGCAACGCGCCGCGCCGACCATTGCCGATTGACAAAGCATGGATCGAACGCGTACCCTTCGCGGCCCGCCAGCGCTCCACTCGGACGGCGCGGCGCCTGAGCTTCGGCCTTCGAAGGCTCCTCGAAGTCTCCCCGAAAGACGAGAACTGCTCCGCCCGACGAGGTTCGCCCATGGCACGTATCACCATCGAAGACTGTCTGGACATCGTCCCGAACCGGTTCGCGCTCGTGATCATGGCATCGAAGCGCGCGCGCCAACTGCAGAGTGGCGCACAGCCGTCGATCGAGTCGAAGAACAAGGAATGCGTGACTTCACTGCGCGAGGCGGCAGACGGGCGCATCCGCTTTACGAAGGCCGTGCTCCCGCTGATCGAGCGCCACCTGCGCCACGAGTAGTCGGCCGGCTCAGTTTATACCAAATCCCTTGAATTTCGGCTCGGTGCTCACTCGCCCGCGCCGGCTGCGGCTGCGTTGCTCAGGCTCGAAATAGTCCTACTATTCATTGGCCTTCGCGCCTTGCCTCGCTCGCCGCGTTCGTCTCGAGCCCTCGATCCGATTCGGCGGGCTTTGGTATGACAGGGCCCAGCGCCGCCGAGTCGCGCGACTCCGTCCGCACCGAGATGCACGGGCCCCTACCGCGCCGCGCACCCCGCATTCTCCATCCGTGCCCGCGCCTCGATGACCTTGGCGGCGAAGCCGTAGTTCGCCGGCAGGATGCCCTCGCGAAAGGCGCGGCGGGGCTGTACGGGGCCGGCGTTGTAGGCGCACAGCGCATAGACGATTTCGCCCTCGAACTGGCGCAGCAGGCGCGCGACGTACGCGGCCGCAGCGGCGGCGGCACATGCCACGTCTTCGGGGTCGCTGCAGCCGAACGTCGCGGCGGTCGAGCGCATCATCTGCAGAATGCCCACAGCGCCTGCGCGCGAAACGGCCCCCGGATTGAAGCCGCTTTCGATCCACGCGAGCGCCAGAAGCAGCGCAGGGTCGACTTCGGCGGCCCGCGCGGCCTCCTCGAGGATTGGCGCGTGGCGACGGCAGCGCTCACGCATACGGTCGTCGATCGACGCCCGGCGGTTCGGCGCCGACAGTTCCATCGTCGCGTCGCCGGTTGGTTCGTCGAGGGCGGAATCGGTGACGGTGCTGGCCTCCCGCGGCAGCCAGCGCGTCGTCCGGAGCGCGGCGCGGCGCGGTTGCGGCATGGCTTCTCCGTCCGCTTCGGCGAGGGGGCCGCCGGGCCGCACGACCGTCGAGGCCGGTGCCGCTCCACACGCCCCCGCGCCAACACTTGCGCATGCCACGCCGAGCCAAGTGGCGACCTCGGCGGCCGTTCGGCGTGGAGCGGGCAGCAGGAGGGTGTCGGTCAGCGCAGGTTGCCTCGCGGGCACGCGCCCACTTGGACCACAAAACTGTCACAGTTTGAAGAATATGGAAAGTATTGTCCACAGATCGCCAACAGAATGCACAGCCGTGTCCCGAACCGGCCGTCGCAACGCACCAGGATCCACCACCCTGAAACCTCTCCGGGCCGTCGCGACGGGTGCAGATCCTAGGCGGAGTGAGGACTTGGGGCTCGATAGGACGTCAGGTTCATTGAGCACCAAGCCCGCGACGACAACCACGGAGGTGGGCCCGTATCGGCGGGTCCGGGACACTCCGGGACACACGCCGGATGGACCGGGTCCTGTTGCTCTGCTACCTTCGCGGCGCCGCACGCCGAAGCGGCAGCGCGATCTGCGCAAGAACATCATGGGATTTTTAGATTTTTTCACCGGCAGCACGCCGCAGTCCAAGATCGATCGCATCAAGCGGCGGCTGATGGACCCATACCGCCAGACCCATGAGCGCTACGAGGCGATGGACGAATTGACCAAGCTCGCGACGGCCGAGGCGCTCGACGCGATGCTGCAGCGCTTCACCCTGCGGGTGAACGGGCCCACCGTCGACGAAGAGGAGAAGCAGTACTGCTATGAACAGATTGAGAAATGGGGCGACGCCGCTGTGCCGTCGCTCGAACACTTCGTCGCCACCCACGATGCGGTCTACTTTCCGCTGCGGGCGCTGCGCGATGTCGCAGGCGACGATGCGGCGGTCGGCGCCCTGATGAAGGCGATCGAGAGTGCGGACCCCGGCTACCACGAAGGGTTGGAGAGGCTGCGCGAGATCGTCTCGAACCTTCGGGATTTTCAGCATGATCGCGTCCGCGACGCGCTCGTCGGCCTGCTCCAGAGCCGCAACAACGAAATCCGCTTCTACGCCCTTGACGGCCTGGCCGCGTACCCCGCCGAGCAGGTTGCGGAGCATTTTGCGGCGCGCATGCTTGACCCGGCGGAGTCGGCGCGCGTCAAGGCCATCTCCTACGAATTGGCAGTGGATCGCGAACTGCCGCTGACAGCCTGGGCCGCCGCACTACAGTCCGCGCTGCCGCCGACCTACCGCCTTGACGATCGCGGCGTGCTGGTGCGTGTACTGAGCTGACCTGTCCCGTATCGATCGACCACCCGGCTGAGGAACCCCGATGTCTGCAACGATGCCGATCACGCCGCGCGGTCTGGCCAAGCTGCACCAGCGGCTCCGGAACCTGAAGGAGGTCGAGCGGCCGACGAATGTACGCGACATCGAAGAGGCCCGTGCCCACGGGGATTTGAAGGAGAATGCCGAATACCACGCAGCGAAGGAACGGCAGAGTCACATTGTGGGCAACATCCAGCACGTGGAGTCGCTGATCGGCTCGGTCACCGTGATCGATCCGGCGACTCTCAGTGGCCCGAAGGTGCGGTTCGGCGCGACCGTGACGTTGGTCGATCTCGACAGCGGCGAGGAGACGAAGACGCGTTACCAGATCGTCGGCGATTCCGAGGGCGACCTTGCCGCAGGGCTGATCACGATTTCGTCGCCCGTGGCACGCGCGCTCATCGGCAAGGAGGAGGGTGACGAGGTGGCCGTCGCGACGCCCAGGGGACGCCGCCTCGTGCTGATCGAAAAGGTCGAATGGGGCTGACCGTGGCGCCGCATGGGCTGCGGCTCAAGCTCGCGGAACTGCCGGCGCTGGCGCGCGACGCTGATGCCCTTGAAGCCTTGGGCGCAGGGCTCGCCGCCTGGTTGGGGCCTGGCGACGTTGTGCTGCTTCGGGGCGACCTGGGCGCGGGCAAGACGACGCTCGTGCGCGGAATCTGCCGGCAGCTCGGCGTCGCTGCGGAGGCCGTGCAGAGCCCGACATTCGCGCTGGCGCACACCTATGATGGCGCGGCATTTGCCGTGCACCACCTGGACCTGTACCGCGTGGCCGACGCGGCGGAGTTCGTGGCTGCAGGGCTGGCGGAGTTGCTGGACGACCCCGACGCGCTTGCGCTGGTGGAGTGGCCGGACGTCGCCGGACCCTGGCTGCCGGCCGACGCGGTGCGCCTGCTGTTGCGCGTGACAGCGGACGGTGGACGGCGCGTCGAGAGCGAGTCGGCGCCGCCTACGGAGACGTGATGGTCGGGGGCGCGGGCGCATCGACACTGCCCGGTCCGGGGCGCGGGGCATTGGGCCGCTCCATGCCGGGCATTGGGGCCCGCGGCCGTGCAGGGGACGGTGCTGGCGGCGTCGGTGCGCCGGGGCTCGCGGGCGGTGCGATGGGCGGCGCGGCGGACGGTGGCGGCACGACGGCGATGTCGAACACGCCCTCGCGATAGTCTTCGAATGTCTCGCCCATGGCGGCGCGTCCGGCCATCTCGCACGCCAGCTTGCCGACGGTGTAGCCCACAACGTCCTTCTGGTCGCAAACGCCCTGCAGGACCGGAGCCGCCTTCGCAGTCTGGCCGGTCAGGCGCCCGAGTTCGCCGACGAGGTACTTCCACTCCAGGCGGGCGCGCTCCGAGCGCGGCGGGTCGTCGGCGAGCACCTTCTCGAGCAGCGCCACGGTGTCGAGTCGCACGGCCTTGATGCGGCGCTCGAGTTCGTGGTCCTGGCCACCCGGGGGGCGGGCGCGCTTCATCACGTAGGTCGCGAACAGCGTCGCGCCGATCCGCTCGTCCAGCGGCGCCCGGCGAATGCTGAGGATGCGCAGGTGATGCTGCCACGCGAGCGCAGGGTCCGTCGTTGCCCGGCGCGCGGAGAGCCCGAGTTGGTTGCGCACGAACGCCGCGACCTCATCGGACGGGGCGCGCTCGAATTCCTGCGTCCAGGTGGCCCAACCGCACTTGCCACAAACGGCGACGAGGTTCGTGTAGGCGCGCGTCGGGATTTCGAGGTCGGAGTAACGCCGCGGCGAAGGTTTGCCGTCGGTGCCGGTCGATTGCACGACGGTCCCGTCGAGAGGGCACGCAAAGCGCTGCATGGGCTGGGCCCCGGCATCACGCGCGAGCGCGGTCGCAGCGCAGGCCATGGCCAGCGCCAGCGCGGTCGCCGACCAAGGAGAGAGCGGGAACTTCACGTCAGCCTCCACAGCGCAGGCACTGTACGTCGCAGGCGGCGAACCGCAAGGACCCCGACACGAACACACGACCCCCGCGCTTGACGCCCGCGCGCCGGCGCGGAACGCTGCGGCGCCCGCGCCTGCACGTCGCGACCCTGGAGCAGCCCGTGAAACCCGTACGCAAGGCCATCGTCCCCGCCGCAGGCATGGGCACCCGCTTCCTGCCGGCGACCAAGGCCATCCCGAAGGAGATGCTGCCGATCGTCAACAAGCCCTCGATTCAGTTGATCGTCGAAGAAGCGGCCGCTTCCGGCATCGAAGACGTCATCTTGGTCACCGGGCGCGGCAAGACGGACATCGTCGATCACTTCGACGCTCACCCGAGTCTTGAAGACTCCCTGCGCCGTGCCGGCAAGGAGGCGTTGCTGCAAGAGGTCGTGCGGCCGTCGAAGCTGGTGCGCATCTCGTGCGTGCGCCAGCAACGTCCGCTGGGGCTTGGTCATGCGATCCTGTGCGCGCAGCACCTCATCGGCGACGAGCCGTTCGCCGTGTTCCTGCCCGACGATCTTGTGGATGCGCCCCGCCCCTGCGCGCGCCAACTCATGGATGTGTGGGAGCGCACCGGCAAGTCAGTGGTGGCGCTGATGGAGGTGCCGCGTGAAGACGTGGCGAACTACGGCATCGCGGCCGGTCCGCGCGCCGCGGACGACGATCGCATCGTCACCATCGAGACGCTCATCGAAAAGCCACGCATCGACGAGGCGCCCTCGACGCTCGCGGTGGTGGGGCGCTATGTGCTCGATCCGGCGATCTTCCAGCACCTGCGGCACACGAATCCCGGGCGCGGCGACGAAATCCAGCTGACCGACGCGTTGGCGCGGATGCTCGGCCACGAGGGGCTGCTCGGCTGGCTATTCGAGGGCGAACGCTTCGACGCCGGCGACGTGGCCGGGTACCTGCTGGCGAACCTGAACTGGGCGCGCAAGCAGCCGCGGTTGTGGCGTACGGTGCAGGCCTGGGTGGCGGCGCGTTCGTAGGTGAATGCAAGAGCCAACGCGGCATCGGGCGGGCCAGGGCCATCGCAAGAAAATCGCCATCACCGTGACGGCCAAACCTGACTCGGCTTGCGGAGGCCGTGCCGGCGTTGATTCGCCCCGAACTCACTATTTTTGTGTAGTTTGCTGGCAAGAGTCCAAAGCTCACGCCTGCCGGCCGCGCCGGGGTGCCGGCTGCGCGAAGGCGAGGGAATCGTAGGACTGGAGTGCAAGCCCAAAAAAACCATTCACCCCCGCCCGGCAAGACCAGGCCAGACACCGGCACGAGTTGCGAAGTTGCAGATGAGCCCAGGCCCGCGAGCGCCATCGGGCTGGCTGACGATGGCGATGTGACGGTAGCTCCGGCGTAGGCCGTCACACCACCCGCACGTCAGCCGCCTCCACCTTGACCGCCATCAACCCCAGATGCACCTGCACCTGCCCGCCGTGCATGGCTGTGACCGTACCGACCTTGCCGGCAAACGGCCCCGTCACGAGTCGCACGCGCGCCCCGTTTTCGATGGGCTTGGGCTTCGGCGGGGCCTTGGGCGGTGGCGGCGGCGCGACGCGGGTGGGCGGTGGGGCCTTGCCGAACGGCCGGTAGGCGGCGGCGGCTCCCGCGGAATCGGTTCGGACGGGACCAGTCGTGCGCGTGCCCGACGCCCCAGCGGCAGCCACGGGGACCTCGGCCGGGGGCGCTGGGCTGGCGCCGTCCCGCCCGTCTGCATCATCGCCTTCACTGCTGAGGTGCGGGGCCAGCCCGAGTACACGCAGCAACACCGGCCCGGCGGCGGTGAGAAAGGCGGTGACGTCGTCGCTGCTGCCCGCCCCTGCCAACGCATCGGCCCGCGCAATCTTGCACAGCCAGGCGAAGCCCAGCGCGCCGGGTTCGAGCAGCGCGACGTCGAGGGTTTCCTGGTCGGCCGCGATGCCGTCGACGTGCGCAACCAGGCCCGCCTCGGAGAGCGCGCCGAGATCGCCGAGCACATCGATCAGGTCGCCGCGCTCGCGGGAGAGTTCCGGCACCGCGAACACAAGATCGACACCGTCGGCGTGGACCCGCACCCCGGCATGGGCGTGGCCGCGGGCGACATCGTGCGCTTCGATTGCGGGGCGGCTGGCTTCGATGACGCCGCGGCCCGTCGGATCGCGGCACAGGACCGCCAACTGATGTGCGACGACGTGGCCGTTGTGCAGGTGGGGATGGTCAAGACTCGTCCACAGTTCGAGACCGCTGCGATCGATGCCCGCTCGGTCGCAAGCCTGTTCGACCAGGCTGGCCACCCGGTGGCGCACGCGGGCCCGCTCCAGGTTGAAGCGGTTGGAGCGCCGCTTGCCTTCGGAGAAGGCGTCGAAATCCGCGGCGGCCCACGCCTCGAACGGCTCGAAAAGCGCCATGGCGGCCCCGGATCTTCGCGTGTATGGAATGGAACAACGGGAAGCGAAGCGCGGGCCGTCTCAGCCCACCGCCACCACGCCGGCGCCTTGGCTCGCGGCGAGTTCGTAGCGGGTCAGCCAGCGTTCGTATTTCGGGTTGCGGCCGTACACGATGTCGAAATACACCGCCTGCAGTTCCGCCGTGATGGCCCCACGCGTGCCGCTGCCGATCTTGCGGCCATCGACCTCGCGCACAGGCGTCACCTCGGCCGCGGTGCCCGTCAGGAACACCTCGTCGGCACAATACAGCTCGTCGCGCGCAAACGGCCGCTCGACAACGGTAAAGCCGAGGTCGGAGGCGACCTCGATGATGGTCGCCCGGGTGATGCCGCCGAGGATGTTCATGCCGAGCGGCGGCGTCACAAGCAGGCCATCCTGCACCATGAACAGGTTCTCTCCCGACGCCTCGGTGATGTACCCCTGCTCGTTCAGCAGGATCGCCTCGTCGTAGCCGTTCATCAGCGCCTCGCGCTTGGCGAGGATCGAGTTGACGTACTGGCCGGTCACCTTGCCCTTGGTCAGCGTTGTCGCGTGGCCCGGCCGTTGAAACGACGAGATGCAGGCGCGAATGCCGTGTTGCAGCCCGTCTTCGCCGAGGTACGCGCCCCATTTCCACGCCGCGATCATCGCGTGAACGGGATTGCCGGCCGCGCCGACCCCCATCGCGCCGTGGGCGAGGTAGACGACCGGGCGCAGATAGCCCGATGCGAGGTGGTTCGCGCGCAGCGCCTCGACGCACGCTGCACCGAGTTGGTCGCCGCTCCACTGCAAGCCCTTGTCGAGCGTGACGAGGTGGCACGAGTTCATGAGCCGGGTCATGTGCTCGCGCAGGCGGAAGACGGCGCCACAGCCCGCACCGACCTCATAGGCGCGCACGCCCTCGAACGCGCCTAGCCCGTAGTGGAACGAGTGGGTTAGGTGGTGCAGGCGGGCACCTTCGGAATCGACGATGCGGCCATTGAGCCAGACGCGGACTTCAGACATGGCCGCTCCTTGGAACCTTCAGGGGCTCCTTGCAACCTTGTGGGCGCCCTCCGGTCGCGCGCCGAAGGGCGTTCAGTGTACGCTCCCGCTGCCCCGGCAGCAACGCGCGCCGTGGGCAGGGTCAGGAAGGGGAGGGGAACGATGACGCAAGGCGATGCAACCGGGGGAGCAGCGCACAGCCGCGCGGTCGTGATCCTGGCGGCCGGTCAGGGCAAGCGCATGCACAGCGCCCGCCCCAAGGTGCTGCACCCCGTGCTGGGCGAGGCCATGCTCTCGCACGTACTGCGCACCGCCCACACGCTGAAGCCCGACCGCATCGTGGTCGTAACCGGCGTGGGCCGCGCCGAAGTCGAGGCGTTCGTGGCAGCCCAACCGGTGCCCGCCGGTTCCGTCGTGCCGGTGTGCGCGGTGCAACCGGAACAACGGGGCACCGGGCATGCCGTCCTCTGTGCGCAGGTCGCCTGGCAGGGCACGACCGAAGTCATCGTGCTGTGTGGCGACGTGCCGCTTTTGCGTCCCGAGACCTTGCTGGCCGTAAGCGCGGCCCGTGGCGACGCCGCGTGCGCGTTGGTGGCGGTGGATCTCGCGGACCCGACGGGCTATGGCCGCCTCGTCGTCGGTCCCGATGGCCGCGTGGAGCGCATCGTGGAGCAGAAGGACGCGACCGCGGCAGAGCGCGCGATCCGCGCGACCAACGCCGGCTTGTACGCATTCGACGCCGCGTTTCTTGCCGGTGCGCTGCCGCAGTTGCGGGCCGACAACGCCCAAGGCGAACTCTACCTGACCGACGTCGCCGCGCTCGCCGCTGCGGCCGGGCGCGCGCCGGTGCCCGTGTGGGCGAGTGAGGCTGCCGAGGTGCAGGGTGTGAATAACCGCCTCGACCTCGCGGAGTGCAGCGACCACCTGCGCCGGCGCATCGTGCGGCAATGGCTGCGGGCCGGCGTGAGCTTCGACGCCCCCGACAGCGCCTGGGTGGAGACGACCGTCGTGCTGGAACCCGACGCGTCCATCGGCGCCGACGTCGAATTGCGCGGCCGCACCGCGATCGCCGCGGGCGCCCGCATCGGTCGCGGCTGTGTGTTGACCGACACGACGGTCGCGGCCGGCGCGGAGTTGTTGCCGTACAGCGTGGCGACGGGCGCGCGCATCGGCCCTGGCGCCCACGTCGGACCCTTCGCCCACCTGCGCCCTGGCACCGACCTCGGCGCTGACGTCAAGGTGGGCAACTTCGTCGAAACCAAGAAGGCGCGCTTCGGTCCCGGCGCCAAGGCCGGCCACCTAAGCTACCTCGGCGACTGCGACATCGGGGCGCGCTCCAACATCGGTGCCGGCACGATCACGTGCAACTACGACGGCGTGAACAAGTTCCGCACGGTGCTCGGCGAGGGCGTGTTCATCGGCTCGGACACGCAACTCGTGGCGCCGGTCACGCTCGGCGACGGCGCCTATGTCGGCGCGGGAACGACGGTGACGCAAGACGTGCCGCCCGGCGCGCTCGCTGTGAGCCGTACGGGTCAACTGAACGTCGAAGGCTGGGTGGCGCGCCAGCAGGCCAAGCGGGCCCGCAGTGCCGCCACCAAATAGCCTGCGCCGATGGGCGCCTCGCAGCCGCCGCTGGCCCCTGATTGAACGCGCGACGGCTCACCCAAAAGCGCCGCGGGGGCGCCAGCCTTGCAGCCGACACCCCCGCGCACAGCGATTGCTCGCCTACTTGATGATAACCTTGCCCTTCATGCTGGGCGCGTGCGGCTTGCACATGTAAAACAGGGTGCCGGCCTTGTCGGCCTTGTACACCTTGGTCTCGGCGAAGCCGGTCGCAAAGCCATTGGCAACCGCCTCGAACGTGCCGCCAGTGTAGCCCGCTTCGGTCACCTCGATGACATTGTGCGTCGCCTTGGGCGTGAACTTCACCGTATCGCCGACTGCGACCTGGAGCTCCGGCGGATCGAACGCAAAGCCATTCGTCGTGACGACATGCTCCTTGCTGGCCGCTGCGGCCTTCGCGCACGGGTCGCCGTCCTTGGCCGGGTACACGCCGTGCGGGCAATGCGTCTTGGCGTTCTCCGGAGAAGCCGCCGCGACGCCGACGTGGTAGGTCAGGCACTGCAGCGTGTCACCCGCCGTGTCGGTCGACTTGCCCGTAGTCGGCGCCTTGGCGCACGCCGCCTTGCACTCCGCGGCGTCCTTGTACGGCGCCAAGGTGCCCGTGCAGGCCAGACCCACGAGATCGCAGAAGTTGTCGCAGTGCTTGCCGCAGATATCGCCACCGGTCGGCCCGGCGTGGGGGCAGTGGACCTTGGCGTCCTTGGAGGCCGCACCGGAGTGGTACAGGCGGCAGCCGATCGTGTTTTTGTCGGTATCGTCCTTCGTGCCGGCGGCCAGCTTGGCATCTGTGCAGAATTTCACGCACGCGGCCGTGTCCTTGTACTGCAGGTTGTCGCCGGTGCAGTTCTTCGCATTCTCAGCGCAGTAGTCGGCGCAGGTCGGGGCCGGGGCTGCAGCGGCAGCGCACGGGTCGCCCGCCTTGGCCGGGTAGACCGAGTGGGCGCAGTGGACCTTGGCGAGGTCCGGCGACACGGAGGCGACGCCGGCGTGGTAGAAGATGCACTGCAACGAATCGCCGCTGGCATCGCTGCCCTTGCCCGTCTTGGGTGCCTTGGCACACGCGGCCTGGCAGGCGGCGTCGTCGGCGTAGGGGTTCAGCGGGCCGGCGCACGCGACCTTGACGAGGCCGCAGAAGTTGTCGCAGTACTTGCCGCAGATATCGCCGCCCGAACCGCCCGCATGGGGGCAGTGAACCTTGGCGTCCTTGGCCGCGGCACCAGCGTGGTAAAGACGGCAGCCGATCGTGTTCTTGTCGGTGTCGTCCTTCTTGCCGGCCGGCAGCTTGGCGAAGTTGCAGCCGCCGAGGCAGGTCGCCTCGTCCTTGTACTGCAGGTCGTCGCCGGTGCAGTTCGTCGTGACCAGCTTGCAGTAGTCGGCGCACGTGGGGTCCACCGCGGCGGCATCGCCAGGAGCCGCCGTGTCGCCAGGAGCCGCCGTGTCGCCCGGAGCCGCCGTGTCGCCCGGAGCCGCCGTGTCGCCCGGGGCCTTCGTGTCGCCCGGGGCCGCAGCGTCGGTGCCCGCCGTTTCGCCGCCCGATGTCTCGCCAGCCGAGGCCGTGTCGGCCGTAGTCGCAGGCTTCGCGTCTTCGCCGCAGGCCACCAAGGCCAACGTCGCCGCCAACGGCACGAGGCCGCGGGTCATCCAGTGCTTCATGAGGTTCTCCAGTCGCGGGGCGGGCTCAGGTGGGAATGCGATTTTGCCCGGTGCGCGCTCGGCCCGCCCGATCCGGCGTCGCACATGGGTACTGCCCAAGACGAGCGCGGGGAGGATAGGGGTCGTCGCCTGAGTTGTCAAGAATCGCGCGCAAGATCGGGGGCGGTTCGCGCGCGGCTGTTGGTGGCCGAACCCGCCGGCAAATGCACCGACCAGGCCGCCTGCGGGCGTCGAGGCGGTTCCGCTGGCCAGCGCGCGCTGGCCCCTAGTGCGGCGCTTGACATGGTGAGCTTCCGCCGCGGCGCTGGGGACTGGGCTTGCCGCTCGCGTTGGGCGTCTCACCCCTGCCGCGCGACCGAGACCGAGACGGGCCGCGGGGTGAGACCGAGACGGGGCGCCGTGGAGCACATGGGCGTAAATCCATGTAGTTGGGTATTGGCACGGAAGTTGCTGTGGGTTGAGGCGCCGCGCGGACCGATGCGCGGTGACCGCCAGCGGACGCGCGCTCCGGAGGTGGTCGGGTTGCTGCCGCGCGCGGGGGTCGAGAGGCCTCCGCGCGGAAGGAAGGGCGGGACCGGCGGAAGCCGGCTGGACCCGCAAAGGTGGTGATCTACCTGCTTGCAGGAGATCGGCGGGGAG
>SHZF01000044.1 GCA_009692425.1 Myxococcales bacterium | reverse complement strand
CGGATCCGCCGGGAGCGCTGTCGCCGGACTGTTCGCTGAACTTCAACAACGGCAAGGACTTCCAGTGCGCGCCCGGCGATTCAAAGGTTGACGGCATCGCGCGGCTGCCGGCACTCGACCTGCAGCCCTACAAGGCGGGAACGCCGGTGGGCGTGCGCTTTCACCTGGGCGGCGCGTGGGAACCGGGCCTTCCCGACAACCTCGACGTGGACCTGAGCCTCGATGGAGGCAAGTCTTGGAAGACGCTGGCGACCTACGATCCGCAGCCGGGCTGGCGCCCCGTCAAGATCGAACTCGGCGCGTGGGCGGGCCAGATCGTGCGGGTGCGGCTGCGCTTCTGGACGGCGGACTGCCTCGGCAATGGCGGTTCCGGTCCGTTCATCGACAACCTGCGCGCCTACGACGACACGTGCAGCGAACCGTCGGACTGCGACGACGACGACCCGTGTACCGACGACGGCTGCACGCTGGGCAAGTGCACGCACGCCGACAACGCCGCCACGTGTGACGACGGCAACCTGTGTACGAGCCTCGATCACTGCACGGTCGGCAAGTGCCAGGGCGGCGCCAAGCCGTGCAACGACGGCAACGCGTGCACCGACGACGCATGCGAGCAGGCCAGCGGGGCGTGCGGCTTCAAGCAGAAAGGCGGCGGTGCACTGTGTTCCGACGGCGAACCCTGCACGGCCGGCGACACCTGCAACGGTGGCACATGCACGGGGGGCGCGAAGTCCGACGGCGGCGTGTGCAGTGACGGCAACGCGTGCACGACCGGTGATCAGTGCGCGGTCGGCGCATGCAAGGGCAAGGGCGTTGCGGTCGATGGTGGCGCGTGCACCGATGGCGACCCGTGTACGCTGCAAGACGTCTGCAAGGCCGGTACGTGCGCGGGACCGAAGGCGGCGTGCGACGACGGGGACCCCTGCACGGTGGACGCGTGCCAGAAAATCGACGCGCTCACTAAGAAGTGCAGCACCACGCCCAAGTGCCCGCCGTGAACCCGCGGATCGCCCGGAACCCTGGCGGCTATCGGTTGCGCGTGCCGCCCGAGAACCGCATCGTCCACGCGCGGGCGCTGCGAGCGCTCGGCATCATGGCGGGCCTGACCGCACTCGGCACCGTGGGCTATCATGTGCTTGCGGGCTGGTCGTTTTTCGACGCGTTCTATATGACCGTGATCACGATCACGACGGTCGGCTACGGCGAGACGCACGAACTCGACGTGGCGGGCCGGTCGTTTACGATCTTCCTGATCGTGGCGGGGGCGGGCAACATCGCCTACGCGCTCAGCAGTATGACGGAGTTTTTCGCCAAGGGCGGCTGGGACGCCTATCGCAGGAGGGCACGCATGCACCGCCAACTCGCGCACTTGCGCGACCACACCATCGTTTGTGGCTACGGCCGGCTCGGTTGCGAGACCGTGCGTACACTGCGCGAGCACAACGCCCCGCTCGTCGTGATTGATGCGAACGACGCGGTGGTGGAGGCGTTGGCGGCGGCGAGCGAAATCCCGTTCGTGCACGGCGACGCCACCCAAGACGATATTCTGGAGGCCGCTGGCATCACGCGGGCCAAGACGTTGGTGACGGCGCTCCACGACGATGCGTCGAATGTGTTCCTCACGCTGACGGCGCGCGTGCTGAACCCTGCGCTGACCATCTACGGCAAGGCCGACGATCCGCACAGCCTGTCGAAGCTGGAGCGGGCCGGGGCGCAGTTCACGTTCAGCCCGAGTCTGGTCGCGGGGCACCGGATCGCGTGGCAAATCCTGCGGCCGCACGTGACCGACATCGTCGGAATCCATGCCGCCAAGGCCGACTTCGAGCTTGCTGTTGAAGAATTCGAGGTGCACGAGTTGACCGACAGCGTCGACCGCACGTTGGCAGAAACGCAGTTGTGGGGCGCGGAGGATGCGATGGTGCTGGCCATCAAGACTGCAGACGGGCGCATCGTGTTTCCGCCCAAGGCCAACTACCGCCTGCAGGGGATGGATCGGCTGGTGGTGATGGCGAAGGCCGATGTGATTGCACGGTTTTCCAAGACGGGGCGATGAGCTTGATGGCTGCTGTGACGGCCCCTGTGCCGACCGGAGCGCACCCTGGCACAGCGCGGGCCCGCCACGTGGCGCTGTTCGCGACGGCAACGGCGGCGCTCGCGGCTTGCGGAGGCGGCGGATCGGCACCCACGGCGGCGGCGGCCCTGGCCGGGCTCGACGGTGCCGGCACGCTCGATGGTGCGCGGTTGCCCGATGGCGCCGTGGCCCTGCCCGCCGACGCGAGCGCTGCGGCGGCCGTGCCCGTCGGAGGGGGAGCGGGAGTCCACGCGGCGCTGTGCGCAGCCGCAAGGTTCCGGTCCGCGCTGCGGTCGAACGGGCCCACCGATGCGCTGGACCTGCCGAAGCTGGCGACGGCCTTGGAACTGGCAGGATTCGAGGTGGTGCGACACCTGGCGGGCAGCACCGAAGCGACCGCGCCGCTGGGCGACCAACCGTGGGTCGCAGGCTCCGACACCTTGCACGACACGGTCTTCGCCTTCGCCAATGGCACGCTCGTCGCCGCCTCGCGTTGTCCGCTCGACCGGCTCGGCCAGGTGCGGCGACTCGACCTCGCGCTGGCCCAGGCCGTGCAGGTGTGGGCCCAGGTGGCCAGTGCGGATTGGAAAGTGGCCGCCGCGCGCTGGTCGCTGCCGACCGCCATCTACGGCGAGCATCCCGGCGCCTACCAGCGGCGCTACCTGCCCGACACGGCGGACCTCAACAAGGCCCAGCAGGGCACGCTGTCGCTGTCTGCCGCCGCGCCGGCGGTTTTTGCGCTCTACGGACAGACCGATGCCCCGAGCGCCGCGGGCGACGTGATCACGCTCGACGCCCTCGAGATCGGCACGACGAAAGTCGCGGGCCCCGCCAAGCATGCGGTGCAAGGACCCGTGGCGCTCGCGTGGAGCCTGGGCACGCTGCCGGCCGGCGAGTCGAGTTGGGCCGTCAAGCTGCTCGTCGCCGACGCGGGCCTCGAGTGGAAGGTCGGCAGTTACCGCGGCTTCGTCGACGCGCTGCTGCCCAACGGCAAGGGGGCGCTGGCGTGGACCGTGCAGGGGGCGCTGCCGGGGCCCGCACGGGTCGAGCGCGACGTGGCCGAACTGGGCCTGCCGGGCAGCGTGACCGGGAGCGCGCCATGAGCTGTGCCGCGTGCCAGACAGGTGCCAGCGCGCCTCGCCGCGACGCTCACCTCTGCTACGCGTGGACGTGCGCAGCGTGCGGCGACGAAGTGTGGGACTTTCCCGGAGACCGCGGGCCAGACCAACAAGTGCGGGCGGCGCAGGCCGACATTGAGGCCGCGCGCGCCGGCAACGTGGGCGCGCTGCTTCCGGCGGCGCTCGACGCGATTGGCTACGGTGGTCAGGCCGGCGAGCGCGCGGTGGGTCGCTTTCTCGCCGAGTACCAGCCCGACCTGGCATTGTGGGAGCACGCCGTCGAGGCGCGGCCGGTTCCCGCCGACACCTGGACTCACGATCTTGTGCGGCGCGGCCTGGCCGTGCTGGCTACGGAGCGGGCGACGGCCCAGCCCGACGTGGGCCCGTGGCGCGCCACGACGGCGCTGGACGATGCCGCGGGCACCGGCAGTGGGGCGCCGGTCGCAGCGTCCGCCCGCGCGGTGCAGGGCGTCCTGTTCGTCCACGCAGCCGGCCCCCTGTATTCGTGGCAGCGCGGCGGTGTGCCGGTCCTGCTTCGTGCCGAAGGCCGTGCGTGCCAGCCTCTCGTCGGGCCCCTGTGGGCGGAGATTGCGCGCAGCCGCACGACCGTGCTGCGTGCCCGCGGCGACGGCACGGTGCGACAGTGGGATGCTTTTGACGCCGAAGACGTCCAACTCGCCGCCGACATGCTGGGCGAGGTGCTGGTCGCACTCCGCTGGTCGTTCGAGCCGTGGTTGGCGGTAGCCAAGCGCACGTGGCAGCAGGAGCGTGGTCGCACGGATGTCTGGCGCATGGACGGCACGCGCGTCGCCCGCATCGAGGGGTGGGGCGGCCGACTCGTGCCGGGGGCTCCCAACGACGGCTACTGGTCGCTCGATGAGGCCGACGAGGCGGGGTTGCGGGTGCCCGTGAGCCTGCGCGACGGCCGCTTTCAACTGGTCGCCCGCTGTGAAGGGCGCACGGAAGACCCGCGCGAAACGGTACAATCGGCCGATGTCGTGGGCGCCGCGCTCGAAGTCGGCTGGCTGTGGTCGGGCCTGCGCCGGGACCGCTGGGAATGGGACGGCGCGCGCATCGTCCGCACCGACCTGGCCGTCGACGACACGGCGAGTGGCGCCCACGACAAGATCCTGCAAAAGGGCTGGCTGTACCGATCGGACTCAGGCACCGCCTACCGTCCGCCGTCGGGCACGGGCTGGCAGGAAGCCGGCGCGTGGGTGTTCGCCGATCCGCCAACGGGTCTCGCGCTGCTGCGCCATGGCGACCGCTTCATCGCGGTTGATGCCTGGACGGGTGCGCGCTCGCCCCACCTCGACCTGGCCGACGCACCGCAGTCGGTGGCCGCGCGCGCCGTGGGGCGCACGGTCTGGTTTGCGGCGGGTGCGAGCCTGTGCAGCCTCGACGTCGAGGCCCCGCCCGATTCGGCGCTGGCCGCCAGCGTGGCCCTGCCGTGGCCGTTGCGTGCGCTGGTGGGCCCGTGGGACGGAAGGCTCGTCGGCGCAGCGGCGGATGTCTGGCAACGCCATGTGGTGGTCAACGTGACGGGGCTGCAGCCGCACGTCGAAGGCGTGGTGGAAGCGATGCTGTGCGCCGGCGGCGGCGACGCGTGGGGGCCGCTTTTCGTCGGGGAGCGCACCTGGCGGATGGGGCGCTGGCCGGGCGCGTGACGAGACAGATAGTTGCGAGGCCCTTGATTCGAAATGGCTTCGTAGGGTGTGTTTCTGCGACTTGCCGTGCGCTCAGTGCCGAGCAGCGCTACCACACCACGTGGACCAACCCCGACTCCCGAATCCGCCAATCCTTGCTCAGAATCGGCCACCGCAAGTGCAGGGCGGTCGCAACCAGGATGCTACCCCTTCCCAGCCAGCCACGCTTCCCGCTTGCTCTCCAGCCGCGCCCATTCCGCGTAGAGTTCGTCGCGTTGGACCGCGGCCAGCCCATGGGCACCGAGCGCGACGCCGAGGCGCACATGGTCTGCCATCACCGCAGGCGCCTGCAGTTCGGCTTCCGCTGCCTGAAGCGCCGCCTCGGCCGACTCGATCTCCGCCTCGATGCCGGCCAGCCGTTTCTCCTCCGAAAACGTGAGCTTGGGTGGCCGCGTGCCGTGGCCGTCCGCGGGCTGCCGGGCGGCCTTGCCCCCACTGCCGACCCCGCGTGCGCTTTGTTGCCGAATGCGCTCCCGTGCCACGAACTCGGTGTACGTCCCCGCATGGCGCATCGCCGTGCCATCGCCGGTCACATGCAGGATTCCCGTACACACCCGGTCCAGAAACGCCCGGTCGTGGCTGACGGCGAGCACGCAGCCAGGATACTGCAGCAGGGACTCCTCGAGCACGTCCAACGTCTCGAAATCGAGGTCGTTCGTCGGCTCGTCGAGCAGCAGCAGGTTCATCGGCTCCTGCAAGCGGCGCGCCAACAACAGGCGAAAGCGCTGGCCGCCCGACAGCGTGGCGACCGGCTGGCGCAAATCTTCACTTCGAAACAGGAACATGCCGAGCCAACTCGCCACGTGGATGTGCTGGCCGCCATACACGACGACATCGCCACCTGCAGGTGTCGCAGCCTCCATCACGGTTGCGCCGGGGTCGAGGCCGCTGCGGTGCTGGTCGATCGAGACGATGCGAGTGGTCGAACCGAGTTGAACCTGGCCCGCAAGAGGCTCCACCTCGCCCAGCAGCGTTTTCAGCAGCGTGGTCTTGCCCGCACCGTTCGGCCCGACGATGCCGAGCCGCTCCCCGCGCAGCAGGTGCAGGTCGAGCCGTTCGACGAGTGGCCGCCCAGGCCAGCCGACGGACAAGTTGCGGGTTTCGAGCACGCTCTTTCCGAGACGTTCTCCAATAAACTCAGGTAGTTGTAACGCACGCTCCACCGGCCGCACGCCGGCCAGCAGGGCCTGGGCCCGCTCGACACGGGCGCGCGGCTTCGTCGTGCGGGCAGCCGGGCTGCGGCGCAACCACTCCAGTTCGTTGCGGATCGCGTTGCGTCGATTCTGGTCCTGGCGGTCGGTCAGCGCATCTTCTTCGAGCCGCGTCTCCAGGTAGTCTTCGAACGTACCGTCGTAGTTGCGCAGGGTGGCGCCGCGCAGTTCGACGATGCGGTCGACCACCTGGTTCAGGAAGTAGCGGTCGTGGGTGATGACGATCAGGGCGCCCGGCAGCGTGCGCAGTTCGTCCTGCAACCACGCCGCCGTCGCCGCATCGAGGTGGTTCGTCGGCTCGTCGAGCAGCAGCAGGTCCGGTTGTTGCAGGAGCGCCGCCGCCAAGGCCGCCCGCCGCCGCGTGCCGCCCGACGCCAGCGCGACCGTCAGGTGCGGGTCGGGGACTCCGAGGCCCTTGAGCGCCTGTTCGGCCATGGTGTGCGCTTCGTAGAGTTCTGCCGGGTGCGGGCGCCTTGCCACGCCGGCCAGCGCCACGTCGAGCAACGTCTGCGTGGGATCGAGCGCGGGGTCCTGGGGCAGCCAGGCGACGTGGGTGCCGGCCCGAAAGGCGATCTCGCCAGCATCGAGGGGCTCGCACCCTGCCAGAGCGCGCAGCAGCGTCGACTTGCCGGAGCCGTTGCGGCCGACGAGCCCGACCCGTTCGCCGCGGCGCAGGTGGAGTTCGGCGTCGGCGAGCAGCGGCGTGGCGCCGTACGACTTTGACAGGTGGCGGGCGGCGAGGAGTGGCACTTCAGTGGGCTTGCACGGGCAGCATCCGGCGCCGGGCGAGGATGGTCAGGGCGGCCAGGACGACCAGTGCGACCAGCGCGGCCAGTGAGCCCGTGTGCTGCGATCGGGCGGCCACGCAACTCGACGGGGATGGCGCCGCGGCGGCCCCGACCGGACCGGCCTTCGCATCGACCGAGCCCGCATCGATGTTGGCCGCCGTGCCAGCCGGCGTCCCCGCTCCGGCCGGTGCAGCCGGGGCCGCCACGCTCGCCGCCTCGCGCCACTTGCCGTCCGCGCCGCGCACTTCGAGGTCGGTGGCCTCGAGCCACCACGCGACAGGTCCCGCTTCGCCAGCACCGGTCGAGCCGACGTCGATTACCTGTAGCGCCACGCCGACCTCCCGGAACGAGATGCCGACGAGTTCGACCGTCTCGTCGTGCGGGCCGACGGCATCGAGCAGGCGGGCCGGGGCACCATCGAGCAGCACCGACGCCCGCAGCCGGCCCGGGTGCAGGTCCTGGCGGATGTGCAGCCGCACGCCGGTCTGCAGGCCGGCAAACGCGCGGTAGACGACGACGGTGCCCCTCGGTTTGGCGCCCTGCAACTCTGGCGCTGCGGGGAGGTGCAGGCGCACGCCGTAGTCGATGCGCTCGCTGACGCTACCGGACCGGACGCGGTCGTCGTGCAGGCCGACCGCGTTCGGCCCATAGGCGGTCCACCACCCCTGCGCCAGCCAGCGCAGGCCGCGCACCTCGACGCCGCCGGCCGGCGCCGCATCTGTGCCTTGCGTCTCGGTCGCGAGGTCCTCGATCGCCGTCACGCTGGTGCGCACGACGTGGCCGCCCGCCACTGCGACATCGAAGTCTACGGTGCGGGTGGCTCCGCCGGCCAGTTCGGCCACCGTCCCCTGACCATCGACTGCGAGGCGCCACACTAGCCCTGCCGGCAGCGTCGTCTGCACGTGAGCCGCGACGCGCGCGAGTTCGTACGGCACCGGGCGCAATTCCGCCGTCAGCGTGCCGGTCGTCCACCACCCGGCCGGAGCGTGGTGCAGGGCCACGCAGCGGCCGCGTTCGACGGCGGCGGCAGCCGGCAGGCTTGCCGTGAGCCCCCACGCGCCGTCTTCGACCACGCGCCATGGCTCCAGCACGGTGTGGCCGTCACGGCGCACGCGCAGGTCCTTTACGCTCACGTCCAGGTCCGCGGGCAGCGCCAGACTGGCCGTCGCGCGCACCTCGAGTACCGTCGCCCCGGTCACCGTGGCGAGCCCGGCGCCGGCCGTGACGGGGAAGGCCTTGTCGCCGACATGGACCGCGAGCCCGACCCCGGCCGGGACCAAACCGGCCGTCGTCCACGTCGCGCGCTGGAACGCGCTCGCCAACTTGAGCCGCGCCCATGCCATGTCGCCGTCGCCACCAGCAAAAGGCGCGGGCCGTGCGCGCACCTGTACCGCATCGAGCGGCACGAACCCCAACGTGAGCCCACCGGTCGGCGTCGCGTACGACCACGTCCACGGTCCGTGCCGGAACGCGATCGGCCCCACCTGGACGCTCGCCGCTCCCTGAGCGGGCACCTGCGCCAGCGCAAGCGTCTGCAGGCAAAGCGTCTGGCCGGGCCCGAACGCGACAGCCAGCCCCTGCGCCGCTCCGTTCTGCCACGCGGCGACTTCGACGCCATCGACGAGCAGGGCCGCCCGGTGCTGCGCGAGTTGCCAGCCAATGGTCGCGATGCCGCCGTCGAACGCTTGTAGCCCTGGCACCGCGCAACTCTGCACGGAGCCGCTGAGCGGATAGGCAAACCCATCGGCCAGGGCGTGCGCCAGCGCAAGGTCGGGTGGCGCGACCGGGGGCAGCTTGGGCTGCACGCCGGCCGCATCGACGAACGTGGTGGTCCACATCCCGAGCACCTGCTGCCGGTTTTCGCACAGGAACGCCTTGGGCCCCAGCGCCGTCACTTTGCCGGTCTGCGTGTCGATGGCATCGACGGTCACTTCCTGCGGCTTGCCGTTCTTGAGCGCCGCCGGCACCGCAAACGAGAAACCGCTGCCGGGGTGCGCCGGGTGGTCGCCCGCCGCGATGCCGCCGTCAATGACCTCGCCACCCACGCGGACCTTGACCGACACCTTCTCGTTCGAGTCCGGGTCGCTCGCCCAACCCCACACCGCCTTGCACGTCGCGCCGTCGAGCGCGCCTTCGGCCGGGCACTTGCAGTCCGTGTTGCAGGTCTTGCACGTCTCACCGTTGTCGCATTTGCCGTTGCCGCAGCAGCCGCCGCAGTCCTTCTGGCACGTCGAGCACTTCTCGCCGTTGTCGCATTTGCCGTTGCCGCAGCACGACCCGCAGTCCTTGTCGCAGCCGCTGCACGACTCGCCGCCGTTGCATTGGCCGTCGCCGCAGACCGGGCCGACGGGGCCGCCGCCCTTTTTCACGACGTACCCCGAGTTGAAGTAGCCCTTGTCGAACGTGTTGCCTTTCATGCCATAGGCGCAGCCGCCGCAGCAGTTCATTTCGGTGACGGTCACCTTGCTGCCGTTGACGCCCGTGACCCATGCGACGTGGCCGTACGTGCCCTTCGTGCTGGTGGCGATGGAGCCGACGACAGGTTCGCCGAGCACCTGGTAATTCGGGTTCTTGCCGGCGTTGCTGCCCCACGTGTTCGCGTTGCCCCAGCCGGGCAGGGCCGCTTTCCAGTTGCAGCAGGCCGATTCCCACGCCCACCACGTGCAGTTCGAGCCGTTGTCGCAGCACGGGTACGGGTTGTTGGAGCCGCACTGGCAGTCGTCTTTCTGGTTGCCGCACTGGTAGACCGCCAGCGCGGGCGCCGGGCTGGCCAAGATGCCGACCCCGCACGTGATCAGGGCGACCGCCACTCGGCGCGCGCCGTGCGGCATGGACCCGGACCCGGCGCCGGGGGCGCTGGCGTTCATCGTGCGTTCCGTGGCGGCGTCCGGGCAGGCTGCTTTGCCGTCAGCGAGCCGGCGAATTCGCCGAGGCCGGCATTGGCGACCGCATCCCGGGCATCGATGGAAACGGCGTGAACGAACCAAGGGCCCAGCGCAACGAACATGTGGCGTTGTGGCGGGCCTTGGGGCGAGCCCGGCACGTCGAGTTGTACTGCGGCCTCTCCTGTGGGGCCCAGCCGCATCGACACGTCGCGGCCGCCGTTCGCCCGCAGGAACGCCCACTGTTGCGTCACCCACGCGTCGAGCGCCGCACCGGGCGGCCGTGCGAAGAACTCGACGCGGGCCACCTCGACCTGGCGCCCGGGCGCTTCGGCGCGCAGCAGGCGCACCTCCTCGCTCCACTGGCCGCTGCCGACGTCGACGGGCCGGTCGTGGCGCGCCATCCAGGCGCTGGGTGCGACGGCGCTCCAGCCCAGCGGAGAGTGCAGGGGCGTGGTTGCTGATCGAGAGGGGGCGGCGAACGCGAAATCGACGGGTGCGGTCGCGGCGGTGAGCAGGCACAGGACGGTGGACGCGGCGCGCATGGCGACTCCTTGGCCGATCTAGCAGGCTAGGCGCGCCGAGGGCACGGTGCAAGCGGATTGCGCACGCCAAAGCGTGCACGGTGGCCTGAACTTGCAACTCCCCATGGACGCCCGCCCCGTCCTTTGCCACGGGCTACCCGTGCGTCGGCCCGCGCCTCTCGCGGTCGGCACGCCCGAGAGACCGTCAGCGCACGTAGACGAGGCCCCAGGTTCCGGTGCCGCACCAGCCGCGGTGGAAGGCCGCGTGCGGCTGCGTGTGGACACCCAGGCCATCGCCCTCAGGGTGGCATTGGCCGTCGTTCAGGTAGCCGAACGCCCAGGCGTACCCGGGGGTGTCGTTGTCGTTCCAGTGGCTTCCGTTCTTCCAGGTCGCGGCTTCTGCATACTTGCCAGTCCACTGGTTGCACGTCGTCGCCTTCACCTGGCTGGCGTTCTGCTGCATCTTGAACGTGCAATCCGAGCGGTGGAAGATTTCGGCGCCATACTTGCCAATGCCATCGCCGGGCGTCGTCACCCAATAGCCGACTGCAGCGCCCGCATTCGTCCGGATCGCGTTGATGGTGTCGTCGCTCAGCTTCTGCAGCGTGCCATCGCCCGGCTTCGTGTTTGTCGTCGGCGGCGTGCCGACCCCGATGGGCAGGTTGCCGGCGGTGAGGTCGAAGCCTTGGCCGGCGCGCAAGGCCAGCGTCCAGCCACCGCCATAGTCTTCCATGTTGCAGTAGACTTGGAGCGTGCCCGCCGCGCTGATCCAATACACCCCCGACTTCACGCCCGGCATTTTCGCCATGATGTCCTTGCAACTCTTGCCCGGGTTGTCCGGCGTGCCGACCGCCGACAGCGTAATCGGGTAGTAATCCTTGCCGTTGCACACGTAGAGCGCCTTGTCCTTGGGATTCGCGTACGTCAGGCCGAAGTGCCACGTGTCGCACGCGACTGGTGGCGTGTTCGCGACCTGGAACTGGAAGCCGCCCTGGACGCCAACCTTCTTCGTCGAAGCGGTCTTGATCGTGAGGCTCCAGTTGTTCAGCTTGCCGTCTGTCGCCGCGGGCTTGGCGCCACCGTCGACGACCTGGAGCGTCCATTTGCCTGCCGGGTTCTTGCCGACCCATACGCCGAGGTCGCCCGCCAGCAGTTTCGTCGGTGGCCACGATGCCTTGAGCGCAGTCCCCTTTTCGCCCTTGAACAGCAGGTGCTCGACCTTGTTCGGGTCGTGCAGCTTGACAGTCACGCTGGTCAAGTCCGAATTCTCCAGGTCGAGGGCGACCTCGATGCCTTCGGCGATGCCGAAATCGGGCACGACGATGACGTTCGACAGGCCGCTCGGGTTGTCGTCGGGGATCGGCACGGGCACGGTCGTGCTGCTGAAGGTGTCCGCGAACTTCGTGGTCAGCAGCGTGCCCGAGACCGACTCGAGCGTGGGCACCGGCAACGCCGCAGGGTCGACGGAGGCGACGCACTCGAGCGTGCCGTCAGCCTTGAGGCCCTTGACCACGAGGCCGCTGCCGCACGCGGTGCCGAGCTTGGCGAACTCCGGCTTGCCGGCGACATCCTTGTACAGCCCTGTGAATGCCACGTCCTTGAGGTCGCCGGTCTTGACGATGCCGCTGAGATCGGGCGCTCCGTTCAGGTCCGTGTACGCACCAGTGACCGCGATCTTGTGGAGTTCCGAGGTCTTGGCGAGTCCGGCAAACAGACCCTTGTCGAGTTGCGCGGCGCCGATGCAGCCCGAGCAGTCGACACCCTCGGCCACCGCCGCTCGCACGGCCACGAGCACCGCATGCAGGGGCTTGCGCGCCATCTCCGGCTCGCCCTCGACAGCCACGCCGATCCACAAGGACTGGGCGGCGAGCACGGCAGGCTGGATCGGCTTGGTGACACCCAGCGAGTGCACGAACGCGCCGTTGGCGACCTGGACCGGTAGCGTCGGTTCGGTCCACACCGCACTGCCGCCGGTCGCAGCCGGATACAGCGCAAAGGCCAGCTTGTAGACGCCGTCGGCCGCGGGACCACCGCCCGTGCTGAGGAAGGCACCCTCGACCAGCACGCTGGCGGGCACGGCGAGGGCCATCGTGGGCACGAGAAGCGTACCGGCGAGCACGGCGAGGACGGCGCGTAGGCGGCGGCGATGGGACGTACGTTGCATGGCGGGCTCCGGCGGTTGTGCAGTTGTGCGTGACGGCGGCAGCGTACCGTTCCGACAGCGGGCGGGCAATGCGACGCCCTGCCCCAAATCCACCACCCGATCTCAACGCCGAGCGCGACCATCGTCCCGGGAGGCCCATTTGCGGCCCGGCGCCTGACGGGCCATGGCAAGCCGGTGGCCTTCGATCGCTTCACACTGCTGCACCTGGGCAATTTCTGGCGCTTTCGCGTGGCCGACCCGCTCGTCGACCTGTTGGGACGGCTCGTGGCGCGCGGCGTGCCGGCCGCAGTCGACGTGCTGGTGTACGTGGCAGAGCCCTGTGCGCGCCAACGCAGCGCGGCGCCGACGCCGAACCAACGTCGCCGCAGACCCGCCCACGCTGCCAGTGCCACGGCGAGTTCCTGCAACGGCTCTGGCTGCGCGAGGCCCCCGGTGTGGAAAATCACTCTGTCCGACCTGCGCCTGCACCCCGAGAACGGAACGCACGCAATGCCCCATCGCCCCACCGCCAGGCGGCGGAAGGCGACGTGGGCGACCGTGCACTGGTCCGATGGCAAGGCGTCGGTGGCTTGAGTCGCGCGCAGCGACCGCATACCGTCGGCGGACTGGGCCCTTCGGGGCAGGCGGGAGTAGCGGCCGATGCGCGCGGGACCGTTGGCTGACCTCGGGGTGCCGGGCACGCCGCTTGCCGATGTCGTCGCGTTGGGTCGCACGCTTGCGATTGCCCGGGCCCGCTGCGACCTGCCCCACCCGATCCATGCACTGTGGCAGAGCGTGTTGGGCGGGCCGGGGGTGCGCGGCATTCCCATCGCCGACGGTGCGCTGACGCTGCAGGACACGCTGGACGTGGCAGGCGCGCTCGCGGACATCGGCGACCTCGCCCAGTCGGCGCGCTGGCTGCTGACGCTGGATCCTGCCGCGGCCGTGCGCGAGCCGGGCCTCGCCTTGCGCGTCCTGCCGGAATTGCCCCGGTCCGAGTTGCCAGCGCACGCGGCGTGGCTGGACGGTTGGCTCCACTCTGCCGCGGCGGCGTCGGTCGATCTGGCGGAGCGCGCCGTCCTGGCGTTGCTGCGTTCCGGCCACATCGGTCTCGGCCTCGCCCACCGCGGCGCGCTGTTACCGGATGCCGGTGCGCTGCTCGACGCGACGTTGGCGCTGTGGCGCGGCCAGTGGCCAGCGGCGATTGCCACGCTGGAGCGGCATCAAGTCCGCCCGCGCCTGAGCGCGCAGGCAGCGGCTGTCGTGACGATTGCCCGGGCCCGCGCGCACCCCTGTGCCAGCTCCGTAGCTGCACTCCAGCACCTGCGCGCCGCGCACGCCCACGACCCGCACCTGGCCGATCCAGTTGGGCGCGCTGCGGTGTGGACGGCGATGCAGTGTGGCGACGATGGCCTGCTCGACGCCACCCGGCGGACAGCACCCGACCACCCTGCGCTGTGCCTGTTGGGACGCATCGCCCAACTGCGGGCCCCGCCTGGGCCGCGCCGCGACGTCGATGCGGGCCTCCACCTTGGCGTGTTGCAAGACCTCGCGCGTGCGGGTATCGGACCTGACACCGCTGCGCGGCAACTGGATGAAGCGGCCCTGTGGGAACTGCTGGCCGGCTTCGGGGGCAACCTCACCGACGCGCCGACGTGGACCGACGGTGTCGCGTTGCGGCCACTGGAACTGACGACGGCGCGCCAGCAGGCGCGACAGCTTCAGGCGAGGCTGCCCGTCGACGGCCTGGATGCGGTGCTGGCGGCCTTTGCGGGCATGCAGCGCTCTCACCCCGAGGCCAGTGCCTTTGCCACCTACGGCGCCGAAGTGCTGCTGTGGGCGGGCCGCGCCAGCGAAGCGGCATTGGTTTGTGGGCAAGTCTGGGGAGTCACTGAAAACCGTTGGGCCTACGTCGGACTCGGAGCCGCGCGGGCGGCGCTGGGCGATGCCAACGGAGCACGCGTCGCGTGGCGCGACGGGAGTGCCCGCCACGGCGGTCGCCTGGCTGGTGAAGCGACCGCCTGCTACGCCGCGGACCTCGCCCTCGCAGCCGGGGACCTCGAGACGGCCCACGTCGAAGCCGAGTTCGCATTGCGGGGCCGGGGCACCCGCCTGCGCGCCTGGCTCGTGTGGGCGGAGGTGCAGGCCAGCCACGGAGCCGACGATCGGGGCCGTGCGGGGCTCCTTCAGGCGTTTGCGCTGGCGCCGGGCTTGTTTCTCGACGACCTGTGGCCCAGGTTCGAGCCCGTACTGGAGGGTACGCTGCCGGCGCTGGCCATCGCGGACTTGTGCCGGATCGCGCGTACCCGCTGTGCTGGCAATGCGTCGTCGTGGCTGTATTCGTGGCGCGACGGCGACGGTGGCCTGCGGGCGTGGGCTCATGTTCCGTTCCGCCACATCGTGGGGTGCGCGGGTTGGCTCTCGCGATCGAGGTATTCGCGCGGCGTCCACGCCCACAGCAGCGCCTCGCCCAGAGCCTCGCCTGCGGTTGCGCCCGCCGCCGTCGATGCTTCGTAGTTGTAAGGCCAAGCGTACTTGCTGCACCAGAACTGCACCCCGTTGGTGACGGATCGTTTCGACAACGCCATCATAAAACCATTGAAGTTCAGTGGCAACGGGGTAATTTCAGTTGCTTGGGCGATCAATCAGGGCTGCATTGGCGTCCACGACGGCGCGTGCCGATTGGGCGGCAGTCGTGCATTGAAGAGTTCTCCGCCCTCACCGCTGCCGCAGGGCGGGGCGTTCCGGTGGCCGCAGGCGGTGCTGACGCCACAGCGCATCCATCCAGTCGATGTAGGCGGCGAGGTCGCAGCTTGTCACCGGTGCCGCGCGCCAGCCGAGCGGCGACTGGCCGTTGCGGCAGCGCAGCGCGAGTTCGTCAGGTGTCGCATCAAGGCCATCGACCCCGTCGTGTGTGCTGATCAGACGCTGGCCGATGCGACCGACGAGCAGGGGCAGGTGCGGACGCGACCCGAAAAGGCTGTGCCCAGCCATCGTGCTCGGCGCGTCGTCGAGACCCAGCAGGTGCAGCAGCGTCGGTGCGAGGTCGTGCGAGCCACCGTGCACTTCGACACGGCGTGGCAACTGGTGCCGCGGGTCGTGCAGCAGCAAGGGCATCGGGCCGAACGACCATCCGGCGTCGCGACCGGCAAAGACAGGGGCGTTCGCTGGCGTGCGAAACGAGATGTGATCCCCCGTCATCAACCACAGCGTGCGCGACGCCCGTTCCGGCGCGAGCAGGTGGCGGGCCAGCCGCGCGAGGTGGCGGTCGCTGCAGTGGTACGCCGCGAGCGCCTGCTGGCTCGCCACATCGGCGGGCACTCCCTCGACGGCAGGAGTGCCGTCGGGTCGCCGCGGGAGGCTGCAGGTCGCCGGCGCCATGCCAGGGTAATGCGTGTCGAGCGTCATCACGACGAGAAAAATCGGGCGCCGGTCCTTGCGTGTCGCGTTTTCATCCAGCAGCGCCAAGGCCCGCTCGAGCACGGCGCCGTCGTGCAGTCCCATCGCGCCACGGCTTGCGGTCGGCCGCCAGCGCAGCACTTCCGCCTCCCCTTCGACGTCCTGAAAACCGTGACTTTTCAATAAGGTGTTTGTGTCGTACAGGGCGACGTTGGCACCTTGTACGAACGCCGTCCGGTAGCCCCGGGCCGCCAGCACGGAGGGGAGGCAGTCGTAGCGCACGGAGTGGGCCAGCGCGGGCGCCGTCGTCACGTCGCCGGGGTGCTCGGGAGCATGGACACCGCACAGTGTCGCGATCAGGCCGGGGAGCGTCGGCGACGCCGTGTTCCGCAGGCCCTCGATGCGGGTGACGTGAGGCAGCACGGCGCCCAGTTCGGGCATGAGCCCGTGCCAACTGGTGGCGGTACCGTCGAGGAACGCCCGGTTCCACGACTCGACGAGCACAAGGACGACATCGGGTTGGTCCAGGGCGCCGGGCACCTTCGCATGGGCAATGGCAGGCTCAGCGAGTCCACGGCGCCACACGGGCCAGGGGTCGCTGGGATGGTGCTCTGGCGGCACGATGCCGGCTGCCGCGAGGCGCCGCCATGATTCCGGCTCGACCCATGGCAGCGGCGTGCGCGCCCGCGCCGCTTCGGCCCGCTGGAACGCCCGCCACGTGTGTGCGACGCCCCACTCCGGGCTGCCGCGCAGGTCGTGCGGCGCCGGCGGAAACGCCACGTGGTCGCGCAGCGCCAGGGCAGCCAAGGGCACGCCGATCAGCCACGTCCACATCACGGGCCCAGCGGCGATCCGCTGGGGCGCTCGGGCCCAGATTCGCGCGATGTCCCACGTCGCGACCAGCGCCACCGCGGCACCGGCGACGGCCGCCGCTGCCAGCAACCGGGGCAGGCGCGGCAGGGCCTGCGGATCGAAGGAGCGCACCAAGCCGCCGAAATCTCCCGCGCCACCCGGAGCCAACCATGCCCAGGCGTCTGCGCTGAGCGGCGCACCCACATCGACGGCATGCGCCAGCACGAGGCCGCGCGCGCCCAACGCCAACGCCCAGACGGTGACGGCGACGACGACGCCAAAGACGGCGGCCACGCACAGGCCGGCGCGCAACCCGGCGTGCATTCCCCCGGGCATCGCGATGGACATCCCCACAGCAGGGCCGGGCCTGGCCATCCCACACGCCCGGATCGACTGCGCCACGCCGAGCGCCAGCGCAACGTCCCACAGCAGCCCTTTTGCCAGCGCGCGGGCCGTGCCGCCGACGGCCCATGCGGTGGTGTCGGTCCACGCCGGCCACACCGCCAGGGCTTCCACCGTCGCAAGCCGGAACGCCCACGCCGGCAGCACGAGCGCGCACGCAAGACCGACCGCAAGCTCCGTGCGACGCCAGGTCGCCCTGCCTGCGGCGACCGGCACCCCGCGCGCGGGAACCGAAACAGGCATCCCGCGCGCGGGAACGGAAACAGGCATCCCGCGCGCGGGAACCGAAACAGGCATCCCGCTCGCGGGAACCGAAACAGGCATCCCGCTCGCGGGAACCGAAACAGGCACTGCGGAGGTGGGAATCGTCTCAGTCATCGCGGCGTTGCATCGTGCGCTGCGCGTCGGTGCAGGGTCAACCTTATGTGCTCCTGTCACCGCCCGGAGGAGTGCGCTAGGCTCGTGGCGCTGAGGTGTCCATGCAACCCGCCGCCGCGTCCTCCCGTCCTCCCGACCCATTGCCCAACTCCACCATCGCTGGGGTGCCGGAACTTGCCCCGGCAGCGCCGGAGCCCATCGCACCGGCGACCCTGCGCATCCACGCCCCCGCAAACGGCGCCTTTCTCGGCGAAGTCCCCATCGACAGCGAAGCGGTTGTGCGCGAACGCGTCGCTCGGGCACGCACGGCGCAGGGAGCCTGGGGTCGATTGTCCGTGCGCGAGCGCTGCCGGGCCCTGCGTGCGGTGCGGGTCGCGATCGCCGGCCGCATCGAGGAGTTCGCGGAGGCCGTCGCCCAAGAAAACGGCAAACCGCTGCAAGAGGCGCTGACGCACGACCTGATGCCGCCGCTCGACCTCGTGGCGTACTACGAGTCGCGGGCACCTGACATCCTCGCGCCCGAGCGCATCCCGCTGCACTTTGTCGTGAACCGTGCCAGCTACCTGCACTGCGTCCCGCGCGGCGTCGTCGGCGTGATCGGGCCGTGGAACTTTCCGTTCTCGATCCCGTTTGGCGATGCGTTCATGGCGCTTTTCGCCGGCAACGCGGTGGTCGTCAAGCCGTCGGAGGTCACGCCGCTGATCGCCGTGCGGTTCAAGGCCTTGTGGGACGAGGTCTGCCGCTCCGAGCCGCGCCTGACGCCGGACCTGCTCCAGATTGTGACGGGGACCGGCGCCGCGGGTGCAGCACTCTGCCGGAGCGGCGTGAACTGCATCATGTTCACCGGCTCGGTGCCGACCGGACGCAAGGTGGCTGTCGCGTGCGCCGAGCAGTTGATCCCCGCCGTGCTCGAACTCGGCGGCATCAACCCCGCGATCGTCACGGCCGACGTCGACATCGAGCGGACCGCGCACGCGCTGGCCTGGGGTGGCTTCGCCAACTCGGGTCAGGTGTGCGCGTCGGTGAGCCGTGTGTACGTCGATCGCCGCATCGAGGCGCCCTTGACCGAGCGCGTCGTGCAGATCGTCAGCGCGCTGCGGCAGGGCGACCCGCTCGCCCACGATACCGACATCGGGGCCATGACGTTCCAGCCCCAGATCGGCATCGGCAAGGCGATCTTGGACGACACGGTGCGCCGCGGCGGGCGCGTGCGCTGTGGCGGGGAGATCGACGGGCGCTTCTTCCGGCCCACCGTGATCGACCAGGTCCAGCACGGCTGGCCCATCACCCAGGATGAGAGTTTTTCGCCGCTGCTGGCGTTCGTTCCCTACGACGACCTCGAGCAGGCGGTGCGCTGGGCCAACGACAGCGACAAGGGCCTCATGGCCTACGTCTACAGCGGCGACGAAGCGGCGGGACGCAAGATTGCGGAGCGACTCGAGGCAGGCACTGCGATGGTCAACAACGCCCTGGAAACGCACGCGATGCCCGGCACGCCGTGGCAGGGCGTCAAGACGTCGGGCCTCGGCGAGGTGCACAGCCACAAGGGCCTGCGCGACCTGTGCCAGGTGCGCCACGTGAACTATCGGCGCGGGTGGGTGCCGTGGGTGTCGCGCGAACTGTGGTGGTACCCTTACAGCAAGAAGGGCTACGAGTTCTGGATACGCGTGATCCGGACGATGTGGGGCGGCGGGATGGTCGATCGAATCCTGCGCGTCTTGGGCCGTTGACTTTCAGCGACCGGCCTACCACCCTTCTGTCCCTTTGATTCGGTCGGGATCCGGTCGTGACGTTCGGGCCGCGAGCCGGCCGAAGTTGTCTGGGCCGGGAATCGGCCACTCGAGCAGTCGATGCGCTCCACTGAGCCGTGCCCTGATGCCGCGCCGTGCCGTGATGCGGAGCGCAGCCCTGATTCCGGGTCGCCCGCTCGTTGCCGGCTCAATCCTGCACCCTTCGGCATCGTGGCCTTGGCTGTCCTCCTGACCGCGTGCGGGGGCGCGGGGTTTGAGCGTGCGCCCAACGCCCGCAAGTATCGACCATTGCCGCTCGGCGCCGTCGTGCGCGTCGTCGATACGCCAGAAGAGCTGCCGCAGCCGACAGAGTTCATCGGGACGCTGAGGGCGATGACGCGCGGCGACCCAGCCGACCGCGCCGAGGCGGAGGCGACGTTCAAGTCGCACGCTGCCCGCTACGGCTGCGACGCCGTGGCCGAAGTGGCGTCGATGCGGCGCGAAATCCGCACCAAGAAGAAGGTGCGGACCTTGGGTGCCAACGGCGTACCGGTCTACCTCGAGGCGGAAGTCATGAGCGTCGAACACGACTGGACCGCCGCGTGCCACCGGACCGCGGCAGCGCCGGCAGACGGCACCGCCGCGATGCTTGCCGCCCAGGCCGAGGGGCGCGCGGCCGGTGCGCGGGCCGACACTGCGTCCAAGGCGGCCGATGCCGACAAAGCTCCGCGCACCGCGCGCACCGGCAAGACCGACAAGCCGGACAAGCCGGACAAATCTGACCGCATCGTCAAGGCCGACGCCAAGGTGGATGCAAAGGCCACCAAAGTCGAATCGAAGCCCGAAGCCCGGGCGGACCCGGTCGCCGACTCCCGCTCGGAGCCGAAGCCCGAGCCCCGCGCCGATACGAAGTCCGACCCGAAGATAGAAACGAAGGCCGAAACGAAGGCCGAACCGAAATCCGACCCAAGAATCGAGCCGAAGTCCGAGCCGAAGCCGGACCCCAAGGCAGAGCCGAAGCCGGATCCCAAATCGGATCCCAAAGCGGAGTCGAGGCCCGAGCCGAAAGCAGAGGCGAAGCCGGCCACCAAGGCGGAGCCCAAACCCGAGCCGAAAGCAGAGCCGAAGCCCGAACCGAGGCCGGAGGCGAAGCCTGAGCAGCGCTCCGCCGACGTGCTCGACACGAACTCCGACCCAGTCGACGCCAAGGTTGCGACCGAAGTCGCCAAGGCCTTCCTCGGGTGGAGCGCCGCGCTGCAGTATTCCTCGATCGAGCGCCTGTGCGGGATGCTCGACGAGACCGTGTACGTGGATGTCCAGTCGACGCAGCCGCGCCTGCATGTAAAGACGAACTTGAGCCGCGACGCCGCGTGCGAGTCGTTCAAGGGCGGCGATCTTGCCGGGTTCCTGAAGGACTTCGGTCCAGCGGAGGTGCACGCCGAAGTGCCGACGTTGTTGCCGACGCTTTTCCAGATTCACGGTGGCGCCTACATGCGGCTCGACGAGGCGCTGCAGAAAAACTACCAGGAGCAGGTACTGAAATCGCGCGAGGCGGCGCACAAAGCACCGCTGGCGTGTACCCTGTACAACGTGTTGCCCGCTGGCGACCTGTTCAAGGTCGGGCTGACGTGCAACGGCGTGCTCTCCTACCGCGTGCTGCTGCGGCGGGCGGCGCCGGGCGACTTCAAGGTGATGCAGTACATCCACCTGCGCCCGTAGTTCGGCGCGGCCCCCCAACGGCGACCTTCTCCCCAGGCTTGGCATGATGACGCTGCGTTCTTCCGCCGCCACGACAGGGCTGGCGCTTCTCGCCTCGGTCGCAGCGTCCACTGCAGCCTATGCGGCCAGCGGGGATCGACGCGTGTGGTTGGCGGCGGACGCGATGGCGGTGCCCGACGGCGCCCTGGCGTTGTCGACGAATCCAGCGGGGCTCGTCGGCCCGGCGGCGTTCGATTTGCGGCTGTTCGGCAGCGGCGGTGGGGCGCGGGTGGGTCCGACCCGCGGTGCGGGCTGGGGCGCTTTTCTCAGCGTGCCAGCCGGGCCCGTGGCGCTGGCCGTCGGCGTTGAGCACCTGGCGGATCGCGAATCGGACGGCCAGACACCTGCGGTCCTGAGCGTCGCGCGGGCGAGTGCCGGGCTGGGGCTGGGTCTGGGCGAGCGCGCGAGCCTCGGTGGCGCATACGTCGTGCAGACGCACGCCGGCGGGGTCCAGACGCGCACGGGTGACCTCGGCCTGCTGCTGCGACCGTGGTCGTGGTTGTCGCTGGCCGCACGGGTGCGCCAGTTGCACGCAGAGGACCCGGAGGCGAGCGCCGCAGGCCGCGCGCTGACGACGCGTTGGGGTGTCGGCGCCGGCGTACGGCCTTTCGGTCACGATCGGGTGACGGCAGCGGTGGACCTGGAGTGGCCGGTCGATGGCGGCCTTGGCGCCATCGGGGCCTGGCTCGAAGCGCGGGTGATCGACGGCCTGTTCCTGCGCGCCACCCTGCAGGATGTACGCAATGGCGATGCGCCGGCCGGCGATGAGAGGGAGCGCCGCATCGGATTGGCGGCCCGCATCGATTTCGGCCGCGTGGGTGCAGAAATTGCCGCCCGGCAGGACCGCAACGCGGTGCAGGGCAAGGCCGCGGCCGCGCTCGCCCTGCGGATTTCTGGCGACACCGCGACGCCGATCGTGGAGCGCGGCCCGCGCGCCGTGCGCCTGAAGCTGACCGGTGCCGTCTCCGAGGGTTTCGACGGTCCGGGCCTGCACCTTGGTGCCCTGCTCGGTGACCTGCGCGCGCTCGAGGCGGTACGCGGCATCGACGTCATCGTCCTCGACGTCAGCCAGTTCCAGGCAGATTGGGCCCAGGTCGAGGAACTGCGCGAAGCCATCGCCCGATTGCGCCGTGCCGGCAAGAAGGTGCTGTGGCACGCGGACGCGCTCGGCACGCGTGCCTTGGCCTTGGCCGCCGCGTGCGACCGCATCGTGGTGGCGCCGGGTGGCGTGGTCAGCGCGCACGGCGTCGGTGCGGATTTCATCGGGCTGAAAGAAGCGCTGGCGCGGGTCGGCGTCGCGTTCCAATCGGTGCAGTTTCGCGACCACAAGACGGCGGGCGATGCGCTAACCCGCACGACGCCCTCGCCCGAACTCGAGGGGCAGCTTCGCCACCTCGTCGCCCGGCGCTGGGCCCAGTTCACGACTGCGGTCGCTCTGGGTCGCGACGTGAGCCCGGGCGACATCGAGGTCGCGCTGACGCAAGGCATCGCTTTTCCTCAGGACGCCGTCGCCGCCCGGCTCATCGACGCCGTCGTCGCGCCCCACGAACTCGAGGCGACGCTGCGCCAATGGCAATGGCTGGGCAGCGAGGAGTCTGTCGCCGATCGCAGCACGCCGGTCCTGCGCCGCACGCAGTGGGGGCCGCGCGCGCGCATCGACATCGTGACCATCGACGGCGCCATTGGCGACCACAAGACAGGGCGGGGACCGCTGGGCCGCACCGTCGGCGGCGCAGAGATTGCCGACCTTGTTGACCGCAGCGCCAAGGACCCGGCGACGCGCGCCCTTGTGGTCCGCATCGCCAGCCCGGGCGGCACGCTCTACGGCAGCGAGGCGATGCGCAGTGCGTTGGAACATGCCCGCACGGCCAAGCCGGTCGTTGCCTCGATGGCCGGCGTCGCCGCGAGCGGTGGCTATTGGACGTCGCTCGGCGCCGACCCGGTGCTGGCCGACCGCGCCACAGTGACCGGCTCGATCGGCGTGATTGCGCTCAAGCCCAACGTGGCCGCGTTGGCGGAGAGGCTCGGGCTGGGCATCGTGCACGTGGGCCAGGGTCCGGGCAGCGCAGTCGACAGCGTGACGCGGCCGTGGTCGCCCGACGAACTGGCGCTGCTCGAGCGCGTGATGGGCCGATTCTACGGGATGTTCCTCGAGCGCACGGCGGCACGGCGCAAGGTCGCGCGCGATCAGATCGAGGTGCTGGCGGGCGGTCGCATCTGGCTCGGCGACGAGGCGGCCGCGCACGGCCTCGTCGACCGCGTGGGTGGGCTCGCCGACGCGATCGACGAGGCCAAGCGCGCGACAGACCTCGATAGCGCACCGGAGGCACCCCTGCTGCGCTGGCTCCCCGAGGCGTCGTGGCTGGACCGCGCCAAGGAGGCCGTCGGACTGGGAGCCAGCGCCCCCCTAGCTGGCTGGGACGCGTTGCAGGCTGCGGCAGGGCCGTGGCTCGATGCGGCCTGGCTGCTGTCCTTGGCCGCCAGCGAGGCGCCGTTGGCCTTGCTGCCAGTGGCCGTCGAGGACCGGGGACCATGAACGCCGACGGGCCAGCCAGCCGCCGGAATCCGATGGCGGGGCCGTCCGTTCTTCCGGTATGCTGACCGCGCGCCGAATCCGGCGCAGGACCCCGTCCATGAAGCTCGCCGCGCTTCGCCCGCACTCTCGCGCCCACGGAGCTCCGCGCGCCTGCGCAACTCCCCGATTGCGCAGCGCCAGCGTGGCGTGTAGCGCACTGGGGCGGCTCGCCTTGGCCAGCTTCGGGTCGGCGCTGGTTCTCGCCGGCTGTGGCCCCGACCCCGTCGCGCCACCCAAGGCGGACGCGGCCATCGGTGTCGATGGGCTGCCGACGTCGAGCGACATCGCATCCAGCCGCCCGAGCGGGCTCGCCATCAGTGCCGTCACGCCGGGCCGCGGCGCCATCGGTGGCGGCGACCAGACCGACGTGCAAGGAGCCGGTTTCGCCAAGGACGCCAAGGTATTCTTCGGCGACCGCGAAGCGGAAGTCCTGTGGCGCAGTGGCACCACGCACCTGCACGTCGTGGCACCGCCCGCTGCCGTGCCGGGCATCGTCGATGTCCGCGTGCAGAATTCGCAGGTCGCCAAGGTCCAACTCGCCCGGGCTTGGACGTACCTGGCCGACGTGCAGGTCGATTCCTTCGCGCCTGCGGCTGGGCCCTGGTATGGGGGCACACCGATCACGGTGCGCGGCAGCGGATTCACGTCCGGCGACCGCGTGCTGGTCGGGTATGCCGAGGCGCTCCAGAGTCGGGTCCTCGACTCCACGACGCTCGTCGCGATCACGCCGCCGTTCGCCGCGATGGGCTCGGCCGACCTCGCCAAGACGACCGTCTCCGTGCGCCACGCCAGCGGGCTGGTCCACGCCGCCGGAACATTCACCTACGGCCGCCCGCCGCGTATCGACAAGGTCGTGCCCCCGCTGGTGGGGCTCGGCGGCGGGGCGGTGACATTGCACGGGGGCGCGCTCGGCAACGCGACGACGCTGCACGCCAAGGGCATTCCCGCGCTGCTGGCACCCGGCTCGGCCGGCGCGGCGCGCGGGGCAACGCTGCCTCCGGCAGGAGCCTTGGACCCCGACGCCAAGGCGGGGGCCGCGGAACTCGTCGCGACGAGCCCATTCGGCGCGACGAAGCTGTTTCCGGCTTTTGCCTACGATGACGGATCGGCAAAGGTGCCGCAATTGCTGGCGGTGCTGCCGTCGAGTGGCCCCACCGCCGGCGGTACCGACGTCGTGCTCGTGGCGCTGTTGCCCGGCGGGGCGTCGGTCATCGGTGTGCAGTTCGACGGCAAGCCCGCGGAATTCGTGCAGACGGGTGCAGTCGTGAGCGCCATCGCTCCGCCGCACGTCGCCGGCGCCGTCGAGGTCGTTCTCGCCACCGATGCCGGCTCGGCCGTGAAGCCGGCGGCGTTCACGTATTTTGCCCCGCTCGAATTGACCAAGCTCACTCCCGACAGTGGCCCGACTACGGGAGGCTCCACGGCAGACCTGAAGGGCAAGGGGCTCAGCAAGGCGTGCCAGGTCCGCGTCGGCATTTGGCCCGCCACCATCACCGCCGCCGCCGCGGACGGCCGCAACCTCTCGCTCGTCGTGCCGCCCGGCCCCGCCGGGAGCGTGGATGTCGTCGTCACCTGCGGCCCGCACGAAGCGACGCTGCCCGCTGGCTTCACGTACTCGGACGGTACCCTGCACGTCAACGCGGTGCTGCCGCCAGCCGGCGCTACGAGCGGCCAGACCCAGGTCAAGGTCCATGGCAGCGGATTCAAGAAGGGAATGCAGGTCTACTTCGGAGGCAAGCCCGCTTCGACAGTGGTCGTGCAGTCGGGCAGCATCATCGAATGCCGCACGCCGCCTGGCCTGCCCGGCCCCGTGGCCCTCGACGTGGTGTTCGGCGAGGCGGTCGATACCCTCGTCGATGGCTTCACGTACTACAGCCCGACGAACCCGCACGGCGGGACGTGGGGCGAACCGGTGCTCGGCACGCTCAACGTCACGGTGCTCAACATCTACACACTGCAACCGATCGAGCAGGCGTTCGTGCAGGTGGGCCAGCCGGGCGAGGCGACGTTCCCCAAGTACAGCTCTTCGACCGACGCCAAGGGCCAGGTCGTGTTCAGCGGCCCCGACCTGCAGCCTCCCGCGACGGTGAGCGCCACCAAACCGAGCTTTTCGGCGTCGTCGATCGTCACGTTCGACGCACGCAATGCGACCCTCCTGCTTTTCCCGCACGTGCCGCCCTCCCAGGGTCAGGGGCAGGGCCAGCCGCCGCCCGCGTTGCCGCTGGCCGAATTGCGCGGTCGCGTGCTCGACATGGACAAGTACTTGATGATGCCGCCGACGAACTGCCTGAAGTCGGATTCCCTCGCAGACCTCACGTGCAGCGATTGCAAGGTCGATGCGGACTGCCCGGCGCAGGGGACCAAGACGTTCCATTGCATCGACAACGGCGCCGCTGGCAAGCGGTGCCTGTCCACGTGCAAGAGCAACGGCGAGTGCGGCGCGACGTTCGCGTGCTTCGCCGAGCCGACGCTGCCGGGCACGGGTATCTGCAAGCCGAGCCTCGGCATCCGCAAAGTGTTGTGCGCTACGACCGTGCGCGACATCGAGGCGCAAAACCCGCCGCCGTCGGCCAAGCCGCTCAAGGGGCCGTTCGCGCTGCCGTGGGAGACTGCGGCAGTCGACGAGGCGACCGGCGACTACGTGCTGTCATCGCGCCTCGACGAACTGGCGGTCGTATGCATCGGTGGCTATGTCTCCAACACGACGAAGAAATTCGTGCCGACTGCGATGGGCGTGCGGCGCCACGTGTTCCCGGTGCCGGGCAAGACGTTGGCGGGTCTCGACCTCAAGCTCGACATCGCGCTGCGGCGCACGCTCGCCGTGCGGCTCGACCATCCGCAGAAGACGTTTGGTGGCGGCGCGGCGGGCATCGTCGGTGGCACGCTGCGTCTCAACAGCTGGATCGACCTGGGCGCCGACGGTCTCGTCCGGCTGACTGAACTCGTGTCACCCGGCGTCGGCACGGGCAGTGGGGTCAGCGACGACGTGGACCTGGCGTACCAGCCGGTGGCGTTGCCCAAGGAACTGAGCGAGACGACGAATGTCTACTTGGCGCGGGCCGAATTCGGCGAGGCCGGCAAGCCGCCGCTCACCGCGACACTGCACGACGACATCGTCGCGCCCGGCGATGCAAACCTGCGTGTGCGCGACCCTGACGGCACCACCATCGACGCCGCCGTCGGGTTGGACACGGACCTTGCCGGCGTCGTGGCGTCCGCAGCGCTGGCCGCGGGACCGACCGGCAAGCCAGTGGCTGCCAAGGTGTTGCTCGCGGCGCGCAACGGCCGTGTGTACATCGGTGCCCCGGAGCATCCGAGCCTGGTCTGGGTGCCGCCCGTCGTGGACCCGTTTGCGGTGCCGACGCTCGTGACGGCCGCCGGCGGCAACGCAGATGACGCGACCCTGGTCGGCGAGGCGGGCCTCGTGCGGCGGGTCGTCGATGGCGCGGTGAGCGACGAAGTGGGGCCGCTGGCGGTCATGTTGCGCGGCGTGTGCCATGGGCCGCTCGGGCGGGTCGCGGTCGGCGACGGCGGCGGCTTGATGGTCGATCGTGGCGCGGGCTGGCAGAAGCTGGCGGGTGCCGGGTCGGCGAACCTGCGGGCGGTGGCGTGTTCCGGCACCGGCGCGGTGGCCGTGGGCGACGAAGGCACGGCAATCACGCTCGACCTGACGACCCCGACCGCGTCGGTACAGTCGAGCAAGGTAGGGGTCGGCGCGCTGCACGCCGTTGCCTTCGATGGCGGCGGTTCCGTTTGGGCAGGCGGTGACGGCAGCTTGGCGACCGGGCCCGTGCTGGCGGTGCGCAAGCCCGGGGGTGTGTGGGCGAGTGCCTGGCCCGCGGGCACCCTGTCCGCGGGTTGGCCGGGCGTGCGCGCCATCGTTACGTTGGCTGCGGGCACCGTGCTCGTGGCGGATCGCGAAGGGGGCATCCGGCGCGTCGGCCCCGACGGCAGCGCAGACGAGAGCCCGGAGCGGCGCGACCTGCGCCCGCGTGCCGGCACCGCGATGGACGACGGCCGCGTGGTGTGGGTGGGGCAGCCGGGCCTGTGGCTCGGTCCGTTCCTGACCATCCCCACGATCGTGGCACCCGGCCCCAAGGCGGTCGACGCGCCCATCCACGTGCAGTGGGCCGCCGCGCCGGGACCGGCGCCGTCGTGCACGCGCGTCCACCTCGACGGCAGCGGCTTTCCATTCTGGTGGCTGTACGTGGGGCCTGAGACGACGAGCCTCGTGCTGCCGGACTTCGCGTCGCTGAAGGGCATCCAGGTATTCCCGCCGAACATGCCGCTCGACTATCGGATTCGGGTCGACCGCGTGTACACCCCCGGGCTCTCTATCAACGGCTTCTCGACGTATGACCTCGAGTTCGACGCCCACCGCTCGTGGTCCGTCAACGTCGCACCGTTCACGCCGAAATAGGCGCCGCGCCAGGCTGGTTTCCTTCCCATGCGCCACCTCGATGCTTTCGTCGTGCGTCAGTTGGACGCGGCCCAGTCCGCGGCGTTGCTGCTCGGGCGCGACGATCGGGTCGCGCTGGTGGCGTCGGGTCCAGACCGCGTCAAGTTCCTCCACGCGATGCTGACCCAGTCGGTGCGCGACCTGTCCGCGGGGATGGTGCGGCCGGCGCTGTTGTGTGACGCCCAAGGGGCCATGCAGGCGCGCATCGAACTGGTAGGGCGTCCAGACGACGTCGTGCTGTGGGTAGATCGGGCCGATGCCGCCCAGGCCCTTGCATTTCTCGACCGGTTCGTCGTGATGGACGACGTCGGCTTCGCTCTCGACGAGAACCTCGCCCTGGTCGATGTGGTCGGTCCTGCGGCGAGCGCCGTCGCAGCCCGCGCCGGACTTCAGTTGGGCACCGCGCCGCCGGAACTCGCGACGCCGGAACTCGCCACGCAACATGCCGCAGGGCTCGCGTGGCGCGCCACGACGGGCGGTCGACCCGGCGCGCCGCATGGGGCAGGGTTGGCCGTCGTGCGCATCCAGTTGCCACGCGAGTCGCTCGGCGACCTGGCGGGCGCGCTGCTGGCGGCCGGTGCGCTCGCAGGGTCTCACGCCGCTGCCGAGGTCCTGCGCATCGGGGCAGGGCTGCCGCGTCTGGGTCTGGACGTCGAGGCCGGAACACTGCCGCAGGAGGCGGGGCTCGGCGAGTCGCTCCACTTTCTCAAGGGTTGCTATCTCGGGCAGGAAGCCGTCGCGATGTTGACCTACCGCGGCCAGTTGCGCCGCCACCTGTGCTGGGTCGAGGTGCTGGGCGGCGACCCGCAGCCGGGGTGGGAACTGCGCACGCCAGCAGGCAAGCGGGCCGGGCGAATGGGTACGGCCTGGGTGCAACCTGACGGGCGTTCCCTCGGTCTGGCCACGGTGGCGCGCAAGGCTTTCGAACCGGGACTGGAACTGCAAGCGCGCAGCGGCGATGCAACGAGCGACGCCAGCGCGCGCGTGCGGGTGGTCGCTCCCACCGTCGCCGGTGCGCTGAACGCACCCTCTGCCGCGGCGCCTGGGGAGGTGCCGTGATTGTCGGGTTGACTGGCCGCAATGCCGCGGGAAAAGGAACGGTCGCCGCCTGGTTCCGCGCGCGCGGCTTCGCCTACACGTCGCTGTCCGACGCGATCCGCGTGTGGTTGGCAGGGCAGGGCAAGGAGCCGACTCGCGACCACTTGATCTGGGGCGGGCGCGCGTTGCGCCGTGCGGGCGGGCCGGGAGTCCTTGCCGAACGCACGCTGGCCGCGCTGGTGCCCGAGTCAGACGTGATTGTCGACAGCATCCGCACCCCGGCCGAAGTGGCCGTGCTGCGAGCGCGCCCCGATTTCGTGTTGTTGGAGGTCCACGCGTCGGAAGCCGTGCGCTGGCAACGGCTCGCGGCGCGCGGTCGAGCCGGCGACGCGGCCACGCTGGAGGAATTCCGCCGCCAGGAAGGCGCAGAGCTGTCGAGCGCAGACAGCGCCGCCCAACAGCTCGTCGCGACCGCGGCGCTGGCCGACATCATCGTGCCGAACGATGGCGACGAGGCAGACTTGGCTGTCCGTCTGGACGCCCTGTGGCGGCGCTTGGGTACCGGGCGCGCGTCAGGCTGACCGCCGCCGGGCAGCGGCCAACATCTCATCGACTGCATCGAGCAGCGCCCGTGGACTGTACGGCTTCTGCATCAGGCGCGCGCCGGCGAGGCTCAGCGCCGCATCGATCACATCCACGTCGGTATGGCCGGTGACGAACAGGACCGGCAGGCCCGGCCACCGCGCGCGCAAGGAGATGGCGAGGTCGACTCCGCCCAGTCGCGGCATCACCAAGTCTGACACCAGCAGTTCGCAGCGCTCAGAGTCTGCCAGGGCGAGGGCTTTGGCCGCCAGGCCATCGGCCGCTTCCCGCACCGCGTAGCCGGCCCGCATGAGCGCACGCACGCCTACGCGCCGCACTGCGCCGTCATCTTCGACGAACAGGACGCGCCCGTGCAATGCCGGACGCAGCCCCGGCGCGTCCGCAGGAGGCTCGGGCGAAGGGACCGAATCCGCGGCAGGCAGCGTGACTGTGAAGCGCGTGCCAACGCCGATGCGACTCGTCACGTCGATGCGGCCCCCGAGCCGCGCCACGATGCCGTGCACGGTAGCCAGCCCGAGGCCCGTGCCGCCGCCGGCCTGCTTCGTCGACCAGAATGGCTCGAATATGTGGGCCAACTGGTCCGGTTCGATGCCCACTCCAGTGTCTTCGACCAGGAGGACCACGCTGGCTTCATCTTCGTCGCCACGGGTGCGCACGGTCAGAATGCCGCCCGACGGCATCGCCTCCGCCGCATTGACGACGAGGTTGAGGAGCACCTGATCGACGTGACCGGGGTCGGCCACCACTGCGGGCAGCGGCGTTTGGAGGTCGAGTTGCAGGTCGATGTCCGCGCGCACGGTGCGGGCCAACATCCGCTGCATGGCGCGCACGGCCGCGCTCAGGTCCACGGCCACGGCTTCGCCGGGCAACTGTCGCGCGAACGCGAGCAACTGGCGCACGACGCTGCCTGCGCGGCGACAGGCATCGCCGATGGTGCGCGCGCTGTCGCGGGTGGCGGAGCCCTGCGCGGCGTCCATGTCGATCATGTCGGCGTGGCCCGCGATGGCGGTCAGCAGGTTGTTGAAGTCGTGTGCAACGCCCCCGGCCAGTCGCCCCAGGGATTCGAGCTTTTGCGCCTGTTGCAACTGCGACTCGAGGCGCTGCCGTTCGCCCAAGTGCCGGCGCCGCTCCGTGATGTCGGAGTAGACCACGAGGTAGTGGCCCGTAGCGCCGTCGTCGCCTGGGACGGCGCTCACCGCCATGTGCAGCAGGCGCGCGGCGCCATCTGGGTGCGGAATCTCCCTCTCGCCTTGCCACTGGCCGTTCTCTGCCAACGCGAGAAACGCCGCGCGCAGGGCGGGGTCGCTGCGGCGATCCGGGCCAAACAGCGCCGCGGTCCGGCCCACTTCGGCGGCCGGCGCGATGCCGGTGACGGTCTCCCACGCCGCATTGACCGCGATCGTCGTTCCAGTGGCGTCGAGCACCGCCATGGCCTGGCCGGCGCGTGCGAAGACCTCTGCGAACAAGCGCTGCTGGGTCTCCGTACGGCGTCGCTCCGTCAGGTCAGTGACCACTCCTACCACGCCGTCGTCGGCCAACTGACAAAACGAGACCTCGACGAATCGAGCCGTGCCGCTGCGGGCCAGGAGCGTGCCTTGCCAGACCGTGGCGTCCTTGGCTCCCGCAGCCTGCTGCAGGACGGCGCCCGCATAGCCGGCGTCCTGCGGTGCGACGAGTTCCGCAAAGGCGCGCCCTGCGAGGTCCGCCTCGCCCCAACCGAGCTCACGCGTAAACGCCGGATTCACCCACGTCACGATGCCGTTGCGATCCACGGTCAGCATCGGGTCGATGACCGCTTCGAGAACTCCCCACAGCGTGCGGTCGCGCTGGACCATCGGCGTGACGTCGATCGCTACGCCGCCGAGCCACGCGCCGCCGTCCCAAGCGGGCAGCGCCACCTTGTCGGCAAGCCAGTAGTGGTCGCCGTCTGCGTGCGGCAGCTTCAGGAGGCCCGTTACGGCGGAGCCCTCGCGCAGCACCATGGCGTCGACGGCACGAAAGTGGTCGCGCACTTCGCTCGACCACAGGCCGGAATCCGTTTGGCTGGCAATGGGATCAGCCGTATCGGGGCCCCCGATCGTCTGCTGGACCAGCGCCTCGAAAGCGGGATTGACGAACAGGTAGCGGCCCGCCGCGTCCTTTACGAAGGCGACGGCAGAAGTGTGCTCCAGCAAGTGTCGCGCCACCATAGAGGGGTCGGGCAGAGGTGCGTCGTCGCGGGAAACCATGTCTCGTCCTGCGCTTGGGGTACACGTTAAGCCTAGTCGAGTGCAGTGCGCGGTCAATCTAGAGGCTCACCCGGTGCCCGCAGGCCTATGCCGACAGGCGCGGGTCGCGCGGACCGTCGACGCGCTGGGCCTCGACCCCGTGCGTCTCCAGGTACTCGATGCCGTTCGCGCCGCCGTAGCCCCCATCGACTACGATCACGCGGCGAATGCCGGCATGGTGGATCAGTTTGGCGCACATCATACAAGGCTCGCCGGTGACGATCAGCCAGGCACCGTCCGTCGCGACACCGGCAGCCGCGGCGTTGCAGATGACATTCATCTCGGCATGGTGGCACCCGATCTCCATGCGCTGGCCGGACGGAATGCTCAGGGTGTCGCGCAGGCACACGTCGTCGCCGCACAGCTCGCCACCCCCGCGCGGGCCGCCGTTGTAGCCGTCCATCAGCGTGACGTTGCGCTGCGGGTCGAGCAGGAGGGCGCCGAACTTGCGGCGTGGACAGTTCGACGCCTTGGCCAAGGCGAGGCACTGCTCGAGGCGGATGCGCAGGTGCTTGTCTTTCATGTCCGCAGGTCCGCCGCCGGAGTCGCGCCCGGCCCGCCGAAGGTAGGGGAACCGCCTCGGCTTGGCCAGCACCTGCCGGCACAGGAAAACTGGCGACTCCGCGTGCCGGCGCTAGGCTCCACGATGGCCCGCCGCCCGTACCGGTCCGAGCGCGCGCGACCTCTGGATGCAAGCGCCATGATTACCGGCCAACTCGACCCGCCCAAGCCCTTCGGCCGCTTCATGCTGACAGCCCGCATCGCCGCGGGTGGGATGGCGACCGTCTACCGCGCCGAAGTCTTGCCCGCCGATGTCTTGCACGGGCGGCTGCTGGCACTCAAGGTGTTGCACGACCACCTAGCAGACAATGCTGAATTTATTCGAATGTTCAAGGATGAGGGCCGCATCGTCCAGCAGTTCGAGCACCCGAACGTGGTCCGGGTGCACGAGGTTGGCGAAACCTACGGCCAGCACTACCTCGCCATGGAACTCGTGCAAGGGCGCGACCTCGGGCAAATCCTGCAGGCGCACCGCATCCTGCGCCAGGTCATGGCGACGCCGGTCGCATTCGAGATCCTGCGACAGGCGCTGACGGGCCTGCGTTATGTGCACGACTTCCGCTCTTCGACCGGGCGCACGTACGGCATCGTGCACCGCGACATCAGCCCACAGAACCTGCTCGTGTCGTCGGAGCCGCTCGTCAAGATCACCGACTTCGGCATCGCGCGCGGCGAGCACCAGAGTCAGCGATCGCGCACGGGAACGGTCAAGGGCAAGATGCACTACATGGCACCGGAACAGGCCGCTGGCGGCGTGGTCGATGGGCGTGCGGACCTCTACTCGCTGGGTGCCGTCGCGTTCGAGATGTTCACCGGCCATCCGCTTTTCGGGCGCGGCTCGACCGAAGTGCTGCAACAGCGGGCGATCCGCGGCGAAATCGAGTGGGGCGAGCGCTTTCGCAACCTGCCCGACGACGTGCGGCGCTGGCTCCAGAAGGCGCTGGCCACGCGCTTGGAGGACCGCTACTTCAGTGCCGACGCGATGCTGGCTGATATGGAGCACCTCGCGGGGGCCAGTCGCGCGCGCTATGACCCGCAAGCGTTGCTGCGCATGGTGGGACTCAACGAGGCGCGGCGCAGTGTGCAACAGGCCCAGCCGCTGCTGTATGCTGACGACGACGGCCGGCCGCGGCCGGCGCTGGCACCCAACGCGGGTCCGCCGCAGCCGCTGCGCCCCAGTACGCTGCCGCCGGGTACGTACGCGGACCTGGCTCCCGCGGAGCGCCGTGCCCGCCTGCGCAATGCGACGGGCGACAGCCGCGTCGACTGGCGCGTCGCCGAACCGGAACTGCGGCCGGCCAGCGAGGTGCGCGAGCGGGCGCCGGTTTCGGAGGTGCGCAAGTCGCGCAGCCGCGCCAACCTGCTTCCCGCCGAGGCGGCCGTCGGCAAGTCGTACGAGCCGGACGCGGTGGTGGCTCGGGGTACCCCTGACGGCGCCGATGCCGCAGCCCGGCCCGCAACGGGATCGGCCGTCGATGCCCTGCGCCCGTCGAGCCTGCGCAATCCGAAGCCGGTCGGCGATGACCACGCAGCGGCAGAGCACGCTCCCCTGGCCGCCGGTCCCCCGACGCGCACGCGCGCCGCAACCAAGGTGGACCCGGAGCGCGTCGCCGCCCAGCGCGGGATGGCGCTGGCAAGCTTCGCCGCGTGGGGCTGTGGTGCGCTCGTGATGCTCGCCGTCGTCCTCGAAGTCGTCGGCGCCAAGGTCGAACTACCCGAGGCCAACGATGCACTCGTGGCGAGTCTTTTCGACGACGCTCCTGGGACTCGCACCGATGCGGTACAGCGCTCAGGGCTACGGGCGAGCGGCGCGCGGCAGGCCGGCGTTCCGCGCGGTATGCCTCAATTCCGTCCCGCCGAGTTGCCCGAGCCCGCCACGCGGGCCGTCGCGTCGGTCGAACTGCAGTTCCCCAGTGTCGCGAACGGTCGGCCCGCAGTCGCCCAAGCGGCGCCCGCACGCAAGACGGACCGCACCTTGACACCCGAGGACATCGCCGCACGGGAGCGGGCCGCCCAGCGAGCCGTGTCGCGCAACGCCGAACGCATGGCGTGGGCTGGCCGTCCCATCGAGCGGGTCGAGCGTCCCGACGCGCGCCCGCGGCTCGAGCCAAGCGCGCTGGCGAGCCCCGTCGCGCGGCCGACGCCACCTGTGCCGAGGCCGACGCCGGCCAATGCCCGGTCTGCGCCTGCCATTGCCCGGTCTGCGCCTGCCAATGCCCGGTCTGCGCCTGCCATTGCCCGACCGGCGCCTGCCATTGCCAGGCTGACGCGAGCCCATGCGCGGCCGACGCCCGCCAAGGCGCCCGCCGCAACGACGGCACCACCCCAGCGCGCGGTGGCCAAGGCCGCTCCCGCCAAGGGAAAAGTACTCGCCAAGCCCGTAGGCCGCGTCCAGCCCAAGGCGCAATTGCCGGTTGCCAAGCGGCCCGCCACCGCTCGGAATCCGCGGCCCAAGGGACGCGCAGTTGCCTCGGCCGCGCCAGCACGGCATGCTCCACAACCAGTGCCGTCGCGCCGTGCCCCCTGATGAGTCGTGGGGTACGCGCTGGCTTTCTGGCGGGGGAACGGCCATGTCGACTTCGACGGCGACGACGAGCGGCATCCAGATCGATGTTGATTGCCGCTTCGTGGCCGAGGAGTCGGTGCCCTCGGAGGGCCGCTGGTTTTTCGCCTACCAGATCACGATCAGCAACCTGTCGGAGCGCACCGTCCAACTCGTCAGCCGCGAGTGGGTCATCACGAATGCCGACGGCAAGGTCGAGACGGTGCGCGGCCCCGGTGTCGTCGGGCACCAACCGGTGCTGCGGCCCAACGAGGGCTTCCAGTACGTGTCCGGCTGCCCGCTCGACAGCGCGTTCGGCGAGATGCGGGGCACGTACCAGATGATCCGCGAAGATGGCGAGCCGTTCGAGGTCAGCATCGCGCCGTTTGTGCTCATCGACCCGCAGGCGTTGAACTGACCCGCAGGCGTTGAACTGACCTGCAGTTGTTGATCCGACCTGCAGTTGTTGGTCCGACCTGCAGTTGTTGGTCCGAGCTGCATGGGCACCCGGGCACGTCAAAACGCCAGCCGCCGCGCGCGTTCGGCTTCCAACCGGGCCGCTTCGATGGGATGGCCGCCCCGCCGGTGCTGCCGCGCCAGCATGTCGAGGGCTCGGCCATCGTGCGGGTGAGCCGCGGCATGGGCGGCCAGCGCGCGCTGCACGGCTTCCATCGTGGCATCCGGACGCGGTCGACCGGTGTCGGGATCCACGGGAAAGCCCGCCAGCACCGGCGTTGCGGCGGGCAGACTGTCGCGCCGCGTGAAGACCGACGCGAGGTCGTCCCAGGCGACCAGCACCCAGTCGGGGTGGGCAAACAGGTGCTGGCGCAGGTTGGGCCGCCCATGCTGGAAGCGGCGCTCGCCCGGCGTCGTGTGCTTGAGCAGCGCGGTGCGGACGCCCAGGCGAGCCAAGGCCTGCTCCCAGCCGGGCTCGCCGTAGCGGATGCGCTGGTAGACGTCGCGGTACGTCGCTTCGGCGTAGCACTCCAGGCAGTTGTGGACCAGCACGCGCCCCCGTGCGGTCGGGTGCTGCGCGTCTGGCGGTTGCCAATGGCGCCACAACCACGTTCCCGCCAGGCCGTCGCTCACAAACACTTCGCCTGGCAATGCAGCGGCGGTGGCCATCAGTCCAAGCGGAAACCGGCGCTCGTCCAGCGCAGCCGCAGTCAACGGCTTGGCCGTCGCGCGCCATTCGATTGTGGCTACCGCGATCAACGCCACCGTGGCGACTCCGACCAGGGCAAGGCCGTGCCGTCGCCTGGGTACATCGACCTGCAGCCTGTCGCGCGCCAGCAAGGCGCCGAGGACCGGCACGGCGACCGTAGCGAGCGGCCACACCATCCGCATGTGGCGCACGGACAGCGCGGCGAACCCGGCGAGCAGCATTGCGTCGCCAAAGCGTCGCACACGCAGGGCAACTGCCGCACCGCCCAGCGCCGCGCCTACCAGCAGCCACTGCGGCAGAGCAGTCGCCTCCCACGCCAACGGCCGGAATTCCGCGAGATGGGCGTGCCAGTACGAGTCGGAACCAAAAGAGAACGGCAGCCCCAACACCGCCACGCCCGACGGGGCGAACGCGGCGAGACTCGCCCCCATCAGACACCCCACCCCAGCGAGCGCGAGCGTTGCGGATCTGGGGCTCCACGTCGTGCCCAGCGCAGCCTGGCCCGGTGCGCCCAGGTGCCCGCGCGGTTCGAACCACGCCCCGGCGGCGCACGCACTCCACGCGAGTATGGCGTCCAAGGCGCCCGCGTGCAGGTGGATGCCGACGACCGGGGCCAACAGCGCGACGAAGAGCCCCGCTCGGCGACCGTGCCGCCACGCCTGCAGCCCCAGCACGGTTGCCGTCAGGACCAGGATGCTGAACAAGTAGGGCCGCTCCAGGAAGCGGAACGCGCTGGCCGCCGCCCCCAATACGAGCAGCAGCGCGGCCCACGCCGACGGCGTTCCCATCTTGTACAGCGCGACGGACTGGGCTGCGAAAGCGACGGCAACCACCGCCAACTTCAGCCCGACCAGCCCGCCCGGCCCGACA
>SHZF01000116.1 GCA_009692425.1 Myxococcales bacterium | reverse complement strand
GTTTCGGGGGGGGCGATCAGTCTCCTGCGGGCCGCCATGACCCGGTCCCGCGACCGTGGCCCGGAACGGCGTATGCTCGCGGCGTACGCATACTCGCACCGGCGCGGCGGCGCCCATCACTTTGCGTCATTGGTAGCGGAGGTCATGCATGATCGTCAGGCTCGACCACATCGGCGTCGTCGCGCGGCACATCGACGAAGCGCTCGAGATCCTCGACGCACGGCTCGGTTTCCCGCTTTCGCCGGCGACGCAGCTGCCGGACGGCGCCTACTTCGCACCCGAGGGAACGCACAACTCCATGTTCCAGGTGGGCACTGGCGAGACGATGATCGAGGTGCTGGTGCCGGTCGTCCCCGAAGCCGGAACCTACAAGTACCTGCAGCGCTTCGGTCCCGGTCTGCATCACTGGGGCTACGCCTGCGACGATGTGGCGGTGGAGGCCGCACGTCTGCGCGGCCAGGGACTGCGTCAGATCGATCTTGCCGGACGCGGCAGCGGACCGGTGGCGGCGGCGTTCTTCCACCCGAAGACCGCCGGCGGCATCCTGACCGAGCTGGTGCCACTGCGCACGCGCCTCTGAAGCGGGCACTGGCGCCGCCGTCGGCTCGCTGCCGCCACGGCGCCGGCGGTCGCTGTCGGCGCGGCGCCCGCACTGAATTGGGTGTCGCTCGAATGCCATCCTGAACGATGCGGGTTCAGGGGGCGTCCGCTGGCGTCCGTTCCGGAGCGCTGGAACAGCCCGGCCGCGATGCCGGCGCGCCAACGGCAAGGCCGATGCGGACGGCTGCCGGCCCCGGCGGAGCCATCTGCCATTGTCGTCGTCACGCCCGCGCCGATGTACACCACGCCACGACACTGGCTCGCGTCCGGCAGGAAGATCCCCGGGTTACGGCTGCCGCAGACGGCGCAACGGTGACAACGCCAGCCACAACGCCGACAGCAGCGTGGTGACGGCAGCGATCATCAGCGTTTGACGCACGCCGATCACGGTCCCGAGCACACCGCCCAGCAACGTGCCCGCCAGGGTGGCGGCCCGCTTGCCGAGGTCCAGGGTGGCGCTGATGCGGCCCAGCATGGCAGCCGGCGCCAGCCGCTGCCGCAACGTCGACTGGTTGATCTCGAAGAGCGTCGCCGCGGCATCGCCCACCAGCTGCTGCGCAATCAGCAAGCCAGCCGCCAGCAGCGTCGCGCCAGATGCCGCAGGAATGAACAACATGCCGACGCCAGTGCCCAGCACGCCAGCGATCAACGCCGGACCCATACCGAGGCGCGCGGTCAAGCGGCCGGCATAGACGGCACCGAGCAGCGATGCAAAGCCACCAACCGCCCAGATCGGCGTCAGCACAGCAGGCGAAAAGCCCAGGCCCCGGCTCATGTAGAGGACGACCAGGGCAGCAAAGATGCCGCCAGCCACATCCATGCCGAGGTTGCACACCGCCAGCGCGCGCAACAGCGGTTGCTGCACGACCTCCCGCACACCGGCGATGATGTCCTGCAGGATCGGCGCCGGCGAGCCCGCATGTTCGGGCATCGACTCCGGCGCGCGAATGCCGCGAATCGCCAGCGCCGAAAACAGGAAGGACAGCGCATCGATCAGCACTGCGAACGGCGCTGTCAGCAGGTGCACCAGCCAACCGGCAAGGCCAAAGCCACTGAACTCTGCCACTGCCGCACCGGCGGCAAGCTTGCTGTTGCCTTCAAGCAACTGATCTCTGTCGATCAGGCTAGGCAGGTAGGCCTGGTAGGAAACATTGAAGAATACCGACAGCAGACTGACGCAGAATGCGACCAGGTAAAGCTGCTGCATGTGCAGTACGCCGAGCAGCGCCGCGGCGGGCACCGTGAGCAGCAGCAGGAACCGGCCGATGTCCGTGGCAATCAGAAGCGGTCGCCGCCGGAGGCGATCCACCCAGGCACCCACGTGCAGCCCGATCAGCAGCCCCGGCGCCATGTCCATGGTGGCCAGCAGCGCCACCTGTGAAGGCGACGCCTGCAACACCAGGATGGCGGTGAAACTCATGGCGGCGCCGCCGATCATGGTGCCCAGCATCGACACGCTCTGGCCGGCCCACAACCGCACAAAGTCGCCGTGCAGCCACAGGCCGGAAAGACGGGCACGTTGCACTGAAGTCACGATCCTGCTTCGCGCAACGTCGGCGCAACATCGCCATTATGCTCCCGCCTGGACGCAGCAACGAGCCCTTTTCGGGCCGCCGCGCAACGCCTTTCGCCGGCGGAGATCGTTGGCCGCTGGCGCGCGCAAGTCCGCCCGCGGCGGCCGGCCGACAGTCGCCCGCCTGCTGCCTTCGGCCGCTTTTCGGATCCCGCGAAATCAGCGTCAAGCGACCATGTCGGCGATGACGCGCCGGCGACCACCGCCGCGTCGGCACGTGCACAAATCGCCTGCGCGTCGGCGGCCACTGAGCGCGCAACCAGCATGCACCCACAGCCCGCGTGCGTGTGCCAGCCGCCCCATTGGTGGTAGCGTATGCACCTTGTTCAAGGCCACGGAACTGCCCTGCATGCGGCACGCCAGTGACTGGAGGATGCTCGCCTACCTGGCCATCGTGGCCGGCATCACGGCGCTGCAGTGGCAACTCGACGCCATCAATCCTTTCCTCTACGCGTTCGGCCTGTTCATGGCCTTCACCGTGTCGGTGATCAGCCACAACCACAACCACTCGCCGATCTTCCACGGGCGGGTTCCGAACCTGCTCGTCGGCTACGTGATCTCGCTGTTCTACGGCCACCCGGCCTTCGTGTGGATACCGGTGCACAACCGCAACCACCACCGGTTCGTCAATCGAGAGGGTGACCTTTCCATCACCTCGCGCCTGTCGTCGGCCAACAACCTGCTGACGTTGCTCACCTATCCGACCATGAGCAGCATCGTCGAACTGCGCGCCATCGGTCCCTACCTGCGGGACCTGCGTGCCAGCAGCAACCGCTGGCTGTACTGGGCCAACATGTCGCAGTACGTGGTGTTCTACGGCGCGATGATCGGCCTGTTCGTGCTGGACTGGCGCAAGGCCCTGCTGTTCATGCTGATTCCACAACAGTTCTCGCTGTTCGTGATCCACATATTCAACTACGTCCAGCATGTGCACTGCGACACGGATTCAGCCACCAACCACTCGCGCAACTTCATCAGCCCGGTATTCAATGCGCTGTTGTTCAACAACGGCTATCACACCGTCCATCACGACAAGCCGGCGGCGCACTGGAGCGATACGCCACGTCTGCACGCGGCCGTCGAGGCCAGCATCCATCCGTCGCTGAACGTGCCGGGCTGGTGGGCTTGGATGTTCAGGACCTATGTGCTAGGGCGGTCATCGGCGCTGCCAGTGGCTCCCACCGGCGCGCTGCCCGGGGTTGGGTGAAGGTGCCGGGATCGGCCGCCGACGCACCATGTCTCCCCGCGTTTCCTGCTCCGCGCCCCGGCCCGGGAACGCCTTGTACACTCGGCGGTTGCAAGCCGTTGCCATTGCCACTCAAACCACATCCCGGCGTTGATCGGCACCATGCACCGCAAGGATCAGGCTGACGCCCGCGTTTTCCTGACGCTTGCAGCGCCGCTGCGGATGCAGGATGGCGTACTCGCGCAACCGACCATCGCCTATGAGACCTGGGGCAAGCTGAACGCCGCGCGCGACAACGGCATCCTGCTGTTCACCGGCCTGTCGCCATCGGCACATGCCGCATCGTCGGCGCGCGACCCCAGTCCCGGCTGGTGGGAGCCGATGATCGGAGCCGAGAAACCCTTCGACACGAATCGCTTCTTCGTCATCTGCGTGAACTCGCTTGGCAGCTGCTTTGGCTCCACCGGTCCGGCGTCGAAGGAGCCCGCCACCGGCGAGCACTATCGGCTGCAGTTCCCGGTGCTGCACATCGAGGACATCGCCAACGCCGGCCACCAGGTCATCGACAGCCTTGGTATCGCGCGCCTGCATGCGGTAGTCGGCGCCTCGATGGGTGGCATGAGCGCCCTCGCCTATGCCGTGCTGTATCCGCAAGCGGCCACGGCCCTCGTATCGATCTCGTCGGCGGCACGCGCGCTGCCGTTCGCGATCGCGCTGCGCTCGCTGCAGCGCGAGATCATCCGCCGCGATCCAGCCTGGCGCGACGGCCGCTACAGCTTTGCCAGGCCGCCGCTCACCGGCATGCGGCTGGCGCGCAAACTCGGCATGATCACCTACCGTTCGGCAACCGAGTGGGACCAGCGCTTTGGCCGCGAACGGGTTACCGGCAGCCGCGATGCCGGCGATCCGTTCTGCGTCGATTTCGAGGTCGAGTCCTATCTCGAGGCGCAGGCCGGCAAGTTCACCGGCGGCTTCGATCCAAACTGCTACCTGTACCTGAGCCGCGCGATGGACCTCTTCGATGTAGCCGATCACGGTGGCTCGGTGGCGGCCGGAATCGCTCACGTTGCCGTCGCGCGCGCACTGATCGTCGGGGTGGAGACCGACATCCTGTTTCCGCTCGCGCAGCAGCGCGAACTAGCCGCTGAACTCGAAGGCCACGGCGTCGCCGTCGACTTCCACGCGCTGCCCTCCATCCATGGGCACGACGCTTTCCTGGTGGACATGGACCGCTTCCGCCCGGTCGTCGCCAGGTTCCTCGCCTGAGGAAGGTCCGCACAGCCGGACCTTCCCGTGCGGTGCAGGGACGCACTGCCATTTCCCGTGGGTGAAACGCACGGGAAATGGGAGGAACGCGCAGCGTTCCGTCTGAGCAAAAACCGCCGGACGCGGTTTTGCGGAGGATCCCTGAGGCGGGTCCGCACAACCGGAGCTTCCCGCTGCGCGGGTTCGGAGCATCTGGTGTCGGCGGCGGGACTGTGTCCGCGCCTCGACGAGAGCGCCGGCAAGCGCAGATCGACCCGGCTGCGCAAGGGCGCACCGTGGCTGAAACCGGTACTGCTCCAGTGCGCCCGGGGCGCGGCACGCACGAGGCGCACGTACACCCGGGCACCGTTCCTTCGCATGAGGCGCGGCGCCGGCCGATGAAGGCATTGATCGCCGTGTCCGCCACGCTCCTGACGGCGGCGTATCGCATCCTGCGCGATGGTGTCCCCTGCCACGACCTCGGCGCCGACCATTTCGTTGAACGGGATCGTGACCGCGTGGTGGCCAATCTCGCCAGACGCAGCCGCAACCTCGGCTATGAGGTCGACATCAAGCTGTCAGCCTGAGCGGCTCACCACGCCCACTCGCGGCTCTCTCCTGTTTCTTCGTGGCAAAACCGCCGGACGCGGTAGTGCGGCGGATCCCTGAGTCAGCGCTGTCCACCTTCGCGCCCGGGCCGGCGCCGCAGCAGGCGTCCGATCGGCGCCCCCGGCGGCCGCGCGCGAACGTGCCCGACGATGCACGCACGCGCATCGCCGGCCGCCCGCAGGGCCAGCACGCAGGCCGCCGCTTCGCCTTCGTCCACGCCCGCCAGCAACCCGCCGCAGGTCTGTGGGTCGACCAGCAGGCGCAGGCGCGGATCGCTGACGTGCAGCCCGCCAAGGTCGAAGTCGCGCAGCACGAGTGCATTGTTGGGCTCGAGCTGGCTGGCCACGCCGCGTGCGAGGCAATCGAGCGCACCGTCGTAGGCCGGGACGCCGGCAACGTCCACCTCGACGGCCACGCGCGATGCGCGCGCCATTTCGGCCAGATGCCCGAGCAGGCCGAATCCGGTCACATCGGTGACGCCGTGCGCACCGCAACGTGCGAACACGCCGGCGGCACCCCGCAGCGGCACGATCATGGTGGAAAGCGCCGCGCTCAGCCAGGCCGACCGCGCCTGGCCGCGCATGGCGGCGGCCAGCAGCGCGCCGCTGCCGAGCGCACGCGTGAGGATCAGCGACTGGCCGGCAACGAGTCCGCCCTTGGCGAACCAGCGCTCGCCGTCCACCTGCGCCAGCACGGTGAACCCCAGCGACAGCTCCGCGCCCTCGGCCGAGTGCCCGCCAAGCAGCGGGATGGCCAGCGGCTGCTGCGCAGCCGCCTGCAGCGCAGCCGCGGCGCCAAGCAGCACCTGCTCGAGGTCACGCTCCTTCAGTGCATCGACCGCGTGCTCCACCGTGACCAGCGCCAGCACGCCGATCGGCGTGGCACCCATCGCAAAGGCGTCCGACAGGGCGTGGTTGACGGCCAGGCGGGCGAACAGTCCGACATCGGACACCGGCGCGCGAAAACCGTCGACGGTCACCACGAGCGGCCTTACGGTGGGTTCCAGCACGGCGGCATCGTCGGCGGCGTCGATGCCGGCAAGCACACCGCGCCGCGCCTGTGCCGGCAACCGCGCCAGCGCCCGCGCCAGCAGGTCGGCGCCGAGCTTGGCGCCGCAGCCACCGCATGGCAGGTCCGGGACCACCGCAGTCAGTGCCCGTGGCCGCACCCGGATCGGCCCGGCGATGCGGCTGGCGGGCATGGCCCCGAGGTCGCGATAGCTGGCCACGAAGCGTTCGTCGATCCAGCGCTTGAGCCGCATCCACGCCGGTCCGACCGCGCACCAGGCACCGCGCACCGCCAGCGCCTGTGCAGCACTGATGGCGATCAGCGCCAACGCTTCGCGCTGCGGGCGCCACGATGCGAGTCGGTCGCCGCGGGCGGCGGCACGCAGGTTGCGCGCCAGCAGGGGTCCCTGGCGGACCGCGAACACACCTGCCTTCGGACGCGGCGCGCCGATGACGGTGGCGGCGTCTCCGGCGGCAAAGACGTTGGCCGCGGTCGGACTCTGCAGTGCCGGCGTCACGCGCACGTAACCGTCGGCATCAAGGTCCAGCGAACAGCGGGCCAACCAGCCTGGCGCGGACGCGGCGCTGGCCCAGAGCACCTCGTCGGCAGCGAACGATTCACCACGCTGGCTGATCACCACGCCACTGCCGCGCTCGACGATGCGCGTGCTGGCGACGAGGCGGACGCCACACTGCGAAAGCGCACGCTCGGCGAAACGTTGCGCCTGCGCAGTCGTCGCCGGCAACACGTGGCTGCCCGCTTCGATCAGCGTCACGTTGCCACCGAGCGGCAACAGTCGTTCGGCGGCGGCGATGGCCAGTTCGATGCCAGCCGCGCCGCCTCCAACCACCACCAGGGAGCCGCGCCGCAAGGCGCGAAAACGCTGTTCGAGGCCCCGCCAGCGGGCGATGAACGTGGCGATGGGCTTTACCGGCGTAACCGTTTCGCGCCCGGTAAGGAGCGCGCGCGTGTCGGGCTCGATGCCGCAGTCGAGGGAGACGAGATCGAAACCCAGTTGCCGGCCCGATGCGAGCTCGGC
>SHZF01000115.1 GCA_009692425.1 Myxococcales bacterium | reverse complement strand
GGCAGCATCAATCCGGGTGCGGCCAAGAAGCAGAAGATGCGGTATCTACAGGATTTCATCGACACGCCCGACATGCCCGACGGCCTGAAGAAGATGGCTGACGGGCTGAAGAAGGCGACCTAGACCACGGCACCTTGGACAAAAATCGTGGCTTGGGTGGTGCTGGGGTCGCTCGTCCTGGGCGTGCTGGCGATGGCGGCTGCGGGCCTGGGCGGCTAGAAGCCTGTCGGAGAATCCGACAAATCCTAGGGCAGACGGCGGATGCCGACTGCTGGCTGCGTGAAACTGCCGGAATTCACTTCTGGCAGTTCTTGCGCAGCCGAGAAAAAAGACACTGGAAGGAGCCAGAGGACGTTCGTCCGACAGGCTCCTCGGCCATGAATCAACCCCGCCGCCCCCCCCCCTCCCCGCAGCGGCGGCGGCCCAGGCCAAGTGTCGGAGTCACGGGGGTTCCCGCCTGCGCGGGCATGACGATTGGGGGGCGCTTGCGCCCGCTTCCCTGCTTCAGCATTCGCTTCTGAGCACCGCGACGGGTGCCGATTTGACGGGCGATCGCCCCTGTTTCCGTGCTTCACCATCCTCGTCCGCGCGTCCGGTTCATCCACCCGGTTCGCCGACGCTCGATAACGTAAACAAGCCCTTGCGCCAGAACTTGCACCGCAGGCCAGCGCCGCAGCAACCTGCGAAGGTGTCGGGTTTTTTTTGACCCGGCCCCGGGCTTTGCCTAGCATGCCCTTTCGACCCGCTGACTCCACAGCGGACCTGGCCGGCGGGCACAAGCGCCCGAAGCCAAGGAATTGCAGATGGTACCGCGAGACACAGCCGCCGCCCGCGCACCCGGCGACCCGCACTTCGCTCGCTGGCTGAGCTTGTTCGCCGCCCTGGCGATCGGGCCCGGCTGCGCCGTGGCCGACGACGCTGCGCCCGGCCTGGTCTTTGCCGGTGGCGCGGGGGCCGGCGCGGCCGACGGCCAGGGCCTCGACGCCCAAGCCACCACCGCTGACGATGCCGGCGCGCGCCAGGGTCGCCGCGGTGCCGCCGATGCCCGGCTTGCCCCAGCCGACGCTTTCGCCAGCGCCGCGGATGCCGCCGCCGAAACGGGTTCCGCTGCCGATGCAGGGGCCGCAGGGGCCGGCGCCAGCGCGGCCTGTGTCGCCTCCACCGACTGCGCCAAAGGCACCTACTGCGCGACCGGCACCTGCGTCGCCCACGCCTGCGCACCCGGTTCGGTCGCCTGCAAAGGCACCGCCAGCCGCCGCGTGTGCCATGCGGACGGCTCAGGCTTCGACGTCGCCGCGTGCCCGGCCGGCAAGGCGTGCGAAGACGGCTTGTGCCAGACGCTCGTATGCACCCCGGGTGGCGTGTCGTGCCTGGGCAACGCCGTCGCCACCTGCAGCCCGGCCGGGGTCGCGCTCAGCTTCACGGCCTGCGGCCCCGGGGAGACCTGCCAGGGCGGCCAGTGCAAAGCCCCGTCGTGCAAGCCGGGCCAGAAGGTGTGCACCAGCCCGAAGACGGCGTCGGTGTGCAGCGAGGACGGGCTTTCCGCGGTCAGCCAGGCCTGCGGCGACGGCACGGTGTGCATGGCCGGCGTCTGCGTGGGCCAGTCGTGTACCCCGGGCGCGACCTCGTGCAGCGGCGCCAAGGTCCAGAAATGCAGCCTGACCGGACTCGAGTGGAGCCCGGAGCAGGACTGCGCCAAGCTCGGCTTCACCTGCAAGGCGGGTGCGTGCGTGCCGGCCCTGTGCGGCGACGGCGTCGTGCAACCCCCTGAAACTTGTGACGACGGCAACAGCAAGGAAGGCGACGGCTGCGGTGCGGGCTGCCAGAGCGAGACGGTGTGGCAGGAGTTGCTCGTCGAGGACTTTGAGGACGCCAAGGCGCAGGACTGGACCACCTACAAGGGCGGCTGCGGCTGGCAGGGAGCCAAGGCGGTCGACGGCGCCATGGTGTGGTCGATGAACTCGGACTGGGCCGGCATGCGCCGCGAATTGCCCAAGGTCGGCGCCAGCTACGGCGCCTACGAGGCCGAAGTGCGCCTGGTCAATACGCAGGGCAAGGCATGGATCGGTTTTCGCGCCAAGTCACTGTCTTGGAACGAGAATGACAAGGGTGGCTACAACTTCCAGCTCAGCCCCGACGGCCATGTCCTGTTCTGCACCGGCAACGGCTGCAGCAACCAGGTGAAGCTGCCGTTGGCCATCGGCTTGTGGACGACGCTGCGGGTCGAAGAGGATCTCAAGGCCCAGACTTGGCAGGCGCGCATGGACGGAAAGCTGATGGCTTCCGGGTCGTTGGGCGCCATTTCTGGCAGCGGGGGCCTGTTTGCGCTGCACGTCAACGGCAAATGCGATTCCGAGCGCCTTCAGGTGCAGCAGGTGCGGGTGCTTGGCGCCAAGTAACGGTGCGCGTAGGCTCGGCGCAAGGCCATGACCCGACGGTCCAGCTGGCATTGCGGCGCGGCGTGGCTGGCGGTGCTCGCGTCGCTGCTGTCCGCTGCGCCCGCGCTGGCACGCGATTCGGACGAACACATCCTGCGGCCGGTGCGCAGCCGGGCGGTCCACGCCAGTCCCGGCGACCCGAGCGCGGCGCTGGACGAACGGATGCTGGTGCAGATGAAGCGCACCACCGTGGACATGATGTGGGCGCAAATCGATCCCGAGCGCCAGGAGCTGCCCGAAGGCGGGAAACCGTACGAAGCTGCGCCTTGATGTCGTCCGTCAAGACATCCGCTCGATCAGGAAGTTGCGCACCTCGGCAAACGTCCGCGCCTGGGTCGCCGGCGGCAGCGACGCCAGCAATCCGGGCCCATAGCGCTTGGTGCGCAGCCGCGGGTCGAGCACCGCCACCACGCCCCAATGCCGCCGGCTGCGCACCAGCCGCCCGAAGCCCTGGCGCAGCGCGATCGTCGCCATCGGCAGCGACTGGTCGGTGAAGGCGTTGCCGCCCTGGCGTTCCAGCTGCGCTCCCCGGGCGGCAAACAACGGATCGTCGGGCGGTGGAAAGGGAATCTTGTCGATGATCACCACGCGCAGCGCATCGGGCGGCAAGTCCACGCCCTGCCAGAAGCCCATCGTTGCCAGCAGCACGGCGGGCTGTTCGTGGACGAATCGGTCCAGCAGTTGCTCTTTACCTTCGGTGCCTTGCGCCAGACAGGTCATCGACAGCCTCGGCAGCAGCCGCTCGTAGGCGTCGCGCATCGCCCGGTGGCTGGAGAACAGCGCAAACGTGGCGCCGCCTGCCGCCGTCGCCAGTTGCTCGACATGGTCGGCAACCGCGGCGTCGCGACCGGGTGCAAACGGCTCGGGCATCGCGTCCGGCACGTACAGCAGCGCCTGGTGGGCGTAGTCGAAGGCACCAGAGACGACGACCGAATCGGTGTCCGCTGGCAGCCCGAGCCGGTCGCGCACGTGGTCGAAGCGCCCGCTCGAAGTCAGCGTCGCCGAAGTGAAGATACGCACAGCCGATTCGGCCAGCAGGGTCCGTTGCAGGATCGGCGCGACGTCGACTGGCCGCGCCAGGATCGCGACGTCGCGGCCCCTGTGTTCGCCACCGCCCCTGTGCTCAACCCAGCGCGCAAAGGCGTCGGGCCGGTCGATATCGAGCGCTGGCAACAGCGTTCGATCGAGGTCACTGCGCAGCGAATACAGCGATTCCACGGCCTTCTGCCACGCCGGTTCGCCGCCTGCGCCGCCGTGGGTCAGCAGGTCCTGGGCCTCGGCGAGTGCCTGGTCCAGCGCCCGGCCGGGCAGGCGGGCCTCGGCCAACTGCTCCGATCCGAGCGGTCCCTGGTGCGGCCAGGTGCGGACCAGGCGGAACAGCGCCGACGCAGCCGATTCTACTGTATCCAGACGACCTTGGACCGTCATGCCCAGGGACCGGTCGTTCAGGGCGGCAGCCGCCGGGCGCAGGTCGCGCAGCACGGCCAGCAGCCGCCGCTCGGACAGCGCGCTGCCAAAAAACGCGGTCGCCACGTCGGCCAGCGCGTGCGCCTCGTCGATCACGATGACGCCAACCTGGGGCAACAGGCCGCCCTGGTCCCACCGCTCGCGTACCGCGTAGTCCGCCAGCAGCAGGTGGTGGTTGACCACGACGAGGTCGGCCGTCTGGGCCCGCCGCCGCGCCTGGACCACGAAACAGGTGTCGAAGTGCAGGCAATCGCTGCCCAGGCAGTTGTCGGCCGTGCTGGTGACCTCGGGCCAGACCGGGTGGTCGTCACCGACGCCGATGACCTCGGCGCGGTCGCCGGTCGGACTGGATCGGGACACGGCGTCGGCCGCCACCAACGCCATCGACAGCGGCCGGCCGGGCGCGGTCGCCTGCAACGCCATCTGGATCCGGTGCTTGCATAGGTAGTTGGCGCGGCCCTTCAGCACGGCGATGGAACGGGTGCCGGTGCCGACCGCGTGCACGCCCACCGATCCCTGCCCGGGCGATGTCGCCCCGGCCAGCGTCAGGCCGCTGGCGCGCAGGGCCGCCGGCAGGTCGTGCTGCAGGATCTGACTTTGCAGGTGGCGCGTGGCGGTGGCGATGATGGCACGCTTGCCGGCGGTCAGGATCGGCAACAGATACGCCAGCGTCTTGCCGGTGCCGGTGCCGGCTTCGACCAGGAGGTCGCGCCGGTCGGCGAGCGCGGTGGCGACGGCCTGGGCCATGGCCACCTGGCCGGGGCGCGGCTCGAAGCGCGGCAGGACGTCGCGCAGCAGATCGACGGCGGCGCGGGCGCTGGTGGTCACGGTGGACCCAGAGCCGGTGCCGAAACCGGAACCGGAACCGGAGCCAACTGCGGACGGATGATCGCGGGGTCAGAAAGCTCCGTATCTTCACGCGCATAGGCTACGACCGCCGTGCCGCCGAGAAACCGGTGGCTGTCGTCGACCGGATGCAAACCGTTGATTTGCAGCGTTTCGTCCAGACTGGCCCGCACCGCCGCCATGGTCGGTCGCGCCGGATTGCCGGTTCCGGTGTCGCCCAGCGCGTCGCGATCGCCGATGAGCACCACGCGCGTCGGCCGTTTGCGCAGCAATTCCACAAGGTGCGCCGTGGCATCGGGCACTGTCGGCGGCGACAGGCGCAGGCGCGGGCCGTCCAGGCGGGCATCGAGCAGCACCGCGACCGGCAGCGCGCGCGGACCCAGGCCCAAGACGGCGGTGCTCGGGTCGAACGATTCGCTGGCAAACCGGGCCACCTTGCGCGCTGCCATCCGATCCGGCGACCGCACGTGCTGCAGCAGGTGGACGGCGCCCAGGCCGAACACCGCCAGGGCCACGGCGCCCAGGCCCAGGTGCGATCGGCGAAGGCTGATCGGTTCGGGGCCGGTCGCCGTCGCCGTGCCCTGCGCTGACTTGGAACCGGTGCGCGGTAGCACGAACGCCGCCAGGCCGACCCCGAGCAGCAGGGCCGCCGCTGGACGCGCCGCAGCAAGGGCCTCGTTCACCCCGTCGGCAACGTCATTCACGGCCGCCAGCGCCACCCACGCGACCGCCCCCAGCACGGGCAACAGCAGCGGCAGCCAGTCACGATCGCCCAATTCACGCGGCAATGGGACGCTGAGCACGCTCAGGGTCCGCCAGCCGCCTTGCCCTTGAGGATCGATGACTTCCGCCGTGTCGTCGCCAATCGTGTCGGCCACTGTCGCCGGAGCCGTGTGGTCATTGCGCGCCCGCAGCGGCGATTCGATGACCTTGGCCAAAGGCGGCGGATCCGGCCACACCACGCCGCGCGCAATGCCGAGGACCGCCAGCACGACCAGCATGACCGCCAGACCCAGCGCCCACAGCGGTGCCGCGGCGATGTCGAGTTGCGCCGACAGCGTGCCCCACGGACCCGACGGCAGCAGGGCCGCCACCGCCTGGATTGCGGCATCGTACGCCGAAATCTCATGCCATCCAGAGGGTTGGGCCGCCAGCGCCGGGTCCGTCAGCCACGCAGAGACCCGGTTCGGCGCCGGCACGAAGCCAAGGCCCAGCGCCGCGCGCACGCCGAGCACGGCCAGCGCCGCCGCCCACGCCACCAGCCCCGTCCACCGCACCGCCGGTATCGCAACGGATCGCGCCGCCAGGTACAGGCCGCCCGGCACGAGCAGCAGCACTGGTGGCGCCAGGAACCCGCCCGCCGCAATCAGGCCGCCCGAAGCCATTGCTCGCAGCGGATCGCCGTCGCGCAGGGCCGTGCGCAGCAGCACGAGACCGCCCAACGCCAGCGCCGCTAGCAGGGACGCTCCACCCGCGCGAAAGCCGGAGTCGATGCCCAACGGTGCGACGGCCAGCACCAGACCACCCAACAGACCGGCAATGGCGCCCCAGCCGGCAGCGCGCGCATAACCGACCGCAAGCAAAGGTAAAGCTAGGTCCGCCACCAACGCCGGCAACCGCGCCAGAAATGCCGTGCCGCCCGTCTCAAGCGTCCAGCCGCGCCAGCCGAGCGCCAGCGGTTCCGCCGACAGGCCGTCGGCGCCCAGGCCCAGCGCCGCCGCCACTTCGCCGGGGCCGAGATCGGTGCCGAGCATCGGGGCCGCGCGCACGGCCAGCGTGATGACGGTGACCCGGATGAGAAGCGTCCGCAGACCGCGGGGATCGATGGTCATGCAGCGCGGCCTCAGGATCCGTGCAAGGTTGACTTGCTGAAGTCCTTGCCAAGTGGTTTCTGGTCCCCAGGCTGTATCCGCTCTCAGCGAGGGCTGGCGATGCCAGTCTGCAATTTCGAAAGCAACGCTGGCGCGGCGACGCCCGTCAACCAAGTTGAGCGACTTGTCTTGCACCGGGCTCTTGGCACGGCCGGGCGTGCAGGGGTGGGATGGTAGCGTTCCCCACCCTTCCCGCCAAGACGCGCCCCCGGTACACTTGGCCGCCCCCCGACCCCTTTTTCCACCTGCAGGCGCCGCCATGACCGAACCACACGCGTCGCTCCCACTGCACGGTGCTCCGTTGGCCTCCGACCCCGTGCCGTATGCCGTCGCCGTCCCGGGCCTCGTCGGCGCCGGCGTTGCCCGCACCGATGGCCGCGCCAAGGTCCTCGGCCAGACCCGCTACGTCGACGACCTGCCGTTCGACGGCCTGTACGGCGCTACCGTCCGCACGCAGACCGCCCGAGGCCGGGTGCGCGGCATTCGGTTCCTCGACGGGCCGGACTGGCGCGAGTTCGTCATCGTCACCCACCGCGACATTCCGCAATTCGCCCGCCCGATTCCGTTCGCAGCCGATGCCGCACATGGCCCGGTCGACGAACCGCCGCCGGGTAATGCCACGCTTGCGGGCAACGATCTCGATTCGTTTGGCGACCATCCGACGGTCGGCACCAAGGACCTGAACCGCGTCGCCATGATCGAACTCGACCAACCGTTCCTGGTGCGCGAAG
>SHZF01000114.1 GCA_009692425.1 Myxococcales bacterium | reverse complement strand
CTGCCGCGCCACATGAGTCGCCTGCGGCGTGCCCGAACCTTGCGACTGGATGTGGCGGCTGTCGGCTTGCGTCGGCACTTCGGCTTGGCGCCGGCGGGAACGACGTGCTTGCGGTCGGCTGCATTCGGCGCAAAACATCCGTAGTAACGAATGGATGGCCGTCCAGACAACGGAATCTGCGCCAACGCCCGGATGAGCAAGTCCCGTGGCGTGACCAAAACCGCGGTCACGCCGCCTCTCCACTCATTCTTTAGATTGATTCGGATGTTGCCCGCATCGACCCGCTCGATGCGAGCAGCAGTGATTCGTTGGGGTCCGCCCGCCCCGCTACGGGCCGCGGCGGCGGACCGGACCAGGCCAAGCGTGCGCGCCCCACCGGCGCAGTGCCCGACGCCTGCGACTTCCACAGCGCGCCGTTGTAGTGCCAGATCTGCCCAAACGTGCCGACCGCCCACACATGGGACGGGACTGCACCTGCCGGTCGGGGCTGCTCGCTGGCCTGCACGCATGCTCGGGCGAGGGGGCTGTTGAACATGGCCGCTGACGCGACGCCCTCGCAGCGGGAACACGTCTGCGTCAGCTCCCACCGCGAGCGCGTTGAAGCGTGCGAAGTAGCTAGCGAATGCGTCTGGGCTGAGGTGCGCATAGCGCAACGTCAACTCCGTGGACTTGTGCCCCAGGATCTTCTGCAGTTTGAACAAGTCCCCGCCCGCCATCATCCAATGGCTTGCGAACGTGTGCCGCATATCGTGAAACCGGATGTAGTGGCATTGGCGCCTCTCCATTGGCGGCTTGACGAAGCCGGCTGCCGTCAGCACGCGGTGGAACCGCTCGACGAAGATCCGGTCGCACGGCCGGTGCATATCGCCCTTTGCCGTCGGAAAGACCAGCGTACCCGGGCACCTGAGGCGCCAGGCGCGCAGGATCGGGAGCAGCGGGGCGAGGACGGGCACGTGGCGCACGTCGTCGGCCTTGGTGGGGCCGTGGAAGCTGCGGTCCACGGTGATGAGCCTCCGGTCGAACTCGACTCGATCCCAAGTGAGCGCTGCCAGCTCACCTTGCCGCAGACCCGTGAAGACCGCGGTTGCGTACAGCGTGAATGCGTCGTCGCCTTCGTCACGCGCGGCGCGCAAGAAGCGCTGCACCTCTTCGGGCGTCCGCAGGTAGCTGTAGTCGCGGCTGTTGAGGCGCACGCTCGGCTTGTCGATGGGCGGCACCCGCAAGACCCAACCGAGCCGGTGCGCGTGCTTCAACATCGCGCCCAGCAGGTTCAGGTGGTGCCGCAGCGTCTGCGAGGCGTAGTGCGCGCGTGCCGCCTTGAACGCCTCGACGCGCTCGTACGTGATCTCGGCCAGAGCCAGGCCGCCAAACGCAGGCGTCAGGTGCACCCGCAACATGCACTCGTCGTACTTGCGGCTACGCTTGCGCACGGCACGGGTCGCGAGCCAGTGCACGGTCAGGTCCTCGAAGGTCCTGCGCGGTGGCGGGGCCGGGCGCTCGCCGATGCGGACGGCCTCGGCGTCGGTCTGGTGGCGCGCCAGCGCGGCGCGGGCCTCGTTGTGGGTGTCCAGCACGGCCGACTGGCGCCTGCCGCCGGCGTCGAGCCAACGGATGCGCCAGCGGCTACTGGGAAGCTGAATCGGACGGGATGGGTTCGCCATGCTTGCCTCGCGGGCAAGGTAGCGACGGCGGTACGCGTGGTCTCCCGACAGGTTCCGGTCGATTCGTGTCGGAACGAACCGGCGCCCGACGGGGGTGCTGCAAGGTCTGTGGCCACGCCGTGGCCACGCCGACCTGCTAAATCGCGAATTCCTGAGCGCGCGACCCCGGGCTCGAACCGGGGACCTTTGGCTTCGGAGGCCAACGCTCTATCCAGCTGAGCTAGTCGCGCCGCGACCCGCCGACAGGTGCGCCGGTGAGGCAGGTGCGGTAGTGTACGCGAGCGGCAGGAACGGTCAATCACCACCTGCGCCGCTCGCCCCTGGAGGCCTCGTGACCGCCACATTCCTGCCGTCGCAGCCCGGCATCGTCGACGTGCTGTTCCACGGTCCACCTGGTCTGCCGCGCGTGGTGCTCGAGGCTCCGCATGGCGCGACCACCTTCGCGGACTTCACCGCCGTGCGCGACCGCCTGGCCTCACGCTTGCCGGCCGACCTGGAGGCGTTCTTCTTCGTCAATACCGACGTCGGCTCCTTCGAACTGTGCGACGCGATTGCCGCCATCCTGGCCAGTGGCCGCTTGGGCGAGCCGGTGGCGACGGTCGTCGTGCGCAGCCGCATCCCGCGCACCTTCATTGACTGCAACCGGAGCGCGGGCATGAGCGCCGCCGAACTCGGCGCCGGTGGCCTGACGGGACTGCTGCCAGAGTACGTCGTCGATGACGGCGACCGCACGTTGCTGCACGCCATGCACGGCCAGTACGTCGCGACCGCCGAGCGCGCGTTCGCCCTCGTGTGCGGCGCGGGAGGCATCGGAGTCTCGATGCACAGCTATGCCCCGCGTTCCGTGGGCATCACCACCATCGACTCCGACATCGTCCGGGCGCTGCGGGCGGCGTATGAGCCTGAGACCTATGCACAGTGGCCGGAGCGACCTGGCGTCGACCTGATCCACACCGCGACCGATGGCACGCTGCTCACCGACCCGGACCTCCTGCAAGATGTTCGTACCGCCCTACGCGAACTCGGCATTACACCCGGCGAGAGTGCCACGTACAAACTTCACCCCGGCACGACCGGCGAAGCGCTGGCCCGGCGCCATACCCCACGCGTGCTCTGCGTCGAGGTGCGCCGCGATCTCCTCGCGCAGCCCTTCGACCCCTTTGCCGAGATGGTCATCGCGCCGGCCAAGGTCGCCCGCTTCGCCGCTCCACTGGCCGCGTGTCTCGCTCGCGCCCTGCAGCGTGGCGGCCCCCCTCCGCCAGGGCAATCGCAAGAAACCCCCACCGCTCCACCTGAAGCGCCGTAAACCGGTCCGGCCGCCGCACAAGGGCACCAACGCGCAGAGGGCCCTGCGGATTTGGGCAGCGTGGCGCTGGTTTCCTAAGAAATCGACAATCCTCGGCCTCCCGAGCCCACTGCGCTCGGCCAAACCTGTTGCAGTTGTGTCGTCGAGGACTTGGTTTTCATTGACTTGAAGCGTTTCGGGTCCAGAACTCTGCGCTTTGGCTTGCCGGCAATGACATGGCCGCCAAGCATGTCGAGCAGACGGTCGGGATTCCAGCCGCACACCTGACAGACGCGGGTCATGCTCATGCCGTACCCGGTCGCGTTCTTGACCGTGCCGTGGGCAAGCCAGCGCAACCTCGACAGATTCGTGGCGCCGTCGCGGTTGACGATGCGGTGTGCGTCTTCGCCGAACGTGACATCGAGCGACCCGTGCAGCGTGTTTTCGATGCGCCCGTGATTCCGAATGGTTGCGGCAAGACCCTGCGCGTCGCCCCGCTTGCGCCGTGACATCGAGTCATGGCTCATTCGCTGCGCTCAACGCGAGGACCCCGGTGACCGTCGCGCCCTTCAAGTTGAGCGTGCGAATCAGGTCGGGAATCGCTGTAATCTCATGCGACTTGTCGTCGGTCTTGATGGTGCCTGGCGTCAAGCCCTGCGCCGGCGGCGAGGATCGCGGACGGTGGAGAAAAGCTCGAGAAATCGATGATATCCGCTCATGACCCGGCACCTTCTCGTCGCCGGATTACGCCCCGGCGGGATGTGCCAGATCGCGCGGAGTATTATCTGTCAACCATTTTGGTGGGTTTGCGGTACTTGCGATCGCCCTGCTCCACTTCGCTGCCTGACGTTTGCGGTGAAGCCTCAGCGTGACTATCCTTGCGGCTCGCAATCAGGCGCCGCAGCCTGGAGGGCGCTCGTTGCGGGAGGTGCCGTCGTGCCCATGCAGCCGACCATCGTGGATGTTGTCGGGATCCATCCGGAGGTTTCCGACTGCCTCGTCGTGCGCGTGTCGCTGAACCGGGCACCGCCCACCTGGTGGCGCGAGATTTTCGCCGAGGTGGGGCTCGACCTGCCGCGCTTCGGCGCCGATGGTCCAGAGCCCGGACCCTGCAGTCGTGCAGGAGTCGTTCAGCCACGAAGTGCGCAGTCGCATCCAGGCTGCACACCCCGTTTGCCCCTTGCGGCGGTCCACTGCCGCGGCCCGCACGAGATGCCCATGCGGTCCAAGGCCTTTCGTTCATTTCGAGTGCGGCAACTCGCATTGGCACTCCGCAAGGGACCCCTCCATGGCCATTCCCGTCGGTCCCGCGTCGCGCCCGAAGCGTCGCCTCGCTCCAAGCAGCGTGGACAACACTGAGGTGGCGCAATCCGCCCAACAGCCTGTCGTGACGGCACAGTCGGAACCTGCGCCTGCCTCCACGCGCGTCGCCCACACCGATCCGGCCCTTGCCGAGAAGGCAACGCCGGAACACCAGTTGGGTGCCGCTCGCGCTGACACCGCAACGAGCGGAACGCACGGCCGCAGCTTCACGACCGCCAAGCCAGGCAGCTCGTCGCGCCTTGGTACCGCCGGGGGTGCCTTCGCGGGCCAGGTCCGCACGCTCCGGCAAGGGCGGTCGCCGTCGGAGATCATCGCCCGTGACGCGCTTTCTCCCGCGGTGCTCGCGCTGTCGCTGGTCGATTTCTTCGAACTGCTGTACGAGGAGCAGGTGGGGCCGAGCCACGTCACGGTCGAGGAGTTCCTGCGGATGCGCGACTCCGGCATCTGGCCGGAGCTTTTCACGGCTGGCGACCCCTGCGCGCTGTTTACGGAGGAGATGTGCCGGCGCGGGCAGTTCGTTCCCCTCGCATGGCACCAGGATGGCCTGTCGTTCGCGACGTGCAAGGACGATTCGTCGCAGGACGACCTCGCCAAGGCGCTGGACGTGCTCGTGCGCGCACCGGTGACGCTGTTCACGGTGCCGGCCGAGTCGGTGGATGCGGGCGTGCACTGGTTGTTCCACCGGCGCCTGCCGACCTGAGCCGCGCCAGGCCCGTCAGATTGCCGGCGCCGCCCTCGCCTACCCGCCCGCCACCTCGCGGACCTTCTGCACGAGGTTCTTGAGCTCAGCGGAGCGGGTGTTGCAGGCTTCGAGACCCTCCCGGAGCATGTCGAGGCCTTCTTGACGCTCATCGGCGTCTTCGGTGTCGAGCAGACCGCGTGCGTCGGCGATCGTGCGCAGGTCGGGCTTGAATGACGACACGACCCCGTAGAGTTCGTCGAGTACCGCCTGCAGCGATGCGCCATCGCCGCCGCCCTTACTCCCGCCGCCGCCTGCCTTGGCCGCCGCCGCTTCGGCTGCCTTGGTCGCCTTGCGGGCCGATTCGACCTCCGCATTCAGGCGCGTTTCCTTCTCCTTCATCTCCTTGCGGATAGCCTTTGCTTCCGCTTGGGCCTCGTCGCGCGCGGCCTCCACGTCGGACAACTCGCTTCTGGCCTGGTCCAACTCTGCACGCAACGCATCGACCTTCTTGGGATCGACGCCGGGCGTCGCAGTTGCGGCTTGGGATGCTGCCAGAGCGGCCGCTTGCTCTGCGGCGTGGGCCGCGGCTTCCGCTTGCTCCGCGGCGTGGGCGGCTTTGGCCGCTTGCTCGTCGGCTCGCGCCTCCGCGTTGCGTGCAGCTTCGCGGGCGGATTCCGCCTCGCTGCGTGCCGTCTGGGCCGCGGCTCCGGCTGCGGCCATCGCCGCGCGTGCCGTTTCGGCGTCCTCGACGGCAGCCGCCAGTGCGGCACGCGCCTCCTGCACTGCGGTGGCTGCTGCTTCGGCGCCCGAGGTCGCGGTGCTCACCGAGGCCTTGACGGCTTCCAGCTCCGCACGCGCCGCTTCCGCCTCGGCGCGGGCGGTCTCCGTTGCCGCGCGGGCGCCCTCTGCCGTTTCGTGTGCGCGCTGCAGTTCGTCGAGCGCCCGCTCTGCCGCCGCCGTGGCCTCTGCGCGGCCTGCCGCCACCTCTGCCTGGGCGGCCTCTGCCTGCGCCTGCGCGGCTGCCACAGCATCCCGTTCGGCATCGGCGTTGGCCTGCGCCGCCGCCAACTCGTCACGTGTCGCGCGCGCGTCGTCACGCGCGTCGTCATGCGCAGTCGATGCCGCTGCGTGTGCTTCAGCCAGTCGCGCTTGCGCGGCGGCAAGTTCTGCCCGCGCCTCGGACAGTGCACCGTCAGATTCCGTCCTGCCACGACGCACCTGATCCAGTTCGGCCTGCAGCGCTGCGAATCGTTCGCGCGCGGCTTCGCCTTCCGCCTGCGATGCTTCGATGGCGGCCTGATGCACGGCTGCTTCGCCGCGCGCGGCTTCGCCTTCCGCCTGCGATGCTTCGATGGCGGCCTGATGCACGGCTGCTTCGCCGCGTGCGGCCTCGCCCGCGGCGTCGACCGCTGCTGCCGCATTCGCAGCCGCCGCACGTGCCAATTCCAGTGCCTCTGCCGTCGCTGCTGCCTCAGCGTGCGCGGCGGCAAGGGCGCCCTGTACGGTGGTCAACTCTGCGCGCACGGCGCTGGCTGCCCGATCGGCGTCGTGGGCGACCGCCACAGCCTCGTCCAACTGGCGCCTCATCTCCTCGTCGCCGCCAGCCGCCGCTGCGCGGGCTGCGTCGACCTGGGCGCGCGCCTCAACCGCCTCGGCGCGTCCAGCAGACGCCTCTGCGCTTGCCGCCTCGGCTGCGGCCCGCGCGGCCTCCGCCTCGGCTGCGGCCAGGGCGCCGGCGTCGAGTGCGGCCTTGGCCTCATCGCGTGCTTCTTCAGCGGCGGCCTGCGTCGCCCTGTGGGCATCGACCTCGGCCAGGCGAGCCGATTCGGCCGCCTCGGCCTTTGCTTCCAACGTCGCCGATTGTCCTTGCACGACAACAAGCTGCGATTCAAGTGCCGCGAGGCGCTCCGCCAGTTCCGTTCGGCCCGCGACCGCCACGTCCCGCTCTGCCTGCGCCTCTTCCAACTGCGCACGTGCCTGCCCGTCGCCCGCAGTCGCCGCTTCGCGTTCGGCCAGTACCTGTGCGCCGAATTCCGCCAATGCTGCCCGGGCATCGGCAAGGGCCGCTTCTGCCGTCGCCTGCGCTGCCATGCCCGCTTCGAGAGCGATGCGCGCGGTTCCCGCCTCCGCAACAGCTGCCGCGCTCGCCGTAGCAAATCCGGCGAGGTCCGTTTGCAACTGGGCGAGTTCGGCACCGCCGGCGCCTGCCGCGTCCAGCGCCCCGGCCATCTCTGCTTGCAGCCGGGCCATCTCTGCTTGCAGCCGGGCCACCTCGGCCTGTGCGGCAGCCAGGTCTGTCCGGGCTGCCACTGCGTCGGCGAGGGCCGTTGCGGCCTGAGTCCCGGTGAGTTCTGCGCCGGTGCGTGCCGCCTCCGCTTCCGTGTGTGCTGCCTCCGCTTCCGTGTGTGCTGCCTCCGCTTCGGCGCGTGCCGCCTCC
>SHZF01000113.1 GCA_009692425.1 Myxococcales bacterium | reverse complement strand
AGCGCGGGACCGCCGCGCTGGGATTCTCCTCTGGCGCGGGATCCGCTGCGATGATACACCGCACGGCAACCCGGCTGCCCCAAAAAAGGGCGCGCGAGGTTACAGGCCGCGCCGTCGCGAGGCAAGGCATTTTACACGACGAGCCTCGAGCCCGGTGCGACGGCGACCCGGCGTGCAACACGAGGTTCTGATGGCGCGCATCATGCTTGCTGCCTTGACTTTTGTGCTGGCGTGCACCGCCGCGGCGGTGGCTGCCGCCCAACCAGTTGGCGTGCACGCGGTCGGCGCGGGCGGGCGCTCGGAACTGCGGGTGACGGCGACCGGCAGCGGTCGCGCCGGTGCTGCCTTCGTTTCCGGGTTCGCCCTCGATCGAGGCAGCGCACGGGCCGAGCCCGCCGTGGAAGGCACGGGACGTGCCCACGCCCGCGCCGACATCGCCTGGGCCGCCCAGCCAGACGGTCCCGCGTTCGGCGCCGTCGCCGCCCTCGATCTCGCCGAAGGGAGCCTGTTCGGACGCCCGCTCGGTCTGGCAGATCGGGCACCCGGCGACCGTCATGGTGCGCTCCTGTGGAACGACGCCTACGTGTTCGCCCGCCTGGGAGACCGGGCCGGCGTGCGCGCGGGCCTGCAAGCGTCGGCGTGGGGCCTCGGGCTCGTGGCGAACGACGGGCGCGCCGAACTCGGCCTCGATCGGCAGACGTGGTTTGAGCAGAGCCGGCCGGGCGATCGCGCGCTGCGGGTGCTCGTGCACGCCATGCCGTGGGCCGGCACGGCGAGTCCCTTGCGCGGGCTCGTATTCGTCATCGCCGGCGACCGCGTCGTGGAAGACGACGTGCTGCGGTCGGGCGACGGCGCGGCGGCGCAGGCAGTCGGCGCCGTTCGCCTGCACCTCGCCCGCGAGCGCTGGGTCGGCCTCTACGCAGCCCGCCGCACCCAGCGCCATCCTTCTGGACGCTTGATCCGCGCCACTGTGCTCGATCTCGCCTGCGATCTCGACCACCGCGACGTGGCTGGCAATGGCCTGCGCTTCGAGGCGGAAGCGGCCTATGTCGGCGGCGACACGGACCTCGGGCCGACCCCGGACTTCCCCACCCACTCTCTCGCACAGGTGGGGGCTCTCGCGCGCACATCGTGGCGCTCCGGCGCGCTCGGCCTGCAGGTCGATCTCGGCTACCAGTCCGGCGATGCCCAGCCCGACGATGGCAAGCTGACGGCCTTTCGCGCCGACCGCAACCTGCGCCAGGGCCTCGTGTTGTTCGAGCGCGTGATCGGCTGGCAGACTGGCCGGATGCCTCGCACTGCCGTCGACCCGGGACTGGCGGCGCGGGCTCCCGACGACCTCGACCGGCTGCCGTCCGACGGCGCGATCAGCAATGCGATCACATTGTTTCCCAAGCTGGGCTGGCGTTTCGGCGACGTGTGGGAAGCCTACGGCGGCGCGCTGCTCGCGTGGGCCCCGGCCGCGCCCGTGGATCCGTACCAGACCAAGGTGCGCGGCGGCGGAGCCCCCGTGAACGCGCTAGGCGGCGCGGCGCAGGCCGGCGACCGCTGGGGCACCGAAGTCGACCTCGGCGTACGCGCGACGTGGCGGCTGCCCGACATGTGGCGGTCGGCGTTCCAGGTGGGCATCGAAGGCGCGACGCTGCTGCCGGGACCCGCCTTGCAGGGCCCCGGCGAGCCGATGGCGGCCGTGCACGCCGGCCGGTTCACCTTGGCGCTCGTGGGCACGCCGACCCCGATCGCGGCCAAAGCGGACACTGCGAAGTAGGCGGAGGGCCCGATGAACCGGAAGAAGCTGAACTCGATCGACCGTGGTATGCGAGTCGCCGCCTTCCTGTGCGCCGGCGTCGGCGCGGTCGGCTGCGACGGAGGCCCCGATGGCCTGGCGGCCTCGAAGCCCGCCGCCGTCACCGTGCGGGTGGACTTCTTCGCCAAGCCGCTGCCCGAAATCCCGCTGCCCAACGACCTCGCCACGCGCTTCGACCACGACGCAGCCACGTTGCGCCGCATCAACGCTTCGGTGATCGCGCCGACCGCCTTCGAGCGCCGCACGCGTGAGAAGATCGACCAGCTCGATGGCTGGGGCGTGTTCACGCCGATCACGATCCCGTTCAGCGGCGACATCGACCCGCAGTCCGTGATCGCCGCGCACTGGGGCGACGACTACGCTTTTGCGAACGATGTCGTGTACGTCGTCAACGTCACGCCAGGCAGCGCTGCATTCGGCAAGCCGGTGGCGCTCGACCTCGGCAATGGCAACTACCCGGTCGTGCTCGAGAACCGCGACGACTTCTGGGAGCACGACGCCCGCGGCGACACGATGTCTGCTCTTTTCGAGGAGACGGACGAAGATGCCAACGGCAACGGCACGCTCGACCCCGGCGAAGACACTGATCGCGACGGTGTGCTGGACAAGCCCAACCGCCTGCCCGGCAAGGCGCCCGCCGACGATGACCTCGTCGGTCGCGCCAACGCGCTGATGACGTTCTGGGAACGCGAGACGAAGACCCTGATCCTGCGACCCCTGCGTCCGCTGCGCGAGCGTGAGACCTATGCCGTGCTCGTGACGCGACGCCTGAAAGACGCCAAGGGGGCCGCAGTCGGTTCGCCGTTCCGCTTCGTTCACCACGGCGCCCAGACCGACGCGCTGCGGCCGCTCGTCGATCTTTTCGCCAAGAAACCTGTTGAGTTCGGAGGTCTTACCTTTGAAGACGTCGCGTTTGCGTGGACGTTTACGACCGGCTCGGTCCACGCCGACCTCCGGGCGGTGCGCTCCGGGCTGTATGGGCATGGCGCGCAGGCCCACCTCGCCAAGGAGTTTCCGCCCGATCTGGCGAAGGCCCACACGGCGTGGGATGGGCCGAAAGACGACGCCGGCAAGCAGCGCCCCAACCTCTTCATCGTCTCGGGCGAGCAGATGATCGACATCGTGCGCCTGATCAGTGCCGCCAACCTGGGCCTGTCGATCGATGAGTCGACCGACTACGGCAAGCGCTTCTACGAGTCGCTGCGCTACGTCGACTACCACGTGTTCGCATCCTATTGGACGCCCATGCTTTTCTTGCGCAAGGACAGCCGCGGCCAGGTCCAGGGCTACAACGACATGAGCTGGCCGCCCGATCTCGACCGCCGGCCGGCCCGCGCCGAAAAGGAACTCGTCACGTTCTGGCTCGCAGTTCCCAAGAAAGAGGTCAGCAAGCGCAAGGATGGCAAGCCTGCCGACGTCGTCGTCCTCGGCCACGGCTACACCGGCCACAAGCTGGTCACCATGCAATTCGCCGGCTACTTCGCGCGCCACGGCATGGCGACGATCGCGATCGACAACGTCAGCCACGGCGTCGACCTGCTGGGGCCGCAGGAGCTCGAGGTCGCCAAGCCGGTGTTCGAGGCGCTGCACCTGCCCGGCATCATCGACGGCCTGCTGGCCAATCGCAGTTGGGATCAGGACCTCGACGGCAAGGACGACTCCGGCGGCGACTTCTGGACCGCCTACACCTTCCACACCCGCGACGTCGTGCGCCAGACGGCAGTGGACTACGTGCAACTGGTCCGCGTACTGCGCGGCTTCGACGGCCAGCGCGCGTGGAACGTCGACAGCAACGGCGACGGCAAGATCGATGCCAAGGACCTCGCGGGCGACTTCGACGGTGATGGCCAAGTCGACCTGGGCGGCAAGGACGCGGTCCTCGGCATGACCGGCTCGTCGCTGGGCGGCATGATGTCGGCAGCGGTCGCGGGCATCGAACCCCAGATGGCGGCCACCGTGCCGATGTGCGCTGGTGGCGGGCTGAGCGACGTCGGCATTCGCAGCGTGCAGGGCGGCGTGCGCGAGGCGGTCATGCTGCGGCTGATGGGGCCGCTCTACATCGGCTACCCGGAGGCGGACGGCAAGTCGGTCACCATCAAGGCGGTCGTGCCGCGCCTGAACGACACCGCGCGCATTCCGGTGGCGTCGATGGCTCCGCGCAAGCCCGGCGACAGCGTGCTCGCCGAGAACCTCGACAATGGCGAGGTCGATTGCGCGATCGTGCGGCCGGGCGGGGCGTTCCGGGTCGGGTTGGCGTCGGACGTGGCGCGCGATCGCCCCCAGCGCCATCGCTTGACGTTCTATGACGGCGACGCGTTCCAGAATGGGCGCGACCCGGCGACGGGCAAGGCGTGTAAGCTGAAGGCGGGCACCCGCGCCGACGTGACCATCGACAAGTTTGGCGTTGATGTGCGTTTCCACTTCCAGTCTGCGCCGTTGGACTTCAAGAAGGGCCAGCCGCTGGCGCCTATCGCCGAAGGGCTGGGGATGCACCGCGCGCGCCCGGAACTGCGCCGTTTCATCGGGTTTGCCCAACTGGTGCTCGACCCGGCGGACCCGGCGGTCGTGATGCGCCACGCGCTGTCGGGCGAGATGAAGTACCCGACGGGCGAGACGGTGAACACGCATTCGATCGTGCTCTCGACCATCGGCGACATGAACGTGCCGGTCTCGACGGGAGCGGCGCTGGCCCGGGCGGCGGGACTCCTGGATTACACGACGAAGGTGCCGGAGTGGGGCAACCGCACGGCCAACCAGGTGCTGATCGACGCCAAGGTGCTCGAAGCCGTGGACCGGATTCCGCATTTCTACCACGACCAGCCCGATGGCGGCGGCGGCACGAAAAAGGTCGGCACGCTGTTCGACGTCGACGACCTGTCGGGCTCGTTTGCGCTGGCCAAGGACCCGACCGCCATGCCTTATCCGCGCGGCCATGACGGCTACTTCGCGCCCCGGCTCAATCCGCCGCTGTGGACAAAGACGGTCAAGGACGATGGCAAGGGTGGCGTCTCGGGCGCGTTCTTTCCCTATGTGCGCGACACCGGCAAGCACGACATCGACTTTCCCGGCGAGCAGGCCGACCGGCTCAAGAAGCTGTGCAAGGGCGTGCTCGACCCGCAGACGCAGGTGGTGTGCGATCAGGCCGTCAAGGAAGGCGCGTTCGATCACGGCGCGCTGGTGCTCGAAGCGATCGCGATCTACCTGAAGTCGGGCGGCAAGACGTGGAAGCTCGACGCGTGCCAGAATACTTGGACGTGCCCCGATGTGCCCAAGGCCCCGGCCCTTCGACAGAACCTGGGCTGGTAGTGCGCCAGAATCTGGGCTGGTAGTGCGCCAGAATCTGGGCTGGTAGTGCGCCAGAATCTGGGCTGGGACCGGCCCCGAACTACTTCAAGCACGCATCGTACGTGGCCGCGCACTTCGTCTTGAAGCAGTTGAGCATGCAGCCCTCAGGCTTGCCCTCGCACGAATTCTTGCACTTGTTCTTCTCGGCGCACCCGAATAGCCCGACCGCCTCTTTGGATTCGACCGACGTTCCCTTCGTCACGCAGTCCACGAAGCACGTCGCGTTCTCCTTGCACGTGCCCATGCACGCCATGGTTTCGGTGCACGACTTCGTGCCCGACGGTGCCGCACACGCCAGCAAGCCGTCGAGGCAACTCTGCGAAACGGACTCGTCGCACGTCATGAACTCGGCCCAGGCCTTCTGCCCATCTTTCGTGCCGTCGGCGTAGCACTTGCCCATGCACATCAGGCCGGGCGTGGTCTTGAAATTGCAGCCCTGCGCGCATTTCGACACAGCCGCGCAGGACTGCGCCCCCGACTTGAAGTCGGACAGGCAGCCCAGCACCGGGGCGCTGCACGGGCCGGCAAAGGGACCAGACTTCGCGGTCTGCGTTGCCATGCACTTGAAGGCAGTCAGGAATTGACTCTGCGCGTCGAGGTTGGACTTGCCATAGCACTCGCCCAGACACTGCAGCATCTTCGCGTCGCCGCCGCCCGCCGAGCACGTGAAGTAGCAGTCGAAGGCCTGCGAGCACGTCGCGCTGCCCTTGGCGCCGCCGGCCATGCACTGCACCAAGGGCCCGATGCACTCGCCGAACGCCTTGTCGCCCGTGATACCCTTCTTGGCGGCCTCGACCACGCACAGCCCGAACGCTTCGGTCTGCGCCTGGGCTTGCGCCGTCATCGACGCGTAGCAGTTTTGGACGCACGTGAAGTTGTCCTTGCAAGTGTCCTGGCAGGTGAACGCCGTGCTGCACGGCTTGTCGCCCGTCTTGCCGTCGGTCACGCACAGCAACAGCAGCACGCCGCACGACTGCATCCCACAGTCGTTGACACACTTCGAGTCCGGACCAGGCTTGCCGGGCACGGCCGGGCACTTCTGCGTGCACGAGGGACCGACGGCCGCCATGCAACCCGAGAACTTGCCGTACTTGGAGGAGACGGCTTCGGACGCCCCCGACGTACAGGGCGCATCGCAGCCCGGCGCGCCAGCTTCGCCGCACGCAAGCTGGACGCACGTCAAGAGGCCCGTGCACGTCGTGTACTTTGCCGTGGCCCCGTCGGCCATGAGCGTGTCCGACAGCGGTTTGACGTCAGCCGGCGTGCTGTCGGGAGGCGTCGAGGTGTCGCTGACCGCACCCCCGCTGTCGAGGGCCGGCCCCCCGTCTGCGCCGCGTGCGGCGTCGGCGGAAATCACGGCACCGTCGGGTCCCAGCACGGCCCCGTCGGGCGCGATCGTCGCTCCATCGGCAGCCGTGCCGCCATCGCCCGCGATCGCACCGTCGCCGAGCGCGGCCCCATCGGCCGAGGTCGCGCCGTCGCTGTTCGTGGTGCCGATGCTCACGGCGGCCAGTGGCGCCTCTGCGCACGCGGTCAGCGCAAGCAAGAGGGGAAGGGAGCGGACGCACGACTGCGACATGAGAACCTCCAGGTCCGCCGGGACGGGCGCGCGCCGCACCGTGGGGTCGAAGCCGGCCGCGCATCGGGGCACAGGGTGTGGATCCACGGCGGATTTCGCAAGGTCTGCGGCCGTCCAGGATCCACCACCGACTCCGATGCCCGGCAGCCAATCAGCGCGAACCGCACCCTTGCACGCCGAGCCAGCCGCACAGCAGCGCGGCAACGTCGAGCATCTGCCGGCGCTCCGGCTCCGCACGCGCGGCGACATGCGGGCCGGCGGCCACCCAGACAGCCTGCAGGTCCGGGTCGTTGGCGAGCCCGCCGTGCATCCCGCGCGTCAACGGCGGCCCTTTGCGCACGCGGCTGGCCGACCACACGAACTCCGGCTTCGCGACCAAGACGAGGTCGGGCACGCGGGCATCGGCACCACCGGATGGGGCTGGACCGAACAACTGGCTGTCTGTGGCTGGCAGGGCGCGCGCCACGTCGGGGTGCTTTGCGCACGCAGCCGCGACCGCGCTCGGATCCCGCGCCAGCGCCGTCGGCAGGTAGAGGAAGAGCCCGTGCCCGTTGATCGCCACGCCGGTCGTCGCACCGCTGAGACCGCACGCCCGCAGCGCCGCCGCGGGATCGGCGTAGCGGCTCGTCGCCTCGAAGCCGTGATCTGACACCACGAGGACGTCCGTCTGGTCGAGCAGTCCCTTGCGGGTGTAGGCCGCGAGCAGATCGGCGAGCAACTGATCCACCAGGCGCGCCGTCC
>SHZF01000043.1 GCA_009692425.1 Myxococcales bacterium | reverse complement strand
CAGGCGCCGGCCACGACCGTTGCCGAAGCCGAGGGGACGGTGATGGTGTGGAAGGTGCGCGCTCCACCCGCGCTGCTCTTGGCTGCCTTGCTGGCACCCTCGTCGGCCGGTGCGGCTCCAGAGCACGTCAAGGCGCTGCGGGAGCGCACCCGTGCCGCCGCGGCGCCGCCCGCAAGTGTGCCTGCTGGGGTGCCGGACCCAGCAGCGGCCAACCCGGCCCCCGCGGCCGCACGCTAGCGCTGCCGGCACGCCCGTGGGTCCAGGTCAGTTTGGATGTTCCGCGTACCACTGCACGGTGCGGCGCAGGCCCTCTTCGAAGCCCACGCCAGCCGCATAGCCGAGGTCGCGCCGCGCGGCCCCGATGTCGGCGAGGCTGTCGCGGATGTCGCCGACGCGCCCCGAGGCATGGCAAGGCGCGATGTCCGTGCCGAGGATGCTGTTGAGCATCGCGACCACCTGCAGCAGCGACCAGCGCTCGCCGCACGCGACGTTGTACACGTGGCCGGGCGCGGCCGGGGCGTCGAGGGCCTTCAGGTTCGCCTCGACGACGTTGGCGATGTAGCAGAAGTCGCGGGTCTGGGCGCCGTCGCCGAACAGCGTCGGAGCCCGTCCGTGCTGCAAGGCGGTGATGAAGCGCGGGATCACCGCAGCATACTCGCTGTCCGGCGCCTGGCGCGGCCCGAACACGTTGAAGTAGCGCAGCGCCACGCACGGCAGCCCGTACACGTGCGTCCACACCTTGCAGTACAGCTCGCCCATCAACTTCTGTACGCCATACGGGCTGATGGGGCACGACACCATCGTCTCGACCTTGGGCTGTACGAGCGTCTCGCCGTAGGCCGACGACGACGCCGCGTACACGAGCCGTTTGACACCCGCCCGCCGTGCCGCTTCGAGCACCTGCAGTGTGCCGTTCGCGTTGACGTCGTGCGACGCAAACGGGTCCTCGACCGAGCGCGCGACACTGGGCAGCGCCGCCTCATGGAACACGAAATCGGCCCCCGCGCACGCCCTGTCGAGCAGGTTCGCATCGCGAATGTCGCCTTCGAACACCTCGACGCGTCCCTCGAGCCCGCGCAGGTTGACGTGCCGCCCGGTGCTGAAGTCATCGACGACGCGCACGCCGTCGCCGCGATCGGCCAACGCGTGGGCCAAGCTGGAGCCGATGAATCCGGCCCCGCCGGTGACGACGATGCGTGCCATGAGTCCGATCCGCGCGGTTACTGGTTCATGCCGTTGAGGAACATGTCGTTTGTCTCGTACTTGCGAATCTTGTCCAGCAAGAACTCCATCGAGTCGATGACGTTCAGCGGGTGGAGCAACTGGCGCAGCAGCCACACGCGGTTGAGCGTGCGCTCGTCCATCAGGAGGTCTTCCTTGCGGGTACCAGACTTGTTGACGTCGAGGCACGGGTAGATGCGCTTCTCCATCAGCTTGCGATCGAGGTGGATTTCGCAGTTGCCGGTGCCCTTGAACTCCTCGAAGATCACCTCGTCCATGCGGCTGCCGGTATCGACCAGCGCCGTGCCGATGATCGTCAGCGAGCCGCCCTCCTCGATGTTGCGCGCCGCGCCGAAGAAGCGCTTGGGCTTGTGCAGCGCGTTGCTGTCGACGCCGCCCGACAGGATCTTGCCAGACGGCGGCACCACGGTGTTGTAGGCGCGCGCCAGCCGGGTGATGGAGTCGAGCAGGATCACGACGTCGCGGCCGTGTTCGACCAGTCGCTTGGCCTTTTCGATCACCATTTCAGCGACCTGCACGTGGCGCGACGCCGGTTCGTCGAACGTGGACGACACGACTTCGCCGTGAACCGTGCGCTGCATGTCCGTCACTTCTTCGGGCCGCTCGTCGATAAGCAGCACGATGAGGTAGACCTCCTTGTGGTTGGCAGCAACGGCGTGGGCGATCTCCTGCAACAAAACGGTTTTGCCCGTGCGCGGCGGCGCGACGATCAGCGTGCGCTGGCCTTTGCCTTGCGGGCACAGCAGGTCGATGATCCGCGTCGTGTAGCTCTTGGGCGTGTACTCCAGGCGCAGCCGCTCTTCGGGGTACAGCGGCGTCAGGTTGTCGAAGAGAATCTTGCTCTTGGCGCGCTCCGGGTCCTCGAAGTTGATCTCGTCGACCTTGAGCAGGGCAAAGTAGCGCTCGCCCTCCTTGGGCGGCCGGATTTCACCCGAGATCGTGTCGCCGTTGCGCAGGCCGAAGCGCCGGATCTGCGACGGACTGACGTAGATGTCGTCAGAACCGGGGAAGTAGTTGTAGTCCGGCGAGCGCAAGAAGCCGTAGCCGTCGGGCAGCACCTGCAGCACGCCCTCGGAGAAGATGGCGCCTTCGCGGCTGGTCTGCGCCTGCAGCAACCCGAAGATGAGGTCCTGCCGGTGCATCGCAGCGGCATCGTCCATGCCCAACTCGTGCGCCAGGCTGACAAGGTCGACCATCTTCATGTGCTTGAGATCGTTTAGGTTCATCACATCGCCGGCCGAGGGGGCGGCGGGCGTCGCGGAGGCTGCGGGCTTGCGGGGCATGTTGGTACCGATGCGGGAGGGTGGGGCGACGCAGGGCGGGCAATCGACGGAAGGTGCAGTCGGTCGCCGCGAGGTTGCGCGGGCAGGGAAGGGGAGACACGCGGGCGGAACGGATTGCGCGGAGGACAGAGACTGCGCGGAGGACAGAGATTGCGCGGAGGACAGAGATTGCGCGGAGGAGACAGATTGCGCGGAGGAGACAGATTGCGCGGAGGAGAGAGACTGCGCGGAGGAGAGAGATTGCGCGGAGGAGAGAGATTGCGCGGAGGAGAGAGATTGCGCGGAGGAGAGAGACTGCGCGGAGGAGAGAGACTGCGCGGAGGACACCGAGCGTTCGACCGAACCCCGCGGCCCGTCGCAGCACGAGTGGGCAGGCGGGCCGGTTCGACGGACGCGCGCGGTACACTAGCTTGCAGCACGCACCGCGTCAATACCTGCAACGCCGCGAGATGGGCCTGCCCCGTTGCAACCAGTCGCTCCGGTGCGCCTTCAGCTGTCGTCGCCCGCCGGATGCAGCGCGCACGGCTGCTGGCAGACGGTCACCTTGACGCAGTCAAAGCGCAGGTGGTTGGCCGGGGCGAGTGCCTCGAATGCGGCAGCTTCGACCGAGGCGGGCGGCAGCAACGTGCACAACCGGCGCGCCAGCGGGATCAACAGTGCGGCGCCGGAGGCAAAATGGCTGTCGATGAGGCGGAGCCGGTATGCCATCAGGCGGGCGGCGCGCGTGGGCACGAATGCGATTTCGGTCGCCGACGGCCGCGTCCACAGGCCCGCCCGCACCATCTCGCGCACCAGCCACAACTGCGCCGTGACCGGCGCCCCGCGCAGCAGGCCTTGGCCGAGTTGGCCGACCAGCACCTCAGACGTGGGCGCGTCGGCCAGTGCGGTAGGGAGGTCGGGCTGTGCCTTGAGTGCGCGGCCTCCCAGCGTCGCATCGAGCAACGCCGCGCGCACCGCCATCGACGCGGGGTCGCTGCCCGAGACGCCCCAGCGCACCACGACCTCGTGCAGCGCTTCGGGTCGATCGAGCAGCAACGCGATGGGGCCGAGGCCGCCGACGCGTTCGACCAGCCACGCCGCGAGACCCGCGCCCTCTGGGTGCGCGTGCAGTCGCGCCAACAGCCCGGCGAGGAACAGATGGCGTGCGGCCTCGTTCTGGGCCATGCGCGGCTCCAGCCCGTATGCGAGCAGCAGCGAACCGCCGCCCAACCCGCGCGTGCGTCCGACCTCCCGCAGCGAGGTCAGGACCTCGGAGACGTCGGGTGCCGCGCTCGTGCACGCGACCTCGAGTCGGCCCTCGCGCACGATCACGCTCGGCGCCGTCAGGTCGCGCGCCGCAGCCGCCACGTGCAGCGTGCTCGGTTGGGCGGCCACCTGCGTCGCACCGGACCCCTTCAGGTCGGCCTGGCCTGGCGCTGCACCGGCCTTTGCCGCTGCGGCGCTGGCGATGGGCGAGCCGGACGTCGGATGCCCGGCAGCTCCCGCCGGCCTTGGCCGTTCGCGAGCCGCTGGCGCCGCCTCTGGCGCGGGGTCTGCCTCGAAACGGGCCTCGTAGCGCGCGGCGAGCGTTTCGTCGATCGGCTCGGGCTCCGGCGGCAGGTCCAGCCCCTCTTCGTCGGCATCTGCGGCCGCCTGCTTCGCCGCAGCGCTCGCAGGGGGCCGCGCGGCCTGGGCCGGCGGAACGGGCGCGGTGGCGGCCTTGGCCGGAGCACTCAGCGGGGTCCCCGCCGCTGCCGCTGTCGTCGCGCCCGGCAAGGAGCCGGTCGCGGGCGCCGCGGCCGCTTGCGCGAGCTTCTCGTCTTCAAGGAACTCGTCGGCATCGATCGTGCGCAGCCGCGGCACCGCCGCCTTGCCCAGGTCGGTGAGCCCCCAGCGGATGCCGACGAGCTTGACCCGCCCGGCCACGACCAGCCACTTCGTCCACGCCTTGAACGGCACCAGGCCGATGTGCTTGCCCGGATAGACGTAGCTCGTCAGCATCCGGTGCAGTTCGTGGTCCGAATGCAGGCGCCCGCCGCCCTCGGTGTCGAGCGCCTCCAGCACGTACTTGATCAGCAGCGTGTTTTCTTCGAGGAGCCGCTTGTAGAGGAGTTCGCGCGCAGCCTCTTCGGTCGTGGTCGCAAAGAACTGCTCAGCCCACGGCCCGAGACGCACGGACGCGTCTTGCAAGATGTCGAACAGGCGCATCACGTGCGGCGTCGTGTCCTTGTCGAAAAGCGTCTCGTCCTTGAGCCAGTCGCGGAACTCGCGCGGACCCAGTTGCGAGCGCCGCACGTGGCCCAGGACCTTGTTCACCGTCGCCAACAGCGCCTCGTCGCGTACGCCCGGGAAAACGGCGTAGTCCACCTGCTGCATCGTCGCGCCTCGAGCGGCCCATCTGAGCCGCGCGCCGACTGTAGCCGAGGTGCGCGTGGTTGACACCCCCACCCGGCGCACCTAGCATCGATGGCGTCCAGTCGCCGCCTGCCGGGGCTTGCCATGTCCGGAGTTGAGCGCCCCATGCCCCTTGCACCGCGCCCGGCAAACCCCGCTCTCCGCCCTGCCGTGCGGCATTTGGCCGGCGCGCTTGCCATGTGGTGGCTTGCCGTTGCCATGTTGCCCGCGCAGCCAGCGCACGCCCAGACGCCGCCCGCGCCGCCCGTCGCCGGAGCCCCCGTTGCGGCTGCGCCGGCGAGCAGTGGGGCGCGCCAGAAAATCCTGATCTTGCGGCCGGAGTCGTCGGTGGTGGCTGACGCGCAGCGACTCGCCTTGGCACGCGAGGTCCTGGCCCAGGCGCTGCACTACAAGAACCTCGACGCGGTATTGTCCGGTGCCGACCTCGTCGAGGAGATGTTCGAGTTCGAGTGCACCGAGGCGGGCGTCGAGTGCATCGGCAAGATCGGCGCGAAGTATGGCGCCCAACTCGTGGTGTTTTCCGAGATCACCAAGAGTACCGCCGGGGGGTTGCAGGTCGGCATGCGCGTCATCGACGTGCTCCAGTCGCGTGTGGCCCAGTCGAGCCAACAGCCGCTGGACAATTCCGACAAGCCGATGCAGGCGGTGCAGCGCGGCCTGACGGTCCTGCTCGGCCCGGTCGACATGCCCGCCACGGCGGAGGCTGAGACGCCCGGCGTCATCCAGATCGTGCTGCAGGGCGGCGGCGTCGCGCTCGTGTACATCGACGACAAATTGATCGGGCGTACGTCGGTGACCGGGCTCAAGGCGACCGTCGCGCCGGGCACCCACACCGTCCGCGTGGTGCGCGCCGGCTTCAAGGAGTGGATCGGCGCCGTCCTCGTCGGGTCCGGCTCTGCCGTCGAACGAGCGGTCCAGTTGGAGCAACTGGCCGACGTCACGCCATCGGGCGGCACCGGTGCGCCGACCAAGCCCGCCGACGAGTCCATCACACGCAAGTGGTGGTTCTGGACGCTAGTCGGGGGCGCCGTGACGGCCGGCCTCGTCGCCGTCGTCATCGCGAGCATCCCGGCCGAAAAGACCGCAACGGGCGCAGCGTCCTTCCTGATCGACGACAGCGAAGCCTACAAAGACCCCATCTTCGACGGCGTGGGGCCCTGATGCATTGGACGCATTCACTGACGAAGACCGTACTCCGTGGCGGCGCGATCGTCCGCGCGGGCGTGGCTGGCTTGGGGTTGGCGCTGCTCGCGTGTGCGCCCTCGGTCGAACCCGACCGCATCCCGACCGGCTTCGGCACCGTCGAAGTGGCGCTGCAAGGCACGTTGCCCGACGTGAAGCGCTTCCGCGTGCGCATCTACGACACGGCGGTCACGGAACCCACGCAGCGCGAGAAGTTCCTGCCGGCGAAGTGCGACCCGTACTTCGAAGCCAGCGGCAAGCCGCGCAACAAGTTGACGATCAGCCAGTTGAAGGTCGGCACCTACTCGTTGCTCGTCGAGCTTTTCGCAGACGACGGCTGCACGGCGCTGCGCTACCGGGCCTACCGCGGCGGCCTCAAGATTCAGGAAGCGACGAACCAGGCCGCCCTCGATCGGCCCTACTACGTGCAGCCGTACGAGATCGGCAAGTTCACGGGGCTCGCCGGCGTGTTCGATGGGCTGCTGACCGAGGCCGCGAAAAAGCTCTGCTCCTCGGACGCCGACTGCAAGGGCGTGCATGTCAACGCGACCTGCACCCCGGCACTGAAGTGCACGGTCGATCACATGTATCCGCTCAACGGCGGGGACCGGCGGGCGTTCGGGCGCGCGCTTGCGTTGGGCGACGGCCGCGTGCTGCTGGCGGGCGGGTTCACCGCGCTGAAGGACGGCATCTGGACGGCGACGAAGGACCGCGCCGAACTCTATGACCCCTCGACCGGCCTGTTCCGGGCGCAACCGGTGGCCAACGCAGGCTTTGCCGTCGGACTGGCCGAATCGGTGACGCTGGCGCAGTCGGCGCTGGCGGTGGTCGGCGGCGGCGCGGGGCTGAGGTTTGAACTCGGCGGCGGGAAGCTCAGGGCGGAACTCGATGCCAAAGGCTGCGGCGTCGGCACGGGCGCCCAGTGTGTCATGTCGAAGCTGGTCGCGCGCTGGGACCTCAAGGATGCGAAGGAGGGCCGCGCCGACACGTTCCTGCAGGCGGCGCCGCTTGCATTCCCGGCCGTGGGCCGCATGAAGACCAAGGACGGCGAGAGGCTCCTGATCGCGGGCGGAGCGCCGATCCCGCTTTCCAAGACCGGTTCGCAACGCACCGGTTCGGCCGTGCTGTGCAAGCTGGACGGTGCGAGCGTCGGGTGCTCGGGCGACGTGCCGGCGATGGCGGTGCCGCGGGCGCGTGCGGCGACGGCATGCATCCAACCGAATGCCGACGGCACGTGCGCCAAGCTGCTGCTGCTGGGCGGGCGTACGGGCAAGGGCGCCTTGGCCGAAGTATTCGACGCCGATGCCGGCAAGTTCACCGAGCCCGCCTACAAGGGTGCAAAGCCCGAACTCCTGCACGGCGGCGAACTGCTCAGGCTCGGCGGCACGGCGTGGCTGCTGGCCGGCGCCACGAAGATAGCGCTGTGGCTCGACGGCAACGAGGTCAATGGCGTCGTCGATGCGGAGCCCATCGGCCTGTTGCGCATCGTCGTCACCGTGGCAGGCGCTGACGTGACGCTCGAGTTCGCGCCGGTCGATCTGGGCGCGTTCAAGGGCGCCGACGGGGGCCAGCGCGCACTCACGACGGGAGTGGCACTCGGCGACGGCAGCGCCATCGTGATCGGCGGGCTCGGCAAGGACCTCAAGCCGATCAAGGATGCGATGGTGGTCGGCGCCGACGGCACGGTTCGCGGGCGCATCGACCTCGGCGTGGCGCGGTTCGGCGGCAGTGCCGTGCGGATCCCAGGCCGCGGGCCTACCGGTGGCTGCGTGATGCTGACCGGCGGGTTCGGGCTGGTCGATGGCGTGCTGCAGCCCCAGAACCACGTCGAAGTGTATTGCCCGAACTAGCGCCAGGACAAAGCGGGCGAACGACCCAGTGGCTGGCGCTGGCGCTGGCGGGCGCCGTGTTGGCGTGGGGCATCGCGCCGTCGGTGGGCTGGTACGACAGCGGCGAACTGGGCGCGGCGGCGGTCGGACTCGACGTCGCGCACCCCACCGGCTTTCCCCTGCTGATGCTGGCTGGCCACGGCTGGGCGCGCGTGCCGCTGGGCGAGGCGGGGTTGCGCTTGAATGCCTTCGGGGCGGCTGGGGCGCTGGTGGCCTGCGCGCTGCTGGCGGCTGCCTTGGCGCCAGCCCGAGTCCGCGCCACCGAACCTGCGCCTCTGCGCTCGCGGTCCGCCATTGCGGTGCGGGCCGTCTCCGCGGCCCTGTTGGGTGCGGCGACGCTGCTGCTGCCGCTGCTGCAACCGGCGCTGTGGCTGCACGTCGCGTCGTTCGAGGTCTATCCGCTCGTGTGGTGCGTCGTTGGTGCCGGCGTGGCCGCGTGGGCGGGGCTGGCCGGCGGGCGGCGCATCGTGGCACTGGCGCTGCTGACCGGCGTCGGCTGCGGCGTGCACGTCGAAGCGGCGGGCCTGGCGGCCTGCGGCGTCGTGGCCGCGACCGTCGCTGCCGGGCTCGGCCTGGGCAAGCGCAACCTGCGACCGGGAGACGCGGCCCGGAGTCTCGCCGTTCCCCTGAGCGTCGGCGCCGCGCTGGGCGCGTGTGCAGCGCTCGGCCTGGCCTACCTGCCGCTCGCAGCGGCACGGCACCCCTTGCTTGACTGGGGCGCCGTGCGCGGTTGGGATGCGTTCGCCGACCATCTGAGCGCCGCGTCGATTCGCGATGCGTTTGCCGATCGGATCGGCGCACAGCCTGTCGAAGCGCTGCGGGCGTTGGGCCAACTGCTCGCGCGCAACGCGACCCTGTTGTGGGCGCCGGCCGCTGTGGGCGTTGTCGCGGGCGTCCGTCGGGCGCCGACTGCGGCGCTGGCGGTTCTCGGTGTGATGGTCCTCGATGCCTGGTACAGCGTCGCCTTGAATCCCATGGGCCTGCGCGACGATCAGGCGGGCCTGCTGCTGCTGTTGGGCATCGGCACATTCGCCGCCTGTGGCCTGGACGCCGTCGTGCGGTTGGCCCCACCGGGAACCAGTCGGGCGCTCGTAGCGCTCGCGGCGCTCGGGTTCGTCGCGGTGCAGGCGGGGGTGACGCTGGCTGCGCGGCCGGCCGCAGACACCCGCGCCGCCGCCACCTGGCGCGACGGCGTGCTGCGCCAGGTCGTGCCCGGGGCGCTTGCCGTGACCGCCAGCGACGCGCTCAGCGCAGCTTGTGCGTGGCGGCAGGGGGCCGAAGGCGGGCGTCCCGATGTCGCGTGGCTGCCCGGCGTGTTTGCGCGCTCCGCTCCGATGTTGGAGGCCCGCGCTGCACGCCCAGGCCTGGCCGCCTTGGCCGTCGCGGCTGCCGTTGCGCGCGCGGGCCCGCGCGTTGGTACAACCGAATCCCGGGATTCGGCCCGGTTTGCCGCCAGGCTGCTCGGCTCTTGGCTGCGTCCGCTGGTCGCGGCGCGCCCCGTAGCGTGGGAGGCAGGACTTGCCGCTGAAGATGCTCAAGTCCGGGCCCTGTACCTGCCCGACGTGCCGTTCGGCGCGCTGGTGCCGGGCGGGGTGCCGGCGTCGCGGCTGCGCGCGGCCTTGATCGGGCTCCGCGCCCGCGTCGACGCCGCGGCAGGGCGAGCGCTCAGCGGAGTCGATCCGCTGCGTCCTGCGCTGCCACCGACGCTCGCGCTGGAACTCGGCACGACCCTGTCCGTCGCGGCCGCCGGTGCAGGGCACACGCAACCTGACCTCGCCCTGCCGCTCGCGCTGGCCGCCTTGGCGTATGCCCCCCACGAGGCGCGGGTGCTGAACAATGCTGCGGCGCTCCTGATGACACCCGCGACGGCCGGGCGGGCGCTGGGTCTCGCCGAGGCAGCCGTTGTCGCCGACCCCCTGTATGCGCGAGCGCACCGCAGTGCGGCGCGCGCAGCGGTCATCGCCGGCGCTTCCGACCGCACGCGCCTGCACGCCTCGGCTTGGGTGCGGTCGCGCACGGGCGATGCGACGCTGGGCGCTTGGCTCGAAGAACTGGCGACCTTGGCTGCCGACCCGACCCTGGCAGCGGACCTGCGCGCCCTGGCCGCGACGCAGCACACCGCGCGGCCTTGACGCCGACCCGGCGGCACCGGACGCTGCATCCGGTGCCACTGCGGCGCCGAAGGACTCCGCGCGCGCATGGCCCGCAGCATCCCCGCCCAGGGTCCCCGCGGCGGCGCCCACTGCGCGCGCCACGAAGCCGCGCTGTGGTCCCGCTTCGAACTCGGGCTGCCCACAGACTGGACGCTCGTGCACGGCGCCCGCTGGGTCGCGCGCGCCCGGCCGGGCGCCCCGCTGACTGACGGCGCCGCCGACTTCGTGCTCGCCCACGCCGAGCGCGGGCTGCTCGTCGTGCGCGGCCTGTCCGGCGGCCTGCTGCATGACCCCGGCGCGGGCGGCTGGACGTCACTGGGCGGTGCGGCACCCGGGCCGATCCCTGACCCCTTCGCGGCGGCCGACGCACAGCTCGATGCGCTTGTGCGCACGCTGGCCGACCACCCCGCGTGGCCCGCCGGGCGGCCCGTGTTGGGGTACGCGGTCGCCTTGCCGGACATCCTGGCGCCAGCGCGCGGTTTTGCCCTGCACGCGCCGCGCACTTTCGTGCTCGACCGAGCCGACCTCGACCACTCGCTCGCGGCCATCGAGCGCGTGCTGGCCGCATGGGCCGAGCGGCGCCCGCCTGTGGGCAATGCGCCGTCGCGCCAGTGGTGGCGGGCCTTTGAAGACCTGTTCCTCATGCCGAAAGTGGCCCACATCCTGCTGCGCCACCGCATCGAAGACGAGCAGCGCCAGATGGTGGCGCTGTCGCCGCAGCAGTTCCAGGTGCTCGATCTGCTGGGGCGCGTCCGGCGCCTGGCCGTGAGCGGGCCCGCCGGCACCGGCAAGACGGTGCTCGCCATCCACAAGGCGCGCCTGCTCGCGCAGCAGGGCCAACGCGTGCTGCTGACCTGCTTCAACAAGGCGCTCGGCCACCACTTGCGCCAGGCGCTGGCCGACGAGCCGAACGTGACGGCCATCCACTTTCACGAACTGTGCGCCGAACGTGCCGGGCTGCTCGATGCCGCCGTGCCGACGCGCCCGGCCGACCGCACGAACTGGTTCGACCACGGCCTCGCCGCCGCCTTGGCCGCCGCCGCCGAGCGCAGCGGGCCCTGGTTCGATGCCCTGGTCGTCGATGAAGCCCAGGACTTCCTCGCCGGGTGGTGGGAGGCGCTCGCGTCGTGTTGCCGCGACCCCGCACGCTGCGTGCGCTACGTGTTTTTCGACGACGCCCAGCGCCTGCGCGCCGACGCCGCTCCCGTACCCGGCGCCGATGCAGCGGCGACACTGACGACCAACTGGCGCAACACCGGTCGCATCCACGCCTGGCTCGCGCGCCTGGAGCCGACATTGCGCGACGTGCAGTGCGCCGCACCCGATGGCGCCGACGTCGAGGTGGAGCCGGTGCGCCCCGACCTCGCCCACGCCCTGCGCCGCGTGCTGCAGCGCGTCGTGCACGAAGGTGGCATGGCTGCCGACGACGTGGTGGTGTTGACCGGCCGCAACCCTGGGCGATCGCGCGTCGCCGAACTGGACCATGAACTGGCCCCAATCCGCCTGACGCTGACCGACGAACCCGGCGCGGTCCGTCTGCGCAGCATCCACGCGTTCAAGGGCATGGAGGCGCCCGTCATCATCCTGTGCGAACTCGACGGCATCGACAGCGAGCGCCGGCGCCGCCTGCACCACGTCGGTGCCTCGCGCGCCACGAATCTGCTGGTGGTGATGGGCGACGCGATCGTCGAGCCCGCACCCCTGGAGGCCAATCTGGTGGAGGCCACCCCAATGCAGTCCGCCGCCAGCGCGCCAGCCGCGCGGGCGCCCGATGCGAAGTAGTTGCCGAACCGGCGGGAGCTGGACGTTCGCCATCCTGGCGGGCATGGGCGCGTGTGCCCGCTCGGCGCCGATCGCTCCCGCCTTGCCGATCGCTCCCGCCTCGCCGCTCGTCCCGCCCGCCGTCGCCGTAGAGCGCGATGGCGTGCAAGTGCTCGATGTCGAGCTCGAACTGGCGTGCCCGCCGGATCAGGAAGTCGCCGGCCTCGGCGCCGCGGACTTGCAGCGTGCGCTGGCCGCCGACGTGACGAGCATCGAGGGCGTCGCCGGCGTCGGCGCGCTGCCGACCGGTCAGGCGCGGGCGGCGGTCGGAGTGCACGTGACGGTCGCGTGGCAGTCGCTCGATGCCGATCGCAGCCCCCAGCCGCTCGAAGGGTCGCTTGGCGACACGACGCTCCTCGTGTCGGTGGAGGCCCAGGTGGACGCCATTCCGGCCGTGGGGGACCGGGCCAGGGCGGTGCGGCGGATCGACGCGCCCGTGCCGTTGCCCGAAGAGCGCCGCCACGACCTCGCCGCCTTCGTGCAGTCGCGGGTACGCATGGCGGCACGCACGGCCATCACCGATGCGCTCGGCGAACTGTGGGCCAGCGCGCGCAGCGATGCCGACCTGCTCGCCGCGCTCGCTGCCCCGCCCGTGTGGCGCCAGATGGCCGCGGCACGCGAGGCGGGCGAACGGCACCTCGAACGTGCGACCGAGGCGCTCGAAAAACTGGCGGATTCGTCTCGCCGCGACCCGGCCGTCGTCGCACTCGCCGCGCTGGGCCGCCTGCACGTGCCTGCCAGCCTGCCGACGCTGTTGCGGCGCATTGACACGCACGACTTCGCGATTGCGGACGCCGCGCTGCAGGCCCTCGGTGATTTCGGCACGCCCGACGTGACCGCGCGCATTGAGGCGGTCGCTGCCGACGAGGAACGGCCGGCACTGTTGCGGGCGCGGGCCCGCTGGCTGTTGGATGTGCGAGCGGCGGGGCGGAAGGATGGCGGGGGCGAACGCACGTTCCGATGAAATCACAATGGCCTGGCGATTTCGTGGGCACCCATGCCGAGGGCGCTATCACGCAGGACCGGATGCACTGCCCACAGCGCCGACAGCGCCGGGTCCTCGCCGACTCCCCGACAACATGCCATGATTCTATTGCCTTCCCCTTCCCCTTCCCGGCAGCCGTTCCTTGCCGATTTTCATTGCCTCGGACACGCGCACCGGAGCCTGACCTTGTCCGACATGCACCTGGCACCCGCGACCCGAAGTTGGCGGTCAACGCATACACCGGGTACGTCGAACCGCCAACCGACGACGGCAACGACGGAATGCGCCCGAAGGCGGCGGATCGGGGCCGCCCCACACCCTTGACCCCAGCCCCCGCCCAACCGACCCTGCTGCCACCTTTGCTGGAGGCACCATGACCCCCGTCGCAGCCCTTGCCAACCCGCTCGCCACCGCGCTGACCGCCGCCGCCGGCATCGAAGTGCCGCTTATCTGCGGCGCCATGTACCCGTGCAGCAACCCCGAACTCGTGGCGGCGGCTTCGCGCGCCGGGGGCATCGGCATCGTCCAGCCGATCGCGCTCGTCTACGTGCACCGCCTCGACTTTCGCGCCGGCCTGCGCGGCATCCGTGACCTTGCCGATGGCCGCCCGATCGGCCTCAACGTGCTGACCGAGCAGTCGAGCCGCATCTACCTCGACCGCATGCGGCGCTGGGTCGACATCGCGCTCGAAGAAGGGGTGCGGTTCTTCGTCAGTTCGCTCGGCAACCCGCGTTGGGTGGTCGAGCGCGCGCGCCCCTTCGGTGGTGTGGTCTATCACGACGTCACAGAACGCAAGTGGGGCCTCAAGGCGAAGGAGGCCGGGGTCGATGGCCTCATCGCGGTCAATGGAGAGGCGGGTGGCCATGCCGGCGCGCGCGAACCTGCGGCGTTGCTGCGCGAACTCATCGACCTCGGCCTGCCCGTCGTGTGTGCCGGCGGCGTGGGCGACGCGGCGGGCTTCGTGCGTGCGCTGGAACTGGGGTACGCCGGTGTGCAGATGGGCACCCGCTTCATTGCGACGACCGAGTGCCAAGCGCACATGGAATACAAGAACGCGATCCTGAAGGCGAAGGCGGCAGACATCGTGCTGACGGAGAAGATTTCAGGCGTCCCCGTCGCCGTCATCCGCACGCCCTACGTCGACCGGGTCGGCACGCACGCGGGCTGGCTCGGGCGCCGCCTGCTGGGCCACTCGCGCACGAAGCACTGGATGCGCCTGTACTACTCGCTGCACTCGATCTGGGCACTCGACCGTGGCCAGAAGCGCGGCGATGGCTACAAGGACTACTTCCAGGCCGGGCGCTCGGTCGATGCGATCGACGCCATCGTGCCGGCGGGCGACGTCGTGCGATCGTGCGTGGCCGCTTTGCGTGCGGCCCGAGGCGCTGCCGCCGCCTGACCGGTCCACGAAGCGTGCAAGAACAAGTCGAACACCCTCACGTCGCCAGCCCAGTCGGCTTCCGCCGCGAGCTAGGCGACCCAACCAGCGACTAGTACGCGAAATCCCGGTGCGAACCTGCGGCTTCGGGTACTAGGCCGCCAGAGCTTCCGGCTCCACTTCGGGTTCGGCCTGCTGCAAATCCCACACGCGGGCATATGTGCCCCCGCTCGCAAGCAACTCGGCGTGCGTGCCGCGCTCGACGACCCTGCCGCGCTCGAGCACGATGATGGCGTCGGCGCGCTGCAGCGCACTCAACCGGTGGGAGACGACGATCGCCGACGTGCCGCGCGCCGCGATCTCGTCGCGCAGGGCCGCAAGCAGCTTCTCCTCAGTGGCGTGGTCCACGGCCGACAGCACATCGTCGAGCACCAGCAGCCGAAAGCCGCGGTAGAACGCGCGCGCCAACTGCACCCGTTGGCGCTGGCCCCCCGACAGCGTGAGCCCGCGCTCGCCGACGACGGTGGCCAGCCCGTCGGGCATGCGTCCGACTTCGGGGGTCAGGCTCGCCTGCTCGACCGCGCGCTCGACGCGGGCGCCATCGATGGCGGCCTCAGCATCGACGAAGCCGACGTTGGCACGAATGCTGCGCGAGAACAGGAAGGCCTCCTGCGGCACTACCGCGAGCGCCTGGCGCAGGTCGGCGGTCGCCACGTCGCGCACGTCGATGCCGTCGATGCGGATCGCGCCGGGCGGGGCCGTGTGCAAGCGAGCGAGCAATTGCACCAGCGTCGACTTGCCGGAGCCGACCGACCCGTAGACCCCGAGTACCTGACCGGGCCGCACCTCGAGCGACACGCCGTCGAGCGCAGGCGCCGCGTCGGGCGCCGCGTCGGGGTAGCGCCAGGTCAGGTCGCGCACCATGACGCCGAGCCCCGTGCCGGTGGCGGGCAACGGCGTCTTGCCTTCCGGCAGATCGGACTGCAACTCGACGACCTCCCACACGCGCCGCAGCGACACCATGCCGCGCTGCAGCACGCCGACCACCCAGCCGCCCGACGCCAGCGCACCGACCAACACGGCGACGTAGCTGGCGTAGGCAGCCAGGTCTCCCACCGTCAACTGGCCGGCTAGCACATGGCGCCCGCCGATCCACAGGAGCAGGAAAACGCACAGGTTGCCGACCACGCCCACGATCGGCAGCAGGAACGTGCGCACGAGCGCGCTGCGCAGGTTCAGTGCCGTGTACCGATCATTGTCGCGGTCGAAGCGGGCGAGAAAAGCGTCTTCGGCGCCCGCGCCTTGCACGACGGAGATGCCCTTGTAGGTCTCGAGCACCGTCTCGGACAGGGTGCCGAGCGCCTCCTGGCCACGCTTCATCAGCAGGAACGTGCGCCGCACGCCCTCGCGCAGCACCCACAGTGCGCCCAGCAGCGGCAGGACGCACGCTGCCGTCAGCCAAGCATCCGTCGCCCACATCTGGGCCACGGCGAGGGTGGCGGCCACCACGATGTTCAGCGCCATGATCGTCGAAAACCCGACGAGGGCGCGCACGAAGGTGGCGTCGTCGCTGGCGCGGGCCATCATGTCGCCGATGCTCCAGCGCTTGAAGAACGCCGGCGACATGCGCAACAGCCGCGCCAACATGTCGTTGCGCAGGCGGAACTCGATCGTACGGCCCGGGTTGAAGAACGCGATGCGGGAGCCCGTGCGCACAAAGATGATGAGCACCGCGCATGTCGCGATGGCCGCGGCAAACAGGTGCACGCGCCCTACATCGCGGCCGTGCGCGAGTTCGTCGAATACCTCCTTCTGCAAGCGCGGGATCGCCACCGTGAGCACGTTGGTCAGCACGAGCAGGGCGAGTCCGCCCGCGTAGACCCAGGCATACCGCAAGGCGTAGCGGCGCAAGAATGCGCGCACCATCGTCCCGTTCGACGGAACGGGTGGCGTGGACTCACGCGCTAGCGGCTCGGGTGCTTGGGGCATGGACTGGCGAGGCAACGCGTGCCGTCTGCGCCGCGGGCACGGACTCAGACGACGCGGTTCTGGCCCGCGGTAGACACGGGTTGCCGCAGGATGCACGCTTCAGACCGCCATGCAACCCCAGCCCGTGAACGCAGCGCCCTCCGGATCCCCGGGTACCGGGTCGGCGCGCGCCTCCGCAGCCGCCACGGCGGCGTTGGCCGCCCTGGAACGCGCGGTGTGGGGCGCCGCCGTCCACCGTGTGGCTGTGATCGGGGCCAGCAAGAATGCAGGCAAGACGACGGTGTTGAACGCGCTCGTCGCGATCGCTTCGCGCCGCGGTGAGACGGTCGGCCTCGTTTCGGTCGGGCGCGACGGCGAGGATCACGACGCCTGGTCCGGCGAACCGAAGCCTGCGGTCTGGGTCGAGAAGGGTACCCTCGTCGTGACGGCCGGCCTGTTCGCCGCCGCCGCCGGCGCGCGGTTGCGCGTGCTGGGCGACGCCGGGTTCCGCTCCGCCCTGGGACGCGCCGTCGTGTGTGAAGCCCGCGCTCCGGGCGCGGTCGAGTTGTGCGGCGTCCCCCACCGGGCGGCTCTGGCGCAGGCGGTCGCGGCGCTGCAGGCCGCGGGGGCATTGCTGGTCGCGATCGACGGTGCCTACCACCGGCAAGCGGCCGCCCACCCCGCGGTTGCCGATGCCACGGTGCTGGCGATCGGTGCCATCTTGGCTGCGGCGCCGGCCGACATGGTGCGCTGCGCCCTGCCGACCCTGCGCGCGCTCACGTGTCCCGCCGCGAACGATGGGCTCGCGTGGGACGACCTCGATGGCGCGTGTACCGACGCGGCCCTCGACCGGCTCGCCGGGGCCGGCGCGCGCCGGGTGCGGGTCGAGACGCCGGGCCACATCTTGATGCACGAAGCGGGCTGGGTGCGGGCAGACCGCGCGGGCATCGACATCGCGGTGCGCTGGGCCGTGCCCTTGATCGCGCTGGCGACGAGTCCGTTTCGTGCGCCGGAGCCTGCGGCCGATGCGATCGCCGTGCATGCGAGCGTCGTCGCGGCGGCGCGCGCGCTGGCATGGCACGGCCCTTGTGTCGATCTCGTCGCCGGGCTGGTTGCCGCCGCGGAGCCCCAGAAATGACGCCCCCGGATTGGCGCCGCCACCTGCCTTCCGTCGACCGGCTCAAGGGCCACGCCGCCCTCGACGGCCTGCAAGGGCCCGACACGGTGCGGACGCTGTGTGCGCGCGCAGCGCTCGAAGAGGTGCGGACCGCGATCGCCGCCGGTTCCATCGGGTCCGCAACAGCCCTGGCCGCGGCGGTCGCCGCTGCACTGGAGCGCGCGCGCCGTGTGGCCGACGGGCCGTCGCTGCGGCGCGTCCTCAACGGCACGGGCGTGCTGTTGCACACGAATGCCGGGCGCGCCCCGCTGCCCGCCGCCGCCGTGGCCGCCATTGCCGACACCGCGCGCGGCTACTGCAACCTCGAACTCGACCTCGCCAGCGGCCGCCGCGGCTCGCGTCAGGCCCACCTCGGCACCCTGTTGCGCTGGCTCACAGGCGCCGAGGCCGCGCTCGTCGTCAACAATGGGGCCGCCGCGGTGCTGCTCGCCCTGCACGCCCTGTGTCGCGGCAGGCCGGTGGTCGTCAGCCGCGGGGAACTCGTCGAGATCGGCGGCGGTTTTCGGGTGCCGGACATTCTCGCAGCGGCAGGCGTCGAACTCGTCGAGGTCGGCACGACGAATCGCACCCACGCGGCCGACTATGCCGAGGCGATCGACCTTGCGCGGGCCAACGGTCGGCCGGTTGCGGGACTGCTGCAAGTGCACCGCTCGAATTTCGCCCTCATCGGCTTCGTCCATACGCCTGCGCTGGCCGAACTCGCGGCCCTGGCGCGCGCAGCCGGCGTGCCGCTCGTCGTCGATCTCGGTGCCGGGGCGCTCGCGGTCGAGGCCGCGCTCGCAACCGGTGGGCCCGGCCGCGGCGGGGCGGCGCGCGAGCCGACGGTCCAGGAGGTGTTGGCCGCCGGTGCCGACCTCGTCTGCATGAGCGGCGACAAGCTGATCGGCGGCCCGCAGGCCGGCATCGTCGTCGGCGCGCGCAGGTGGGTGGAGCGCCTGCAGGCCGAACCGCTGGCGCGGGCCGTGCGCATCGACAACCTCGTCGTGGCGGCGCTCGAAGCGGTGCTGCGCATGCACCTGCTCGGCCACACGGCCCAGATTCCCGCGCTGGCCCAGTTGCAAGCCCCTGCGGCCGACGTCGGCGCATATGCCGTCGCCTTGGCCGCCGCGCTGCGGGCCGCCCTCGGGCCCGCGTGGACGGTCGAGGTGGAACCTGCGCTGGCGGAGCCCGGCGGCGGCACGGATCCGCTGGTCGAGTTGCCGTCGTTCTGCCTGGCCGTCGCGCGCGATGGCGTCCGGGCTGAAGCGACCGCTCTGGCGGCATTGGCTGCGCCAGTGCCCTTGCTGGGGCGGGTACGCGGCGACCGGTTGCTGCTCGATGTGCGCTCGCTGCGTGCCGGCAGCCACGGCGCACCACCCGCTGGGCTCGCCGCCGAACTGGCCGCCGCCTTGTGGACGGAGGCCGCCGCATGATCCGCCGCCTTGGGCCGCTACACCGAACCCGCGCGCGGAGCGTCACACAAGCCGGATTGAAGGGCGCTCGCAGCGGCCCTATACTCAAGTCTGGATCCGTACGCCCGGCGCTCCCCTTGCGTCGAGCGGGCGGCGAGGGAAGCCTCCCCAACTCTCGCCGCACGCCGTCGACGGATTCGGGCTCGCAGCCGTCGAGGTATGCATGAACACGCTTGACCTGATTCGCCGCCTGCGCGCGCTGCCGAGGGCGGTGGCCGTCGTCGCTGCGGGGCTCGCGTTCGCTGCCACTTCGCTGGCCCCGCTGGACGCCGACGCACAGCCAAGGCCCAGCAGCAAGAAGAAGGAGCGCACATTCAGCTTTGAAGACGACATGATCGAGACGTCCTTGCTGCGGCCGGAAACGACACAGGTCGAAACGATCAACAAGCACAAGCGCGCGAGCCTGATCCGCATCCGGCTGCACTTCTTCAACGAGATCATCCGGTCGGCCGAGGACCTGTAGCCCATGTCCAAGAAAAGCCGCAGCTCTTCGAAGACCGTGACTGATTTGCCTGCCGGCGTGGGCAGTCGCGGGTCGGGTCTGGCGGACTCGGATGCCGCAACCCTTCGCACGCCGCCGGGCGGTGGGCATTCCGCAGGTGACAACGGCGAGGCGACCGTGATCGACCAGCCGATCGTCGGGGACAGCGTGCTGGCCGCAGCCGGGCACGACCGCCGGCTGCACAGTCCCATCGGTGAGCGCAGCCTGGGCGGAGACGACGCCACGACCGTCTTCCAGGCCATGGCCGACGAGGACGACGGACCGACGACCGTCATCGGGGCTCCGAAGCCCAGCCCGTCGCATCCATCGAGCCCACTGCATCCATCGAGCCCACTGCATCCATCGAGCCCGCCGCCTCCAGTGGCCCGGCCGGCGCCAATGCCTGCGCCATCGGCCTCGACCGCGCCGCCGCGCCCTGGGACTCTGCCATCGCGCCCTGGGACTCTGCCGTTCGACGCGCCCACCGCGACCGGCCGGGCCGACACCGTCGTGACACGCCAACCCGACGGCAGCGCCGATGCGCCCACGTTGTCGGCCCGCAGGGCGAAGTTCCTCTCCTCGAAGCCGGGCGATCTGCTCACCGGGCCGCTCGGTCTCGACGTGCGGATGCTGTGGCGTGAAGACGTGTTCGCTGCGCGGTTCTTTGGCGCTCCGCAGCCGGTCACGGTCGGCCTGAACGGCACGTTTCCGCTGCCGCCCGACGTGCTGGGCGGCAAGGACATGGCGACGCTGGTCGAGCCCGACGGCAAGGGTGGCTTTGCGCTGCGCCTCGATACCCCCGGGCTCAGTGGCCACGTGTTGCACCAGGGCGAGCGCCTCGATCTGACGGCTACGCCGCGACCCGCAGGCCTCGGTGGCAAGGCGTTGGTGTTCGCGGCCGATACGCACGCCCTGCTGCAGTTCGGCAGCGAGTTCACGTTTATCCTGACGCGCACGCCCGTGCCGCCGCCGGCGCCGCTGTACCTGTGGAGCCGCGAAGCGACGACCCTGCTCGCGTGCCTGATCGCCGCGCTGGTGCTGCTCGTCACGCCGATCGTGGCCGGCTACATGAGCCCCGACTTTCGCGACCGCATGAAGATGTCGTACGCCGAGCAGATGGACGAGCGGTTGCACGAACTTGAACTCATTGAGGTCAAGGAGGATAAGCCGCCCGAAGAGGAAAAGGCCGAGGAGAAGGCTGAGGAAAAAAAGGAAGCACCGGCGATCGTGCCCGCCCAGGTGCAGCAGGCGGAGATCAAGAAGGAGCAGGACAAGGTCGACCAGGCGCTCAAGAACCTCAACGAAGACGAGCGGAAGGAGAAGATGGTCGAAATCGTCAAGGAGCAGGTCGCCAAGGAGACCGCCGTCGTCGACGAGGCGCTCAAGGACCTCGGCGCGCAATTGCCGGGCACGAAACTGTTCGCCGAGACCGATGAAGGTGCGGCGGGGACGGCGAATCCGGACGGGCAGGGCGCCGTGCTGGCCGACCCCGAAGGCAAACTGGCCGACCTCGCCGGTGGACCCGCAGGTACGCGCCAGCCGGGCGTCGGTTCGAGCGGCGACGTCGAGAGGGCGCGCATTGCCGGCCTCGAAAAGCAAGGCGATCTCGGCAAGGGTCCCGAGGTCGGCCTGAAGGAAAAGAAGCAGGAAATCGTGCGTGTCGGCGGTTCTGTCGCGGATGCAGAAGGTGAACTGCCCAAGACCGTCATCAAGGCCTACATCGCCACGAAGATGGGCGCGATCAAGGCGTGCTACCAGAAAGCGCTCCAGTCGAATCCCGACCTGGCGGGCAAGGTGAAGGTCGCGTTCCTCATCCAGCCGACCGGCAACGTGCTGGGCGCGCGCGTCGACGACACCAGCCTGGCGAACACGAGCGTCGAGGAGTGCATCCTCAACAACGTGAAGAACTGGAAATTCCCGCAGGCCAAAGGCGGCGGCACGACGAAGGTCTTGTATCCATTTGTGTTCTCCTCGCATTGATGCGGACGTTGAGGTTGCCGTTGTTGTTGCCGTTGTGGTGCCGTCGCGTGCTTGCAGGCCCTGTCTTGCTGGGCGTCGTCAGCGTGATCGTCGGAGTCGCCGGTTGTGATTCGACGGCGCGCGACATCGTCGCCCTGTCGAACGAGGGCATCCGCTACCTGGAGCGCCAGGAGCACAGCCGGGCGCGCGAGCGGTTTCAGGCCGTACTCAAGCTGGACCCCGACGACGGCGACGCCCATTTCTACCTCGGTTCGATCGCGCTGCACGAAGAGAAATGGCCGGTGGCCGCGGACCACCTGCGCAAGGCGACGCTGGGCGACCCGCGCCGCGTCGATGCCCACCTGCTGCTGGCGAAGGCGCTCGCCGAGGCGGGGCACCCGAATGATGCGCTTGCGGCTGCCGAGGGCGTGTTCAAGCTCGACCCGGGCCATCCGCAGGCGCGCTTGCTCGTGGCGCGGTTGGCCGCAGCCGGTGGCAACCTCGCTGTGGCCGACAAGGCCTTGCGCGCCGCGATTGCCGGCGACCCAGGCTTTGCGCCAGCGTATTCGAAGCTGGCGGCGCTCTACTCGGATGTCGGCGCGTTCGAAGCGGCGCGCACCGTGCTCGAAGAAGGGTTGAAATTTTCGCCTGACTCCGCGGAGTTGCAGGAGTCCCTCGGCGTTGCATGGCTCGACCTCGGCCGGCCGGACCGGGCACGCCATGTGCTGGACCCGGCCGTCGGCAATCCGAAGGCGCGGCCGCAAGCGCACGTGAACCTCGCCGCCGCGCTGTTGCAACTGGGTGAATACGACGCGGCGACACAGGCCCTGCGGGCGTTCTTGTTGCAGAAGCGCGGCGACAAGGACCCGACGGTCGATGCCGCTGCCCGGATGCTGCTCAAGCTGAAGTCGCGCCCGCGTTGACCGTCGCAGGCCGCACAGGCACCATGACCCCGCGTCTGGCCGCCGGATTGCAGCAGAGGGCCCGCCGATGTTCCTCGCCCGCGTGACCGGCACTGTCGTTGCGACCGTCAAGGCGCCGGGCCTCGACGGCATTCGCCTGCTTGTCGTACAGCCCGTCGATGAAGACCGGCGCGATCGCGGCACTGCGCTGGTTGCCGCCGACGTCACGCAGGCGGGGCCTGGCGACCTGGTCCATGTGACGACCTCGCGCGAGGCCGCCATCGCGATGCCCGACCCGTTCGTGCCGGTCGATGCCGCTATCGTGGCCATCGTCGATGCCATCGATGTGCAGTACCGCCACGTGCCGCCATCGCCCGCAGGCGCGCCCGCAGCCACGGGCCGCGTCGCGAAAAACGCAGGCCCAGCGCGTCGAAGCAAGGAGACAACGTGATCCTGTGCCGCGTCCTGGGCAGCGTCGTCGCGACGGTCAAGCACCCCAGCCTGACCGCGCGCATCGTGTTTGCGGTCCAACCGGTCGATGAGTTCGGCGCGCTGCACGGCGACAGCTTCCTGGCCGTGGACCACGCGCAGGCCGGGCCCGGCGACCTTGTGCTGGTGCACCGCGAAGGCAGCGGCATTCGCCTGATGCTCGGGGATCCGAAGTCGCCGATCCGCTGCCTGATCGTCGGCGTGGTCGACGCCGTGACACCGGCCGCCCCCGCAAGCGGCCCGGCGTAGCGCGAGGCCCTGCTGCCCATGGCTACTGCGCCCCTACACCGCCTGCACCACGGCGAGCCGACGCTCGGCGAAGCGCGTCGGCAACTGCTCGCGATCGCCCACGAACTGCATGGCCGCGGCTGGGTGGCCAATCACGACGGCAACGTCACGCTGCGACTCCCCGCTGGCCGGTTGCTGGCCACGCCGACCGCGCTGTCAAAGCGTGTGCTGACCGAGCAGGACCTCATCGTGGTCGATGCCGCCGACCAGGTCGTCCAGGGCGGGCGCCGCGCGTTCAGCGAACTCAAACTGCACCGCGCCGTGTACGCCGCGCGGCCCGACGTGATGGCCGTCGTGCATACGCACTCGCCGAGCGCCGCGGGCCTGGCGGTGGCGGGGGTGGCAGTCGAGCCGCGCATGTTGGCCGAGGCGGTCGTGTCGCTCGGCGCCCAGGTGCCGCTGCTGCCGTACGCATTCCCAAACGCGGCAGAGCAGATCGCGGCGCTGCAAGTCGCGGCCGCCGCGGTCGATGCGGTGACGCTCGAAAACCACGGCGTGCTCGCATGGGGTGGCGACCTGGAGGCGGCCTTTTTGCGGGCCGAACTCGTCGAGCACCTCGCGACCATCCAACTGCGGGCGCTGCAGGCCGGGCGGGTGCGGGTGCTGCCAGACACCGACGTCGCACGACTGCTCGACGCGCGCACCAAAGCCGGGCTGGGACCCGACGCGCGCAAGAAGGCCGGGTAGGTGTTATCGCGCCCGCTTTTGGCCTGCGCCGCGACATGCCTGGGCGCCGGGATTGGCTTGGCCTCCGCGTGTGGCGCCAATCCGGTGCCCGAAGCCACTGCGCTCCATGCCGGCGCCGGCGCACCGCCCGAACCAGGTCGTTGCCTGCTGTTGACGACGAATGACAGCGAGGCCAACTTCGACGGGCCCCGCATCGGCGCGCCCGGGTTGGCGGAGTTTCTCGTTCCGGTTGCGCGCGTGGCAGGAGAAAAGCGCCGGATGCAGGCCCAGCGCGGCACAGGCAACGTCCTCCTCGTCGAGGGTGGCGACGTGCTGCAGGGCCGTTACCTCGCGCGGGCCGACGGCAATCGGGCCGCGGCCGCCGCTGCCGCGCTGCGCCTCTACGAACGCGCCGGCTACGACCTGGGCGTGCTCGGCAACCACGAATTCGACGGCGGGCCGAGGGTCCTGCGCGCGGCGCTCGAAGGCCTTGCCCGCTACCGACTGCTCGTGGCCAACCTCGACGCCGCGGGTACGTCGCTCGACCCCGCGACCGACAAACGCGCGGGCGAGCGACTGCACGAAGCCACGGCCCTGGTGGCGTGCGGCGGGATGCGCGTCGGGTTCTTTGGGCTGCTGACGCCGACTACCAAGACGATCAGCGATTTCGGCGACGTGCGCTTTGCGGCGGACCCCCTGGTCGGCCCGGCGCGTGCTGCAGTCGCCGCGTTGCGCAGCCAGGGCGCCGACGTCGTGGTTGCGCTCACCCACCTGGGCGTCGGCCAGGATGTAGACTTGGCCCTCGCGGTCACCGGCATCGATGCGATCGTCGGGGGGCACTCCCACACCGCCCTGCCGGTAGCGCGGCGGGTCGGCGCGACGTGGATCACTCAGGCGGGCGCCCGCTTTGCCCACCTGGGCCGACTCGAGTTCGTGCGCGCCGCGGCCGGCGGCTTCGACCCCGCGCAGACGACCTGGCGCCTGGACCCCATCGACGCCGGCATGGCGGCGGACCCTGCCATCGTCGCTGCCGTCGATTCCTTGCGCGCGACGCTGGTTCCGGAGCGCACGATCGGCACGCGCGCCGTGCCGTGGGACCTGACGCCCCCCGGCCTGCTGCCGTATGCCCAGCGCACCGCCCGCGCGATGGCCGCCCACGCCACCCAAGCGACCGGCCGGTCCATCGACGGCGCCCTCATGAACCTCGGCGGCCTGCGCAGTGCGACCGTGTACCCCGCGGGCCCGGTCACGAACGTCGAGGTGGCGGCCATTCACCCTTTTTCGAACCGCCTCGTGGTGATCGAGTTGAGCGGCGCACAACTGCGCGCGGTGCTGGAGCACGTCTGCTCCGCTGCGGGCGACGACCGCCATGGGGCGGGTGCCGTCACGTGGGGCATCTCATTCCGCTGCGATGTCGCCCGGCCGCCGGTGCGCTACGTGTGGCAGGACAACCGGCCGACCGCCATCGCGATGCCGGGCGAGCGCGTCGTCGACGCCACGGTCGGCGGACGGCCGTTGAAGCCGCGCGCCACCTACCACCTGGCGACCTTGGACTACCTGGCGAAGGGCGGCAGTGGCTACTTTGCGCTCACGCTCGGCGATTGCCGCTGCCTCGACGGGCAACCATTCGTGCCCACGCGGCCTTGCGCCGGCACGCCACTGCTCAGCGACATCATCGAGCAGGCCGTGCGCGCGGGTGCAATGGATGCCGACCTGCCGAAATGAGAGAGTGAACCCACCGCAACTGTGCGACATTTTGGCGCGCCGGATGCCTCCTGTACTGCCGACCCGTCGTCCAACTCGTCTGCTCGAACCACGTCCGGTGTGTCGCCGCTGGTGCCTTGCGCTGGGGGCCCTGCTCGGCGCAGCGTGCGCGGACCCTGCTCCGCCCGTGAAGGTGACCGTCACGGCAGATGCCAGTGACAGGTCGATGCCGACTGCGCGGCCCCCGACAAGGCCGGTGATGGCTGTTCGGGCAGCCATTTCTGCGACCATGCGACGTTCCCCTGGACGTGCCGGATCAACCCGAAGTCCGTGCCGGTGTGCTCGGCGAAGACCGCCGGCGACTGCCTGCAGAGTGCCTGCGACTCGGGTGCAATGGGCAGGACCGGTTGTGTGAACCTGCCGATCGAAAAGACCAAACAGCTGTGCGGTCCGATCGGCAGCGGGACGGGCGGCGTCGGCATCGGACCCGGCGCCCCACTCGGTCCGGCGACGAGCATTCTCGCGGGCTGGAACACGGCGTGCGCGTGGCTTCAGTCGGGCGGCCTGGCGTGCTGGGGGAGCGGGAGACGATGCCCGGGGTGGCGTTGGCGGCGGAGTTGGTGTTGGCACCACCCTGACGCGTCTCAGCCCTTTTTCTTCGTCGTCAGCGCATCGAGCATCCGTTTGGCCGTCCGCGCGACCGTCGGGCTCACATCGCGGCTCTGCGAGATGTGCTTGAGGTCAAATTGCGACAGCGTGCGGATCAGGTTCATTGACGACGAGACCGGCGTCTTCGGATTGCACACCAGCGCCTTGCGCGTGCCGTAGTCTTTCGTCCACGTGCGATTGCGCGAGATTGCCGCGATAATCTCCTCTGCCAGCGACTTTTGCGCCGCGAACAACGTGATTTCGCCTTCGGTCAGGCGCGGGCTCTTGAGCACAGAGTAGGCCACGATCTTCTTGGGATCGCGGATCAACAACTTGCGACACGCCGCGTCGCCCACCAGCGCCGTGCGAATTTTCTGTGCGATGCTCATCTTGCCGATCAAGATCGCAAGGTTGCCGGTCCGTTTGTCGTCGACGGCGGCGCCTTCTTGGGCCATCGTCTCGATCTGGCCCGTCGCCATCAGCAGGGCCGACGCAAACTCCAGATCGCTCAGTCCCGTGCCCGCATCGTCCTGCTCTTCGCCGATCAGCACCGACCGCATCTCGCGAAAACCGGGCATGTGGTCGAGGTCGAGGTTCTCGCGCACGGCAAGTTCGAGCAGGCCGTGAACGACACCTTGCGACGCGCGCGGGTTGAGCGTGATGGCTTCGATGATCCCCGGCGCACGCAGGGCGCGAACCTGGTTGCGGCCGATAACATCGCACACGACCGCATTCGCCACGCCCGCCAGCCAGCGCACGGTGTCGTCGGCGGTGTAGTGGTTGAGCGCAACCTGCCGCGCGGGCTCCTCGGCCTTCCACAGCACGCGCGCGGCGGCGTCGAGCACATAGGGGTCCTGGGCAGCGCGCAGCACGGGCAGCAACACGTCGGACGGCATGCTCGCCAGGGTTTCGCGGGCGACCTGCTTGACTTGGGGCTCCGGGTCTTGGCATAGGAAGAAAAGCGCAGGAATCAGCGCGTCGGGCGGCGCGGGCAGCACGCCGCGGGCCACACGCAAGCGGGCAGGAAGTTGTGCGTCGCGCTGCACGAGGGGCCGCAGTGGCGCGGCAACGACGTCGAGGGGGATCGGCGTGCCGGACAGGAAAGGCGTGGCGGTCATGGCGGTGTCCGTAGCCCGCGGAGGCTGCCTGATGCTCTAGGTGTGGCCGGATGGCGTCAAGTCGCGACCGCCGCCCGGACCCGCCGCCCTGGGTCCATCTACGTCGTTGTCGCGGCGGCGTTGGTGCTCAACGTAGCCACGTACGTCTTCGCCCCAACCCCTGGCTCGCCTGGCATCTGGACCCAATTCGGCGTCCCGGGAAGGTCTTGGGGTGGTGGATTTGGGGCCGGGGACGCTGAGCGTGGCCCGATCCGGGAATCCCCTTGCGCGCCGACGCGCAGCCGCTATTCTGGCAGGGAGGGGGATGCTGCGGCGAGCTTGCCGCGTTGTGGCCGCCTCGAGGCATGAACCTGGACCTGCGCAGCCTGCTCGCCTTGTGCACGCCCGTGTTCGTGCTGGCGCTGGCGTTGCCCGACGCCGTCGCTCGGCCCCGCCGCAATCGAGACGATGCCGCGAACCGCGTGCGCCCGGAACCCACGGTCGTCGTGGCCGCGGCGGCAACGGTGCGCGCCCCCGGCGCCTGGCTCGGCGCCCCCCGCATCGGTGGGTTCGGTGCGCAGGACGCAGGCCTTGGCGCCGCGCCCGTCGTGCGTTGTGACAAGTGCGTCGCTTCGGCGCGCACCGCCCGCCCCGGCGTGCCGACCGTGCAGCACAGCTACGACATCAACGTCTTCACCACGCTACGTCTGGGCGAGGAGTCGCTGGTCAAGGTGACGAGTGTGACACCGTTCGCGTTCTACTTCCGCACCCGGTTCTGACACCAGTTTCGCTTTGTCAGATGTGGGCGTCAGGACGCGTGGGCGAATCCGTCGATTTGGCGAACTCTCCCGCCACACCCTCTTGTACCAAAGCCCGCCGAATCGGATCGAGGGCTCGCGCTGCGCCAGCCTGCTCGTCGCGTTCGTCGCGTGGCCCTCACGCCCACTGCGCGGAGACACGGGTGCCGCCATGTCGAAGTGGAGGGCGGGGCTGCAGTTCGCGGTGGACTCCGAGTGGCTGATTGCAGATTTATCGGTGCCGGTCCTCGAGCGCCAATTCCGCGGGCAACTTGTCAGGATGATTCTGGAGACTTCGGCGCGAAAGCCCAGCCTTCGAGTTGAATCGCGCAGGCCCGCGGCTGGCGCACGTCTACCCGAACCGATGCCCGAAATACATCTTCACCTGCCGCTTCCAGTACTGCCAGTCGTGGTCGATGTCGCGCCCCCACAAGTCCAGCCGATGGGGCACGCCCTTCGCTTCGAGGCAGGCGGCGAACTTTGCCGTCTCCTGCCAGTTCCCATCTTCCCATGGCCCGCGCCCGCACACGAGGTCGAGCTGGGTGTGGCGCCGCACGCGTTCGAGCGCGGCCCCGTCGAGGTTCGGCAGGTACGCCAGCGGATTCTGGAAGTACATGTCCGCCGACTCGGTCGGATTGAACGCCCGCATCTCGTAGCGCCCCGACATGCACAGCGCGTAGTGGAACGTCTCGGGCTGCTTGAGCGCGGCGTTCGCGGCGTACATCGCGCCCAGGCTGGTTCCGACGCACGACAGCGGGATTTCCGGCGAGTGGCAATCGGCCCGAATCCACGGCACGAGTTCGTCGTACACGAAGCGCTCGTAGGCGATGTGGCGTTGCAGGCGCCAGCTGGGGTCGGTCTCCTGCTTCGTCCACGCTTCGCTGACGTTTGACTCGATGCAGTAGAGCTTGATGCGGCCCGTGTTCAGCAGCGGGGCAAGCACGTCGACCATGCCGTGGCGCTCCCACTCGTGCGCCATGCCGGCCGCCGACGGAAACACGAGGACGGGCAAGCCGAAGTCGCCGTATTGCCACAAGTACAGAGAGCGCTCCATGTGGACGCTGGGGACGAGATGGGCCTGCTTTTTCACGATGCCTCTGACCTCCCGGCGGGGGCCGGCGCGCCGGGAGGATGCCTCAGGTCGGCCGTGACCGGCAACGCTGCGGTTCTCCGTGCGCCGCGCTCGGCCAGGTCACCGCCCCAAGCTCGCCTTCTGCCACACCGCCGCCCCGTCCATGGACCAGGCCACCGCCACGTGGATCGTGACCCCGCCCCAGATGCTGCGTGTCTGCATCGCCAGCGTGCCCAGCACGAGCCCCGCGACGACCGAGCCGAGGCACTCGGGCAGCGGCTTGCCGAAGTGGATCATGCAGTACGGCGTCACCATCGCCACGATCGCCATCGACCCCATCTCGGCGCCGAAACCCTTGAGCAGGAAGCCGCGGAAGAAGAACTCCAGACTCAGGAACTGGACCGCATAGCCAAGCTCCCACACCGCCAGGTCGAGCCAGCCTTGGTGGGGCGCGTAGAACGGGTACGCGTCGAGGAACTCCGGGTTGCGCGCCGCCAGCGCCACCAGCAGGCCGACCGGCAGGAACAGCACCATATACACCGGCAGGTGGCGAAAATACGCGCGCGGTGCCAGGTAGAAGTCGGCCAGGCGCGCCCCGAACACGTGGTGCACGACGAGCCCGGGCACCGCGAAATAGCAGGTGAAACAGCCCGTCACCCAAGTCAGGTTGATCAGCAGCAGGTGCTGGCGCCGCAAGAGGTCGCCCAACGACGGATGCAGCGCGGCGCCGGCTACTTCGACCAGTGTCGCGATCGAGACCTGGACCGCGCGGTCCATGACGGTGAAGCGCAGGAACGTCACCATGACCGCGGCGACGATGGCCGTTACGACGGCCGCAGTGCGTGCGGAAACTCGGCCCACCCGCGGGGTCTTCTCCTGGGCGTCGATGCGGCGCCAACGCTCGGCCACATGGGTGCGCAGCAGGCGCTGCGGCCACGGCTCGGGCCCCAAGGTGGCGGGTTCTGGCGGCGGCAGCAGCACAGCGGGCAGGGCCGGCGCACACCGGTGCCGGAGCGGCGGCAGCATGTGCGGCGGCGGGGCGCTTGTCCACTCACGCTTCGCCCCGGATCCGCCGATACGGGCCCATCGGTGTCTAGGCCCCGCTTGCACCGGCCCGGGGCGTGTGCTCGACTCCGGCCCCGCCATGGAAACTGACCCCCTGCTCACCTCGCTCAACGACGAACAGCGCCGTGCCGTGACGACCGTGGACGGCGCACTCCTGGTGCTGGCGGGTGCGGGGTCGGGCAAGACGCGCGTCATCACCCACCGCATCGCGTGGCTGATCGCGAGCGGCAAGGCCCGCCCGTGGCAGATCCTCGCGATGACGTTCACGAACAAGGCCGCCGGCGAGATGAAGGAGCGCATCGTCCGCCTGCTCGGCGAGAGCGCAAACGACCTGTGGCTGGGCACCTTCCACTCGGTCGGGGTGCGCTTGCTGCGTCAACTGGCGGGCTACGCGAACCTGCAGCCGAGCTTCACGATCTACGATGCCGACGACAGCCTGCGGGCGACGGGCCGCGCGATGAAGGCGCTGGGCCTGTCCGACAAGCTGGTGCCGCCCAAGCGCGTCCAGCACTTCATCGACCGCGCGAAGAACCGCTGCCTGCTGCCCGACGACCCGCGCCTGGCCGCACTGCCCGACGCGCGCCGCGACCGCTTGTTCATCGACGCCTACAAGGCCTACGAAGACGAACTGCGGCGCGCCAACGCGGTCGATTTCGGCGACCTGCTGCTGCGGCCGGTCCAGGCGCTGCACGCCCACAAGGACGTGTGTGCGCAATTGTCGCAGAGGTTCCGCTATGTGCTGGTCGATGAGTTCCAAGACACGAACTTTGCCCAGTTCGAACTGCTCAAGCTGCTGACGAGCGCACACGGCAACCTGTGCGTGGTCGGCGACGACGACCAGTCGATCTATTCGTGGCGCGGGGCGGAAGTCAGCAACATCCTGGGGTTTCCCACGCAATTCGCGGGCGCCGGCGTGGTCAAGCTGGAGCGCAACTATCGCTCGACCGCGACGATTCTGGCCGCGTCCACCGCCGTCGTGCAACGCAACGCCGGGCGGCACGGCAAGGTGCTGTGGACCGAAGCCGGTGCCGGCGACCCCATCGTCGTGCACGTGGCCGGCGGGGACCGGGACGAAGCGGAGTGGGTCGCCAAACGGGTCGCCGCGCTGCGGGGCAAGGTGGGTCTCGACGAGATCGCGGTGTTCTACCGGGCCAACGCGCTGTCCCGCGTGATCGAAGACGCCTTGCGTGCCAGCCGGTTGCCGTACGTGGTGATCGGTGGCTTCCGGTTTTTCGAGCGCGCCGAAGTCAAAGACGCGTTGGCCTGGTTCCGGGCCGTGCTGTGCCCTGACGACACCGAAGGCTTCTTGCGGGCCGTGCAGAATCCGAAGCGCGGGGTCGGCGACACGACGCTCGAAGGCCTCGGCGATCGGGCGCGCCGCGACGGCATCTCGGTGCCGGCGGCGGCGCGGCGGTCCCTCGACGACGGCACGGCCGGCCGCAGCAGGGCAAAGCTGACCGAGTTCTTCGCCGTCGTCGATCGGCTGCGCGTGGCGGCGGAGACGGATGCGGCTCCCGTGGTCGGCGCGCGCATCCTCAAAGCGTCGGGCCTGCAGCAGGCGCTCGAGGCCGAAGACACACAAGAGGCGACCGACCGCGTGCAGAACCTGCAGGAATTGCTGCGTGCGCTCGAAGAACATGCCGGCACCGCCGAAGACCGCACCCTGCGCGGGTTCTTGGCGCGCACGGCGCTCGTGGCCGACACCGATCAACTCGGCGACGGCCAGGGCCGCGTGTCGATGATGACCGTACACGCTGCCAAGGGCCTGGAGTACGACGCGGTGTTCGTTGTCGGCCTCGAAGACGGCCTGCTGCCGCACCAGAACGCAATTGCCGACGAGGGCCGCGACGGGGGACTCGAAGAAGAGCGCAGGCTTTTCTACGTCGCGATGACGCGGGCCCGCCGCTGGCTTCACCTGTCGTATGCGCGCCAGCGTCGGCGTTTTGGGGGGGCGCCGATCGAGACGACGCCGTCGCGCTTCCTCCAAGACGTGCCGACGGACCTGTGCGTACTCGACGACGGCTGGGGGCCGGCCCGGCCGCTGGCGCGCTCGACGGCGTGGCTGCGAGAGCGCACGGCGCAGGAGGAGCCGAGCTTTGCGCGCGGGGCGTGGGGACCGGCGGGGCGGTGGGGTGCGCCGAGTCGGCCGCCGGCCGCCGTGTCGGTGCCCGTGCGGGCAGGCGGTGTGACGCGGCCGCTCGGCATTGGCCTGCGCGCTCCCGATCTGCACGCAACCGATCCGGACGACGGTCCGGCGGACGACGCACCGGCAATCCAGCGCGGCGAGGCGCCCAGCTACCAACGCGGCAGCCGGGTGCGCCACGCGGGCTTCGGCCTGGGCCAGGTGGTCGAGGTCGATGATACCGGCGCGAACCTGAAGCTCACTGTGCAGTTCCGCCTGGCGGGAACCAAGCGGCTTGACGCGCGCTATGTGCGGCCCGCGTGAAGGACGTGTCGCCATGACCGACCCCGCCACCACCGTGCGCATTCGCTGGCTGGCGGCCGCCAAGGACGCGGCCGGAATGGAACTCCAGACCATCGCGTTCCTGCCGGGCGAGACGGCGGGTGGCCTGCGCACCCGACTGCAGGCTGCGGCCGCTTCGGACCGGCTGCGCTGGCTGCTCGGCGTGTGCCGGCTGGCGCGCACGAACGCGGCGGGTGACAACGCGACGGGTCAGGACGCGGAGTTCTGCCTGGACGACGACCTGTTGGCGCCGGGCGACGAGGTGCTCGTATTGCCGCCGTTCTCTGGCGGGGCCCCGCGCGTCGAACTGGTGGAGCGGCAGATCGCACCCGGCGCGGTCGAGGGCGCGCTCGCGACGGCCGGGGCCGGTGGCATCGCGACGTTTGTCGGCGTCGTGCGCGGCACCAACCACGGGCGCACTGTGCGGTGGCTGGAGTACAGCGCCTTCGCACCGCTGGCTGTCAAAGAGATGGAAGCGATCGCCGCCGAGGCCCAGGCGCGCTGGTCGCTCATCGACGTCCGCATCGTGCACCGACTCGGCCATCTTGAAGTCGGCGACGTCGCCGTGGCGCTGGGTGTCGCGAGTCCGCACCGCAAGGAAGCTTTCGAGGCCTGCGCTTGGGTCATCGACGAACTGAAGCGCCGCGTGCCGATCTGGAAGCGCGAGGTCACCGCCGACGGCGCCGAGTGGATCGGCAGTACACCTTGATTCGCGCGGCACCCATGGCCTAGCCTGCGCGCCCCTTTCCGGCCCCGCGCCGGCCGCGCCGAGGACCCATGCCATTGCACGACCACCTGCTGACCGCGGAACGCCGCCCGCGCGTCGTCAGCGATTGTATCCACCTGATCGACGAAGAGGTCGACCGCAAGGGGGGCCTGTCGGGCTTCGCGCTCAAGGCGGCGTTCAAGGCGGTCAAGGCGGTCAAGCCGGGGTTCATCGCCGAAGTCACCGACGGTTTGCTGCCCGAGTGGGTCGAAAAGCTGGAGGCGCACTTTGCGCGCTGGGAGGCGGCGGGCAAGACCACGAGTTTCGGCCAGTTCTGCGCCCGCGACGCGGCGACCGTCGCCGAACGCCTGCTCGAAGTGACCGATGCACGGGCCCGCAAGGGCGGCCACCGCACCGTACTCGCGCTCTACGAAAAGCTGCGGTCGGGCGCCAAGGAGCACGTCATCGCGGCGGTACCGGGCCTGGGCCGTGTCGTCGACCGGAACATCCCATAATAGCTCAGAATCACAAGGAAACTTCATGTCGTTGTCGTGTGGCATCGTCGGCCTGCCGAATGTCGGCAAGTCCACTCTTTTCAATGCGTTGACATGCGCGGGCGCCCAAGCCGCAAATTACCCGTTCTGCACGATCGAGCCCAACGTCGGCATCGTACCGGTGCGCGACGACCGCCTCGACGGGCTCGCCAAGATCGTCGGCACGAACACGATCGTCTACGCCACCGCCGAGTTCGTCGACATCGCGGGCCTCGTCAAGGGCGCGTCGAAGGGCGAGGGGCTCGGCAACAAGTTTCTCGCCAACATCCGCGAGACCGACGCCATCACCCATGTGCTGCGCTGTTTCGACGACGGCGATGTCGTGCACGTGGACGGCTCGGTCGATCCGGTGCGTGACGCGGCCGTCATCCACACCGAGTTGGGCATCGCGGACATGGAAGTCGTCGAGCGCCGCCTGCACCGCCAGCAGAAGCAGCTCAAGACCGGCGACAAGGCCATCATTGCCGAGGTCGCGGTGCTGCAACGGCTGTTCGATGCGCTGAACGCAGGCGAGCGGGCGCGCGCAGTCGCGGTGACGGCCGAGGAGGAGCCGTTCGTCAGGGCGCTACAATTGCTGACGCGCAAGCCGATGCTCTACGTGGCGAACACGGCCGACCCGGTGCCGGGCCAGACGAATCCGTACGTGGCGCAGGTGCGCGCCATGGCTGCCGCCGAGGGCGCCGCGATGGTCGAGTTGTCGTGCCGCACCGAGGCCGAGATCGCCGAACTGGAAAGCCCGGCCGACCGCGCGGAGTTCCTCGCCGCGCTGGGGCTGCACGAGTCGGGGCTCGACCGGCTGGCGCACGCGGCGTTCGCGCTGCTGGGGCTGCAGACCTTCTTCACGGCCGGGGTGAAAGAGGCGCGGGCGTGGACCATTCGCCAGGGCTGGACGGCGCCCCAGGCCGCCGGCGTGATCCACACGGACTTCGAGCGCGGGTTCATCAAGGCCGAGGTGTACGCCTGCGAAGACGTGTTCCGGCTCGGGACGGAGGCCGCGGTTGCGGCGGCGGGCAAGAAGCGGGTCGAGGGCAAGGAATACGTGATGCGCGATGGGGATGTCGTGGTGTTTCGGTTCAATGTCTAAACCTTGCCCCAACCACCAAGGAGCTCTCCATGTCATTGCCCCCGTTTTACGAGTTTTGTCTGCCGACACTCCAGGAGCTTCTCGTTTCCCCTCAAGGCTCGACCAAACGCGACGTGTATGAGCGTGTTGCCAAACGGATGAAGCTTACGGACGGCGACTTGCAGGATGTCATCCCAAGCGGGCAGTCCGTATTCGAGAACCGCGTGGGGTGGGCGCTCTCGTACATGAAGAAGTTGGGATGGGTGGACAACCCGAGCCGCGCGTTCTGGACAGTTCTGCCCGCCGGTCGCGAGCGAACCAAGAGTGGCAAGGCAATCGGCATCGAAGAAATTCGTCCCGCGAAGGACGAACCGTTGGGGCCGAACACAACGACGCCCCAACTCGCCCTGCCCCAGCCGACCTTGACGCCCCAGGAACGCATTGACGCCGCGCGGGCGGAAATCGTGGCGGATGTGGAGTCGACGGTGCTTCAGCGGCTCAGCAGCGTGTCTCCCAAACGGTTCGAGCACATAGTCCTACAACTGCTTGCCAAGATGGGGTACGCCGGCAACCTCGGGGCGAGTGAACATGTGGGTGGGACCGGCGACGGTGGAATCGATGGCATCCTTTACCTCGACCGGCTGCGACTTGAGCGGGTCTACGTGCAGGCCAAGCGTTGGCAGGGGTCGGTTGGAGAGGACCCGGTGCGAAGCTTCGCTGGGGCAATGGACTTGGGAGCGAACAAAGGCGTCATCTTGACGACGTCAACGTTCACCCCAGCAGCGCGAAAGTACGTCGACAAGTCGCACAAGGCGATCCGCTTGGTGGAGGGCAAGGAGTTGGCCGGACTGATGGTTGAATTCGAGGTCGGCGTTCAGGCAGAGGTTGTGGTCCGAGTGCCCAAGGTCGATGAGGACTTCTTCGACGAAGCGTGACTACGTGGGCTAGTCTGATCGGCAAAGGCGGTCCGCACACTCATAACGCTTGCCGTTACTATCGGACTCCGTTATCATGTGGCCATGATCCGGTCCTTCGCCGACACCGAGACCGAAAAGCTCTTCCGCCGCGAGCGGATTCGCAGGCTGCCGCCCGACATTCAGCGAACGGCGCTGCGCAAGTTGGTGCAGCTGGATGCAGCTATCACGCTGGACGACCTGCGTGTGCCGCCCGGCAACCGACTGGAAGCCTTGACGGGCGATCGCGTGGGTCAGCACAGCATCCGGATCAACGATCAGTGGCGGGTCTGCTTTGGCTGGATGGCTGGCGGCGCAGATGGTGTTGAGATCGTGGACTATCATTGAAGGAGTCAACCATGAACGACAAGCTGCCACCCATTCACCCCGGCGAAGTGCTGCTCGAAGACTTCCTGCTGCCGCTTGGCGTGTCTCAGTACCGCCTAGCCAAGGACATCGCCGTGCCGCCGCGTCGGGTCAACGAGATCGTCCACGGCATTCGTGGCATCAGCGCGGACACGGCGTTGCGGCTGGCCCGGTACTTCGGCACGTCGCCAGAGTTGTGGATGAACCTGCAGTCGCGGTACGACCTGGAACGGCAGCGCGACGAGGCGGAGGCGCGGATTCTGGGCGAAGTGCATGTGCTCAAGCGGAACGCGGCATAGACCGCAACTGGATCGAATTGTGCTGTTCGCACTGAGACACGCTTGCACGGTATCCGTGTATCCGCTATCTTGACGACAAGCCGCACGTTAGCGGCGATGAGACCAGCGTGATCCGCAGCTTTGGCGACCAACGCACTGAGGACGTGTTCCACGGCCACGCGACCCGCGAGGTCAAGCGGCTCGATGCGGCGCTCGTCAGGGCGACGGTTCGCAAGTTGGACATGATCGTGGCGGCAGCAGCCGTTCAGGATCTTCGTTCGCCACCTGGCAACCGCTTGGAAGCCTTGCAGGGCGATCTGGAGGGCTGGTTGAGCATCCGTGTGAACGACCAGTGGCGGATCATCTTCCGCTGGGTGGACGGTCAGGCCGAGGACGCCAAGCTCGTGGACTACCATTAGGAGGTCAAGATGTTGCCGCAGAACCGTACACCGACGCACCCGGGCGAAATCCTGCTCGAAGAGTTCCTGACCCCGCTGGGCGTGACCCAAGTCTCGTTTGCCGCCCACCTAGGCGTGCCGGTGCAGCGGGTGAACGAATTGGTCAAGGGCAAGCGGGGCGTGACGCCCGAGACGGCATGGCTTTTGTCGCAGGCTTTGGGCACGACGCCGGAGTTTTGGATGAACCTGCAGGCGGCGCACGACTTGGGGCGGACGCGGCACGGCAAAGCGGTCAAGCTTCTGCGGGCCGCAGCGTGACCGACCGCACCGGGGACAAAACGGGGATACCTCCCGCAACCGCTTGAAATCACAAGCTGCTGAAACATCGGTTTAATGTGTAGGGGTTGCGGGCCGATCCCCGACCGACCCCCGACGACCGGATGACCGCGACGGGGATGAAACGGGGAAGACTGTCGCAACTGCTTGATCTTGTTATCAGGCTAGACTTCGGTTCAATGTTTAGTGCCGCGCTTGGAACCTGCTCGCCGACGTCATTTGGCACGGTTTGACAACCAGATTCGGCTCAGAATCTGACCCGAAATGACCCCGGATGTCCCAAAACGGGGACAAAAACGGGGATGACCGGGAAAACCAAAGTTAGCGAAAGGAGCGGCACATGCCATACGATATAGCCAAACATAGTCATAACTTCGCTGGGTGGTGCGCTGCGCGAGCCGCCGGCCGCGACCGGGGTGGTGGAACTCGCTGGGCCTCCGAAACCGCGAGGCGGATGGTGGACACTATGTGCTTGAACCGTTTGATCAATATGACCCAAGATTCCACTGGGAGTACATTGACTATCACCTCAACGACGTGCGAACTCTGGAAGTTCATGCGGGGCGGGACAACGACGGCAATCTGACAATGATGCTGGAGGAGTTGGTCGAAGAGCGGTGCGGCAGACGAATGGTGGGCAGGTGCATTCACCTCGACACGAACTGCCGTCCCGGAACAGCCGCCGATGCTGCCCCGCTGAACCATCTCGACTTGGCGATAAACGTCTACATCGGCGATGCGATGAGGCGGCGCAAAGCCCGCAGACTATGCGATCACGGCAAGGTCGAGGACGCGTCGTTTCGGACTCACCTGTTTCGTGTTGACGGTGCTCCGTTTGCTTCGATAGCCGAATTCGCTTGACAGTTCTTCAAATCCAAGGCGTTGCTGGCGGAATGGTCTGTGTTTCAGTTCGGCCAGGACATGACGCACCTTGCCGTAGAGCCGGTGGACCGCAACGGGGACAAAACGGGGAAAACACCCGCAACCTATTGAAATCACTACGCGTGTAAACATCGGTTTAATGTGTGGTAGATCGTGTAATTTCAACTACTTACAGCGCACAAGACCGGCCAGATCACTGCCCCGCACTGCCCGGCGTGTCCCGCAGCGGGGACAAACTTCCGCACAAGAGCCACGCGGCGCTTCTACGCTCCGAGCACTTCGACCAACTCGGCAACGACGCGCATGTCAGCCAGT
>SHZF01000010.1 GCA_009692425.1 Myxococcales bacterium | reverse complement strand
CGACCGCATTCGCCTGTTGCTGCGCCAGCGCCAGGGTGCCGCCGCCTTGGGTGTACACGTTCGCAAAACGCCGCGCCGACGGCCACGGCGCAAACGACGCCTTGTCGGCCTGGAGCCAGGCGGCAAAGTCGCCGGCACCGCCGTACAGCGAATCGAGCAGCATGATGTCGTGCACGGGCACGCCGCCCTTGGTCGCGATGCCCGCCGCGGCGAGGTAGCCGCCCGAGTGCGATACGACGATCACGCGGCCCAAGTCCGCCGGCCCCAGCTTGTCCAACGGCGGCGGCAACTTGGCGAGTACTTCTTGGACCAGCTTGCGAAAGCCGTCCACCCCGGCCAGCTTGCCGGGGTCGGAACTGCCTTGGTCGAATTTCGCCTCCGGACAGAGCAACAGCGCGTTTTTCTTGGCGGCCTCGAACTGCACGATCAACTGTGACGCCGGCCGCAGCGGGCTGCCGGGCGCCGCGCTGCACGGGCCGTCCTTGGCACCCGCCACGTTGGCCACACAGTTGTACCAGCCGTGCAGGTAGACGACGACGTGCAGGGGAGGCGCTGGCGCAAACTGGGCGGGCACGTAGACGAGCGCATCGGGCTGGCCGGCCACACTGGGGAACGCCGCGTTCTTCAGTGTGAGCAGGTACGTCGAGGCGGCGAGTTTCGGAATGACGGCGTCGGGCGTGGGGGCGCTGTCGGCGGCTGCAGCGTCGGTGGCTGCGGTTTCGGCGGGCAGCGTGTCGGCGGGCAGCGTGTCGGCGGGCACAGCATCGGCGGGCACAGCATCGACGGGCACAGCATCAACACCCACGGCGTCGAGGGGAACGGGTTCGCGCCGTGCCGCATCGACGGGCACAGCAGCGGCAGCGCCCGTTTCCGCCTGGCGAACGTCCGCGCGCAAGGAAACGTCGGCGAGTGAAGCCGTGTCGAACGAAGTCGCCGCGTCGTGGGCAGGCGGCGCGCTGCCTGGTGGCGCGAGGCACGCCGGCACGCAGACCACCCAACCTGTCCATGCAGCGAACCTGCGCATCTCGCCCTGGCTCCGGCGCCGCCGTGCGGGCCATCGTGCGCGGCTCCTTGCGACGCAAACAGGATAGTCGCCGCGCTCGCTGCCACAAGCGCGCAGGCGGATTCCCCTTGCCGACAACGAGTCGGGCGGCTACCGTCTCGGGGCACGGACCACCCGACGCGCCGGGAGCCTTGCTCGCCACACGGAGAGAACGCCATGCCTACGCTCGCCATGCCGCTACGCAATGCGTCTTGCGCGACCACGTTGCTGTCGATTCTCGCGGCCTGCGCGGGGTGCACCACTGCGGCGGGCGCCGCAGGCGGTGGCGGGGCGGCACCGCTGGCCAACCTCACCGGCATGGCGTGCGCCCAACTGGACGCGACGGCGTGCACGGCCATGGACGCGGGCATCACGGGCATCGCGGCTTGCGACGGCACCCAGTGGCAGGCCCAAGTCGCGTGCGCGCCGGGGCATTACTGCGCCAAGCCGATGGGCGCCGCCGCCGTCTGCGTCGATCCCGCAAACCCGCCGGCCGCGACGCGCACCGGCGGCGGCGTCGATGCCGGCGAACGCGCAGGCACCGACGCAGGTCCCAGCGCAGCGACCGATGCACAAGGGCAGCCCAAGGATGCCTCCCCCATCGGCGACTCGGAGATCAAGGGCGGCTCGGAGATCAAGGGTGGCTCGGAGATCAAGGGCGGCTCGGAGATCAAGGGCGGCGTCGATGCCATCGCAGCGGACACGGGCAAGACCGACCCGTTCGACTCTGCACCCGACACCTTCGTGCCCGAACCCGACACCTTCGTGCCCGAACCCGACACCTTCGTGCCCGAACCCGACACGGCCGCGCCCGAACCCGACGTGCCGGCGCCGGTCTACGCCATGCCGGTCTTCTCGATGGTTGACGTCAACCCGAACAGTCCGACGTACAAGCAGGCCGTGTCGCTGCAGATGTTTGCCGGCAAGCGCATCATCGTGCTGAACGGCGCCGGCTGGTGCTCGTCGTGCGTCGCGCAGACGAAGTCGATGGAGAACATCCGGGCGTCCTTGCAGGCCCAGGGCCGCGACGACTTCGTGCTCGTGGCGATCAACGACACCAGCGCCAACAACGCCGCGAACCAGAAGACGATTTCTACTGCGGTCAAGGTGCCGGTCGTCCAGGCGACCGCCGCGATGAACGGCTGGAAGATCATGGGCGGCGTCAAGAACGACGGCTTCTTCTTCGACGCCGACGGCAAGTTTCGCGGCAAGTTCCAGGGCTCCGGCACGGTCTACCTGAACATCTGGGAGCAGTGGATCGTCACGAACCTCGGGGCGGCCGGCAAGCCGACCACGGGCTGGGACTGCGGCAAAGGCGGTGCGCCCGGGCAGTGGGCGGCCGCGTGCTTCAACAGCGGCAAGTAGCCCTTGGCCCGACCCGCGCAGCCTGTGGTCCGCCCGACCAGTCCGCCCCACCGGGAGCGGCTTGACGCGCTCACAGGCCTGCGCTTTTTCGCGGCCATGCACGTTGTGTTCTACCACGCGAAGTGCACGGCGTGGAGCAACCTGCCTGCGTGGCTCGATCGCCTGCGCGACCACGGGGACACGGCGGTCGCGCTTTTCTACGTGTTGAGCGGGTTCATCCTCACCTACACGCACGTCGCCGCCGACGGCCGCATCGACGACGCCCGCCGCTTCTGGGCCGCCCGCATCGCGCGCATCTGGCCCTTGTACGCGCTGGCGCTGCTGGGCATCGTGGCATTCAAGTGGCACGTCGAAGGGGGCCACGGCAACCGGGTCGCCTCGCTCATCGCGTCCGCCACGATGCTGCAGGCGTGGACACCCGACCTCATCTTCGGCTGGAACACGCCCGGCTGGAGCATCAGCGTCGAACTGTTCTTCTACCTCGCGTTCCCGATCGTGGCGATTCCCGTCGCTCGCTTGCGCCGGCCGGGTGCGTTGGGGCTCGTCATTGCCGGGTGTTGGCTGGCCGGCATCGGTGCCATTGCGCTGCACGACGCGTACGGCCTCGATTGGCGGCTGCAGAGCGTCGATTTCTGGCTGGCGGTCATCGGCTACAATCCGGTGGCGCGACTGCCGGAATTCGTCATCGGCATCGCAGTCGGGCGCCTGTTCGCGTTGCGGCCGGCTTGGCTGACGGCCCGGTCCGGCACGGCGTTGGCGGTGGCTGGCGTGGTCGTGTCGGTGGGCATCGTGTGCATCCCCGACATCCCGCGCTTGTGGCTGCACCAGTCGCTGCTGGCGCCCGCGTTCGGCGCGCTGATCCTTGGGCTGGCAACGAACCATGGCCCGGCGGCACGCGCCCTCGGGCACCCGTGGTTGGTGCGGCTCGGCGACGCCAGCTACGCGATGTACATCCTGCAAGAGCCGGTGATGAACTGGTTTTTCCACGCAAAGGGCGAACCGTTCGGCCGGGACCACTCTCTCGGCATCATTATTGGTCACGCCGCGCTGTTGGTGGTCATTTCGCTGGCGGCGTGGAAGCTCGTCGAGATGCCCGCCCAGCGCGCGCTGCGGCGGCGGCTGTGGGCGTGGCTAGACCGCAGTGCGCGTCCCCGGGCGGCCTGGCCCGCGGTCGGCAGCGTCGCACTCCTGGCAGGTCTCGTGGCGGGCGCCGCCTGGGCTCTGCACGTCGCGCCTGAACAATTGGCGGCGCGCTCGTCAAGGGTGGGTCTCGCGCTGCAGCAGTTCGCGGGCGCGCACGCGGTCGCGTGGGACCTGAGCACCCTCGAGTCGTCGCACCTGCGCGCGACCCAGCAGGCGGTGCCCGGGCTGGCGATCGAGCCATTCGACAGCGGCGCGGGCCAGGCACCCGCCCTGCCCTTCGTCGTGGCGGCCAAGGAGTGGCGCGATGCGCTGCGTTTGGGGGCGCGCTATGCGGCCGGCGAGCCCGACGGCGACCACGCGCTGTGGGTGCTGCCCGCCGTCGGCCCGCTGCCTGCGGCGTTCCGCCCCAACCTGTTCGGCACGACCTTTGGCGCAGCACCCGTGCCCGGTGTGTACGAGAGCGGGTTCTGGCGGGTCGAGACGGCGCGCGGCCGACCATTTCGCTGGACGCACGCGGCGGCGCGGCTGCGCATCCCGGCTTCGGACGCCACAGGGCCGCTGCGGTTGATTGTGCTGCTGGGCCACCGGCCGCTGCCAGGGCACGCGACGGTGCGTGTGGGCGGCAAGGTCCTGTTCGATGGGACCGTGGGCCCGCGACCGGGTCAGCTCACGTTGCCACTCGACGGCGTGCGCGGCGGCGCAACCCTTGACGTCGAGTTGGAGAGCGACACGTTCACGCCCGCCGAACGCAACGGGGGCGACGACCGCCGCGCGCTCGGCGTGCTGGTCCACGCCATCCGGCTCGAGCCAGCCCCTTCAGAACTTGAATGACGGTCCGCGCAGCGCCCGGCACGCCTGGACCAGCACCACGCGTGCGCCCAAAGTGGCCGCGTCGAGCGCGTCGGCCGCAGGCGGCAGTCGTTGCAGCAAGGCCACCAGACCGCGACGAGCGACCGGCGTCGCGTCCCACAGCAGGTCGGCCGCCTGCAGGCTGCGCGTGGCGCCGACCAGCACGTCGTCTTCGCGCAGTCCGGCAGCGGCGAGGGCCGCGCGCAGTTCGGGCCACGGGGTGCCGAAGCGGGCCGCCTGCAAGTGGGCTCCGCGCGCAATCGCGTCTTGGGCGTGGCGCCCGACCACGAGCGCGGCCAGCGGGCCGCGGGCCAACCGCTCCAGACCAGGCAAGGCCAGTTCAGCCGGGCGCTGCCAGGGTCCACCTTCGGCAGCCGCAGCAGCAGCGACGTCGGCGACGGAGCCACACACCAGGGCGCGCAGCACGAGGCGACCGTCGGGCTTGAGTTCGCGCGCCGCCTTGCGTACCAGCCACGCGGGCTCAAGGTAGCGGTGCAGCGCGTCGGCCAACACCACATGATCGAACGACGACGGCGAGAACGCGGCGTCGCCATAGGCGCGGGCTTGCAACGTCGCGCGGCCCAACACCTCCGGTGGCCAGGCCGCGTGCAGCGCTTGCAACTGCGGCTCGTCGAGGTCGGTCAGGGTGACCCAGTGGCCGGCACGGGCGAGTTCGGCGGCGAGGTCGGGCCGCGGACACCCCGCCAGCAACGTGCGACCCGGCGGCAAGGCGCGCACGGCAGCGGCAAAGGCTGGCAACACGGCGTCGCGGGCCCGCTCGTCGCGCGCGTAGGCCGGCACGGGAACCGCGCGATTGGGCCGCACACCCTCGATTTCGCGCCGCAGACGGACCATGGGATTGGGGGAGGTGGCGCCGGGACTAGCCGGGCGGCCAGCCCAGCGGACGGCCCGCGAGCAGGTGAGCGTGCAGGTGCAATACGCTCTGGCCGCCGTCGCTGCCCGTGTTGATCACGGTGCGGTAGCCGGTTTCCGCAACACCGCGGTCGGCCGCGACCTGACGCACGGCCGCCAACAATCGACCCAGAACGGCGTCGTCGCCTGGCGTCGAACTGGCCAGCGCTACGATGTGGCGACGCGGGATCACGAGCACGTGGGTCGGCGCCTGCGGGTGCAGATCCTCAAAGGCGACCACTTCGGCGTCCTCGTACACAAAGCGCGTGCCTAACTCGCCGGCGGCAATGCGACAGAAGATGCACGGCGACGCGGACACGGTGGCCTTGGCGCTATTCGCTGCGCGCGCTCTTGCGGCGGACGACGGCGGCGGCCTTGGCCACAGTAATGTGCCGCTTGATGCGGTTGAGCTTCTTGCGACGCGAATCAAGACGGCGCATTTTCGGCGAGCGGCTGCCACTGCCCATGGGGTGTCCTCGGTGCGACTCCCGCGCGGCGGGAGAGGCTATGGCCCGCCCGGCGTACCGGTGCAGGCGGTTGGTGACGCCCGCGCACCGCAACAACCACAGGCGCAGGGGGCCGAGAGTTTAGAGCGGCAAGCGTTGCGTCGTCAATGGGGATTCGCCGGCCAGGCTTGCTGCACGCAACCGCACGAGGCCGTAGCCGCCGCCATGCCAGCGCACGAATGCGACGGCGCCATCGACGACGGCTTGCAAAGCCAGCACGCGTTCGACCCCGTCGAGCCGCACAGGCCGGTCGGGCCGCAGCGTGCGCGCATCGACACCGAGCAGGCTCGCCTCGCGCGGCGCTGGACCGTCGGTCGGCACCAAGGCGAACCACAGACGACCCGCTGCGGGGTCAAGCGTCCACGGGTGATCGACTGCGACGCGATCGGCCGGGGCAAAGCGGCGGCGCAGGTCCGACGACGCGAACGAGACGCGGTCCTTTTTCAGCACGAGCAGCGACGGCTCGGCACGCGTCACCGCGGGGTCGAACGGGTCCAGCACGTCAAATGCGGCGTAGACGCGATCGTGGGCCGGCCATGCGACCGCGCGCTGAAAGCTCGCCACCGGCTCGCCGACGTCGTCGAAATCGAGTTGTGCACGTGGCTCCGCCCGGGCATCGGCAAGCGCCACGAGCCATCCGGACCGCCCGGGACGCGGCGCCGCAGCGAGCAGCACGTCGCTCGACCCGGCCACGCCGCACGCACCGGCACACGGCAAAGGGGTCCGGCGTTGCTCGATGACGGCGAAGTCGTTGGCGTCGAGTCGCGTCCACGTCGTGGCGCCGGGCCGGTCGTGGGCGCGCGACAGCAACCCGAGTTCGGCGGCGTCGGGTTCCAGGGCCGCGCCCAGCACGACCGAGTCGCCATGCAGCACATCGGCCAGCCTGACTGCGGCGACGACTTCGGGCGCCTGGCCCGGCGCGCAATCGATCGCGAGCAGGTAGCCGCGCGAGAACCCGTGGCAGCGGATCCGATCGGCGCGCGGGCCGATGCGCGCCAACGGGTGGGCTTGCAGCGGCCACTCCTGCGGCAACGCGAACGGCTGCAGGCCGCCGCTCTCCAAGTTGACGGCGAGCCAGAGTCCATCCTGGGCCACCACGAGGCGCCCGTGCGCGACACCGCACAGCATGGCCGAGCCCTGCAGCTTGAGGAGCCCAGGCGGTGTGGGCTGGGCCCGCAAGGAGGGGCCGGGTGCCGCGGAGAGCCGCGCTTGTAAGGCCGCGCGCTCGGTTGCGGGCACGAGGTGGACGAGTTCGCCGAGCGCCCGGCGGGCATCGAACACGTCGCTGCGTGCCACGGCGGCGTCGAAGGCGTGCCGGAGCCGGGTCGTGCGCTCCCGGACGGCGCGCGCTTCGGCGAGGTCGGCGCGCAGCCGCTTCCAGATCGATGCCGTGAGGGCGCGTCGGGGTCTTTGCCCCCCTGTCGCCGGATCGGAACGAGTCCATGCCTCGATCGCGGCGGCGGCGCGGTCGAGGTCTCCGGCTGCGACGGTGGCCGCGACGGCGTCGGCGTGCTCCTGCTCTTCAAGATGGGCCTGCGCGTTTTCGTGGCGCTGCAGCGCGGCCCTTGCGGCAGCAAGTGTCGGCGGCACGCGGTCCGGCGCGCAGCTGAACGCAGCGATGGCCACCCGCAGCGCGTCCGCAGCGGCGGCCGCGCCGAAGGAACCTGGCGCCAGCGTCGAGCCGTGCGCTGCGGACGCGCGCACAGCAACGCCATCGAGCGCAGCCGTCGCCTCGCGCAACACCAGCACGGCAGCGACGCGAGCGCTCACGGCATCCACGGCGGTGTCCGGCACCGCTGCCAGCGCTTCACCGACCGCGCTCCACTCGCGGGCCAGCACGGAGGCGCCGTCGGACGGGAGTCCCCGCGCCCCCCATGGCACCTCGCCGTCGCTGCCGTGGGCTTGGGCCAGTTCGACGAGCGCGCGCTGGCGCCGGGCGGCATCCGGTGCCGCCAGCACGGCGGACAGCCGGAGCCCACGATCGCGTCGCCGCAGTTGGTCCTCGATCCAACCCACCCACGCCCGGTCGGCATCGGTCGCCGCCGCTGCAGCCGCGAGCGTGCGGGCGTGGGCGAGCGCGGCGTCGAGGTTCTCGCCGTCGAGTTCCCTTTCGAGCGCCTCGCGCAGGGTCGCCGCCGCAATCTCGTGGGCACAGCGCCGCGCGCGCGCCTCGAGAGAAGCAAACGCCGCCGTCGCGTGCCACGGGGCGCGCAGGCCTTCGAGCAGGGTAGCCGCAGCCTCGGCGTCACGGGCAGTGAGCGCAGCTTCGACGGGGGCCAGCGCGGCGGCCGCGCGCTCGTCGTCGGCATGGCGCAACGCTGCGAGTCGCACGGTCGCAGGCGCGGCAGGGTTCAACCGGGCAGCGTGGCGCTCCAACAGGGCGCGCGCGGTGGTGGCGTCTCCCGCTGCCTCCAGGCGCGCCGCAGTGCGGTCGAGCGCGTCGGGCTCGCCCGCTGCGGCCAACGTCTGGTCCAGTGTCGCGCTGCGGGCGTGACCCACCTCGGCCGCGGCCCGCGCGACCAGGCCCAGCAACGCCGTCTGGAATCCGCCGCCGTCGACCGCCGCGCCAAACTGCGGGTCATCGAGCCAGCGCGCCACCTCGTCGTACTGGCCGAAGCGTTCGACGAGAAACGCAGCATAGCGCCCGGCGAACTCGGCAGCGCGGGTGACCGGCGCCGACCGCGCGGCGGCGAGGAACAGCGCCCGCGCCTCGTCAAACTCATAGCGCGCCTCGCAGGCCGCCCCATCACGCCACAGATCTTCTGCGTCGCGGTTGGCGATCGCGCAGCCCGAGTCATCGAAGCGTGGTGCGACAAAACCACGCGATCGAATCGGAGCGGCGGCCGTGGGCACGACGGAGGAAGTGGCCATGAAACGTTGCTACTTGCAGGAGCCGGCGCCGCAAGCCTTGCTGCCGCCGCACGCGGTGCCGTCGGGCACCGGCTTGGCCTGGCAGCCGGCCACCGGATGGCAGGTGTCGGCCGTGCAAGGGTTCTGGTCATCGCACTCCAAATCCGGCGGCACCACGTGGACTTGCAGGTGGTCCGAGTTCAGGTCGCCCTCGGCTACCGTTCCCACGCTGAGCCAGCCACCGCCCCACGCTGCGACGCCGCGCAACACGTCTTTTTTCGCCTGGCCCGCGTGCCACTGGCCGAGCACGATGCCGTCGGGAGCCAGTCGCCACAGCACGGCGTCGAGTCCGGCCGTCTTTTCGGCGACCGCTCCCGTCCAACCCACGAGGATGGCGCCGCCGTCGGCCCGCACCGCCACGTCGAACGCGCTCGACGTCTTCGGGCCGACGAAGCCCGACGCCTGGGGCGTCGTCGCCGGCACGACCGTCTGGGCCACCACCTTGCCGTCAAGCGCGAGCTTCCACAGGCACGCCTGCCACTCCGGATTCGCCAGCCCGTCGGCCTTCGTGCCGCGGTGACCCGCCACGAACACGAGCCCGCCCGGGCCAGGGTGCACGGCGGCAAAACCTGACTGGCCACTGGCCGCCGCTACGCCGAGCGTGCCCTGCGCCAGCACATCGCCATCGACGTTCGTGCGCAGCCACAGGCCGCCATAGCCTGTGGTGCCCGCGTCAGTGCCCACCGCGAAAATCTGGCCGCCCGGCAGCGCGGCGACGCCCGTGAGTTCATCGGTGCCGTTGCCGCCCACGTAGAGCACCCACAACGGATTGCCATCGCCGTCCATCACCGCGAGCCAGCCCTCCTGACCGGCTGAAGGCTTGCCGGCATCCGCCGCGAAGCCCGCCACCGCGACCAGCCCGCCTTCGAGTGCAACGACGTCTCGCAACCCGGCCGCCAGCCCACCCACGCCCGTCACTTTGCTCGCAATCACGGCGCCGTCGGCCACGGCGACGCGCAAGTACCACGCGCCCAGCACGCCACCCTGGCCAGGCACCGCGCAACTGCCGACCGCGGCGAGCTCGTCGCCCCCGGGCAGCGCCACGACCGCGCGCAGTTCGCACGGCGCCTCCCCATCGGTGAACGTCTTGGACCACACCGACTTGCCCTGCTTGTCGCGCCGGTCAAGCCAACCGTGCAGCCCGAGCTTCGCCACTTCTTTCGCGCCGGCCAGCACGTAGCCGCCGTCTGCAGTAACTGTGACGTCGAAGCCGAGGTCAGTGCCGGTCGCGGGCGTGGCCAAGGTGAACTGCGCGGTCGCGTCCGAAGTCTCACAACTGCCCTTGTCATTGCAGGTCTCGCCGAGCGAGCACACGTTGCCATCGGAGCACGCGGAATCCGGCTGTACGGCGTTGCTGCACAGCCCCGTCTTGCACTCGTCGAGCGTGCACTGGTTGCCGTCTTCGCATTCGGCCAGCTTCTGGCACGGCTTGGGCCCGCACTTCGTCGTCGCAACGTTGCACGCCGTGAAACCGAAGCACGTCGAGTCATCGACACACTCGAAGCACACGCCGCCGAACTTCTTGCACGCGTACATCGTGTAGGCGTTGGCCTCGCCGGTGAATCCGTTGACTCGCACGTAGTATTTCGTCGATTCGTCGGCGGTGTAGACGATCTTCTCCGGCGACTGCTTCGTTGCCGAGATCGCGACTGGCGCGCCGAATTTGTTGACTTTGTACAGGCGCAGGTCGAGGTCGCCCGTGGGCTGGTTGAACTCGATCGTCACGGACAGCGTCTCGCCCTTGATGAGCGACACGACATGCCAGTCGAGGTCGTAGGGGCACAGCGACAGATCATCGGAGCGCCCCATCGGCAGCGGGGTGGCCACTTGCGGCGCGCCGTCGGGTTCGAGCGCGTCGGTCAGGCAGAGCTGGATGACTTCGACGGCGGTCTGATCGGCGTTGTTGAGCTCCTGGCTCTCCGCCACCACGTTCGACACGTCGGCTGAAATAAACACGTACGCCGGCCCGGGCTTGGCGTCGATGGGCAGCGTCGCTTTGTCGTCGAAGTCAATCTTTGTCTTGCCGGCCAGGCCCGCCAGCGGCCTGCTCAGCAGCAGCTTGTCCGTCGCGTCGAGCTTGGCGTCGGTCGAGTACCAGTAGCCATACCAGAACGGACCGGCGGGGTCCTTGCACTCATTCGACAGACCGACGGTCAGGTAGACGTCTTCGCCTTGGACGATCTGCTTGGGGAACACGTCCTTGATCTTCGGCGTCAGGTCGATGCCCTTGCCGCCGTCAACTTTCAGCGTATAGCCAAATCCTTGGGCGGGCTTCTGACCCGGGGACTTGTAGAGGATCTGGATGTGGAACGTGCCGTCGCTCGGCGCGTTGAACGTCAGCTTGCCGTTGCCCGTTAGCGTCTGCAGCGCCGGCAAGTTCGGATTGCTGAACACCTTGAGCAGGAATGCGCTCGCCGGGTGGGTGAACTCGAACGCCAGCGTTTCGCCCTTCGTCATCGCGAGGTGGAACCAGTCTTCGTCGCCCAGGCACAGCGACAGGCTCGCCAGCCCGCAGCCGATCTCGGGGCTGGAGCCGGCGCCGTTGTTCGGCTCATACGGGTCCTCAATGCACACGTCGGTGGGGTCCGGCTCGGCCACGATTACTTCGAGGTCATAGTCGTAGGGGATGGCCGCGCCCGTCTCCGGCAACACGTACACATGGGCATAGTAGGTGCCGCCGGTCTGCACGAAGGGAATCTTGGCCACGCTATTCGTCGGAGTCGCGGCGCCAGCGACCACGCCCAGCTTCGACGAATCGACCAACTGCACGCCGATGAGGCCCTTGCCGGGCTGGTATTTCCAGCCGACCTTGACCGACACCGTCTTGCCTTGCGGCACGTCGAGCGCGTACCAGTCTTCGAGGCCCGGGCACACGTTCAGCGCGTTGTAGGTCGCGGACTTCGTCGCCAGGGTCGCGGCGTCGTCGGCGGTGTGGTTGCCGCTGTAGGCGTCGGCCGTGCAGGTAACCGCGGTCGAGAGTTGCACGGCGTTCGAAACGACCTTGTTGTTCGCCTCGTTCACTTCGCCAATGACCTGCGTGGCGTCGAGCAGGGCGCCGACCCAGTACGTGCCGCCGGGGACGACCGGCAACAACAGCGTGTGGGCGACATCGAGCGACTCCACCGCCCCCACGCCCTTGTCGAGCGCGATGTTCTTGAGCACGGCGTCAGCGGCGTCGATCACCTTGTCCTTCGACAGCACGTAGCGCAGCGTGAACGGCCCGGAGCCTTTGTCGCCGAGGTTCGTGAGCTTGATCTTCGCCTTGAGCAGGCCGCCCGGGTACGTGGCCGGCGGCCCGACGACGAGTCCCGTGCCGACCAGATCGACACCCGCCAGCGGCGGCACAAGGGTCGCCGCCAGCGTGTAGTGCGCCTTGGCCGCGCCGACGTGCGGGTAGATGCGCACCAGGTACTCACCGGACTGCGTCACCGTCAGCGCGGCCGCTTGCTTGACGGGTGCAATCAGCTTGTTGGAGTCGATGACCGTCTTGCCATCGGGCCCCAGCAGGTCGAGGTCAAGGTCGGCGGGCACCGGCAACGTCCACAGCGGCGGCGTGCTGGTGAGCGTCATGAACAGCGAGAACCCTTTGGGAACCGTGATCTTCCACCAGTCCTCGTCGCCGCACGAGCCAAACTGCAGCGACGGGTCGGCTGGCAAGGGAACGGCCAAGGCGGCGGTGTCGTTGTCCTTGTTCTGCGCCGGGTCGTCGTAGGCATCTTCGAAGCAGCCGCCCTTCGTGCCGACCACGGCAAGCTTCTTCACGGTCGCGACGATGTTGTTCGTGGGCTTTTTTTCTTTGGGTTGCTGGCCCGTGGGGTCAACGAGCACGCACACCTGAAACTTGGTCAGCGTGTGATCGAGGCCGACCGGGGCCGTCACCACGTCGGTGCGGAACACGACATCGCCGCCGTCGATGCCCGGGAACGCCGCTTCGTGCACCAGGAACGCGTTGCCGGCGTTGATGTCTGCCACGGAGCACTTGCCGGTGGCCGTCAGCGCGATCCAGATGGCGCACGCGCCCGCTCCCGACAGGCCATCGTTCTTGATCTGGTAGCTGACCTTGAACTTGTCACCCGCCGTGACGTTGTCCGGGTGGAATGCGACCGCATCGGGCCACAGATCGACGTCGGCCTGGCCCACGATCTTGAGCGGGCCGAACATGCCGACGTTGTTGCCTTCGTCGAGTTCGACGTGGATGTTGTCAGGGTCGAGTTGCAGGTAGACGTACCAGGAATCCTTGAGCGGCGTCAGCGGGCTGATCGTCACGGCCTGCACGCCGGATGCTTCTTGACCGGCAGCGAGTGCGGCCAGTTGGAAGTTGGTCTGGTTGACGATGCAGTTCGGCTTGGAGAACGCCTTGTCCTGGCAAAAGTAGATGGCGACCGGGAATTTGTCGGGCGACGGCAGCGTGCCCGTGTTCTTGACCGCGTACTCGATGCCGACCGAGCCGCCGAGTGCGACGGCCTTGGGCTTGACGGTCATCGAGAGCAGCCCGACGTCCATGCCCTGCTTCGTCGTCTTCTTCACGATGATCGCGCCGGGACTGGCAGACACGTTGTTCGTCTCGTCAGTCTCGCCGACGGTATCGAATACATCGATCCAGGCGATGAGGTGGTACGTGCCGTCCGGGATCGGTGGCACCGTGACGGCGCGGATGATGGGGACCGACGACTTGGGGCCGAACTCCTGCAACGTCGAGTTGCCCAGTTCGGTCAGCATCTTGTCGATCTGCTTCGGATTCTCCTGACAGTTCTTGCCCTTTTCGTCGCACACGTCGGTCAACTTGAAGTCATACTGGACCTTGTCATCCTTTGACAGGAAGACAGCGAACTTCGCCGACTTCGCCACGCCTTCGCCGAGGTTCGAAGCGGACGTCTTGAAATTCAGCGGGTCGCCCGGCGAGTACTCCTGGCCAGCGTCGAATCCGGACGGCGCCGCCATCGCAAGGTCGGCTTTGGCAGCGACCTTGGTGTTCTGCGTCAGGAAGTCGAGCGCGAGCGCCTCGTTGTCGCCGCGGTCCAGTTCGTTGACCATGTGCTTGGCGTCGGTCCGCACGATCACGAAATACGGGACGTTTTCTTCGAGGTTGGTCGGGAACTTGAACCGGATCGGATCGCCTGTCTTCTTGTCGGGGTCCCAGTCGTACGCGAAGGTGCTGGCGACGCCTTGGCCCGACGGCATGCCCTTGTGGACGATGCTGTGGACGAGGTGGACGCCCTCGTCGAGCTTGCCGTCGCCATCCTTGTCCATCGACGGGTCGGTCGACAGGTAGACGGCGGTCTCGAACGGCACCTCGATCGCGTCGCCCTCGTTGATGACGGTCGTGGTCAGCGTGACGTCGTCGCCGGGGGCCACGGTCAGGGCCGAGACGATCGCCGGCGGGTGCTTGCTGTCGACGCTGAGTGACGCCGGGTTCTTCACGTCGACGATGACGTTGGCTTCGGCCTTGGATTTCTGCAGCAACTTCTTCCAGTTGACGAGCACGCGCACTTCGTACTGGCCTTTCGACGTGAACGACCACTTGACCTTGTGGCCGACGACGCCGTCCTCGAACTCCTGGTCCGGCGAGCCGTCGCCGAAATTCCAGGTGAAGTAGGCCTCTTCGATGGGGATGCCGGTGACCTTGGCGGTAAACGTCACCTCGAGCGGCGCGTTGCCGGCCAGGGCGGAGGCCTCGATCTGGACGGCAAAATCGGCAGGCCGCTTCGACACGTCGGGTTTCGAGAGTTCGGTCGTGCCCAGGTCGTCCTTCGCAGCGTCGGCCGCGTCCGTCGCAGCACCGGCGGCCACCGGGGGTTGAACGGCGCAGGCCGCGAGCCAGAAAGTGCCCGCGCAGAATGCGACACCCGCAGCGAGACCACGCCGCATGGTGGCGCGGGCGCCGGGCTTCCTGGTGCAGGCGAAAGGCAGGAGGGAACAGGAGAGGTGCGGCATCGGCCAACCTCAGGGCGGCAAGGTGGAGAGCGGGACGGCGACCCGTGCGAGGGCACCTGTCCACGGCCGCGGCTTTCGGGCCGGGCTTGATCCGCGCAGTATACGGGATGCGGGCGGGCCGCGGCCAGTGCCCCCGCGCCCGGACGGCGCCCGGACGACGAGGAGCAACCGATGGGCCTGCCGAAGCGGGCAACGCAAGCGTGGTGTGCCCTGTTCGCAGTTGGCGTCCTGTGCGGGTTGGCAATGTGCCAGCGCGCACTGCCGAAGTCGGGCGGCGCCGTATCCAATGCGCCGCCGCCTCTTGGGCCAAAGACCGTCATTGCGCCCGCGGTCCCGGTCGCACCGCCGGTGCCAATGGGGGGCACGCCCAGCGCCAACGGACGCGCGCCCACGCCGACCGACCACGGCCCGGACGACGACCCTGACCCCGACGAACCCGACAATCCGACGCAAGCGGGTCCACCAGACGCGCCCTCAACGCCCGATGCCAGCCAGAGCGTGGGCACCGCCCAGAACGGCCACCTGAACGGGGGCGTGCGCGTGAACGACACAGGTGCGCTGCGCGTGCTGGCCTGGACGCGCCAGCGCGGCTTCGATCACGGTACCGGCGCGCTCGTCCGCCTGCTGCAGCGTGGTGCCCGCACCGTCGCTGACGCCTTCCCGGGAACGGTGGTGGCGGTTGGCAACCTGTCGCGGGCGGGCGGCGGCGACATTCCGCCATCGGTAAGCCACAACTCGGGCCGCGACGCCGACGTGCCGTTTCTCGCGTTCGATCGGCTGGGCGGAGCGCGGGTGCCGCCGCCGTTCACGCACTTCGACGCCGCGGGAGTCGCTGATGCGCCGCCCTACGCCGCGGGGCTTTTCGAGTTCGACGCCGCGCGCAACTGGGCGCTCGTCAAGCACTGGCTCACCGACCCCGCTGTGGTCGTGCAGTGGGTTTTCGTGGCGGTGCCGCTGCGCCAGGCGCTGCTCGATCACGCCCTGCGCGCTGGCGAACCGGAACTGCTGCGGCGCCGGGCGGCCCGCGTGCTTGTGCAGCCGCGCGACTCGAGCCCCCACGCCGATCACTTCCACCTGCGCATCGCGTGCCCGGCCGACGATCGGCCTCACTGCGTCGATGGCGGTATCGCGAGCGGCGAGGCCCGCGCGGCCCAGGTCGATGCGCTGCTGGCGATGTACGAGCACGGCAGCCCCGCAGAGCAACGCTATGCCCGTGAGTTGTTGACGTTGCCCGCCGACGGTGCCGACGCGGAACTGCCACCGATCGAGGGGTCCGACGCGGCCGACCCGCTCGAAGCGCCGTCGCCGCCTGTGCCGTGACGTGGCGTGCACGGCTGCGGTGCGATCGGCTATGCTCAAGGTCGTCCGCCGCGCGCTGCGCCGACCGGGGGGAGTCATGCCGGGGGAAGTCAAGCCGGGGGGAGGAGTCTGGCTCGTGTCGTTCGCAGCCCGCGTTGCAACCGGCGACTTGGGCGCCGTCGCCGCGATCGCGCTGACGCTCGCAGCCTGTGGCGATGACCCCGCGCAGCCGGCCAAGCCTGCGCCGGACACCCAAGAAATCGCGACGGAACTGCCTGACATCGAAGAAGACACCTCGACTGTCGTGATTCCGACGCTGCCCGACACCCAGCCGGTGGACGCCAAGAAGGATGCCAAGGACGCTGCGCCGCCGCTCCCGGACGTGCCCGCGACCATCGACAGCGCGCCCGACGTGCCGAAAGACGTGGGCTTGCCGGTGCCGGTCACCGTGCCCTCGGACCTGCCGCCGGGCGTCACTGCGCTGCCGCTGTACGCCGGGCCTCTCGACTTCGTGGGCAAGTCGCCGGACCTCAAGGTCGTGTTGCCTGCTGGCACCGTCAGCCTGCTCGCGGTCGTGCGCGGCGCCCATCCGGCGTTCTTGTCGTTGGCCAAGATCGTCAATCCGAAAGGCGAACCGCTCGCCAAGGGCAAATGCTCTTCGGAGCCGTGCATCGATTGTGCCAACCGCGTCGGACCCATGCCCGCCACCGGCGCCGCGCTCGTGCCGAGTTCGTCGGGCGTCGTGCCCTATGCCGGCACGTGGTACGTGGCGAGCTGTGGCTTCAAGTGGGGGCTGCAGGGCGGCACCTTCGCGCCGATCCCGTGGGACGCGAAGAACAGCGAGACGGTCGCCTTCGTCAAAACGACCCTCGACGGCAAGCTGCCGCCCAAGGGCACGCTCGGCCTGCGCCTGTGGTTCACGACGGCCGGCGGCCTGAACGCCTCGAATGGCATGAAGAATGCGGCGGTCGTCGGCATGCTCGCCGAAGCGAACCAGCTCTATGCCGGGGTGGGCATCGCGCTCGAAGTACTCGACGTGCGCGACACGGCGTTTGCCCAGACCGTGGTCGACCTGCCCGAAGACGTGACGACGACGGGCGCCTCGGACCTCGACATCCTGTTTGCCGAAGCCGCCGCGGTGGGTGGCTCGGCGGTCATCGACGTGTTCTTCGTCGGCCAACTGGTGGGCGGCTCCGAGGGCAAGGGCGTGGTCGGCGGCATCGCGGGCGGCATTCCGGGGCCGGCGTTCTATCACGGCATCCCGCGCGCGGGTGTGGCGCTGGCGCTGCAATCGCTCGGCAAGGACGGCGTGGTGCTGGGGCGCGTGCTGGCCCACGAGCTCGGCCACTTCCTCGGTCTGTGGCACCCGATCGAGTTCCACGGCAAAACCTCGGACCCGCTCGACGACACACCGGTGTGCGGGCCGGGCTTCGACAAGGACGGCAACGGCGCGCTCGACGTCAAGGAGTGTCAGGGCCAGGGCGCTGACAACGTGATGTTCTGGTTCGCGGGCAACAAGACGGCGGCGTTCACGCCGGAGCAGGGCGCGGTGATGCGCGGCAATCCGTTGGTGCGGCACGTGGGGAATTGACGCACGGGGCCGCACGCGCATCCCTCCTTCCCCCACCCGCCCCGGCCGTGCCATCCTGCGCGCCATGGACCGATCCGAACCCCGCCCGCCGCGATGTCGTCGCCGGCGCGACGACGCTCGTGGCACACTTCGCTTTTCGCCCAACAGCGCGCGCCGCGCCCTCCACCAGCGGCGCAGCCAAGGAACATTCATGAGCGCTCTCCGGTCCTTCCTCGTGCTCGCCAGCCTGCTCCCCGCGTGCAAGCCGGCCCAGTCGGTCGAGCCCGCGCCGGCCGAACTGCCCGTCACCAAGGTCGTGCTCTACCAGAACGGCGTCGGCTACTTCGAGCGGCGCGGCGAGGTCGAGGCGGACCGACTCGACCTGCGCGTGCGCCCCGACCAAATCAACGACGTGCTGAAGTCGCTGACGGTATTGGACTTGTCGGGCGGCGCGGCGTCTTCTGTCGCGTTGCCGGTCGAGAAATCGGGCGATCGACTGGCCGCCGAGTTGCCGCCGCAGGTGCGTGAGGCCAAGGGGCTGATCGGCTTGCTCGCCGTATTGCGCGGGGCCGATGTCGAGGTCCACACCGCCGACGACTCGCTCAAGGGTCGCGTGGTGGGTGTCGAAATGCCGCCACCCTCGCTCCACAAGGGTCCCGACGGCGAACCGCTGCCGCCGCGCGGCGCCGTGCTGACGCTGATGGTCGGCGCCGACCAACTCCAGACGGTGACCGTCGACGCCATCGAGAAACTGACCATCGGCGACCGCACGCTGTCCGTCGGTTTGCAGCAGTCTCTCGACATCTCGAAGAGCGAGGGCGCGTGGAAGCCCGTGTCTTTGCATGTGCGGCTGGCCGGCAAGGACGACCATGACCTCATCGTCAGCTACATCCACGAGGTGCCGGTGTGGCGGCCGGCGTACCGCGCCTGGGTCGAGGCCGGCAAGGGCGTGCAATTGCAGGGCTGGGCCATCGTAGACAACACGTCGGGCGAGGACTGGAAGGACGTCAAGCTGACGCTGGTCGCCGGCGCCCCGTTGAGCTTCCGCTACAACTTGCACACGCCCCACCACGTCGATCGCCCCGACCTGAGCCCGCGCCTGCCGCAAGTGGCCGACGCGCCGCCGGAGCCCGACATTGGCATCGAGAGCGCTGCCGACGTGCAGCTAGCGATGCCCGTGCCCGCAGGCAGCGCCGCCCCCGCCATGGAGTCGGCCCCGCCCGAGGAGCACAAGGCTTTCCCGCGCGCGGCCATGGCGAAAAAGTCCAGGGCCCACAAGAGCTACCTGGTGACTGATGGCGCCATGGACAAGGACTCCGCAGCGCCCAACGTCGCTGCCGATGAGGGCGGTGGTGGCCCCGGGATGCGCAGACTGGGTAGCGGCGGCGGCGGCGGCGGGCGGGGCGACGGCTGGGCGGCCAAGCCCGAGATGGACGCTGCCGAAGAGACGCGGCGCCGGGAAGCCGCCATGCGCTCGGCGACCGCGCTCGTCACCGGCAAGGAAGTGGGCGCGCTCTACGCCTACGAGGCCATGCACCCCGTCACGGTGCCCGACCGCTCGGCGGCGCTCATCAACATCTTGTCCCGCAAGCTCGATGGGGAAGACGTGTTCCTCTATCGCGAACCGACGTCGGGCCAGGCGCCGTTTCGCGCGATCCTGTTGCGCAACGATCAGGCTGGCACGCTCGAAGGCGGGCCGATCACGCTGTACATCGACGGCACGTTTGCGGGCGAGGGCTTCATCGGCCGCGTGCAGAAGGGCGAGACGACGTTCGTGCCGTACGCGCGCGAGTCCGGCTTCACGCTGCAGTTGCGCGCCGATGCGGAGTCTTCGGAACTGCACCTGGCGCGCATCGTCGATGGCCGCATCCGGCTCGAAGGCAAGCGGCTCGCCAAGCGTACGGTGACGATCGAATCGGGGCGCAACAAGCCGAGCCTGTGCTACGTCAAGCTCGCCGTCAGCCCCGGGATGACGCTGCGCGAGCCGCCCAAGAACCTCGTGAAAGCCGGCGCCGACGTGTTCCTGCCGGTCCAGGTGCCCGCCAAGGGCAAGGGCGAGGCGGCGCTATTCGAAGAGACCCCGGTGACGGTCGAAGACATTGTCCTGACGGACCGCGTCGTCGAGGCGTTCCGTCTGTACCTCAAGAACGCCACGGCGGAGCAGGCGGTCAAGGGGCCGATCGAGGAACTGCTCAAGCTGCACGAGGACATGGCCGGCATCGACCGCGAGTCCGAAGGGCTGCGCCGCCAGCAGGAGGTGCTCTCGCAGGAGCAGTATCGCATCCAAGGCAATCTCGACGCCTTGCCGGGCGGTGCGGTGGCCGCCGACCTGCGCCGGCAGCTCGTGGGCCAGTTGGAAGCGGCGTCGAAAAAAGCCGCCGAGGTCGCCAAGAAGCTTGTCGAGGCCGAGGTGCGGCTGGCGGCGCTCAAGGAAAAACTTGTCGTCGTGCTGCGCGGTGTGAGCCTCCGGTAGCTGGAGCCCCGGATCGACCGGTTCGCTTCTCGCCTCGAACGACAAGGAAAATCGAACATGACCAAGCGTTTGCTCGGCCTGGTGTGGACGCTTCTTGCCCTGCTGGCTTGGCGCTCCCAGCCGGCGCAGGCGGCCCCTGTGACCTTGGGCATCGACGTGTTGATGACCGAGCGCCTTGCCGAACTCAAGGGCAAGCGGCTCGGCCTCGTGGTGCACGCCGCCGCCGTCGATGGCGACCTCGTGCCGACAGTAGATCGCTTGCGCGGAGCAGCGGGCGTCACGGTGACGCAGTTGTGGGCACCGGAACACGGTCTCGAAGGAGCGCTGCCCAACGGCCAGTCGGGCCCCAGCGGCAAGGACGCGCGCACCGCCATCCCGGTCGAGGGCCTGTTCGGCGGGCGCATCGGGCCGAGCCCGGAGACGATGGCGCGGGTCGACGTCGTGCTTTTCGACCTGCAGGACATCGGCAGCCGCACCTACACCTACGCCAGCACGCTGGGCGAGGTGATGGAGGCGTGCGCCAAGGCGAAAAAGCCGCTGTGGGTGCTCGACCGGCCCAATCCCATCGGCGGCGTGCTGTTCGAAGGGCCGATCCGCAAGCCGCGCTGGCAGTCCCTGATCGGCTGGGGGCCGGTGCCGGTGTCGCACGGGCTGACGTTTGGCGAACTCGCTCGCTTCTACAAGCAGGAACTCAAGCTCAAAACGGACCTCGTCGTGGTCGAGATGAAGGGCTGGAAGCGCGGCATGGTCTGGGACGACACGGGCCTGCTGTGGGTGCCGCCGTCGCCGGGCATTCCGCATCCCTTGAACGCGTACCTGTATGTGGCGACTGGCATGGTCGGCGGCTCGGGCCCCAACGTGAACGAGGGTGGCGGCAATTCGATGCCGTTCGAGCTGATCGGCGCGCCGTTTGTCGATCCGCACAAGCTTTTCGTGGAACTGCAGAAGGACCCGCTGCCGGGGCTGCGCTTTCGTCCGATGACGTTCCGGCCGTGGCGTGGGCAGTTCGGCGGCAAGATCGTGCATGGTGTCCAGCTTTATGTGACGGACCCACACCAATTGCGACCCCTGCGGACGGCCGTCGCGATCCTGGCGGCGTTGCGCAAGACGCACCCCGCGGAGTTGAGGGTCGAGGACGAGACGCGCTTCCACCGAACGTGGGGCGACGAAGACGTGTGGCCGGCGATCGAGGCGGGCAAGGGCTGGCGCGAATTGGAGAAGACGTGGGAGAAGGAGTTGGCGGCGTTTGGGGAGAAGCGCTCGAAAGTGTTGATCTATCCGCTGTAAAACGCTGTGGGCAGAATGGCATTGGCTTCAGGCGCCTGAGACGTTGCCGGTCAACGCGTACACCAGCTACGTCGAGCTGCCGCTACGGGCATCCCACGCCCACGCGCGTGATCCCGATCTTGCCGGCACCCACCGCCACACCGTGTCGATCAAACGCCTTCAATTCAATAGCATTTCCGCCACACGCCAACGCCACCGGCGCCCGCCACGCGGTCTGGCCAATCCAGTCCAGCGCGAGGGCCTTGGCCGGCTTGCCCACCCGCACGTCGTGCACATCGATCCACCCTACGCCGTCCAGCACGGCCTCGGGCGCCGCCACCGTCACGGGCGCACCTGCATTGGTCGTGACCTCGAACGCCACCTTGGGGATCGCCTTTACAATCGCATTGGGCGCTCCGTTCATCACCCACTCGGCGCGCGCCGCCACGAACTTCAGGTGCCCGGCGAAGTCTTGGGCGGGCAGCAGCTTGCCCAGGTGGTCGCTCCACCACGCCAGGTAGCTGGCGTTGTAGGCCGTCGCCACGATGTCGTGCAGGTGCCCGTAATAGGTGCGCAGCCGGGCCGGCGTGGCAACGAGCTTGGCCAGGTCCGCGCCGCCGATCAGCTTGCTGTGCGGCGAGCCGCCGTAGAAGTCGAGGTCGTGGGGAAGGTACAGCACGCGCTTGTCGGTCGGGCGCACGTAGAAGTTGCCATTGTGGGCATCGCCGACGCCGTAGTTGTCGACCGCTCCGCTCAACGTCGCGAACGCAAAGCTGCGCAGCCACTGGTCGACGTCGATGACACCCGCGACCACGGCGTTGAATTGCGCGCCGGTGGTGCCAAACGCCTTGGCAAACGCCATCAGTCCCTGGTAGTCGTCCTGCCAGCGGTTGCTCTTGAGGATGAATGGCAGACGGTAGGCCTCCTTGTCACTGCCCAGGTCCTTGATGGGGATGCCGACGACAAGGTCAGGCTTGGGCAGCTTGTTGCCTTGCTTCGTGCCGTCGTCCGTCGTCGTCGGGTAGTAGATAAGCTCGTACTCGAACACGGGGCCCTCGCCGCCGTTGTCGAACTGGGCATCGAGCAGCAGGTCGCCGAAGCGCGCCAGTTGTAGCTGCGCGGGGCCAGTGTGGGCGACGTTGGGCGTCAGCACCTTGACCACGTCGTCGTATCGGCTGGCGACGGTGCCCGCGCGGTTCATCGCTTGGTTGAAAAACACCTCACGCTGGCCGAAGCCGACGCCTTCGGAGCGGTCGACCATCAGGCTGGGCAGCGCGCCACGAAACGGCTGCTCCGCCGCGAACTGGACCGCAAAGCCGACGCGCACCGTCTCGGGCCGCCCGCGCTCGCTGCCCTTGAGGCGCACGCCGACGTTGGCGTAGACCGTATGCTCGTCATCGACGACGGTGCCGCCGATGGCGTCGTTGCTCATCAGGTTTTTCGGGTCGAACAGCCACTTTGCGTCGGCCGGCGTCAGCACGATGCGCAGGTTGTGCAGGCCGGACTTCGACGCCAGGCCGTCGTCGGTAATCCACAGGGCCCGCGAGGCCGGCCCCGACGCCGGGTACGTGGACTGCACACCCGCCGCGTCGACTCCCGCCACGTAGTACTGCACCACCGACCCCGCTGGCCCGCCCGGTACGACGGCCGCAAAGCGCCCCTGCCCCTGGATCGCCATCGGCAGGCTGAGCGCCGGACCGCTGTCGATCGCGTACCACAGCGTCACCTGCGCAATGCCATCGGAGTCGGCGGCGTGGACACTCACCACAACGGGCTCGTTCGCCTGCGGCACAGGCGGAAAGTGCCGGAGATCGCGCCAGGTGGGCCCCGCGTTGGCCACCCCTTGGCTGTTTTTCGCACCGGGCGTCCCCTGATAGGCGGGCAGCGGCAGCCGGTGGGTCTTGGCCAGCCGGTTGAAGTACAGGCGCGTATTCAGCTGCGGCGAGCCGCCCTGCCAGCGCGCGCGCAGCTTGACGCGGTACGTCTTGCCGTTCGTGATGGCCTGGCCGGCCGCGAGCGTGGTTTCGGCGTGGTTGTGCTGGTGCTCCGCGGCGCCGGTCGCAACGAGTCGCAGCACGTGGTTGGCGGGATTGCCGGGTTCGGTGATGACGGCACTGTGGCGGTGGTTGCCGAGCAGACGCCAGGTGGACGAGCCAGGCTTCTCGAAGGTGCCGTCCTGCAACAACTCGAGCGCCTTGCCGCCCGGGTCTTCGACTACGCTGAGGTCGTCGATGAGTGCGACGCCCGCGTCGAGCAGGCCGAGCACGAACTCCTGGTACTGCCCGTCGGGTCCGACCGAACTGGGTGACGCGACCGCCTCGTAGCTGATCTGCAGCCATGAGGCCGCCGCCGTCGCGTCGCTCGCCGCCCACGCGCCACCCTGCCGGTTGTCGGCGCGCGGGTCGCGCAGTTCGAGGCTCGAGCCGCCGCCGTGGGCCAGCGTCGGCCAGGCACCGTCTTTCTGGTACGGCACCGCATCGACCTCGTTGCCGCACGCGTCCCGCACCACGACGTTTTCGCCGGAGTCGGCGAGGCCACCGCTGTAGCCACCGACCACTACGTCGGTGCCCGTCGCCGCCAGCGCCGGGTACGCCGCGTACAGGGCCGGCACGTCGTTGGCGACCACCGCGTAGCCGCCGGGTGCGACCACGCTGCCGGGGCCAAACGTGAACTCCACGGCATCGACAAGCTGGAATCCGCTGACATCGAGGGGCTGGGGGCCGCGGTTGTACAATTCCACCCACTCCAGAGGCGATTTGGTGATCAATCCGTTGGCTGCGAGCAGCGGCGGGCCGCGATACAAGATTTCGTGGATGATCAGGTTGTCATGGGTCACGAACACGTTGGGACCACCCGGCGTCGCGGTGTCCGGGTAGCGCCAAGGTCGCGCGTCGCCGTGGGACCGGCCCTGCGGCACGCTGGCCACCGCGATACCGTCCAGCACGCGTTGGCGGTCCGGGGTGTAGAGGAACAGCCGCGCCGAGGGGAGCGCGCCGAAGCCGAGTTCCTTGGCACCCAGCAGGAGCAACTGGCCGGGTCCGACGCCGTGGGCGGGCAGGACGCGCTCGCCGCCCAGACTGGACACCACGACGTAGCCATTGGTGTCGGTCGAGGCCGCACCGAGGTTCGTCAGCTCCAGCCAGAACCCAGCCGTGGCGCCAGCGGCCACCTCGTTGAATGCGAGCCCGGCTTGCGCTGCGGCAGGTTCTGGCGGTTGGACGGACGCCTGCAACGCCGCCGCCATGACGAGATCCGCGTCCGCGATCGTGGCCTGATGCACCTCGACCGCGAGGACGTTCTTGCCCGGGACGAGCGCCGCCGCCGCGACAAGGCTTGACGCGGGCGGCGGAGCACCGACCACCGCGCTCGAGGCCAAGGTCAAGGGCCCCACGACTCCTGGCGGCATGCGCAGCCGGAACACCTCCTGGCCGTTCAAGTAGAACACGGCGCCGTCGTCGATGAGCGCGTCGATCCACGGCTGCAGGAGCGCGACGTCGGCCGGCGCCTGGAACGTCGTGCGGAAGTACGTGGTCGGCAGCGGCCCGGCCAGCTTCGTCGTGCCCTGGGTCGGCAGCAGCGGCGCTTGGAACCGATACAACACGAACGTCGACGCGGTGTTCGAGGCCGAGACATCGGCGAACGTGTCGGCCCACACGAATTGCGTCCCGGCGGAAAACGCTCCGGCAATCACGGGCCCCCACGGCGGCGCCGCCTTGTCCGCTGCGGCCTGGGGCGTCTTCCACGATCCAGCGCTGTTGGCCTGCTGGATCAGGCCCTGGACGAGGGCGGTCGGCGGCGCGGCGTCGGTCAAGGCCCCGCCCGGGTTGGCGCCCGCGGGCCCGAGCACCCATTGGAGGCTGGTGGGCGCCGTCTGCAGCAGGGCGTTGCCGGCCACCGCAATCTCGCCGATCAGCGCCTGGGGCCCGCCGTTGTCGTTGGGCGCCTCCCACGCGGCCACATAGGCGTGCTCGCCGGGCTTGGCTTGCAGCGCGAAGCTCTCGACCGAGGTCCAGTCGCCGACCGCGTCGCGGCCCACGAAGTGCAAGGCCGTGCCGTCGGCCTTGCCCACGTAGAGCGCGAAGAAGTTGTCGGCGGTCACCTTGGCCGTCGCTGCCACCGATCCCGCCGCAGCGTCGCCCGCGAAGAACGGGGCGGGTGCGGAGGGCCAGGCGGCATCGTCGAAGGCCAGCGCGGCCCACTGCGCGGGCGGCGGCGGAGCGCCTGCGTGGTAGTGCCACACCGCATCCTTGGCCACCCACGGCAACACCGCTGGTGTGGTCGCCGCCTGGGGAAAATTCGCCGCGCCCGGCGTGCCGCCCACCTGTGCGCTGGCGGTCCAGCTTTCGGCGCGCCCGCTCACGCCGCCACCGTGGCGCTTGGCCAACGTGGCGCCTGAGCCATCGGGGATCACCGGCCACGGCGACGTACTCGCATACGTGATCGTGTCGAGCAGTCGCCCGGCGTTGTTCCACAGTTCCAAGGTGGCTGTAGTCGGAGGCAGCACTCCGGCATAGGACCCGATCGCAACGGGTGCACCGACTGCCTTGGCCAGTTGCGCGGCGTCGCCCGCGACCACGACGAAGCCGCGCGCCGCGAGGAACGTCCCGGCCGGGAACACATACTGCACCGCGCCGGCGATGCGGAATCCTGTCACGTCCACCGCAATGCCGAGCGGATTGTGCAGTTCGATCCACGGTGACTCCGCCTTGCCCGCAGGGTGGTAGTGGATTTCGTGAAAGGCGACCGCGCCACCCAGCGCCGTGCTCTTGCGCGACCACGGCTGCAGGGTCTTGGCGGCACATTGCTCCACCAGGCCGGGCGACGCGGCATCGGCGCCGGGCGGGCTGACGGCATCGACGACAGTGGCTGCATCGATGGCAGCGCCATCCCCCACGACGCCACCATCCTCTCCGAAGGCTTCGGCAGCGGCCAACTGCGCGCCATCTGCCTGGACTGCGGCGCTTGCGGCGTCGGAGCGGACATCGGCTCCCACCGCATGTGCATTGACCGAGTTGGCGGTCGTCTCGCCACACCCCAGCACCACGGCAAACCCGGCGACGACCTGCCACGCCGACTCGCCGGCGCGCCCCAGCGCTTGCGATCCCCGTGCAGCCGACGCGGTTGCCATCTACTCTCCATCCGCCAGGAAAAACCGGATCTTGAACCCGCGAACCCGCGTCGGCACCGCCACCCCGCCCCTTTCGCCGGGCTGAAAACGGCACGCCTTCAGCGCGTCGATCGCGGCCTCGTCGAGCCCATGGCCGAGACGCTCCAGGAGCACGATGTCGCGCGTGGAGCCGTCGGCGTCGACGACCAGGTCCAGCACGACCGTGCCCTCGATGCCGGCCATGCGCGCGTCTTCGGTGTAGGCGCCGGCACAGCGGCCCTTCATCTCGGGCATCTTCGTGACCTCGGGCGCAGGCACGGGCGGCGGCGGCAGCGGGCGCACCTTGTGGATCGGCGCCCGCGGAGCATTCGGGTCCGCAATCAAGGTGTTGCCTGTAGGCACTGCGACGCCGGGACCGCCCTGGCTCATCGAGTCCAGCGCCAGGCCGAACACGGGCTCGTCCATCGTCGGCTCAGCGGTGGCGGGACTTTGGGTCGGCGGCGGCGGCTTCGCGGGCGTGGGCGACGGCCGCGGCTTGGTCTGGGGGCGCGGCTTGGGCGGCGGCGCGGGCGCTTCGTGGATCTGCTCGGGCGGCGGCGGCTCGACTTTGGGCGGCGGCGGCGGTGGTGGCGGTGGGTCGGGCGGGCGCACGGCTTCGTGGACAGTCCGCACTTTGGCCAGCGTCGGCGGCGGCAGTGGACGCGGCCGCTGCGGCATCGTGTCCATCGCGCGAAACAAGGCCAGGTGCAGCCCGACCGACAGCAACAGTGCCAGCGCCAGCCGCCAGCCGATGCCGCGCACGTCGGGCGGCGCAGCGAGCGCTTGAGCGTGGCCCGGCGTCACAACCGCCCCCGCACGCCGACCGTCGGCAACACGTAGCGCAAGATGTTGCCCGGCGAGACCTCCTCGGGGAACACCGCGATGTTCGTGACGTCGACATAGAAATCGAACAACCACTTGTTCCACACCGCGCGCTTGTCGATGCGCACGTCGATGCGCAGGTAGCTGTCGATGCGCGCCGTGTTGTAGCCGTGAGTCGTCGTCGCGGGCTTTCCTGACTGCCACTGCAGGCGCGCACCGACGTCCCAGTTGCGCGGCAACGGCAGCCCCGCGACCAGGTTGACGAGGTGGGAGCGGTCGTAGTCGTAGGGCACCCAGGCGCCGTCCTTCAAGCGTTCCGACCGCGACAGCGTGTACGCCAGCCAACCGTACAGGCCGTGGCGCGACTGGCGCCGGACCAGCACCTCGATGCCATACGCGCGCCCGAGTTGCGGCGCCAACAGGCGGTCGAGCGCGCGGTCGGCGGCGCTCTTGGTCGCGGTGACCTCCTGAGGCAGTTCGCCGGGCAGCCGCTGCGGGGCGAGTTGGGTCACGCTCTGCGCGTTCGTCTGGAGGTCGAACACGATCGGGTCCATGTCGTTGTAGAAGCTCTCCACGTTGAGTTGAGTACCGCCGCCCAACGGAATCTCGACGCCGAGGCTTGTCTGGATCGCCTGGAGCAGGCCAAAGCGCAACGGCATCACGTCGAGACCCGGCAGAGGCAGGAAGAAGCGCGGCGGTTGATGGTACACGCCAGCGCCCCCCTTGAGCCAGACGGCCCGATCGGCGCGGCTGTCGGCCGAATCCGTGCCCGTGCCGGCGAGGTCCAGCGCATCGAACGTGCCGAGGCGGTAGCGCAACATCGCACGCGGATCGAAGCCAAACTTCGCCGTGGTTCCGTCGTAGCGGCCGTCCGCGCGCACACCGGGGCGCACGAGCCAGCGCGGGGTCGGCCGCCACAGGGCTTCGAGCCACGCGCCGCCCTGCCACTGCTTCGTCAGGTCTTCGGTGAAGGCCACGAACGCCGACGGCGCCTGCGGGCCGCTCGTCGTCGCGGTTGCGGCGAGGTCTCCGGTCTTGTGGAAGCTGCCGTCGAGGCCGGCGAGAACTTCCAACTCTTCGTCGCGGCGCCAGCGACCGCGCAGGTCCGGTTCGACTACCCAGGTTCGCAGGCCGCCCGCCGTGCCGGTGCGCGTCTCGTCGAGGCCCGCCACCAGCCGCGCGACGCCATCGAAGCGGCCCGACGTGCCATGCCCGCGCAGATCGAGGCGGTGGAAGCCGAGCTTGAGGACCGTGATCAAGGGTGGCGGTGTGAGGGCGGGGTCGGCGGCCGGGTCGACGCCCTTGACCTCGTCCTCGGCGCCGAACGCGAACAGGGTCCAGCCGTTGCGGGGCTGGCCGCCGTCGAGGCGCAGTTGGTAATCCCAATAGGCCAGCGAGGCCTCGTCGGTGGCAAGGCTGATGATGACGCCCGGGTAGCCGATGCGCCCCGCCGCCGTCACCGTCGCGCCCAACGCCGGCACGGGCCGGCGCACGAGCACGCCCGTCTGCAAGAGGTTCATGTCGGCGTCGTAGAGCGTCTCGTCCAAGCGAGCCCGCCGCGTGCGGCCGTCGACGATGCCCGCCGTGTAGCCGCCATATGGCACGGGCGCACCGCCGGGGTAGAACTGGACCTCGTCGATGAACTCCGGATGGATCACCGAAGGCCCCGCGAGCAGGTGGTAGAGCAACGGCACGCGCGTGCCATCGACCAGGAACCCCGTGCTGCCCGGGCTCGCACCGCGCACGACGGGGAAGGGCAACAGCGACACGATCGACGCCACGCCGGGCAACGTCTGCACCACGCGAAACGGATCACCGAACGTGCCGGGCACCTGGCGGATTTCGGGGCCGCGCAGGGTGATGCGGCTCAGCTCCTGGCGCTTCGTCTCGCCGAACACCAGGATTTCGTACGGGTCGTAGCGCTCGCGTTCGACGTAGTAGGCCACGGCGACTTCCTGGGCGGGCTGGAGGTCCTCGTACTGCAGGAACGGACGGTACCCGGTGCCGTGCACGCTCACTCGCGCGCGCCCAGCCGGCAGGGGCAGGCGGAAGCGGCCCTTGCGGTCCACCTCCACCGAATAGCGCCGGGTGCCGACCTCGACGGCCAAGGTCGCGGTGGTGACCGGTACGCGCGTCCCCTTCTCGACCAGCCTGCCGCGCAGCACGCTGACGAGCGGCGGCCCGCCGTCGGGAGCGCTGGCGGGCGGCGGCGGTGGCGGCAGAAAGGTGTGCCGGAAGTCGATGGCAACAGAGACCGCCTGGCCCCGGTAGCGCGCCGGCGTGAACTGGAGTGCGCGTACTGCCGCGATCACGGCACGGTCGAGGGCGGGCTGGGCGCCGGTGACGAGTTCGACCTTGGCCACCGTGCCGTCCTTGGCGACGACGAGCTTGACGTGCACGGTGACGGCGGCGTCGATCGGCGTGGCGTCGAGCGGGAATTCGAGCGTCACCGGTGTCACGGGGCGCGGCGGTTCGAGTTCTGTGGGCACGCCGGACGCCACAGCAGCCGCAGTCGACGGGGTCCCCGCCGGTGCGGGCGGGTTCGCCGCAGGGGCTGTCGCTGGCTCGCCCGACACGTGCGTCGGCCACGCCGCAGCCACGGCGACGCAAACGAGCCCTGCCTGCCATGGGCGCCTCGTCACCGCCACCCCACCAGGATCGCCGCGTGGCCGCCGATGTGGGGCCACCATTGGCGCAGCACGACCGGGCGCGCAGTGTCCGGCTCCACCCGGCCGACGGGCGCTTTGCAGCCGGTCCACTGCCCGTCGCCTTGCAGCGCCAACGTGACCGACGACAGCGCGCCCAGCGGCACGGACCACGCGGCGCGCACGATGCCGGCCGCTCCGACTCCGTTGCAACTCGGCAGAGGGGGCGACGCGCCCACGTAGGTCTTCGACGACACGATCGCCTTGTCGTCGGACGAAATCTCGTCCTTGCGCCCGGTGCGCCCCTCGACCAGCCCGCCGAAGCCGAAGCCGACGGCGAGTTCGAGGGCGTCGGTGACATTCCACGTGGGGTCGAGCGTTCCGGCGAAGCGCAGGCCCGACAGGCCCCCAGAGATGCCCGCGTACTGGAACGAGCCGAGCAGCGACCACTGGGCGTCGAGGCGCCCGCCCACGCGCACCAGCACCGTGTGCGAGTGGCCGCTGGGCGCGCCGCCGAGCCCTTCGAGTTGGCCGTAGCCGTAGCCAAGTTGCAGGCGCAGGCCGGGCGCGCGCCACGATTCGCGGTCAGTCGCGGTCGGCAGCGACAGCTTGAAGGGCAGCGCCTCGTCGGCCGCGTCGGTTGCGGTGGCGGCGTCCGCTCCTGCCAGCGGTTCCGGTCCTGGCGCCGGGTCGGCCGGGGCCATGGCATGGGGTGCAACGACTGCGTCTGCCGTTGACGCCTGTGGTGCCGCCAAGGCCGGCACACCCAGCGCTCCCAGGGCCACGACGCAGCAGCCCAGCGCAGACTGGCGGCGCGGCGCGGTGGTCCAAATCCGCACAGGCAGTGAAAACACTTTAGTCATGGGTACTTCGGCGCGCTGGTCGCGGGTGGCGGCGCGCCGTGGCAGGGCCACCAGTCGGGCGGCTTCGTCGTCACGTCCCACTGCGGTGTCGTGCACGTGACGCCGCTGTTGCAACCCTTGAGCACGAAGTGCGTCACCATCTTGCAACTGCGCGACGGGTGGGCGACGACGAGTTCTTGGGACGACAAACAGGCCTGGATCGACTGGGGCGCCGGCTGGTTCTTCGGCTCCCGGTAGCGCGGATTCTGCGCGCGGCACACGACAGACGCGACCGCCGCGCTGGGTTCGATGGCGAGGTCGACGGCGGCGCCCTCCATGGCGGCACTTTTGCACTGGGCCTGCGTGATGGGGCCGGCAACGTCGACCACGGCGTAGCCCGCCGGCGGTGCCGCGCAGCCCAGCGTGGGGTAGTAGAACGACGCGAGGTCGAATGTGCCCTCGCGGTAGGACACCTTCACGTACGGCCTGCGCATCGTGACGAAGCTGGCGCCGTGGATGATGTCGGACTCCTTCTCCTTGCCGCCCTTGGCCTGTTCGACACTGCGAACCGCGGGATTGGCGCCCGACTGCTCGCCCCCGCCGCCGCCACCGCCGCCGCCGCCCTCTGGGCCGGGCGGCCCCATCATGCCGTCGTCGGGCCCGGACGAACCGTCTTTCTTCAGGAACAGGATCGGGTCGGACCCCTGCAACTTCAGCGTGCCGTCGCCATCGCGATCATCGAACACGACGAGTGTGGCATAGCCGACGCGGCCTGCGGGCGTACCGATGAGGACCGTAGCGCTCGGCAGGTCGAGCAGAGGCAGGGTGGCCGTGCGCTCGGGTCCAAAAGGCGCGCTCGGCCCAACAAGCTGCGGCGCAAAGCCCAACACGTCGCGACAGCCGGCACCGACGACGGCGGCGGCGCTCGGGTCCAGGGGCGGCAGCAGCGCGTGCTTCGTGCAGAACAGGTCTGGGTTCACCTTGGCGGCCCACACGATCGCAACCCGCAGCTTGGCGTCGGGGCGCGGCCGCGCGTTGCCGGGCAAGTTCGCCGCCTCGGGCTGCAGCACCACTTGCAGGGTCGCGACGGGAACGGCCGCGCCCGTCAACCCGACGAGGTCGCCCACACACCCGGCGAGCAGCGCCAGCCCCGCCGCAGCAAGGGGAAGGACCGTCGCGGCCATTCTCTGCGTCACGGCAGCCATACAGGCCCCACCAGTGCACTCCAGCCAACCGTCGCCCCGCCGCCCGCGAAGTGGACGGCCGGCCCCGCCCGCACGATCACGCCCCAGTCTCCGGCGAGCCGAAGCGCGACGCCGCCTTCGAGTTCTGCACCCGGCCGCAGCGCCCACGACGACGGGAACAATTCAGGCGCGTCCGAACCGAGGCGACCGGCCAACTTGTGCGTGCGGCGTTCATGGACGACGGTCACTCCGAGGCCCAGGCGCAGGCCGAGGTCGGCGCGGCCGAGCGGACGCCGCCCTTCGACAATGCCGCGCAGCCGAAAATCGTCATGCGCGACATGCCACGTGGTGCCGTATTCGGTGGCGCTGCTGACCGCCAGCGCGGCTCCGACGAGCAAGGCCTCGCCCACCACAACGCTGGCGCCGGCCCCGACCGCCAGCCCCGTGCCGAGGGCGGCGGGGGTGGCGACGGCGACGCCGCCTTCGATGCGAAGGGGCGAGCGCACCAGTGCGGGGTCGGCCACTGCGGCGGACGCAGCGACCGCAGGCTCGACCGCCGCCGCAGGGGCTTGGGCGAGGGCCCAGGCGGGCGTGAGCAGCGCCAGGCCGAGACTGGCCACGGTAACGATGGTGTGCAGCGGAGACACGGATTCGCTCCTCCACGGCGGACCGCGGTGGGCGCAGTCTGCCGGAATTCGCGGCACATGGTGGACCTCGCGGCGATGTGGAGTGCATCCGACTGCAGCGTACGAAAACGATGTGCGCAGGTTCATGTCTTGAATGTGTTCACTCATACCAAGTCCGGCAGGATCGGGTCGTGGGATCGCGTCGATGGCCTCGGCGACGTCGGCGCCGAAGTGCACCGGCGAGTGCAGCAGCAAGGCGCCGTGCTGCAACCGCACGATCGTCATCGTCACGGGCTGGAGCGCGCCGCCGGGGAAGCGCAAGGTGGTTCGGTGGGTCCAGAGGTCGGGGGCGAAGGGCTCGAGTACGGTGGCAGTCACGGCAGGGAAGGTGGTGCATTCGGGTGCGGCGTGCAACCGACAAGGGTGGCGCTGCAGCGGTGGGGTGTGCGTGGCCAAGGTCCGCAGCAAGTGGGCGGCGCAGGCGATCGGCAAAGCGCAAGATTGCGCCTCGCAGAAATGCACCGTGTCCTGCAAGACAAGTTGGGACTGCCCGGCGGGCGCCGCATGCCTGGCGGCGGGCCCGGGCATCGACCCGAGCCTGCCTGCACCGCGCCGCCGAGCCTCGAAGACCGGACCGCACGTCCAGGTTGCCGACGAATTCTGCGCCCAGGTCGCTGCCGGTGCCGCCGTTGGTCTTGCTGATCAGCACCGAGGGGCGGATGGCACGCCCGGCCCGGTTGGTGGTGGAATCGGCGGTCGGCGTTTGGCGCGCTGCCACGGCGGATCGGGGCGAAGCCCTATTGGCAGTACGTCTGGCTGCACTGGTCGAGGTCGCCGTTCAACTGGGCGTCGGCCGTGCTGCCCTTGGCCTGGCAGCCGGTCACACAAGGCGCATCGCCCACAGCGCACGCCTTCATGCAGTCGCGCACCGCCGAGCACCCGGCCGTCGCCTTGCACGCCGTCGCCAGCACCTTGCACGCGGCGTTCTCGCAGGCATCGACGCACACGACGTATTGCACGCCGCCACCTTTGCACTTCTTGCCGATCCACGCATTGGCCACGCAGAACGCCGACCGGCACTGGTTCAGCAGCGTGTAGCCCATTTGACTCGTCGGTTGCGCCGCTCCCAGGCACGCATGTTCGCAACCCGTCGTCTGGCACGCCGTCACGCACTCGTCGAGCGTCTTGCAGCCAGCGTCGAGCGCGCACGCGGCGGCCAATGGCGCGCATTTCGAGGCGGTGCACCCCACCACGCACGCCGGCACGTCCGGCTTGCATGCGCCGCCGTCGGCCGGGCAGTCCTTCGCGCACGTGTCTACCGTTTCTTCGAGGCTGCACAGGCCGTCGTCGCACGTGTCCTTGGCGACGCATAGGCCGGCCACGCACGCACTCGGCGCCGGGCCCGGGCAGGAGGCGCCAAATGGTGACAGCGCTGCGGCGCAACCTTTGCCCGCCACGCAGCTGTCTGCGGTGCAGGCCTTGCCGTCGTCGCACACCACGGCGGCGCCCGCCTTGCAGGTGAGGCCCGCACACGCGTCCGGTTCCGTGCACGGGTTGCCGTCGGAGCACGCAGCCGTCACGGCCGTGTACGTGCAGCCCTGGGCAGGGTCGCAGGCGTCGGCAGAGCACAGGTTGCCGTCGTCGCAGTCCTTGGCCGCTGCCTTGCAGGCACCATTCTGGCACGTCGGCAGCACCGCGCAGGCGTCGGTCGCGGCACACGAAGCGCCGTCATTCGAAGTGTGCGTGCACGCCTGCGCCAACAGGCAGGCGTCTTCAGTGCACGGATTCTTGTCGTCGCAGTTGTCCTTGCCCTTGCATGTCGCGCCGGCACACGCGTCCTGCACCGTGCACGCGCTGCCGTCGTTGCACGCAACGTAGAGCTCGGGCAGGACGGGGAGTTGGTCGCACTTCGACGTCGTCGGATTGCAGCCGCTGAGCGTGCACGGGTTGTTGTCGGCGTCCGGGCACTGCTGCGGAGTGCCCTTGCACGCCTGTTTCTCGCAGTGGTCGCCGACGGTGCAGCCGTCGCCGTCCGTGCAAGCCACATCTGCCGGCGCCGCGACGTGCAAGCACCCGAGCTTGGGGTCGCAGGCGTGCAGCGTGCACGCATCGTGAGCGGCGCCGCCGTTGCCATCGAGCACAGCGGTGCAGTCGGTCGGCAGTGTCGCGACGCACGCGCCGTCGAGGCACTTGTCGCCGACCGTGCACGCATTGCCGTCGGTGCACGGACCCGACACGGCCGCGTTGACACAACCCGTCGCGGGCACGCAACTGTCGGCAGTGCACAGCTTGCCGTCGTCGCACGACACCGAGGTCTTCTGGCAGGCGCCCGCCTTGCACGTGCCGCTTGCCGTGCACTTGTCCCGGGCGCCGAGGCAGGTCGCGCCGTCGGCAAGCGCCACGGCAACGCACAAACCCGTCGCGAGGTTGCAACTGGCGGCGTGGCACGGCGACGCCACCAGTGCAGCGCACTGGCCATCGGAAACGCATCCGCTTGCAACAGTCTCCGGCTCGCCCGCACCCGCCGCGTCACCCGCCCCGTCGGCGCCGCTGCCTGCGCCGTCCCCACTGCCTGGCCCGGTATCCGCGGCCCCGTCCACCGCGGCGTCGCCAGTCGCGCTAGCGGAGTCCGGCTGCGCGTTGCGGGCGCCGGCTGCCGTGGCGGTGTCCGCAGCGACCGGCGGCCTGCGCTCGGCCATGCACGCCGCCGCCAAGACGCCGAGCGCCAGCAGCGCACGCGGCAGGCCCTTCGTCGTCGTCGCCGTTGTCATCATGGCGTCTTGCACACGCCCCCCGCGCACGTCTTGCCGTCGCCGCAGTTCTTGCCCTCGCCGAGCGGCGGGTGGGTGCAGCCTTGGGTCGGCGCGCACGCGTCGGTCGTACATGCGTTGCCGTCGTCACAGGCCACGGTGGTGCCCGCGCACTTGCCGGCCTGGCACGCATCGCCAGTCGTACATGCACTGCCATCGGAGCACGACGCGGAGTTCGGCGTCGCCACGCAACCGACCGACTGCTGACAGGCATCCTTCGTACACGGATTGCCATCGTTGCATGTGGCCTTGGTGCAACTCAGAACCCCGGTGCACGTACACTTGCCTTTGTTGCACAACTCGCCGCCAGTGCACGGGTCCGCATCGTTGCAGGCGACGTTGGCGGCCAACTCGATCGGCTTCGTCGAGCACGTGCCAGTGCTGCCGCACGAGTCAGACGTACACGGGTTCTCGTCGTCGCACTTCACCTGGGTGACGCACGCCGGCAAGCCCGCCGGGTCCAGTTCGCACTTTCCGGGTGCGCACGGGTCGTCCTTGCCCGTCGCCAGCTTGCAATCGGCTCCGGGCGCGAGTGCGTAGTGGACGCACGCACCCTGCTGGCACTTGTCCAGCGTACATGGGTTGGCGTCCTGGCACGGCAAGGGCGCCGCGCACGCCGTGGAAGCGCCCCCGCACACGCCCGACCCACCGCACGGCACATCGACGCTGCACGGCGTGCCCTGCGGCATCGGCTTCGTGTTGTTGCACGAGCCCGTCAACGGATTGCACGCCCCCGCGGCGCAGCCCTTGTCCGGACAGATGCGCGCCACCCCCGCGCACAGCCCCGTGCTGCATTGGTCGTCGGTCGTGCACTTGAACCCGTCGTCGCACGGCGCTGCCACGGGAGCGTGCACGCAACCGGCCGGCAGCGCGCACGTATCCGACGTGCACGGGTTCTTGTCATCGCACGCAGGGGCCTTGCCGACACACGAACCCTGCAGGCACTTCGACTCGACGCTGCACGCATCGCCTGGGCACGGCCCGCCGCCGGTCGCCTCGAGCGCGCACAGTCCGGTGGCCGTCGTGCACACCCAGCCCTGGCATGGGGGCGCCGGCAGGGTGGCGCACTGGTCATCGGTCTTGCAGCCGCCCAGCGCGCCGGTCCCAGTCGCATCGGTGGCCGCGTCGGCCGGCGAACCGGTCGCCTCGGCGCCGGCGGTGTCCGCATTCGCCGTGTCCCCGTCCAGCGCGGAATCGTTTTTCGCGGCCGTGTCGCCTAAGGTGACGCCATCATTGTGGCCGGTTGCGTCGCCCGATCCGGCATCCGTTCGTGCCGAATCCGGCTTGCTGGACGTGTCGGGCAAGGGCGTGTTGTCGCGCGGAGGCGGCAGGCACGCCGAGACCGCGAGCGCCCACGCCAACGCGACAGGTCCCGCGACCGTGCCGTGGCCGCGGGCGGGCAGAGGAGGCGGGGCTGGGCGGGCCGACACGGGCATCTCCACCTTTCCCTCGACCGAAGGGTTGCGTTCCGAGGCGGCGCGCAGCTTAGCGTGAAGGGCGCGGCATGACCACTGCGTCGAAGGCGCACGCCAGACGGCAAGTGCCCACCGCCGCAGGCGCGGCCACCGCAGCGCGGTTGCACGCCGCCACCCGCATCCCGTACGCTCATGCCCCACTTCGCTCCTGCTGGAGGTGCGTATGTTCGACATTCCGATCCCCACCGCCCACTGCGCGTCGAGCCTACCCGTGCCGCCCACCCGCCGTCGCCGCCGTCTCCCACCCGCCAGCGCTGCGTGCGCCGTCGCCGTGGCCATCCTTGCCGCGTCCGCTGCTGCCTGCGGTGGCGACGAGGCGCCGGCCCCAGTTGCCGATGCGGGAGCGCCGCCCACCGACTCGACCGTGGCCGACGGTGTGGCGGCTCCCCAAGACACGACCGCGCCGAAAGACGCTGCTGCCGACGTGCCGAAAGACACCGTACCGCCCAAGGACACCGCAGCGGACACCGCAAAGGACGTGAAAGATGCCGTCGACGCCGCCGTCGACGCCGCCGCCGATGCGTGCGTGGGCGACCTCTGTGCGGTCGATGCCGACGACGCCGAGCCCGACGCTACCGATGAAATTGACGGCAGCGACGGCCCGGCCACCGACAAAGACGTGGCCGAGGCGATCGAAGAGACCCAGCCCGACATCGAAGACACTGCCATCGAGGTGGCGGCGCCTGACGTGCCCGACGTCGCCAAGGACCTGCCGACGCTCGACATCTGCCCGACCTGCTGCCCGAAGATTCCCGCCGACCTCGCCCCTGGTGCGATCGTGGTCAGCGAGGTCATGTTCAAGCCCAAGACCGACGACCCCAAGCTCGGCGAGTGGTTCGAAATCCACAACACCACCGAAGAGCCGATTCCGCTCAACGGTCTGACCTACGACAACGCAAAGAACCAGGAAAACCTCGTCAGCGACTGCAAGGCCGTGCTGCCCGCCAAGGGCGTCTACGTGTTCGGTGCCAGCGGGTTGAACGCCGTGAACGGGGGCGCCACGATCCACCAGATTTTCGGAGAATACGACCTCGGCGACGTCAATGGCGACATCGTGCTCAAGGTCGGCAAGACCGTCATCGACAAGGTGGCGTGGTCGGTGGCGTGGCCGCTCGCCGAATACGACGGGGCCGCGATGGCGCTCGACGCCGCCAAGATCGATGCGACCAAGAACGACAGCGCGTGGTCGTGGTGCGCGGCAACCGATGCGCTCGGCGTCGTCGGCTTCGGCTCACCCGGCAAGCTGAACCCGACGTGCCCGCCCGTGCTCGACACCGACGCCGACGGCGCGCCCGACAAGGTCGACAACTGCCCGAAGGCGCAGAATGCCGACCAGTCCGACAAGGACAAGGACAAGGCCGGCGACGCCTGCGACAACTGCCCCGACGTGGCCAACGCCGACCAGAAGGACGCCGACGCCGACGGCAACGGCGATGCCTGCGACCCGGCCATCTGTGGCGACAAGGAACTCGACCCCAACGAGCAGTGCGACGATGGCAACACGGTCGAGAACGACGGCTGCGAGGCGTGCAAGGTCGTCAAGATCGTGCCGGCCAAGGTCGTCATCAACGAGGTGTTCGCGCACTCGGACAACATCGATGACGGCTATGGCGAGTGGATCGAACTCTACAATGCCGACAGCAAGCCGATTATCCTGAACGGCTGGTCGATCGTCACCGGCAAGGGTGGCCAGTACACGATCGTCCAGGCGCCCGGGGAGCCAACGCCCACGATCGCGGCGGGTGGCCTGTTCGTCGTCGGCGCGTCGAAGGAAAAGACCTACAACGGCGGCGTGAACGTGGACTGGGTGTGGAAGGGCGTGAACCTCGACGACACCGCCGACACGCTGGAACTGCTCAACCAGGCGACCAGCATCGACAAGGTCGCATACGGCACAAAGACGCCCGCGCTCAAGGGCGGCTACGCGCTGCAACTCGACCCGAAGTTCGCCACCGGCGCCTACAACGACCTGCCGAACTATTGGTGCCAGGCCGACAAGCTGCTCGTCCAGTCCAAGGACTATGGCTCGCCGGGCACGCCCAACACGACGTGCATCCCGACCGGCAAGGACAAGGACGGCGACGGCACCTACAACGAGAAGGACAACTGCCCGTTCTTCTCCAACACCGACCAGAAGGACAGCGACAACGACTCGTACGGCGACGCCTGTGACAACTGCAAGGTCGTGGCGAACAAGACGCAGGCCGACACCGACACCGACAACATCGGCGACGTGTGCGACAACTGCCCGAAGTACCCGAACGGCGACCAGAAGGATGGCGACGGCGACGGCTTTGGCGACTTCTGCGACTCGACCACGTGCGGCAACGGCACGGTCGACGCCTACGAGGAGTGCGACGACAAGAACTCGACGTCGGGCGACGGCTGTTCGTCGAACTGCCTGACGGAGAACATCGAGCCCGGTGCGCTGATCGTGACGGAGTTCATGGTCGACCCCAAGGAAGCGGGCGAAAGCGCCGGCGAGTGGGTCGAGGTCTACAACACGTCGGCCGAGCCGATCGATCTCAACGGCTGGACGTTGAAGGACAAGAACAGCGCGGGGCACAAGATCAGCGTTCCCAAGGGTCTGTTCGTCGCGCCGAAATCGTACCGCGTGCTCGGCAACAATGCCGACAAGGCACTGAACGGTGGTCTCGATCTGGACTACGCCTACCCGAACGCGCAGTTCTCGATGTCGAACGCCGCTGACCACGTCATCTTGGAGTGGAACAAGAAGACAATCGACGAGATCGCCTACATATCGACCAGCGCGACCGGGCAGTGGGCCATCGTCGAGGGGCGCTCGCTCCAACTCGACATCGGGGCCTACGACGACACGAAGAACAACAACCCCGACAGCTGGTGCCTGTCGAAGCCACACTACGGCAAGGACAACCAGGGCACTCCCGGCAAGGCGAATCCGTCGTGCATCAACCCGTGCCTCGACGCCCAGAAGAAGGCCAAGCCCGACAAGACGCCGTGCGGAGACGGCCTGTGGTGCATCGCCGCGGAGTGCGTCGTCGTGCCGTTCTGCGGCGACGGCAACATCGACGTGGTCGACGGCGAAATCTGCGACGACGGCAACAAGGTGCCCGGCGACGGCTGCTCGCCGAACTGCAAGCCAGAGCCTGCGCCGCCGCCACCAAACACGCTTTTCCTGACGGAAATCATGCCGAATCCGGTGGCGGTCGACGACATCCACGGTGAATGGTTCGAGCTCTACAACCCGACGAAGGCGCCGGTCGACCTCAAGGGCTGGTACTTCACGAACGCCGCCGAGGACACGAAATCGCCGAGCGGTCACCTGTTCTCGGCGTTCTGCGGCAACGGGCGTACCGAGAGTGCGGAGCAGTGCGATGCCGGCGAAAAGTTCGGCTCTGCCGGCTGCTCGCTGGGCTGTTTGACCGTCGGCAGCTGCAAGTCGATAAACTTCAACGGCAACGGCGCATATGTCCAGATCGCTCCGGCGGGCAAGGGCCTGCCGTTCGGCACGAAGCTCGCGGTGCACGGCTGGTTCTATCTCGACGCCCTCTACGGCTCCGGCACTTGCACGGGCCCCGGTCCGGCGGGTGCGTGCGCCGACCTGTTCTCGTATGGGCGCGAGGGCAGCTACCGGGTCGCGGCGCGCGTCGTCAGCGGCAAGGTGTGGGCGATTGCGGGCAACCAGGCGTTCGAGCTCGGTCCGGCGACGACGGGGCAGTGGTTCCACGTCGCGGTCGTGGTGCACAAAGCGACGCTGCGCGGCTTCCTCAACGGGCGCAAGCTGGCGATGGGCGACCTCGTGGGCTACCCCACGCTCGGCACCAAGGCGGACTTGGCGACGATCGGCGTCTCGCTCGACGCGGCGAACAAGCCGCTGCACCCATTCAAGGGCCGCGCCGCCAGCGTGCACGCGACGACCGCGACCGGCGGGCCGTTTCGGCGCAACTTTGGTCCCCAGGTGAACTGGACGCCGTGGGTGATGGACATTTTCTCGCTCCAACTCGACGACGGTACGGGCACCAAGCCGGTGGACAAGTCGCCCAATGGCCACACCGTCGGCGCGGTCGCCACCACCTGGAACGATGGCTCGCCCGGGCAGGCCACGGGCCCCTACTGCACCGTCGGCCAGACCCTGCTGCCCGAGACCAAGCCGATGACGCCGGGCTTCGATTCGACGCTGATCCCGCCCGGGACGTATGCAACCATCGTGCGCACTTCGACCTACGATTTCAACCACGATCTCGAGCCGTTCTACTCTTGGAACGACGCGGGCCAGACGGGCTACTACCTGTTCGGCAACAGCACGGACAACCTCAAGCTGTACCAGCCGGGCCCCGACCCGACGAGCCCGGTAGGCGGCAAGCTCGTTTGGAAGATCAGCTACACGGAGCCGAAATTCCCGTGGGGCGCGGGCTCGAGCATGATGCTGAAAAGCGAGTGCTTCGACGTCAAGGCGCTGGCAGCCCCGGAATGCTGGTTCGCGGCGACCGAGGCGTGCACGTTCCCCGACTTCCAGCCTTTGATCTCGAAGCAGAAGAAGGTCGTCAACGGCCAGACAGTCTTCGAAGACGGGCCAACCTCCTGCGGCGGCGGCCTGCCGCCATGCGACTTCGGCCAAGAGTGCAAGACCTACGAGGAAGCGACGCTGTGCTCGGCCAAGGACCTCGGCACGCCGGGCAAGGCCAACATCTGCGGGAACTGACCCCTGTGCCCGGGCAGCGGCCCGTGTGACCTCTTCGCTGGGCCGGAGACTCGACTGACGCGGAGCCGCGCCGAAGGCCCGGCCGCATCGCCGGAACAGGAGTCGAATGCCGCACGTCGACCTGCGTTCGCCGCCCCAGCATCCCGATCTCGCCGTCATCGCGAGCACCGCCAGCGCCAACCCTTCACGCGCGGCGCGAACGCAGGCGAGCGACGGCTGGTGGCTGCAGTTGAAGGCGGCGCTGCAGGATCAGGGGTTCACGGTCCAGCAAGCGGAACCGGAGCGCTGCGGTGTCGAAGCGTTCCTGGCGGGCGCCGCCGCCGTCGTGCTGGCGCCGCCGCCCGACGTGACACCGGCGCAGGCATGGCTCGAATTGTGCGACCGTGCCGCGCGGATGCTGCCCACCGCCATGGTCTGGTTGCCCGGTGACCGCGCCGACGAGGTAGCCGACTGGCTCGAAGCCGGCTTCGACGACGTCGTCGTCGGCGAGGTCGACCCCGAGGGTGCGGCGCTGCGCTTGGCGGCGCGGGCCCGCAGCCGGCCCCGGCGTCAGTCGCTCGCTTCGGTCGACGCGTTGACCGGGCTGCCGACGTGGCACGTCTTCTCGTCGCGGCTCGACCCGACGGTGCGCCTGTCGTCGCGGGCGGGCATGCCGATGGCCGTCGCGGTCCTCGACATGGACGGCTTCCGCCAGTTGGAGGCCGACGCCGGCCGCGGTCCGGTGCGTCAGGTGCTGATCGATGTGGCGGCCCACCTGCGCGCGGCGCTGCGGCGATCCGATACGGTGGCGCGGCTCGGCGACGACCGCTTTGGCCTGCTGCTGCACCACATCACGGCGTTCGAGGCGCGTCGGCTCATGTACAAACTCTGGCGCAGCCTGTCGCTGCCGCCGGAGACGGCGGAGCGGTTGGGCACCCACGGCGGCCCGATCACGTTCACCGCGGGTGTCGCCGTGTTTCCGGGCGACGCGTCGGACGGCCACGAGCTCTACATGCGCGCCGAGATCGCGCTCGACTGTGCCCGCGCCAGCGGACATCGGCGGGTGCTGCTGTACTCCGAGACGTCGGGTGAGGCCGGCGCCCACACGCACGCAACGGACCTGCGCTGGCATCGCACCGGCGCTGGGCGCGGCGAGGAGCCCGAGTAGGCCGGGCGCGGGCGGGGTCGCGAAAAAAGTTCGCCGTGCGGCTGGACGATTTCATCGGTTTCGGCCATAACGCCGGCGCGCCGGGGCGGGCCCGCACAACCGCCAGCGTGTGTCGGGCAGCCGCCCGATCTTCGTGTGAATCCACAGCGTCCCGACGCGACCCTTGCTGCCGCGCCGCGAAGGAACCGACGCGATGAACCGTCGTCCGCTCGCCCTGATTCCCGCCCGGGCTTTCGCCGTGTTGGCCGGCCTTTCGATGCTTGCAGGGCTATCCCTGCTCGCTGGCTGCGAGTTTTCCGATTACACCATCCCGACCTACCAGAAGGGCTACAAGCCGACGCAGCCGATCTCGTACAGCCACAAGCTGCACGCGGGCGAGTTGAAGATGGAGTGCAAGTACTGCCACTTCGGCTCTGAGAAAGGGCGCAAGGCCGGCATTCCGCCACTCAACGTCTGCATGAACTGCCACAAAGTGATCAAGACAGACTCGCCGCAAATCCAGAAGCTCGCCGACGCCTACAAGGCGGGCCGCTCGATCCCGTGGATCAAGGTGCACAACCTGCCCGACTTCGTCTCCTTCGACCACAGCCGCCACGTGAACAAGGGCGTTGCCTGCCAGACGTGCCACGGCCCGATCGAAGAGATGCAAGAGGTTCGCCAGTACGCGCCGCTCACGATGGGCTGGTGCGTAAACTGCCACCGCCAGTACAACGCCAGCCCGCCGCCGGGGCTCGAGAAACAGCACATCCACGCGTCGATCGACTGCACGGGGTGTCACCAGTAGGCGCGCCGCAAGATCGGCGTCCGCATCCAAGCCGGCGTACTCCCCGCGTCCACGCCGGCGCGCTCCCTGCGCTCACGTCGCTCGGCACCGACTCGCCGCCCGGCACCGACTCGTGACGTAGCAAAGAGGGTTCGAGATGGTCCACAAGCCCACGCCCGCCACCCGCTCCACCGATCCGACGGCCGTCCGTCGCTTCCAGAGCGTTGACGACCTGCTCAACGACCCTGCGCTCGCGACTGCACGCGACCGTGAAATCGGCCTGCCCCCGAGCGCAGCCGACGACGTGGCGCGTCGCGAATTCATGAAGCTGTTGGGCGCGACGTTCGCCGCCGCGGGCTTGGCGGCCGAGGGCTGTGCGCGCTTGCCGAAGACGGTCGCGCTGCCGTACGTCGACAAGCCCGAGGGCATCTACCCGGGCAAGGCCGTCGACTATGCGTCAACTTGTCGCGGATGTGCGGCCGGTTGCGGCACACTCGTCAAGTCACGCGATGGTCGACCGATCAAAATCGAGGGCAACCCGCAGCACCCGGTGTCGAAGGGCGGGGTGTGCGCGGTGGGCCAGGCGCAGGTCATCGATCTGTATGATGGCGATCGCTTGCGAGGGCCGCTGGTCGGCGGCAAGCCCGCGCAATGGGCGGCCCTCGACGCCGCGCTGGTCCAGGGACTGGCGGAGGCCAAGGCGTCGGGTGGTCTCGTCCTTGTGACGCGGCCAATCACGGGCCCGGCGACGCGGGCGGCGGTCCAGGCGTTCCGGCAAGCGTTCCCGGGCGCCGAGCACGTGGAACTCGACGAGGCCGGCGGTTCGGCCATCCGCGCGGCCCACGCGCTCACCCACGGCAAGGCGGCGATCCCGTCGTATCGCTTCGAGAACACCGACCATGTCGTCAGCCTCGGCGCCGACTTCTTGGGCACGTGGCTTGACCCGGTCGGGCATGCGAAGGGCTGGGCGCAGACCCGCAAGGTGGGCGCCGAGCGCAAGACCATGGCCGTGCTGGCGCTGGCTGAAGCGCACCTGAGCCTGACGGGCTCGAACGCCGACGACCGCATTCGCGTGTTGCCGAGCGAGATGAGGGCGCTGGCGCTGGGCCTGCTCGACCGCGTGGCCAAGGCAAAGGGCTTTCCGATGCCGGTCGCGGTGCCGGCTACAGCACACGGCGCCTGGCTCGACGCCCAGGCCAAAGCATTGCTGGCACACGAAGGCAAGGGCCTCGTCGTGGCGGGCTCAGCCGACGTCGCCGTTCAGGGTGCGGTCGCGGCTGTCAACGACCTGTGCAAGAACTACGGCCAGACGCTCGACCTCGACACGCCGCTGCAAGTGGGCGTCGAAGCCGGGACCGAAGCCGCGCTCGTGGCCGCGCTCAACGGTGGGCAGGTGGCCCGCGTGGTGCTGTGGGACGTCAATCCGTGCCACGCGTCGGCCCACGCCGCCGGCTGGCGCAGTGGTCTGGCCAAGGCAACGTTCTCGCTGGCCCTGACGACGCGCAACGACGAGACCACTCAGGCTTGCAAGCTCGCGGCGGCCATCAACCACTCGCTCGAAGCATGGGGCGACGTCGAAGTGCGTGCCGGCCTGCTGGGCGTGCAGCAACCGCTGGTGCGGCCCCTGTTCGACACGCGCCAGGCCGAAGATGTCCTGCTGGCGGCGGCTGGCGTCTCGGGTGGCTTCTACGCGTTCATGCAGCAGTCGTGGGCCGCGCTCGTACACCCGCGTGCGGTCGAGGCCGGCAGCGGGTTCCAGGCGTTCTGGGACAAGGCCGTGCACGACGGCTACGCCTGGTTGCGGCGTGACCGCGTCAAGCAGACAGCGTGCCATTTTGGCGCCGTTGCCATCCGCGCGGGCGGCCCGACAGAAGTCGCGGCTCCGCAGGCCGGTGCGCTCCCGACAGCCCAGCCGGGTTTGGCGGAACTCGTCGCTCCCGCGCCAGGCGCCGACCTTGCCATGGATGCATCCGCGGTCGGATTGGCGGGCGATGCCTCTGCGGTCGGCTTGGCGGCAGACGCCTCCGCAGTGGCCTTGGCCGCCGAGGCGACTCCGGCAATGGCCCCGGTGCTCGAACCGCCGCCGCCCTGGCGTTTCGACCCGGCGGGCGTGGCGCAAGCCCTTGCGGTCCCGGCGCTGGCGGTCGGTGGCCAGGGCGCCTACGAACTGGTGCTCTACGAAAAGGTCGGGCTGCGCGATGGTCGCCACGCCAACAACCCGTTCCTGCAGGAACTGCCCGATCCGCTGACGAAGGCGACGTGGGGCAACTACGCGTGCATCGCGCCGGCGACGGCCGCCAAGCTCGGGCTGGCGAGTTCCGACGTGGTGACGGTGACGGCCGGCGCAGTGAAAGTAGAACTTCCCGTCGTGCTCGCACCCGGCACGCATGACGGGGTCATCGCCGTCGCCGTCGGCTACGGGCGCAAGGGAGTCGGCCGCATCGCCGACGGCCATGGTGCCGACGCATGGCCGTTCGCGGCGCTGGGCGGCTTGCTGAAATGCGATGTCGCCGCGACGGGCCGCACCGAACCGGTCGCATTCAGCCAGACGCACCACAGCTACGAGCACCGCGACGTGGTCAAGGAGACGACCCTGGCCGCGTGGCAGCACGACCCGACCGCCGGCAACCCCGCGCTCGAAGGCATGCTGCGCGACCCCAACCACCCCGACAAGCGGTACGCCCGCACGCTGTGGCCGCGCCACGAGTACCCCGGCCACAAGTGGGGCCTCGCTGTCGATCTGAACTCGTGCACCGGGTGCGGCGCCTGCGTCATTGCGTGCAACGTCGAGAACAACATTCCGGTCGTCGGCAAGCACGAGGTGCTGGTGCGCCGCGAGATGCACTGGATGCGCATTGACCGCTACTTCAGCGAGCGCAAGCGCCTCCAGCGCGGCGAATACGATTGGACGGCCACGCGCGACGACCTGCTGGCGCTGGCCGACAACCCCGAGGTCGTGCACATGCCCATGATGTGCCAGCACTGCGACAACGCCGGCTGCGAGACGGTCTGCCCCGTGCTGGCGACCGTGCACACGACCGAAGGCCTCAACGCGCAGGTGTACAACCGCTGCGTCGGCACGCGCTACTGTGCCAACAACTGCGCGTACAAGGTGCGGCGCTTCAACTGGTTCAACTACCCGACCACCGAGATGGCCGACAAGTTCGACGCCGACCTCGTCACGCTGGCGCTGAACCCCGACGTCGTGCGCCGCAGCCGGGGTGTGATGGAGAAGTGCAGCTTCTGCGTGCAGCGCATTCAGGAGTCCAAGGCCGACGCCGTGCGCGAACACCGCACGTTGCAAGACGGCGACGTTGTGACCGCGTGCCAACAGACCTGCCCGACAAATGCGCTGGTGTTCGGCGACCTCAACGAAGAAGGTTCCGGCGTGCGCAAGGCGTACCAAGACCCGCGCGGCTACGCGGCGCTGGTCGAGGTGGGCACGCAGCCCGCAGTCACGTACCTGACAAAGGTGCGGCCCAAAGACATGCTCGACAACTTCGAGGACGGCTCGGGGTCGAAAGACGGCGCGGCTCTGGCCAACCCGCTCCACGGCCACGGTCATGAGCCCGGTCACGATCACGCGGCGCCGGCCGCCGCACCCCACGGCTGATGGGCCCTCGCGCCCGACCCGCCCGCACGGAGGCCCCTGTCCCATGAGCGCCACCGCCTCGCACCTGCGCGAACCCCTCGTGCTCGGAAGCCCGAGCCTGCACGACATCACCGAGCAAGTGCTCGCGCCGATGGAGCGCAAGCCCTCGATGCTGTGGTACGCGGTCACCGCGGCCACCGGACTCGTCGCGCTCTCGGGCATCGCCACCATCAGTTGGCAGCTTTACGAAGGCATCGGCACGTGGGGGCTGAACAAGACCATCGGCTGGGGCTTCGACATCACGAACTTCGTGTTCTGGATCGGCATCGGCCACGCCGGCACGCTGATCTCGGCGATCCTGTTCCTGTTCCGCCAGAAGTGGCGCACCTCGATCAACCGGTCGGCCGAGGCCATGACGCTTTTCGCGGTGCTCTGCGCGGCGATGTTCCCGCTCATCCACATGGGCCGCCCGTGGTTCGGCGCTGTGTGGTTCGTGCCGTATCCGAACCTGCGCGGCCCGCTGTGGACGAACTTCCGCAGCCCGCTCGTCTGGGACATGTTCGCGATCTCGACGTACTTCACGATTTCGGCGGTGTTCTGGTTCATCGGCCTGATCCCAGACCTCGCCACGGTGCGCGACCGCGCCAAGACGAAGCTGCGCCGCACGATCTACGGCACGCTCAGCCTCGGCTGGTCGGGATCGAACAAGCATTGGAGCCACTACGAGACGGTCTACATGTGCCTCGCGGGCCTGTCGACGCCGCTCGTCCTCAGCGTGCACACCATCGTGTCGACCGACTTCGCGACTTCGGTGATTCCCGGCTGGCACACGACGATCTTCCCGCCCTACTTCGTCGCCGGCGCGATTTTTTCGGGTTTCGCGATGGTCATGACGCTGCTGATCATCGCGCGCAAGGTGCTGCAGATCGAGCACCTGATCACGATCAAGCACCTCGAGAACATGTGCCTCATCATCACCGCGACGGGCATGATGGTGGGCTTGGCGTACGCGACCGAGTTCCTGATGGCGTGGTACTCCGGCAGCAATTACGAAGGCTTCACCTTCGTGAACCGCGCGACGGGGCCGATGTCGTGGGCCTACTGGATCATGGTCAGCTGCAACGTGATCAGCCCGCAGGTGTTCTGGTTCAAGAAGATGCGCACCAGCATCCCGGTCATGTTCGTGATGTCGATCGTGGTCAACATCGGCATGTGGTTCGAGCGCTTCGTCATCATCGTGACGTCGCTGCACCGTGACTACCTGCCGTCGTCGTGGGCGATGTATTCGCCGACGTGGGTCGAGTACATGACGCTGCTCGGCTCGTTCGGCATCTTCTTTACGTTGTTCCTGTTGTTCACCCGCGTGTTGCCGACCATCGCCATCGCCGAGGTCAAGGCGGTGTCGGGCTGGGCCCAGAAGCCCGCGCACGGCCACGCAGACGGCAGCGCCCGCGCCGAGGCCGGAGCCCACGCTCACGCCGCGGCAGACCATGACGCCAGCGCACTCGCCAAGGAACCGGAGGCCGTCCATGCATGACGCCGCACCCCAGGCACCCCGCAGCTTCCTGGTCGGCGTGTTCGACGACGAGCACGCGATCTTGGCGGTGACCCGCGCCATCGCCGCCGCCGGGTTACCCATCCACGATTGCTTCACGCCGTACGCGGTGCACGGCCTCGAGCGCGCCCAAGGGCTGCCGCGCAGCAAGCTGACGTTCGTCTGTTTCGGGGGCGGCGCCATCGGCTTCCTGACGGCCGTCGCGCTGCAGACCTATACACAGGGCATCGAGACCTCGTTCCTGTCGGGCTGGCCGCTCAACGTCGGCGGCAAGCCGTTCATTCCGAACACCGCATTCGTGCCGGTTTGCTTCGAACTGACGGTGCTGTTCGCGGGCCTGAGCGCAGCGGCTGGCCTCCTGCTTTTCTGCGGCCTGCTGCCGGGGCGCCAACCGAAACTGCTCGTGGACGGGGTGACGGACGACAAGTTCGCGATCGCCTTGGATACGGCCGCGCCCGGCTTCGACGAGGCCAAGGCAAGGGCGCTGATGGCGGCCCACCACGCCGTCGAGGTCTCGTACATCGCGGAGGCTGCATGAGCCGCTGGACTGCACTGATCGCCCGCTGCGCTCCCGTGCTGGGCCTCCTGACCGTGGCGGCATTGGCCGGCGGCTGCCGGGTCGAGCGCGAACCGAACTACGAGTGGCTGCCGTGGATCAACCACATGTTCTTTCCGACCGCGGCCGAGTCGCAACTCGCATCGAAAGTGTTCAAGAACGGGATGGTGCTGCAGGTCCCGCCGGTGGGCACGATCGCGCGCGGCCACGTGCCCCTGCACTACACCGCAGACGCCGCCGGCGCGACCCAAGCGGGCCTAGAACTCCACAACCCGATCACGACCCCGACGCCCGAAGACGACGAGCGCGGCAAGGTCATGTTCACCACGTTCTGCGCGCCCTGCCACGGTCCGAACGGAGCCGGCGACGGGCCGGTGTCGAAGCGCGGGATGCCCGGATTTCCAATCAACAATGCCAGCGCCGGCGCCGGGTTGCTGCCAGACGGCCACATCTTCCACATCGTGACCTACGGCCGCAACATGATGCCATCGTACGCCAGCCAGACGTCCCCTGAGGACCGCTGGCGCATCATCGCCCACGTGCGGCGACTGCAGGCGGCCTACCACAACGTGCCTGCGCCCACGCCGTGACCCGTTTCGTTCTTCGCGTGCGTCCGTGTCGGGGCACTGCCCCAGAGAAAAGGTGATCCCGTGAGTGCACACGCCCCGTCCGGTCCCGCCCCGCAGCCGGATTTCCACCTGCCCGCCCCGATCCGCAATGCTGCCTTGGCGTGCGCGGTGCTCGGCGCCGCCGCGTTCGGCTACGGCGTGATGAGCGAGGCGTGGCGCGGCTGGTCCAACGGTCTGATTTCGGCCTACTACTTCGTCAGCATCGGGGTGGGCGCGGCGTTCGTGCTCGCGGTCATGCATGTGACGAAGGCTGGCTGGGGCATCGTCGTGCGCCGGGTGCCCGAAGCGCTGGCCACCTGGCTGCCCCTCGGCCTCGTGACGCTCGGCGCGGTGACGTACTTCGGCATGCACCACCTGTATGAGTGGAGCAACGCCGAGACCGTCGCCCACGACCACCTGTTGCAGCACAAGCAGCCGCTGCTGAATCCTGCGGCGTTCTTCGGCGGCATGGTCTTCATGATCGGCGGCTGGGCGGCGCTGGTGTTTGCGATGCGGCGCCATTCGATCGCCCAAGATACCGACGGCGACGAGAAGCACACGCATGCCAACGTGCGGCTCGGCGGCATCTTCCTCGTGTTTTTCGGCCTGACGATCACGTTCGGCGCGCTGCAGTGGCTGATGAGCACGGAGCCGCACTGGTTCTCGACGATGTTCGGCGTCTACCAGTTCGCTGGCGCCCACGTGGCGGCTTCGGCGGTCATCGTGCTGTTCACGATCGGCCTGCAGCGCGGCGGCTTCCTGCCCAACGTCAACGACAACCACTTGCACGATCTCGGCAAGATGATGTTCGCCTTCTCGACGTTCTGGGCCTACATCTGGGTCATGCAGTACCTGCTGATCTGGTACGCGAACATTCCCGAAGAGACGGGGCACTACCTCGCGCGCTGGGAACCGGACTGGGTCAAGCTGTGGGGCCTGAACGCCGTGCTGAATTTCGTCGTGCCCTTCTTCGTGTTGCTGCCGCGGCCCAACAAGCGCAATCCGAAGGTGCTAGTGCCCGTGGCGTGCACGATCGTGGTCGGCCACTGGCTCGACATCTACCTGCAGGTCATGCCGGCGACGGCACATCTGGCCCATCACGGCAGCCCAGAGACGGTGAGCCACGGCCCCTACCTGGGCGTGCCGGAACTGGGCGCGTTCTTGATGGTCGGCGGCTTGTTTGTCGTCGTCGTCGGGTCCATGCTGGGCAGGGCGTCGCTGCTGCCGGGCCGCGACCCGTACCTGATGGAGAGCCTCGCGCACGACCAGTAGGCGCCGCAGCCCTCCCCGTGGCGTTACAGACTTCCCTGTAAGCGATGAAGACCGATGGCGCCCACCCGTTGCACCTGCTGCCCCGGCGGGTCGGCTGGATGGTGGGCGTGGCCGTAGCGCTCGACCAAGCCACCGTTGGCACCCTGCCTCTCAGCGTGCCCGTGTCGGCTGGCCTGCACCGCTTGCGGGTGATGACGCGCGGCCATCATGCGCGCGACGACTCGCTGAACAAGTAGCCGCGCGTGCGCCCGCCGTGCCTGCCCGCGCTGGGGTGCAGTCGCCCCGTTCTGATTGCCCGCGCCGCCCCGGCGCTGCTACAGTCGCGGTGCGCGCGGGTCCCGCCTGCGCCCCGCAGGGAGTTTGCCATGCCCCCGCAGAGCCGCCTCGGCGACAAGTCGATGGTTCCCGCTGATGCCCACGGCTGCCCGGCGTGTCCGCACCCTTGCATCGGGCCGGCTGTGGCGGGCTCGCCAGACGTGCTCGTCAACGGGCTGCCGGCCCTGCGCGTCGGCGACCCCGGCATTCACGCGGCATGCTGCGGGCCCAACACGTGGGAAGCGAAGGCGGGCTCCGGCACCGTCAAGATCAATGGCAAGAAGGCCCACAGGCTGAACGACGCCGACAAGCATTGCGGCGGCACTGGCCAGATGGTCGAGGGTTCGAGCAACGTGATCACGGGCGGTTGAGCCTGACCACGGCTGTTCTTGACGCCTTCCGACCGTCCTGTACACTACTGAACATCTGTTCCGTGGTTCGTCGCGGGACGCCTCACCTGTCGGCGCAGTCGTGCCACGCTGGGTGTGCAGCGCATCCTGCTCGCTGCGCACGGAGAAAGGCCCACGATGTCACCACGAACCGAACTCACGTCCAAGCAACAGAACGTGCTCGACTTCGTGCACACGTACCAGTGCGAAAATGGCTTCCCGCCCTCGATCCGCGAGATTGGCGAGCACTTCGGCATCCGGTCCACGAACGGGGTCGTCGATCACCTGCGGGCCCTCGAACGCAAGGGCTTCCTGCAGCACACGGAAAACCGGTCGCGCTCGCTGCAGGTCGTCCGCGGCGGCCGCGACGAAGAGCCAGTTGCCGACGTGCCAGACTTCGTCGCCCCGGCCATGGGTGACGTGTCGCCCATCGCGCCGCACGCGCTGCGCCGCCGCGCGCCGGGCATCGCTCCCACCCACACGCGTGCCGGCCGTGTGCTCGGCAACCGCTCTGTGCGCGACCTGCCGACGCGCCCAGTCGAGGTCCCGCTGCTGGGCCAGATTGCAGCCGGGCAGCCCCTGCTCGCCGTGGAGGCGTCAGACGAGGCCCTGGTCATCGACTCGTTCCTCCTCGGCGGACCCGGCGAGGTGTTCGCCCTGCGGGTCGTCGGCGAATCGATGGTCGAGGCCGGCATCTTCCCTGGCGATTTCCTGTTCGTGCGAAAGCAGTCGAGTGCGCGTCCGGGCGACATCGTCGTCGCGCTGGTCGATGGCGAGGCGACCGTGAAGCGATTCTTTCCCGAGGGCGACCGGGTGCGGCTGCAGCCCGAAAACCGGGCGATGGCGCCCATCTACGTCCGCGGCGACGAGTTTCGCGACTTGATGCTGCTGGGCAGCGTGGTCGGCATCTATCGCAAGCTGTAGCCGCAAGTTGCCGTTTGAGGACATGAGTTTCCGGCTGAGGACATGAGTTTCCGGCTGAGGACATAAATTTGGATGGAGGAGGCCCCTTCGTGCTCGTCCCACCGCCCTTGATGCGGCGCGTGCCCCACGTCGTGCCGTACCAGGGCAGCAAGCGGCGACTGGCTGCGGCGATTCTGGACCACGTGCGCGGCCGGCCCGTGCGCCAACTGTTCGAGCCCTGTGCCGGGTCCGCTGCGGTGACCCTGGCGGCCGCCGCGCGCGCAACGGCGCAATCGCACGTCCTCGGCGACTCCTTGGCACCGCTCGTGGCGCTGTGGCAGGCCGCTATCGCACAGCCTGACAGCGTGGCCGACGCCTACGCGGCACTCTGGTTCGCAGGCATCGCAGACCCCGATGCGACGTTCTTGCGCGCACGCGAGGCGTTCAATGCTGCGGGTGGCGCTGCCGAACTTCTGTATCTGGTGTCGCGCTGCGTCAAGGCCGCCGTGCGCTTCAACCAGGCCGGCCATTTCAACCAGTCTGCCGACCGGCGCCGGGTCGGGCCGAGTCCAGACCGCGTGCGCAAGGAACTGCGGGCGGCCTCGGCCTTGCTGCGCGGCCGCAGTACGGTCCGCTGTGCCGATCTCGCCGATGCGGTCGCTGACGCCGGCCCGGATGACCTCGTGTACCTGGACCCGCCGTGGCAAGGCACGTCGAGCGGCAGCGACCGCCGCTACCACGCAGGGCTGACGCGCGACCGGTTGCTCGGGGTGCTCGCGGACCTCGATGGCCGCGGTGTGCCGTGGCTGTTGAGCTACGACGGTCGTACCGGCGACCGCAGCTTTGGTGTCCCGCTGCCTGCGTCAGCGTATGGGCGGCGCGTCGAACTCGACGCCGGGCGATCCGCCCAGGCGACCCTGCATGGCCGCAACGACCGGACGGTCGAGGCGCTCTACCTGTCGGCTTCGCTGCGGTAGCGGCGGACCCTGCATGCAGGGCCCTACATCAACTGCAACACGGCGCGCCGCTGCAGCATCTCCTCGCGCGCGCGTCGCCGTCATCCAGAGGCGTCGTCATGGCCCGCTTTCGGCATCCGCTCGATGCGCGATCGGTATACACGGATTTCCGCGCTGTTTGGATGCCGCTTCTCCAACGCGTCCCACAATGCCACCGCTGACTCGTAGAACCCGCGTTCAATGAAAAACTCAAGTGTGTTCATGTCTTTTGAGATGTCTCTGAGCGTGGTCGGCAGTTCGCTCGACGTGCCGGGCCGCCTTGCCAGGCGCGGACGCGGCAGACTGTGGGAGCGGCGCCGGGCCGAAGCGATGGGCGCAGCGGTCGCCGCGCTGGGTGCCGACGGTGCGGCCCCGGCCGGCATGACGAAATCGGGGACTTCGGAGGCCACGGGAGGCGCTCCGTGGAGCAGATTCTTGTTGCCATCGACCAGCGTGCGCTCCTCGACGTCGAAGCCGGCCTCCTCGTCGTCGCGTTCCTCGCGCACGGGCTCCTCGCCGTCGTCCGCAGCATCCAATGACAAGGCAAGCGCTTCCAGGGCCGGCACCGACGACGTGGCCGGAAACGCCGAGGGCGACCGTGCGGGACCAAAACTGCCCCGGGTCGTGGGAGCATCCCAATCCGCCCCGCCCGCGCCGAAGTCTTGCACCGTAGACCGGTCGATGCGCCGCACGGCAGGCGCGGCGGCCACTGCGGGGCGCCGTGGCGCAGCAGCAGCGCTGCCGGGCATCGGCGGTGGTTCGGAAACGCCAGAATTCTGGAGGGTTGTCGGTTGGACAGACGGGCCGGCAGGCCCAGCGTGTGCAGGCCCTCCGCCAGCCGCGGGCATGGGCAAGGCGCCTGGCCGCCCCTGGAATGCCGAGGTGGACGAAAACTGCCGCCCCGGCAATGCGGCAGGTGCCGCTGCCCGCCGCAGCGGAGCCGGGATGACCGGTGGCGCTGCTGGCGCGTCCGCGACGTAGGAATCAGACGACCGCGCGCGCAACGGACCGGCGACGGCAGAAGACATCGGCACCGGTGGCGGACCCGCATCGCCGGATACGGGCGGCGGCTCTGGGGCGCGGGGTGCCGAGGGTCGCTTCGGGGGAACCGCCGCGCGCGTGCGCTCCGCGTCGTTGAAGTCGTCCGGGTCTCCCGCGGCCGGAACCGTTCTTGCCGCCGCCACCGGGCGAGGGGGCGCTGCTCGTTGTGGCGGGCCGACGCCGCCCGACTGAAGCTCGATGACGAAGCCCGCCTCCATCGAACCGCGCAGCACGCCCACGTGTTCGCGAGCCTCGGGGTCGTCGGGGTCCAGGAAATACAGCCGTTGCAGGGCGGTGTTGGCCGGGTCTTGCAGCCCATTGCGCCGACATGTGCGCACCAACTCGCGGCAGATGACCGCAGCCTTCTCGTGCTGGCCGAGCATCTGCAAGGTGTCGATGATGAGATCCAGCAATTCCGCGTCGTTGGGTACGACGTCGTAACACAGGGCCAACTTGCCCAGCGCCTCCGCGTGTCGCCCGGTCCGCACATAGTGCAGCGCGAGGTCGTGCGCCGTCGTGGCGTCGGCCTCGTCGTGGTAGAGCAACCGCTCGGCGACCTGCTCCCAGTCTTCGGTCTCGCCGCGCTCCAGCAGCAGCTCCGCGAGCGTGCGAAACTGGCCCGCGGCCTCCACGGTCATGCCGGCGCGACTCAGTGCTTCAGCCAACTGCAGCCGCCCTGCCAGGTTGTCGGCGTCCAGCGTCATGACGCGCCGCAGCACGTCGAGCCACTCCCCGTAGCGGCCATGCGTCTCGAGTTGGGCGCAGGCCGTGGAGTATTCTCGAACGGCATCTTCGACCATACGCAACTGCATGAGGACGTCGCCGTACGCCACCCGCACTTCGGAGTTGTCGGGCTTCAGGCGCACCGCCTGGCGCAGCACGGCCACGGCCTTCACCGGCGCCGAACGCTGCACGTAGATGGCCGATACCTCCAGCAGTTCCTTGACCGCCTCGTCGATCTTGCCCTGCTGTTGGAGCGCATCGACCCGCTGCAAGCGGTCGCGAATGGCGTCGCCCGCGGCCTGGGCTGCCAAGCCGGGCGCCGCCAAGGTCTGGCGGAACGTGGCCTTGGACTCGCCGGACGCTGCAGTGGCCACGAGCGCTCCTCCTGCCAAGTCACCGTGCTCTGACCGGTTTCCCCGATTTTTGACGTCGTGTTTTCAGGACGTTTGCAACAACAAGTGGGTCGCCCTCGCGGCGCGGCGAGTCCGCGTCATCAGCGCGCGACGCGTTCGACGTAGCGGCCGTCGCGCGTATCGATTTTCAAGACGTCCTTCTCTGTGATGTAGAGCGGCACCTGCACGACGTAGCCCGTCTCGACCGTCACGGGCTTCGTAGCGCCCTGGGCCGTGTTGCCCTGCACGGCCGGCTGGCAATGCGTGATCTTCGCCGTAATGAAGTTGGGCAGATCGATCGCGATGGTGCGGCCGCGGAACAACAGGATCGCGACGTTGAGGTTCTCTGTCAGGAAGTTCTTCGTATCGCCGATCGCGGCCGGTTCGACCTCGAGCGACTCGAACGACTCGAGGTTCATGAAGTGGAATGCACCGTCGAAGTACTGGTACACCGCCTGGATTTCTTCGCAGTTCGGAATGTCGACCTTGTCACCGGAGCGAAACGTGCGGTCGATCGTGTTGTTCGTCAGCAGGTTCTTGATGCGCGTGCGAACGAAGGCGGAGCCCTTGCCCGGCTTTACGTGCTGGAAATCAACGATTTCCCATGGTTGCGCTTCAATCTCAATCTTGAGTCCCTTGCGGAATTGCGACGTATCGTACATGGGTCCTGCATCGTGCCGGGGCGCGCCCGGGTTCAGGGTTCGAAGTGCTGCGGACCTGCCGACTCCGCGCCGGTCTGCAACCGGTCGATCAGCGCCCGCAGCGCGAGTTCGTAGCCGAGTGCGCCCAGCCCCGCAATGGACCCGATCGCAACGCCCGTCAGCAGCGACACCCGCCGGAACGGTTCGCGCGCGGCGGCGTTCGTCAGGTGCACCTCGACGGCGGGAACACCCACCGCCAGCACAGCGTCTCGCAGCGCCACGCTCGTGTGAGTATACCCTGCCAGGTTCAGGATGAAAGCGTCCGCCGTGTCCCCTTGTGCGTGCAGCCGGTCGATGAGCGCGCCTTCGTGGTTCGACTGGAACGTGCCGACATCTGCGCCCAGTTCGCGGCCGAGCGCATGGAGGCGTGCATCGATCTCGGCCAGCGTGGCGCGACCATACAGCGCAGGTTCACGAGTGCCGAGCCGGTTCAGGTTGGGGCCATGCAGCACTTCGATGCGCCAGAGTCGCGCCCTTGCCATGCCCTGCGCCATCAAAACGGCAACGACTCGGCGATGGTGGCCTTGCGCCGCAGATCATCGACGATGCGCTTGTCTTCAAGGTAACGCTTGCGCGCCTCAAGCGTGTGGCGGATCTCGTCGCGCACCTCGGGGTAGGGCCGCACACGCTGCTCGTTCTTCTCCAGCAGGCGCAGCACATAGAAGCCCCAGCGCGTCTTGACGGGTGCCGACACGTCACCCACCTTGAGAGCGAAGGCCGCCGTTTCGAGTTCAGGCTCGTTGGAGTTGCGCACGAGGTGGATCGGGCCCATCGGCGGCAGGCCCATGTCGCGCGCAACCTCCTCGAAATCCGCACCCTTCTTCAGCTTGTCAAAGGCGGCGCGGGCCTGGGTCTCCGCCTGGGCGCGCTCAGGGTCCGGCCCGTCGGGCGCGACCCGCACCAGCAGCGGCCGCACGTCGCGCGACGCCAACTCGACCCACGCGGACGGGTTGCTGTCGTAGAAGGCCTTGAGGTCCGCCTCCGCCATCGTGACGCTGCCGAGCTTGTCGACCAGCTTTTGTTGCAGGCGCTGCGTGCCGATCTGCCGGCGCATCTCTGCCGTCGAGGTCCGCTTGCGCTGCAACTCGCCCTGGAAGGCCGACTCGTCGAAGCGCCCCGACATGTCCTGGAAGCGTGACGTGAATGCTTTCCACGCCTCCTCGAGCTCGTCTTCGGTCAGGGTCAAGGCGTGCTCGGCGACCGCTTGATCGCGCAGTTCCTGATCCACCAGTTTCTGCACGATGTTGCGCCCGATTCGCTGCACGCGGTCCGAGGGAATGCGCGTGCCAGCGCTGACCAGACGGTCGAACTCGGCGTTGAACTTCTCGGCAGGGATCGGCTTGCCGTTCACGGTCGCCACGGGGCCGGTCGGGCGTACATAGCCGGGAATGAGGCGCACCGGCTCTCCGCCCGCCACCGCCACTGCCGTCGGCGCGGCTGCCGGATCGAAAGCGCCACCTGCGGCCTCAGCGGCTGCCGGAGTTCCTGCCAGAGGAGCCGCGGCAGGCGGCGCGGTGCGGTTGCACGCCAAGCCGAACACGCCCGATGCGAGAAAGGCAGCGCAAGTGATGGAGAGTTTCATCATGGACCGTCGGATTGTGCGAGCGTGCGCAGAGCGCTGTCAAACGAGCGACGCGGCCCCGATTCGCCGGGCGCGACAAGACGCCGACAGCCCAGGACCGAACCCAACGCCGCGCGGGATTGTTCCCGTGGCGCGAAAAACGTGGCAGGCGCCCCGGCAGTGGACCACCGGGACGCCCGCCTTCGCGAACGGTCGAAACGTCCGGGCTACCAGTCGTAGCCGAGCGCCCAGTCGAGGCCCCACCCGCCTGTCGGATTGCCGGTGGCGGCGTGGATGCCGTTGTTGAAGAAGTCGGGCTTCATGTTCACGTCGAGGTCCCAGCCCATCATCTTGATGCCGACGCCGGTCGTGACCTCGTTCCTCACGGTCGACACGTGGCGCTCGTTCGAGGGCTGCGGCTGGCCCTGCTGTGCGGCCGGCAGCGTGTTGTCCTCGTCCGTCTTCTCGATGGTCTGGCGCGCACCCAGGCGCAGCACGCACCAGTCGAACGCCTTGGCCTCGGCCGCGAAGCCGTAGTACGGCAGGAACTGGCGCGAATTCTCGACGCCCTTCTCCGTGATGCCCGAGCCCGGGGGGCCCGCCAAGCTGTTGCCGTTGAGCACCGTCTGCCGCCACATCAGGCCGAGCCCTGGCTGCACGGTCACGCCCTCAACTGGTTCGATGCGCAGATCGGAGCCAAGCGAGATGGCGATGTGGGTCAGGTGGGCGCGCTTGGCATCGTTGCCGTTCTGCGCCTGCACGTCTTCGGAGCGCTGCACGTGCGCCACGCCGCGGCCGTCGTAGCCGAAGCGCAGGTACGGGACGAGCTTCGCGATCTGGTGCACCTGGAATTCGCCCTTGCCGATCAGTGAGAAGTGCAGGTTCGCGCCGTCGCCGATGTAGCGGTCCTGCATGTTCGAGGCGCCCTTCGCATCGCGGTTGTTGATCGACGCCAGCCCAAGGTTGATGCCGAAGTCGAGGTTGTTCGTTTCGTTGACGTCGAAACCGATACCCGCCGCGAAGTCGATGAACGTGTTGCTGTTCTCGTCGATCGGCGCCGTTCCCGAGCCGTCGTTGCGGTGGCCGCCGAGCGCGAGCGTGGCACCCAACCGGAGCGATTCGCCTCCCTTCATGCCGAAGCCGATGCCGAATTGGTGCTTGGTCGGGTCATCGACGCCGGGCGCGTACCCAGAATTCGCGATCACGTCCTTGCCGCCGATCGACTTCAGGCCCTCGACCGACCGCCACGGCGACTTTTTGCCGAACAGGAGCAGCACCGAGTCGTCCGACAAGGCGTAGCGGATGTTCATCGTCCCGTATTCGCCGCCGACGGTGGCGGCGTCGACCGCGGTCGTATCGACATCGACCGAGTTCTTGTAGGTCACCATGTACTGCGGCAGCGGATAGATGTTCGCACTGTCGCGCAGCGTCACCGACTTTTCGTTGAACACGCCAGCCGGCGTACCGGCGGACAGCGCGTTGACGCGGCTCTCCGTGGCGTGGACGGGGATCGCTACGGCGAAGCTGAGCGCGCCGGCGAGCGCCAAGCGGCTGATTTGCGTTGCGCCGGCCAGCGTCGCGGCGAGTACCTTGTTCATCGTGCTCTCCTGGCGTGCCCGAAACCCGGGCGTGAGGGGCGGTCTGGGGCAGCGGTCCGCTACGCAATACCGCGTAATTCAATGAGCTTTTGTTCGCGGGCGGCTGGGGCGCGCAGGTCTTCCGAACGCGAGCCGCGCAGCCGTGTACCACACCCAGGGCAGCGGCGAAAGCCCTTGCGGCAAGGATTTCGGCCGCCCGCCGATGCAAACCCGCAGCCTTGAGCGCGATCCAGCGGTCTGCTAGGGTCCACGCCCGCCATGATCCAGCTGTACCACGTCCACAAGCGCTATCCAAACGGGTCCGAGGCCCTCGTCGATGTGACGCTGCGGGTGCGCGAGGGCGAGTTCGTGTTCCTGACGGGGCCATCGGGCGCGGGCAAGTCGACCCTGCTGCGGCTGCTGCTCGTGATGGAGCGGGCGACCGACGGCCAGATCCTGATCGGCGGCCGCAACATCCACGTGCTGCGGGATTCGTCGATCCCCTTCCTGCGCCGGAATATCGGCATTGTGTTCCAAGACTTCCGGCTGGTGCCGCGCCGCAACGTGTTCGACAATGTCGCCATTGCGCTGGAGATCCTCGGCCTGCCGCGCCGCGAGATCGAGCGACGGGTCAACCAGTTGCTCGAAGGCCTGCGCCTGCTGCACCGCGCTACCGCCTTGCCCGGTGATCTGTCTGGCGGAGAACAGCAGCGCGTTGCGATCGCGCGGGCCCTCGTCAACGAGCCCGCCATCCTGCTGGCCGACGAACCAACCGGCAACCTCGACCCGGAACTCGCCGCCGAGATCATGGGATTGTTGACCGACATCAACCGCCACGGCACGACCGTGGTGGTGGCGACCCACGACATCCACCTGATCGAGCGCTACGGGTTGCGGACGCTGGCGCTGCACCGCGGCCGGCTGGCCGACGACCGCCCCCGCCAGCCGCGGCCGGTGGTTGACCTGCCGAGTGCGCGGGTGTCGCAGCCGGTCGCGCTGGCGTCGTCGCCGTTGTCGTCACAGGCTGTGGTCGATCCGTCGCCCGATGGGCCCGTTGCGGTTGCGGCCGACGATTTCGACGAGGGAGGCGACGCGTGAAACGAGGACCGCACCTGCGGTACGTGTTGCGCCAGGCTTGGCTGTTGGTGGGCGCATCGCCGTGGCTGACGGCGGTGAGCGCGCTGACGATTGCGCTGGCGCTCACGCTCGTCGGCCTGTTCGCGATGGTGCAGTTCAATGCGAGCCGCCTGCTGCGCGAGCTTGGCCAATCGCTGACAGTGCAGGTGTACCTGAAAGACGGCACGCCGCCGCCGGTGGCGGCCCAGGTCGAACAACGCGTGCGCGGGCGCGATGGCGTGCGGGCCGTGCGTGCGCTGAGCCGCGAGCAGGACCGCGCGCGCAATCGCAAGCTGCTTGATCCGGAACTGTTGCAAGGGCTCGACGAGGCCGCGATCCCCGGCCAGCCGGTCCTCGAGGTCGAGATCGAAGCCGAGCTGGCCAGCCGCGGCGATGTCGAAGCGCTGGTGGCGTGGACGAAGACGCTGCACGGGGTCGAATCCGTCGAAGACGTCGCATTTGGCGCAGAAAAGTTGCGGTTGCTTTTCGCGGGCGTCGAGATTGCGCGGACGATCGGCTTCGTGCTGTCGATCGTGCTGTTGGCGTCGGCAATGTTCTTCGTGTTCTCGACGATCCGGCTCAGCGTGTTCTCGCGGCGCGACGAGATCGACATCCTCGGACTGGTCGGGGCGACGCCGACATTCATCCGCATCCCGTTTCTGGTCGAGGGCGTGCTGCAGGGGCTGTGCGGTGCCGTGCTGGCGACCTTGCTGCTCGGCGGGCTCCACCTCGAACTGCGCGGACTCGTGCGCGATGTCTACATGCTCAACGTGCCGTGGTCGCTGTTGCCGCCTGGCATGGTTGTCTGGCTTTTCGTGGGCGGGCCAGCGGTCGGACTCGTCGCCAGCGGGCTGAGCGTCGGCCGCTACCTGCGCACGTGAGGGCCCGTGCAAGAATTACCGAATCGACTGCCTTTCTACGAGTTGGATCGTGAGAGTGATTCGGCACGGTCCCTTGTCGCAGGTTGGGTCGCCAAGTTCGCGGCTGAAGCCGACTCACGGCGACGCGCAGGCGATCGACTTATTTTTGCACGGGCTCTGACGTCGTTGCAGTGGCGTTGGCGGCCCGTTGCCCGCGGGCCTGCGTGGCCGGCGCTCGTCGCGCTGCGGTTCGCCTGGCTCGTCGGCGTGCTGATCTCAGGTGGCGAACGGTCCGCAGCAGCAGCCGAGCCCGGCGACGTCGCGGCGCGCTACGCAAAAGTGCTGCAGACCGAACTTGGCCTGCTCGAAGCGCTCGACCGTCTCGATCGCGACGTCATCGATCTTGATACCAGATTGCTGCGGGCAGGGGCCGAGCGGGCGCGCGCGGCCGATGTGCTCACCCAGACCGAGATGCGCCGCGCCAAGGCGGCGGCCGACCTCGGGGTGTTGCAGGCCGCCGTGCGCGATCGGCTGCGTGCCGTGTTGCGCATCGCCCAGTGGCCCACGCTGCGGTTCGCCTTGGGAGCCAAGGACTTCGCTGAATCCGTGGTCAAGGACCGCCTGCTGCGCCGCCTGCTCGTGGCAGACCGCGCCCGCCTGCAACAGTACCGCGAACGCCTGCGCGACCTCGACCGCGTCACCCGCGAACGCAACGTCGCGCTGGCGGGCTTGGAGAAGCTCGACCTCGACCTGCACACCGAGCGCGCGCGCGCCGAACAGGAGCGCAGCGACAAGGTGCTGCTCGTCCAGCGCATCGAAGAGGACCGCCGCTTTCACGAAAGCGCCGTGCGCGACCTGGATGCCGCGCACCGCCAATTGACTGCGCGCATCGCCACGTTGCAGGAATGGCAGGAGCGCAAGTACACGTTCGCGCTCGTTCAGGGCAAGCTGCTGCCGCCGGTTGCCGGTCGCGTCGAGGTGGCCTTCGGCGATGTACGCCACCCGAAATTCGGCACGACCACGCTGCACCGCGGGCTCGACTATCGCTCGTGGGGAGCGCCGGGCGCAGCGGTGCGGGCGGTGTTCTGGGGCCGGGTGGCGCATGTCGGCTGGCTCACGGGGTACGGCGAGACCGTGATCCTCGACCATGGCCGCGGCTGGCACACGGTCTATGCCCACCTCGAAGCCGTGCGCGTCGAAGTCGGCCAGATCATCGCCTCGCGCGAGCGGTTGGCCGACGTCGGCGCATCCGGCTCCATCAAGGGCCGCTACCTGTACTTCGAGATTCGCCACAACGGCCAGCCGGTCGACCCCGCCGACTGGTTCAAGCGTTGAGAGCCGGTGAATCTTCCATGCACGAGCGATCAGCGTGCGCGAATGTCGTCGTGACGCCCGCGTGACAGCGCCCCCTTGCCCTGCGGCGCATCCTGCGCTCTTGTAGGCCCCCTGCCTGGTCGCGGCCCGAGCGGCCCGGCTTTTGTCGACCGGAACCCATGCGCCTCGCCGTACCCAAGGAATCGCATCCGCGCGAGCGCCGCGTCGCCGCCACGCCCGACAGCGTGCGCAAGCTCGTCGCGTTGGGCTTCGACGTCGCCGTGGAAGCGGGCTGCGGGGCCGGTGCGTGCTTGCCAGACGCGGCCTACTCCGCAGCGGGAGCGCGCCTCGAAGCCGACCCGGTGCGTCTGTATGCCGACGCGGACCTGTTGCTGAAGGTGCGGCCACTGCACGACCGCCCGGACCTCGGCCGCCACGAGGGCGACCTGCTGCGGACCGGCGCAACCGTCGTCAGCTTCGTGTGGCCGGCGGGCGCCCATGCGTTGCTGGATCGGTTGGCGCAGCGCGGCATCACGCTGTTTTCGATGGACCAGATTCCGCGCATCACGCGGGCCCAGAAGATGGACGCGCTGTCCTCGATGGCGAACATCGCCGGCTACCGCGCCGTAATCGAGGCAGCGCACCAGTTTGGCTCCTTCTTCACCGGCCAGATTACTGCTGCCGGCAAGATCGCGCCCGCCAAGGTGCTCGTCATCGGCGCCGGCGTGGCCGGGCTGGCCGCGCTGGGCGCTGCCAAAGGAATGGGCGCCGTGGTGCGCGCATTCGACACGCGGGCGGCGGTGCGCGACCAGGTCAAGTCGATGGGCGCCGAGTTTCTCGAAGTGACCGTGACCGAGGACGGCGAGGGCGGCGGCGGGTACGCCAGGGAGATGAGCCCGGCATTCATTGCCGCCGAAATGGCGCTGTTTCGGGCCCAGGCACGCGAAGTCGATATCGTCATCACGACCGCGCTGATCCCCGGCCGGCCGGCGCCGAAGCTGTGGCTCGCCGACATGGTCGAGGCGATGAAGCCGGGCTCCGTCGTCGTCGATCTCGCGGCCGAGGCGGGCGGCAACTGCGAACTGACCGTGCCAGACGAGGCTGTGGTGCGCCATGGCGTCACGATCGTCGGCTTCACGGACCTGACGAGCCGCTTGGCTACGACCGCCAGCCAACTGTACGCCCAGAACCTCGTGCACCTGCTGACCGACTTCGGCGGCGCCCAGGCGATGGATGCCGACGCGCGTGACTTTCGCCTGAACGGGGACGACGACGTGGTGCGCGGGGGACTGGTGCTGCGGCGCGGTGAACTCGTGTGGCCGCCTGCCGCCAGACCAGCCCCGTCTCCAGAGAGCGCGCCGGCATCGACGTCGCCCGCGGCCACGGGTGCCGGGTCGTTCCCCGCGGCCTCGCCGGCCGCTCCCGCGCTGACATCGAAGTTGGGCGTGCCCACCATTCAGGTTGTCGATGAAGTCCCTGCCTCGGCCCGCCTCGCCCGCGACACTTCGAGTGCCCGCCAATCGCCGCTGACGTGGGCCATGGTCGGCCTGACCGTCGTTGCCTGGCTCGCGCTGCATTACGCCGCCGGTCACACAGGCGAGGACCCGTCGAAAGCGACGGCGCTGTTCCTCGAGCGGTTCACCGTGTTCGTGTTGGCTTGCTTCGTGGGCTGGCAGGTCGTCTGGAACGTCACGCCCGCCCTGCATACGCCGCTGATGAGCGTCACGAATGCGATCTCGGGGATCATTTTGTTGGGCGGCATCCTGCATACCAACGGCCCGCCTGGCGCAGCACCCGTGGTGCTCGGCGTCGTCGCGGTGTGGCTGGCCACGATCAATGTTGCGGGCGGGTTTCTGGTGACGCGCCGCATGTTGCGGATGTTCCGCAAGTAGCGGGGGAAGTTCACGCATGTCCGAAGCGTTCCTCTCGCTCGCCTGGGTCGTCGCCGGCGTCCTGTTCATCTCCAGCCTGCGCGGGTTGAGCCACCCGGAAACGGCGCGGCGAGGCAACGGCTACGGCATGGTGGGGATGCTGATCGCGGTCGCCGCCGCCATGACCGCGGGCGAGGTCGGCAATTTCGGCATGCTGGTGGCCGCGATCGGCGCCGGCAGCGCAATCGGTGCCCAGTTGGCCCGCAGCGTGGCGATGACGGCGATGCCGGAACTCGTCGCGATCCTGCACAGCTTTGTCGGTCTCGCGGCGGTGCTGGTCGGTTTTGCGAGCTACCTGGCCCAAGACGCGCACGAGGGCAGCCACGCGCTGCTGTTGGGCGAGATCGCGCTCGACGTGCTGGTGGGGTCGATCACGTTCACGGGTTCGGTTATCGCCTTCGGCAAGCTGCGTGGCTCGCTGTCGGGCCGGCCCCTACTGTTGCCGGGGCGCCACGCCTTGAACGCGCTCGCAGCGCTCTTGTGCCTGGGGCTGGCGGTTGTGTTGGTGCGCGCCACGGAGCCGGTGGGGATGGCGGGCGATCTGCCCGGAGGCTTCGGCGCCCTGCTCGCCATGACGCTGATCGCCGGGGCGCTCGGCGCCCACCTCGTGCTGGCGATCGGCGGAGCCGACATGCCGGTGGTCGTCTCCATGCTCAACAGCTATTCCGGTTGGACCGCCTCGGCCGCGGGATTCATGCTCGGCAACGACCTGCTGATCATTACCGGTGCACTCGTCGGCTCCTCGGGCGCGATCCTGAGCCACATCATGTGTCGGGCGATGAACCGCTCCCTGGCCAGCGTGATTTTTGGCGGGTTTGGTGCCGCGCCGCCCAAGTCTGCGAGCGGCACGCCACAGCCCCCGCCGGGCGACGTGGTCGAGACGACCGTCGAAGAACTGGCGGCGGAACTGCGTGCGGGCACAGAAGTCGTCATCGTTCCCGGCTACGGCATGGCCGTTGCGCGCGCCCAGCACGCCGTGCGCCAGTTGGTCGATGCGCTGAAAGAGCGCGGCGTGCGCACCCGCTTTGCCATCCATCCCGTTGCGGGGCGCCTGCCGGGGCACATGAACGTGCTGCTCGCCGAGGCCGCGGTGCCGTACGACCTCGTGTTGGAGATGGATGAGATCAACCACGACTTCCCGACCACCGACGTCGTGCTCGTGATCGGTGCCAACGACATCGTGAACCCGGCCGCGCAAACGGACACGGCGAGCCCGATCTACGGCATGCCTGTGCTCGAAGTGTGGAAGGCGCGGCGTACGGTCGTCGTCAAGCGCAGCCGCGGGGCGGGCTACGCGGGTATCGACAACCCATTGTTCTATCATGGGAATACGCGCATGCTTTTCGCGGACGCCAAGGATGGGATGGAAAAGCTCGTCGCCGCGGTGCAAGCTCCCGCCGCATGACGCTTGCCCACCGCCTCGGTCGCGCGGCCGCCCTCCTGACCTTGTTGGGATTGTTGACCGGCCTGCCCCTGGCCCAGGCGATGTCGGGCCAAGTCAACGCCGACGTCGGCTCGCTGATCGCAGCTCACCTGAACGCGCTGACCGGCGCCGGCTGGATGATCGGGCTCGCCTGGAGCCTGCCCATGCTGCGCTACGGCGAGGTCGGGCTGACGCGGCTCGCATGGCTGACGACCGTGTGCAACTACGCGAACTGGGCCGTCACGCTCGGCAAGGCGTTCCTCCGCGTCAAGGGGGTCGGCGCGACTGGAGACTTGGCCAACGACGTGGTGTTCGGCCTGCTCGGCGCCTTGGTCGTGGCGCCGGCGATCGTGGCGGGGGCAGCTTGGGTGTACGGGTTTGGTGGCCGCCGCGCAGGATGACCGCCCTGGCGGTAAGTTGCCAGACTCCGCCCACTGTGCGAAAAACACCGCACCGCACCGCGCAACCTCGTGCAGTCGGCCCGGAACGACGCCCATGCCTGTACGCCCCCGCCGCCGTCCCGCCCCGCACCTGCTCTTCGGCCCGCCCGGGCTGACCGCCCCGCGTTGGCTGGTCGCGCTGCTGCTGGCTGGCTTGCTGGTCCCCGCAGTCGCGCTGGCCGACCCGGAAGCGTCGGCCAAGGCCGGGTGGAAGACGCTTGCAGAAGGCCATGCGGCGGAAGCATTGGCAATGGCAGAGACCGGGCTGGTCGAAAAGGTGCTGACCAAGCTCATCTACCTCAAGGCCGTCGCGCTGTGGAAACTGACGCGCGTCGAAGAGGCTTGGGCCGTCATCCAACTCGTGCAACCCGGTACCTTGCCGGTGGAACTACAGGCTTCGTTTCCCACAGACTTCGAAGCCATCGAGCAGGGCGTCAAGGACGCCAAGGTCGCCCGCGAGGAGCGCAAGGCCTTGGATGTGCAGGCTGAGGCACAGCGCACGGCCGCCGCGGACGCACGCGCAACCCGAACGTCGCGTGCGTTCTGGCTCCTGATCGGGGGTGTCGCGCTCGGCGGCGGTGGGGGCGGCGCAATGGTGTTCGGCGTCGAGAAGGCCAATGATGCGGCCAAGCTCAATCTGGCCGATGCGACGAAACACGCCGACTACCACGATGCGTTCTCGAGCGGCCGCATGTTCTGGTATGCCGGCGCGGCGGGTGTCGCGGCGGGTGCCGGGCTTGCCATATGGGGTCTGGCCGACCTGCTCGGTGCCGATGCCGCCGAACCCGCACCGACGGCGCGCCTGGCACCCTGGGCGACGCCGGATTCGACGGGCTTGGCGTTCACGGGGAGGTTCTAGCGATGCGCCGCCTGCTCCTTGTCGCCTCCTGCTGGCTCGGTCTGGTCACCGCGTGTGCCGGCTGCATACCCACCGAACTCGACGACGCCGCCCTGCAGGCCTACTGCGCGACGGACGCGGACTGCGCGCAGAAGGACGGCAACGCGTGCAAGCTCGGCGTCACCTGCGACACAACGACGCACGCCTGCAAAGCAGCGGCGAGCGTCAAGCCGCCCGGAACCGCCTGTGTGACGACGGCATGCGCGGCCGGATGCGTGTGCGGCAGCCCGAAAGGGAGCAACGCCGGCAAGTGCATCCAGTTCTGACCTCGATGCCCGCCGCTGCCAACGCGAACCCTGCGCCGCTGCCGGTCGGCTTCGGCTGTCCGGCGCTCGCCCTCGATACCGGCACCGTGGAGCGCGGTCGCAGCTTGGCCCTCGCGATCGCCGCCGATGTGCAGCGGTTTGCCCTGCAGCACTCGACCGTCGCGATCGAGCGCACGGTGCTGCGGCTGTGCGGCGTCGCGGGTGCCACCTTGGATGGCGTGCCGCTCGCCAACGTGGTCGTCGATCAACTCCACGCGGCCGGACTGCTGCGCGAAGGTACCGCGGGGCCATTCGTGGCGGCCATGTTGGCGACGGGGTTCGATGCGCTGGGGCTGGCGCGCGCCGTCGCCGCGGGTCACGTCGACCTGCGGGTCCATGCACCAACCTGGCACGGGCGCTCCGATGTCGCGAACCTGGGGGCGACGCTGGTGCAGACGGGTGTCAAGCGCATCCTCGACCAACGCGCGCGCCGGCTCGAAGGGCTCCACTCTCAGGGCATGGCGTTGCAGCCGCTGCGCTACGTGATCGTGGCGACCGGCAACATCCACGAAGACGTGGTGCAGGCGCGCGTCGCGGTGCGCCAGGGCGCCGATGTGATCGCCGTCATCCGCTCGACCGGTCAATCGCTGCTCGACTATGTGCCCGATGGCCTGACGACAGAAGGCTATGGCGGCACGTTTGCGACGCAGGCCAACTTCGCCTTGATGCGCGCAGCCCTCGACGACGAGGGTGCCCGCGCGAGCCGCTACATCCGCCTGTGCAATTATGCCTCGGGGCTGTGCATGCCCGAAATCGCGTGCCTCGGCGCATTCGAGCGGCTCGACATGATGCTGAACGATGCGCTGTACGGCATCCTATTCCGCGACATCAACATGCAGCGCACCTTGTGCGACCAGCGCGTTGCGCGGCGGCTGTCGGCGCTGGCTGGGCACATCATCAACACGGGCGAAGACAACTACCTGACGACGGCCGATGCCGTCGATGCCGCCCACACCGTGATCGCGTCGACGCTCGTCAACGAAGCGCTGGCGCGGTCGTGTGGGCTCCAGACGTGGCAACTGGGGCTCGGGCATGCGATGGAGATCGACCCGGAGCGGCCCGACGCCCTACTGTTTGAGATCGCGCAGGCCGCGCTCGTGCGCGCGCTTTTCCCCGACGCTCCGATCAAGTTCATGCCCCCGACCAAGCACATGACAGGCAACGTGCTGCGTGGCCACGTGCAAGACACGCTTTTCGACCTCGTGGGCGTGCTGACCGGCCAGAGCATCCAACTGCTCGGCATGGCCACCGAAGCGATGCATACGCCCCACGTCCACGACCGCTACTTTGCGCTTGAGGCGGCCAACCTCGTGTTCGGCGGCGGTCGGGCACTGGGCACGGAACTCCAGTTCACGCCCGGCGGGCGCATCGAGCAGCGGGCACGCGCGACGCTCGACCAGGCCGTGGCGCTGCTCGACGGCATGGCGCGCGCTGGCCTGATGGCGGCACTGCAGCGCGGCCACTTTGCCGACATCGCGCGGGCCCTCGATGGCGGCCGCGGCCTCGACGGCGTGTTCCTGCGCGGCGAGCGCTACTGGGACCCGTCGGAGCCCGCAATCGACGCCGCGCTGCTCGACCTTGGCCACGGTAGCGCGGGGGGTGCGGCATGAGCCCGGCGGCAAGCCAGAAGGTGGCGACTGCCGCCGGTGGGCCCCAGGCGGTGGACCTGACGCGGGTACGCCCCTATGGCGACGCGCTCGACGACGGCGCCGTCATGCTGTCGTTTTCGCTGCCGGTTCCGTTCGGACCGGAGGCCCAGGAAGCGGGCCGGGCGCTGTGCCGCCAGATGGGCCTGCGCGAGCCGCAGGTCTACCACGCCCACGACCTGGGCGCGGGGTTCACCTACCTGACCTTGTACGCGAAATGCCCGCATACAATCGATTTCACCAAGATTTCGGTCCCGTCGTTGGCCGTCGCGAAACTCGACCGCAAGGGCATCGACGATCTGTGGGCGCGCCACTTCGAGCGCCGCCTGCGCGTGCTTGGGGCGTGCACCGGCGACGACGCGCATACGGTTGGCATCGACGCCATCCTCAACCTCAAGGGTTACCACGGCGACAAGGGCCTCGAGGCCTACCGGGCGTTCGAGGTCTTCAATCTGGGGGCGCAGGTTCGCAACGAGGTGCTGCTCGGCCGCGTGCGGGAACTGGGCGCCGATGTCGTGCTCGTCAGCCAGATTGTCACCCAGAAGGACTGCCACCGGACCAACCTTGCCGAACTGATCGACCTCGCCGAGGCTGAGGGGCTGCGCGAGCGCGTGCTTTTCGTGTGTGGCGGGCCGCGCCTGTCACATCCGCTGGCCCTGGAACTCGGCTTCGACGCGGGCTTCGGACCCGGCACCCAGCCTTCGGAGGTTGCCGCGTGGATCGTTCAGGAACTTGTCGAGCGGTACGCATGACGCAGCGCCCCGACCCGCCTGCCACCAAGCGATTTTCGGTGCCGTGCGCCGCCCTCGTGCTCGCCGGTGTCGGGTTTGCGCTTCCCGCCGCTGCGACCGACCTGGCGAACCCACCCACGCCGACGTCGGCCGCCAGCTTCGCGCCGGGCCGCGGTCCTGTGCCGGAACGCCTGAGCTACCCGGCCTGCGTCGAACGCGGACTGCGCCGTTCGCTGCACGTGGCGGCCGCGCGCACGTCGCTCGACCTCTACGAAGCCAAACTGCGCGAAGCACGCACGGGCCCGTGGCCAAAGTTGTCGTTCAGCGGGCTGGTGTCGTCGGTGCCCGAGGCCATCGCCGGGACATCGGGCGAGAACCCGCTCACCGACTATTCGTGGGACTTGGCTACGATGAAGCCCCTGGTCGCGGTCGAACTCTCGATCACGCAGCCGCTCTGGACGTTCGGCAAGCTCTCGGCCCTGCGCACGATGGCGGAGCGCGGCGTCGATGTCGCCCACGCGGTCACGAAAATCGCCGAAGACGAGTTGCGGTACCAGGTGGCGCGTGCCTACTGGGGCCTTGTGCTGTACGAGGCTTCGAAGGACATGATCGCCGACGGCAAACGCATCCTCGGCGAGCAGCGCGAACGCCTGGCCAGACTCAAGGAGACGAACGACGACGGCTACAATCCGTCGGACGAGGCGCGGCTGGAGACGTACGCCGCGGAAGTCGAAGACAAGGTGCGCGGGGCCGAACGCGCCCGCAACCTCGCACTAGGCGGTCTACGCATCGCGCTGGACCAGTCGGACCTCGAAATCGACGCCACCGACACCGAATTGCAGCCGCTCGATTTTCCGCTCGGGGAGGCCGCGGTATACGAAGCGCTCGCACTCGCCAACCAACCGCAACTGTTGGCCTTGCGTGGCGGGGTGGCGGCCAGGCTGCAACACGTCACCCTCTACGAAGCGTACCTGTGGCCCGACATCGTGGCCATTGCCCGGTTGGCCGACGCGCGCGTGATTGGCCGCAAGTCAGTAGAGGGTTCGGGCGCCGCGAACCCGTACAACCCGGCGCAATCGCTGGCCGGTCTGGCCGTGCGCTGGAACCTCGACTTCGCGCGCACGCTCGCCCAGCGTGACCAGATGCGGGCAGAGTACCGGGCCATCGAACTGAAGCACCGCGCCGAACTCGATGTCGTGCGCATGGACGTGCGGCGGTTGTGGGGCGAACTGCGCGACCTGCGGGTCATGGTGGGCATCCAGGAACGCGCGATGAAGGCAGCGCGCGGCTGGCTGCTGGCCGAGAGCCTGGCGTGGGAAGATGGGTTTCAGGAATTCGCCGAGGTGCTGCGCGCGACCGAGGCGTGGTACCGGCGCCGGCTCGCGTGGCTGCAGGCCCAATACGACCTGCAGGTGGCGATTGCGGCGCTGAGCCGCGCGGTCGGGGCCGACATCACGAAAGTGGCGCCGGCGGAATCGGTGGAACCGACCGTGCGTTAACGGCGCGTGCGGGCGCTTGCGGCCCATTGGAGAGGGAGCATGGTTTCAATGGCCGTTTGCGCGATCCGGCGGGCTTCGTTCGCGGGGCTGCTGTGCTCCGGCGTGGCCGGGCTGGCCGTGCCGCACGGAGCAGATGCCAAGCCGCCCGCCAAGGCTGAATCCGTTGCCAAGAGCGGCAGTGCCAAGGCCACCGAACGACCGGGCACGGCGCCCGCGGTCCTGCCGGAGTGGACACCCGACCCCGCTGCGGTCCATGCCGCCGGGGACCCGCAGGCGTTCGTCCAGGGCCTGTACGCCAGGTTGACCGAGGCGACCCAGGCCACGACCGACATCGCGGTGCTCCACCAGCGCATCGCCGCCGACCTGCGCGGTCTCGTCGACTGGGGCGAAATGGCGCGTGGTACCCTCGGCACGCGGTGGGTCGAGACGTTGCCTCCGCAGCGCGCCGAATTCACGGAACTGCTGACGAAGATGGTGACAAACACGTACGTCAAGCGCTTCCAGCCTGGCCGCCCGGTCGCGGTCGCGTGGCTGGGCAAGCCGGTCGCCGCGGCGGGCAAGAGCGAAGTGAAGGCCGTGCTGACCGTGGGCAAGACGAGTGCCGAGGTCGCCTACTTCCTGCTCGCGCGGCCGACGCCGGGGCCGGGGCGGTGGTGGGTGTGGGACATCAGCGTCGATGGCGCCAGCCAGGTCCACTCGTACCGTACGTCGTTCAAGCGCGTGCTCGACAAGGAAGGCTGGCCGGGGCTGATCGCGCGGATGAAGAAGGCCGCCGACAAGAAGACCACGCCATGACGGCCGCTGCAACACCACGCGCACGCCTCGCGGGTTCGGCCGTGGCCTTCGTGCTCTTGAGCGGTTTCGGTCCGTGGCGGCCGGGCGGCGCGGGCACGGCGGGGCTCGGTGCGGCCGATGCGGCGGTGGCGGCGGGAGCGGGCGCGGCGGGGCTCTATGCGAACCCGGCCACCATCGCGCAGGTGCGCCAGTACACAGTCGAGACGGGCTTCGTGCACGACCCCGGTGCCCGCACGACGTCGCTCGCGTTGGCAGGCGTCGATGCGACCTCGGCATGGGGCCTGGCGGGCGGCGTCGGCTACACCAAGCTCGTCGATTGGACGCAGGACGCCGCGGCCCGCACCGGCAAGGACTGGCGCGGGGCGCTCGCGCTCGGGCTCGACAGCGAAGCCGGCCGGCTCATGTTCGGCGTCGCCGCGCGCCAAATGGACCTCGACATCGCGGGCCCGCCCAAGGGGCGCGTCGATGGCTGGACTGGCGACCTCGGTGCGGCCGTGGCGTTGGGCGGCCTGCGCTTCGGCGTGGTGTGGCGCAACGGCCTGGCGCTGGATGCCCAGGAGGCACCCGAACGCATCGCGACCGGCGCCGGCTACGTCGATGACCGCTTCCTGATCGAGGCCGACGGCTCGTGGGGGCTCGACGCAAACTCCGGTCCGATCTACCGCATCGGCGGTGCCGTGCAGTTCGGCCATGAGGGACCCGGCATTCGCGCGGGCTACATCCACGACCAGGTCGTCGCCGGGCGCGGCCGGCAGCGGCACGTCACGGGCGGCCTCGGCTGGCGCAGCGTCAAGGTCGGCATCGACGCGGGCTTCGACTGGAACCTGGCGACGGACGACGTAGCGGTCGGGTTGGGGTTGTTGCTCCAGATGCCGACGGAGTTGTAAGGCACCCGGCACCACCCTGTCTCACCCGGCGTCGCTTGCGGGCGAGCCCACCCGCACCGCGCGCGCCGCTTCGAGCCCCGCGATGCCGCCGCGCACCGCATACAGCCAGTGTCCGTCGGCAGTGACCAGCCCGGCTTCCATCGGCTCGCTGACGCGCGAGCCCGACACATCGCGGACGCCCCCGCGTGCGATGCGGACGTTCAATTCGGCGACGGTGTCGGCTGCGGCCACCCGCAGCGCTTGTCCCGTCGCCGGACACGCCAGCAAGTCGAGTGCGGCCTCCAGCGCGGGTGGCAGGGCACTTGGCGGCGCGCCGGATGCGGGCGGCGTCGGCACGGGGAGGGTTGCGGGCTTGCTCATGCCAGGCCTGCGCCGGGCGCGCGGTGGTCGCGCACATTGGCAACCACCGACCGCGTTCGCTCCGCCGTGCGCTGCCAGGTCAGATCCGCCGCGCGCAGCCGGCCCCGTTCGCGCAGGTCACCCCGCAGGCGGGCGTCGCCGAGCAATTGGTCCAGCCCGGCCGCGATGGCGCCGACATCGAGGGGATCGACAGCGACGGCCGCACCGCCCGCCGCCTCGTCGAGCGAACTGCCGCGTGACGTGAGCACCGGGGCGCCGGCCGCCATCGCTTCAACCACCGGCAGGCCAAAGCCTTCGTACAGCGAGGGATACGCCATCACGTCGGCTTCAGCGTACAGCACGCGCAGCGCTTCGGGCCCCACATAGCCGACCGTGGTGATGCGATCGCGCACGGGGCTCGCCGCCAGCGCCGCGCCGATGCCGTCGTCGCGCCAGCCCTTGCCGCCCGCCACCACGAGGCCGACGCCGGGATGCCCCACTGCCACCTGGGCAAACGCCGCGAGCAGGCGCGGCAGGTTCTTGCGCGGCTCCAGCGTGCCGACGGCGAGCACGTAGCGGGCGGGCAGTCCGAGCCCGTGCCGAATCGCCGCTATTCGCTCCAGGTCGGGCCGCACGCGCAAGTACTCGGGCGGTGCCAGTGGGATGGCAACCACGCGTGCCGGGTCGATGCCGTCGAACAAGCGCAACAGGTCCTGGCGCGTCGATTCCGAGGGTGTCAGCACCGCGGCGGCATGGCGGCACAGGTGCGGCAGTGCCAGTCGCTGGAGCACGCGCTTGCGCCAGGGGAAAGTCTCGGCGTGCAGCACGACCGCCAGATCGTGGACGGTGACGACGTAGGGGCCGGCCGCGTGCAGGGGAGCGAGGTAGTTGGGGAAGAACGCGACATCGGGTCGCAACCGCCGCCACTGCAACGGCAGTGCGCTCTGCATCCACGCCGCACGGAGCGGCATCGCGGGACCGACGGGGATCACGGGCAGGCCCGCCAGTTCGCTGTGGCCGACGTTGGATGCACACAGCAACTCGTCGCGCGTGCCGAGGTCGAGCCAGGCGCGCAGCAACCGCTCGGTGTACAGGCCGACGCCCGTGCGGCCTGACACCCAGGTGGTCACGTCGACCAACACGCGCAGCGGGTCCGTGGTCATGCGGCGCACTCTGCGGGCCGGGTACGGGCGGTTCCGGGCAGTTCGCTCACGGCCGGGTCCGCTGCCGCCAACCAGTCGGCAATTGGAGCGTGGACTTCGGCTTCGACGCGCACGCCCATCGCGAGGTCGCAGTGGCCGTAGTCTTCGGCGCACCCGGTCGCGCGCCCTCGCACCCACCAGCGTTTGACGACGCCGCCCACGTCGCGGCCCCAGGCGTCGTGGGCGAGTTCGACAAAGGCGGGGAAGCCCATCCAGTCCGCTGCGCCCACCACGAAAAGCACAGGTGTATCGACCGAGCCCAGCCCGTCGAGCGCCGCCGAGGTCCCGGCACCGATGCGGCCCCCCTGTGCCGACCAGCGCGCAAAGTCGTGCAGCAGCGGCCCCGGCAGATCGGCGACGGCGTCGACCATTAGTTGGCGGCAGTGGGCCGGGCTCGCGTTGGCGCAGTTCAGCAGCAGCCTCTCCCCCGGTGTCGGAAAGCGCCGGCCGGCGCACGCGACGAGGCGACTCAGGAAGCGCAGCGGCACGCGGCCCAGCAGCGGGCGCGGCAGGTGGCCGGTCCAGTTCACGATGGGCAGGCGGTGGCCGATGCGCCCCGGGCTGCCGATCGTGACCGCCCGCCGCAGCCACGCAGTCGGCAACGCTCGGCCCAGCGTGGCGTAGAGCACGATGCCGCCCATCGAAAACCCCACGTAATCGACGCGCGCGGCTCCGGTCCGTTCGCGCACCGCCTGAACCGCGGTCGGCACGTCGTGCTGGGCCAGCGCAGCGAAGTCGGCCGTGCGGTGCTCCGCCCGCGTGAGCCTGCGGCCCGTGCGCAAGGTAACGAGCCACACGTCGCGCCCGCGCGCCCGCAGCATCCGGGCAAAGGACCGCCCTGGTGCCGAGTCGAAGTTGCGGTGATCGACGGCGAGGCCGTGCACCATGACCACGGGCGGCAGGTTCGAAGGCGCGGTCGGCTGCAGGCGGCGCAATTCAATCGCACAGCCGTCCGCCGTGGCGACGCGGTGGAATTCGTCGTATGTGGTCGGTTCCGAGAGCCGGCGCACCCAGAAGCCCACGTGCAGCCACACCGCCAGACCGCCCAGCACGGCGCCGACGAGAGCGGCCAGACTCCACCAGACCGGGGCGTTCACGAGGTCCACGCCACGGTGCCGTGCGACTGCGACGTGGCGTGGTGGTGCGCGAGGACCTCGTCCCACAGCGACTCGTAGTGGGCGGCGACCTTGCGCACGTCGAACTGCGCCTCGACGAGGCGGCGCCCGGCTTCGCCCAGGGCAATCCTGCGGTCTGGCGCGCGCACGAGTTGGACCACGGCGACGGCAAGGCCGACCGGGTCCATCGGGGGCACCGCGAGCGCTCCGCCTTGTTGGACGAGTTCCGTCAAGGGCGGTTTCTGCGCGACAACGGTCGCCAAGCGTTCGGCCATGCCTTCGAGCAGCACCATCGGCAGTTCCATCTTCTCGTGGTAGCGGTCGGCAGGAAACACCTGCACCGTCGCGATGGCAAACAGTTCGCGCAGGCTGTTGACCTCGTTCAGGAACGTCACGTGCTGCGCAATGCCGTCCGCTGTCACCGCCGCCTTGAGGCGGGCCTCCTCGTGAGCGTCCGCCTCGCCGCGGATCCGACACGCGAGCACGAAATGCACCGCTTCCTGGCGCAGGATGCGCGGCATGGCGGCGGCGACCGTGCGGGCGGCATTGCCATGGGCGTAGTCGCCGGCGTAGACGATGACGGGGACGTCCATCGGGATGCGGTACTTGCGTCGAATTGCCGCGTGCTCGCCCGCAGCGATGGGCGGGGCCAGCGCGATACCGGGCGGCAGGTGGCGTACGTTGGGCACCCCTTCGGCCTCGATGCGGCGCCGCGTCTCCTCGGTCAGGCATACGACCGGAGCGCCGGCGAGGCCCTGGCGGACGCCGACCGTCGTGCGCGGCGGCTTGACCAGCGTATGCACGACCGGCAGCCCGCGCAGGCGGGCGCCCAACCGCACGACCGATGCCACCAGCGTATCGGCGGGCCAGAACAGGTGCACCAGCGCGATCTCGCGTTGCTCCAGCAGGCGGCCGAACAGGCCCAGGCGGCGGCCGAATGGCGTGTGCCCACCCAGGCGCGGTCCCCAAGCACTGTCCGTCTCGACGTGCGGGTCGGGCGGGCCGGCGCCGTCGTGGGTCAGCACGCGCGCCCGGTAGCGCTGCAGGTTTGCCGCGAGGCCGCGCACGAGGTTCTTGTCGCTGCGCGTCCACGGCGGCTCGACGGGGCCGGAGAGGAAAAGCACGCGGGGGCCATGTTCCGTCATCGCCGTCTCTCGGGTCCGGGGCCGATCATGCGGGCGGCGTCCGTGCGCCGAAGCCGGGGGTGGGCGCCGGGCGGTCCCAACGCGCACCCATGCGGCGCAACGGCTCACCACCGTGTTCGAGGCGGTCGAGGACCGCATCGAGGTCCGCCGCAGTCACCGTACGGCCGTGGGCCCGACACTGCAACTGTACGGTGACGGCGCGCGCGGTGCCACCGGGTGCGTCGAACGTCGCCACCCACTGCACATCGACCACCAAGCCCCCGGCATCCGCGCCGGCCAGCGGTACCGACTGCACGGCGGCGAGCACGGCGCCGGAGTCGAGCGCCGGACTCACATGGAGCGTCACGTCGAGGGCCGAACCGGGCCATGCGTGCGGTGCCCGTCCCAGCGTGGGCCGTGGCGGACTCGCCAGCAGCGCCGCGAGGTCGATTTCGGCGACGGCGACTTCGGCAGGAACGGACAGGGCCGCCCGCACCGCGGGGTGGACGAGCGTCGCGAGGCCGACCACATGCTGGCCATCGCCACTGCAAATCCACGCCCGCCGACTCGGGTGCAGCCACGTGGCGTCCGGGTCCGGGGGCGCAACCGGCAGCGGCAGTGCGCCCGCCGGCAGTGCGCGGTCAAGGACGAACGGCGGCACGTGGGCCGCCCGCGCGACGACGGCGAGGGCGTGCGTCAACTCTGCCCACAGCCGCTCACTGACCTCTCGGGGCGGCACCGCGAACTTGCTGCCATCGGCACCACCGCCGAGTCGCTCGCCCACCGCGATGGCCAGGCGGACGGGTTGCCACGGCAGCGGGCGCCGGCGCGCTGCGGCGGTTTCTGTACCTGCCCTCATCTCGGGCTCCAGTTGGTCCAAGTACTGCGCGCGCTCGCCCGGGCCGCGCTCGCCTTGCGCCACGGCCGGGACGCCGAAATCGAGAGAGGGCCGCTCGTCGGCACCGGGCTCCGCAGGGTCCGCCGCCGCCGCCGGTACCGGCACGAATGCGCGCCCCAGTTCGAACAATGCGACCTGCCACCCGCGCCGGCTCGCCTGACGGCCATCGCCGGCAACGAGGTTGCGTTCGACCGCCGCCAGCAGGTTTGGCGCAAGGTTGCGGCGCAGGTGGCGGAGTTCGCTCGCAATCGGATTGCGTACCCCCAAGCGCGTACATCCCGGCCCATCGTCGAGGCCGAGCCGCTGGCGCGCTGCTTCGTCCTCGAAGGCATACAGCAGCACTTCGGTCAGCCCGCTGCCGTGGACGAGCGCCAGGCGCAGGTCGCGCTCCAGCCGTTTGAGAGGAGGCACGTGGGGGGGCCGGGCCGCCACGCGTGGGGCCTCGCTGCGCACATTGCCGTAGCCGTACACGCGACCGAGCTCCTCGATCAGGTCCTCGGGTCGCGTGACGTCGCGCGTGGCCCGCCACGGCGGCACGGTGACGGCCAGTCCATCCCGCGCCGGGTCTTCGCACAGGTCGGCCGAGCGCGCCGCGACGGGGGAACGCTCGACCCCGAAGCCGAGGCGCCCGTAGGCGGCATCCATCCACGCGTCGGTCAGTTCGGCCGGCGTCACACCCAGCCGCTCGCGCAGCACCGACGCTTGCGTGTGCAGCACGATCGGCGCTTGACCCCGCCCCGCCAGCGGTCCCGCATCGGCCAGCCCGCTTGTCACCCGCGCCCCGGGCGCGACGGCCAGCGCCCGTTGCAGGAAGCGCCGCGCGGCCACGTCAGCGAAGCCCGGGTCGAGCGCCTTTTCAAAGCGGGCCGACGACTCCGTGCGGAGCCCAAGTCGCAGCGCCGTCTTGCGGATCGCGTTGGCGTCAAAGGCCGCCGCCTCCAGGATCACAGCCGTCGTGTCGGGGCGGATTTCGCTGTCGGCGCCGCCCATGATCCCGGCGAGCGCGACGGGCCCCTCGGCATCGGCAATCACGCAATCGGTCGGCTCCAGCGCCCGCGTGCTGCCGTCGAGCGTGACGAGGGCTTCGCCCGGCCGCGCGCGCCGCACCTCGATCGCCCCGCCGCGCACGAATCGCGCGTCAAACGCGTGCAGCGGGTTGCCGGTCTCCAACATGACGAGGTTGGTGGCATCGACGATGTTGCTGATGGGGCGCACGCCGAGCCGCCGCAGCAGCAGTCGCAGCCGCACGGGCGCCGGGCCGACCCTCACGCCGTCGAGCCGCGCGCACAAGTAGCGCAGGCAATGGCTGTCGCTGCCGACCTGAAGCCGCACCGGGTCGCCGCTGCCCAGCCCCACCGCGAGATCCAGCGGCCGCAGGGGCCGGTCGAGCAGGGCCGCCACCTCGCGCGCCATGCCGTAGGTACCCCACAGGTCGGGACGGTGGGTGATAGACTTGTTGTCGATCTCGAAAAGCACGTCGTCGGCGCCCGTCGCCTCGCAAAATGGCGTGCCTGCGGGCACCGCGCAGCCATCGAGTTCGAGCAGCCCACCATGGTCGTCGCCCAGGCCGAGGTCGCGCTCCGAAGCCAGCATTCCGGGGCTGCGCACGCCGCGCACGTCGCCGTCCTTGACCTCGAGGCCCGACGGCAGCCGGACGCCCGGTGCGACGAAGGGCACGCGCATCCCGACCCGCAGCACCGGTGCGCCGCACACGACCGTCACGCTGCGCCCGCCGCCGACATCGAGCGTCGCCAGGCGCAGCTTGTCGGCGTTGGGGTGGGCGGCCACGGCCACGACGTCGGCGACCGTCACCGCTTCGAGCCCCGGCCCGATGCAGTGCACGCCATCGATCTCGGCGACGGCGCACGTGAAGCGCTCCGCGAAAGCGATGGCATCGACGCCGCCCAGATCGACGAATTCGCCCAGCCAGCGCCACGACAGGTTCATCTCGTCTCCGCAGCCGGTTGCATCAGAACTGCGCCAGAAAGCGCACGTCGCCCGCCAGCAACAACCGCACGTCGGGCACGCCGAAGCGCATCATCACGAGCCGGCTCAAGCCCAGCCCGAACGCCCAGCCCTGCCAATGGTCGGGGTCGAGGCCACCGGCACGCAACACGTTGGGGTGCACGAGGCCGCACGGCAACAGTTCCAGCCAGCCGCGCTGCTTGCACACGGAGCACCCGCCACCGCCGCACACGCGGCAGCGGATGTCGAGCTCGAATCCCGGCTCCACAAACGGAAAATACCCTGGCCGAAGACGCACTTCTACCGCCGCATCGCGCAGGATCGCGCGCAGCAGGGTGCGCATCGAGTCGAGCAAGTGGCCGACGCTGACGACCCGATCGATCATCAGCCCCTCGATCTGGTGGAACGTGTGCTCGTGGCTCGCGTCCGTCGCCTCGTAGCGAAACACCTTGCCGGGGAACACCGCGCGAAACGGCGCTTCGAAGGCGTGCATCGCGCGCACCTGACCCGCGGACGTGTGCGTGCGCAGCAGGTTGCCGTCGTCGAGCCAGAATGTGTCCTGCATTTCGCGCGCCGGGTGCCACGACGGAATGTTGAGTGACTCGAAGTTGCTGAAATCGCTGTCCACTTCCGGGTAGTCCAGCACATGAAAGCCCATCGAGCGGAACACGTCCTCGACCTCGGCCTGCACCTGCGACAACGGATGGACGTGGCCGACGCGGCCAGCAGCCGCAGGGCGACCGACGTCGAACGTGGAGTCGTCGAGTTCCGCTTGCAGGACTGCAGCTTGCAGGTCGTCAGCGCGCTCGGCCAGCCACCCTTCGACCACCCCACGCAACGCACCGACCGCGGCACCAAACGCGCGGCGGTCGTCCGGCGGCAAGGCACCGGTTCGCCGCACCAAGGCCGTGATTTCGCCCTTCTTGCCGAGGGCATCCACTTCGAGCGTGCGGAGTGCAGCGACATCGGCGCCGGCGGCCACGGCGGCCTGCCAGCGCGCCTGGACTTGGTCCAGTTCCGTGCGCCAGTCTGCGCCCGGCTCGTCGGTCGCCATGCAACGCTCCCTGCTGGATGGAGTCGATCCGCCCGGTTGGCACGACCCAGGTCGTCCGCGCGGCTTGCGGCATCGACGGGAACCGGGCCGCGCCTACTCGACCCGCTTCATCACGTGGTAGCCGAACGACGTCTCGACGATGTCGACCTGGCCCTTGCCGAGTGCGAGGCCGAGGCTTTTGAACGGCGGCACCAGGCCTGCGTCCTTGTCGACCGGGTACGTGCCCGGGCCGGGGTCTTGCGTGTTCGCCTTCATCAGCGTCTCGAAGTCCGCGCCCTTCTTGCGGGCGTCGTGGCACAGCTTGATGGCGAGCGCCTTGGCCTCGTCCTTCGTGCGCGTCACCGGCGTGCCGGGCAGGCTGCCCGCAAAGCCGATCAGAATGTGCGCCACCTTCGTTGCGGTCGGCGGCGGGTCCTGCGCCGTCGGGCACGCCGCGGCGTCTTCGCCGTCACCCGGGCAGGCGTCGGTGATCACCTTCTCGATCGGCTTCTCGGGTGACACGAAGTCGGCGGGCAGTCGCTTCATCACGTGGAATCCGAAGCTCGTCTCCACCACATCGACCTGACCGATGCCCAGACTCTCGGCCATCGCCGTGAACGGAGGCACAAACTTGCCGCGCGTGTCGGCAGTCACATGGTACACGCCCGGCCCCGGATCCTTGCTGTGCTGCCACACGAGCGCCATGAAGTCCGCGCCAGGCTTGCGGGCGTCGTGGGCGACCTTGGTGGCGAGCGTCAGCGCCTCGGGCTTCGTGATCGCGACATCGATGGGCAGCGAGCCCTTCCAGCCGATGAGCACATGCGCGATCTGGATGTCCTTGTCGACCGCGGCAGGCTTTGCCGGGCAGGCCGCCGGGTCCTCGCCCGCTGCGGGGCAAAGGTCGCGCAACACGGACAGGCTGGCCGACGCGGGTGCACCGGCCGCCGTGGCCGGGTCGCCAGGGTTGGGCGTTTCGGCGGCACCCGGGGCAGGGGCCGGCGGGGCGGCGGCAGGGGCCGGCGCAGCGCCGGGAGCGGCGGCCGCACCGGGAGCTGTTGCCGCGGCGGGGTCCGCGGACTTGGCGGCCTCGGTCGCGGGTTCGACCTTCTTGCAGCCAACGGACGTCAGTGCGCAGCCCAGCGCAAGGACAGCGGCGGAAACTCGAAAATAACGCATGGAATCTCGCAAGTTCAGCAGGGGTTGGTCCCAACCGCCGGGCGCGGAGGGGCAGCGATTGTGCGCCGGTTGACGGCGGCGCCGCAAGTGCAGGAGGCTGCCGGTCCATGACGACCACGCTGCACCCGCTTCGCCTCGCCCGCTACGTTCCGCACCGGCTGCTTTCGCCGCTCGCCGACGCGCTCGACGCGGCACGCACGCGCGCGCTCGCCACAGTGCTCTCCGATCACGCCTTCGTCGTCGAGGCGACCGGTACCCTGCTCGCCGAGGCCGCGGCGCTACCAGACGGGCCCTCGGAGCGGCGGACGCGCATCGAGAGCGCGATCGAATTCCAGACGGCGGGCATGCTCTCCGAACTCCGCCGGGCCCCGCTGCAGGGTGTGGTGGCCCGCTTTGCTGCGGGCATCGACGCGCCCTTGCGCTCCAACGTCGTCGAACTCATGGACCGTACCTGGATGCCGGCGCCGCTCCTCAGCCTGGAAATGAAGTTGCTCGATCGGCTCAATCACAACCTCGGCAGCTACCAGCGCTGGACCGCGGCCGTTCAGCAGGCAGTCGCAGGACTGACGGCGCCGCACATCGTGGACCTTGCTGCGGGTTCGGGCGGCTTCCTGCGCGGGCTGGCAGCCAGTGGCGCGGCCGCAGGGTGGTCGCTGACTTCCACGGACCTCAGCCCCGCCTACGTCGATGCGGGCCGCGGGCTGGCCGAGGCGGCCAGGCTGCCGGTCGCGTTTGCCGTGCGTGACGCCACGCGGTTGGCCGACTTGCGCGGCGCGGTCGATCTGTTCGTGTGCACGCAGTCGACCCACCACCTGCCGCCAGGTGTCGTGGTGCGCATGCTGCATGCGGCCGCAGCCGTCGCCCCGCGCGGCTTGCTCGTCATCGACGTCGTGCGCAGCCTGGGCAACGTGGCGGCGGTGTGGGCGGCGACGAACCTGACGGCACCCTTCTTCCCGCTGGTGGTGGACGGAATGCAGTCCGTGCGGCGCAGCTATGCCGCCGCGGAGTGGCGCCTGCTGGGTCGGCTGGCGGGCGTCGATGTCGAGGTCGAGGCGCTCGGTCCGGCGCACTGGGGCGTGCGCGCGGTGGCACGGGCATGAAGCCGAATTGCGCCCTGGCGCTGCTGCTGCGCGTGCAGGCCGTCGATGTGACCAGCGGGCGCTGGGGCGACGGAGCGCGTTGGTTCACGGTGTGGGTCTGGCCGCTTGCGGGGGACGGTGCGCCGGGAGCGGACTGGTCCAACGGGCCATAGTCGACCACGCCCAATGCAGCGCTCTGGAACGTCACGCGATCGCAAACCCCGCAATTGCGTCCGTCACGCCCTCGGCGTCCTCCTGCTGCACCCAATGCCCCGCCTCCTCGAACCAGCGCACCTCGAACGGTGCGTGGACGTAAGGCCGGCAAAACGCCACCAGCCGGGCATCGAGCGCCGGGTCCTGGCGCCCCCACAGCACGAGCGTCGGCGCGCGGATGGGTGAGGCGAGGCGGTCGAGGCAGGCGATGTGCCCCGGGATGCTGCGGTAGTACGCGAGGCTCGACTCCAGCACGCCGGGCCGAGTCAGCGCGCGGGCGTAGCGGGCGACTTCTTCACGCGGAAACGCCTCGCGCCGGGCCGCGGCGCCTTTGAGCGTGCGCGCCAGCATCGCATGGGGGTGCGCGCGCATCGTCAACTCGACGAGTCCCTTGCACTGGAACAGTAGCACGTACCACGACCGCGCGATCTGGATCGGCAGCTTGCGGAGCGCGTCGAGGTAGGCCGGCAGGTGCGGCGCGTTGCACGCCACCAGGCGCCCGACCGCTTCGGGGTGCAGCGCCGCCGTCGCCCAACCCACGACCCCGCCCCAATCGTGGCAGACGAGCGTGACGCGCGCCGCCTGCCCCGAATCCACTGCCGGCAGCGTCTGCCCGCGCTCGGCCAGCAGCAGCGCCACCAGCCCGCGCACGTCGCCAGCGAGCGCGTCGATCGCGTAGGCCCCGGCGTCCGGCGCCGGCTTGTCGCTGTCGCCATAGCCGCGCAGGTCGGGTGCCACGACCCGAAAACCGCGCGCGGAAAGCCCTTCGATCTGGCGCCGCCACGACCACCAGAACTCAGGGAAGCCGTGCAGCAGCACGACGAGCGGCCCCTCGACCGGGCCGGCCTCGGCGATGTGCAGGGAGACGGCGCCCACCGGAACGCGCCGGTGCGTGACGCCGGGCAGTTCGAGGTCGGCGGGCACAAGGACGGCGGTGGATTCGGGAGCGTGCATGGGCCCTCCGGCGGGCGCGTTCATCGGACCGGCACCGTCGGTCACAGCACCGCTGCCACGACCTGGGCCACCTTGACCTCCGGGCCGATGGTCACGTCGAGTTCGTCGAGGCCCCAGTACAGTTCGCCGTCGATGACCGGGTCGATGCGCTTGCCGTCGCGGGCCACGATGCGCAGCGACCGCGCGGGACCTTCGCGGAAATCGCGGATCGCCAACGGCTTGCCGGTCGCCATCAGCGGCAGGTTCATCAGCACGTCGACCGGTCCCGGGTCGCCGGCCATCACGTGGAGTTGGCCGCGCTTACCCGCGCTCGAGAAAAACCGGAACACGCCGCCGATGTTGATGTCGATCGCCCCGATGTTGACCGCCCGAAACTGCGTGAACGGCAACCGCTCGCCGTCGATCCACACGTCGGCCGGCATCGGCTCGAACACGCTGTCGCTGAAGTGGCGGAACTCGACCGGGAACGGCAGGTGCTTCAGCAGCGGCCCCTTGCTGGCCGCCGAGCCGAGGCTTTTCAACACGACCTCGGCAACGCCGAGCGCGCTCTGGCGCTCCTGGGCGTAGAACTTGTCGAACACGCGCTGGCCGATGCCGACGAGCGCTGCGGCAAAACCGAGTTTGGTGAACGGCTTGCCAGGAAAGTCCGCGTCCTCGCCGAAGCGGCCGTGCAAGCGCAGGCTGTCGATCGCGATGACGGGCGGTGCCTCGCCGCGGCGCAGGATCGCGCAGAGTTCGTGCAGCAGCGGCAGGGCCTGGCCGCGGGTACCAGCCTTGACGCCCATGAAGTTGATGGTGCCAGCGTTGGTGGGAAGGATCGCGGGCAGGTCGTCCGTGCCACCGCGCTCCTGCAGGATCGGGTACAGCACGTTGACGAGCCAGTGGAATGCGCCGTCGCCGCCATCTGCCACCCACCACGGCACGCCGAGGTCGAGGAACTCGCGCACGACGTCGCCGATCTCGCCGGTGTGCTGGGTGCGCCGCACGAGGCCGACGTCGCCGACCAGTTCGCGCATCCGTTCGTAGCGGCCGGGGTCGAGCCGGTTGCGCTTCGAGTTCGGGTTCGTCACGACGCCCACGAGAGGGCGCTGGATGCGACCGGTCGCCACGGTGTTCCTGCGACGCACACTTGCGACCGCGGCGCGATGATCGGGGGGCGGCGGCAGAGCGTCAAGGCGGCCGCCACCATGGCGCAGCGGGCCGCACAGGCGTACGAAGCCGGCGGCGCGGCGAGCGGAACCTGCGCCAAATCGGCGTGCTGTCCTGAACTCGAGGCTTGCGCCAAGCACGCGCGCTTGAACCCGGCAGGGCGAAGCGCAGAACTCTGCGGCAATGGGAGCGGCAAGCTGGGCCGGGCAGGGGCGAGGCTCAGGGCAGTGGATCCTGGTGCGGACCTCCGCCGCCGTCGCCAGTTCCGCGCGAGCGCAGCGCCGCCACCACCCGGCGCGCCACCTCCGGCCCGACACCCGACACCGCCGCAATCGCTGCCTCTTCCGCCGCCGCCACCGCCTTGAGCGAGCCGAATGCTTGCAGCAGCGCCCGCCGTCGGGCCGGCCCCACGCCGGGGATCGCGTCGAGCCGACTCGTCACCGTGCGCTTGGCACGCCGCTTGCGGTGCAGCGTGATGGCGAAGCGGTGCGCCTCATCGCGCAGTTGCGTCAGCAGGTAGACCTCGTTGGAGTTCTGCGGCAACACGATCGCGGTCTTGGCGCCGGGCACGAACACGCGCTCCGGGCTCGAATCGGACGGCCCGGCGTCGTCGCTGTCGAGCGTGCGGGCCTTGGCGAGCGCGACCACGTCGATGCCGTCGATGCCCAGGTCGGCGAGCGCCTGCAGCGCCATCTTGAGTTGGCCCTTGCCGCCATCGATCACCACGAGGTCGGGCCACGGCGTCGTGCCGTCCTTCGCGCGCTGGAAGCGACGGTCGAGCACCTCGTACATCATCGCGAAATCGTTTGGTGTCTCCTGCGAGCGCACGGCAAAGCCGCGGTACTCCTTGGGCGCAAGTGCGCCGTCGAGCGCGACGACCATCGAGCCGGTCGGGTCGGTGCCGGAGATGTTCGAGATGTCGTAGCACTCGATTCGGCGCGGCAGCCGATGCAGGTGGAGACGCCGGTGCAGCCCGAGCAGCGTGGCCTCGGCCGATGCCGCCTGCCGCACGCGATCGGCGAACACCTGCTGCGCGTTGGCCGTCGCCATCTCGCACACCCGCGCCTTCGTGCCGCGCTGTGGTTGCGTCACGACGACCTCGGCCCGCGACGTGCCGCCCTCGAGCGCGCCGCGTGCCCGGCGCAGGTCTGTCAGCCACTCGGCGAGGGTGTCGGTGCCCGGCAGTTCGCACGGCAGGCAGAGTTCGTCGGGGACCGGTTGGCCCCGATCGTAGAGTTGCACGGCGAAGCCCTGGACGACCTCGGCATCGGGCCACTCCTGGTCCTTCAGCACGTAGCCCTGGGAGCCCAGCAGCACGCCCTCGCGAAAGCTGAGCACGGCGACGGCGGCGCGCGCTCCTTCGCGGTACAGGCCGACCGCGTCGAGGCTGCGGCGCTGGCCGGTGAGCGCGATGTGCTGCTGTTCGACGCTCGCTTCGATCGCGCGCACCTGATCGCGCAGTCGGCCCGCGCGTTCGAAGTGCTCCGACTCCGCTTCGGACGCCATGCGCTGCTTGAGGCGATCGAGCAATTCGGTGCGCCGGCCTTGCAGGAAAAGCGAGACATCCTTGACGTGGCCCGCATAGTCGCGCGGCGCCACGGGCAGCACGCACGGCGCCGGGCAGCGGCCAATCTGGTGTTCGAGGCACGGCCGCGCGCGGTTGTGGAACACGCTGTCGGGGCAGGTACGCAACTGGAACCAGCGGTTGACCTGCTGCAGCGTCGAGCGCGCATTGCTGGCTGAGGCATAGGGGCCGAAGTACTGCGCGCCGTCGGGCGCCGGCCGCCGCACGACTTGCAGCCGCGGGAACACCTCGTCGGTCGCCAGCCGCAGGTGTAAGAAGCGCTTGTCGTCCTTGAGCCGCACGTTGAAGCGGGGCTGGTGGTGCTTGATCAGCTCGTTTTCGAGCAGCAGCGCTTCCTTCTCGGTGCGCGTGACCGTCAGGTCGATGGCGCCGAGCACGTGATCGAGCAGGTGGACGAAGAAGCGGCTGTCCTGGCCGCCGACATACTGGCGCAGGCGGGCCCGCAACGACGCCGCCTTGCCGACGTAGCACACGCGGCCCTCGCGGTCGCGCATCACGTAGACGCCGGGCCGGTCGGGCGCCGTGCGCAGGCGGTCGTCGAAGTCGAAAGGAACTTGGGGGCCCGGCTCCGCTACTGCGCCGGGTTGCGCGCCTGGGTCGGGGTCAGGCGGCGCGTCCCGGGTCATGGGGAGTCTGCGCGTAGCGTTAGGGAGCCACAGGAGCCACAGGAGCCACAGGAACTGCCGGAGCCACAGGAACTGCCGGAGCCACAGGAGCCGGCGACGGCAGCAACTGAACCGGCTTGCCGCCCACGTTCAGTTGCATCCCACCGGGGGCTTCGCCGGACAAGGTACCCAAGCCGCCCAAGCCACCCAGCGCGCCACCCGTCGGGTCCTGCTGTGCTGCGGGCAGTCGCTTCAACAGCGTCGCCACGCGATCGCGCTCGAGTTGCAGTGCAGTCGTCCAGGCTTCGGTCTTCTCGATCTGGCCGGCGGTCTCGGCATCGACGAAAAGCTTGCGCACGTAGGCCCGCCACGCCGCCTGGCGACGCAATTGGGTGACGGCGCGGCCCACGGAGTCCTTCAGCTTGGCGTCGGCCTCGGCGTCGGGCTTCGGCGCCTTGAGCCGCACGACGTAGCGCGCCTTGCCGTCTTCGCTCTTGAACACCTGGCCGGCCACGGGCGCATCGGCCCGCAGCGTCCATGCCGCCTTCGCGACTTCGGGCAGCTTGCCCATGCCGGGGATGTTGTCCGGCGCGTCTTCCGGCGCGGGCAGGCCCAGCATCGCCTCAATGCCGCCCTGCATCGCTTGGAGCGGCGACTTGCCGAGCGCCCCCGACTCCGATGCCGACAGCGGGCCGTCGTCCTTGCCGGTGCGGCTGAGATTCCACTTCTTCACGACCTCGCCGAGCGCCGTCGTCGGCGTGGCGGCAGCCGCAAGGCGCACGGCTTCGGCGACCTTGTCGAGTTCGCCCGCGGCCCGCTCGCGCTGGAGTTCCGTGCGCGCCAGGTCCCGCTGTACGTCGACCAGCGGCGTCGCTTTGCCGGCGAGCCGCTTCTCGACAACGAGGAGCCACCAGCCCTGCGCGCCCTCAATCGGACCGACCAGCGTGCCCGGCTCGGCACCAGCGACCGCAGTCGCCACCGCGGGCGCGAACGGCGAGCGGCTGAGCGATTCGGCAGTCTTGTCTTCAGCGAACTTGCCGCCCTGGTCCTTCGTGATCATGTGCTCGGACTTCTCGGACGCGACCTTGCTGAAATGCTGCAGCAGGCGGTCGATCTTCTCGGCGCCGGCGAGTTCTGTCGCCTTCTTGCGATCCGCTTCGACGACGGCAGGGGCCTCCTTGCCTTCTTCGACAGGCGGCAGCACGGGGTCGAGCGCGATTTCGCCATTCCAGGCGCCGTCGAGTTCCTTGCGGACCTCGTCGGCTGCCGCCTTTTTCTCCGTCCACTGCTTTTCAACCTCGGGAGACGGCTGCGCTTCCTTGGCGGGCGCCGCCACGAGGAGCGCGCGCACGTTCCAGCGCTCAGGAACCTGGTAGTCGGCGGCCTTGGCGTCGTATGCGGCCTTGACCTTGGCGGCGTTGGCGACCGCCCAGGCGTCGGCATCGGGGTCGGTCACATCGACGAGTCCGGCGGCGGTATCGGCATCGACCGTGACGAACTCCAGCACGGGCCGCGCCGATTCCGCCTGTACGAGCGCATCGACTTCGGAGGGCGCCAGCAGGATGCCGCTCGTCACGACCTGCGCCATCTTGTCACGCAGGATTTCACGCCGCAGGAATGCCTCCAGCGAGGCCTTCGACGCCCCCAGCTTGAAGCGCGCGAACACGTCGTACTTGCGGGGATCGATCTCGCCGCTGTCGCCGGTCAGTTTCTCGCCGAACGAGCGCTCCAGCCGCCGAACGCGCCGTGCCAGTTCTTCATCGCTAACGCCGAGGCCGTGCTTGTGGGCATCGGCGGCGACGAGGATCGACTCCGTCAGTTCGTGAAGCAACTTCTCGCTCTTGATCGAGGGCGGCGCCCCCTCCCATGGCGTGAGCACCGCGAGTTCCGGTACGGTGCCCGAGTACGGCATGCGCGTGCGCTGATAGCGATTCTGGGCCTGCCTCTTCTCGAAGCCCTGCTCGCCGGGTCCTGGCGGGTCAGGCGACAGGTTCATCGCGAGTTGCAGTTCGCGCGTGTCGATCGACGTGCCGGCGACTTCGGCCAGCACCTCGACGTTGCCGCCCGCATTCGTGATGCGCGAGGCCGTGTTGAACGTCAGCGCGAAGACCGCGATGAGGATGGCGAACAGCACGTAGATAAGCGTCGAACGGCTGTGTCGGCGCAGGTTTTCCAGCATGGCGGGCAGGGCTCCGGCAGGGTTGCGGACGGGAGGGCGCCCGCGGGGGGCGTCATTGAAACAGGAAGGGCTGGCGCGGTCAACCGTTGCGACAGTCCCCGATCCGCCGCCTTGCGGTCACCGCCGCCGCCGCCGACACTGCGACCCCGTGTCCACCGCCCGCCGCCGATTTGGACCATCGCTGCCGACGCGCATCTTCTTGGCGTTCGCGGTCGTCGTCGTTGCCGCCGGAGGAGCGACGTTCTACGGCTCGGCCGCGGTCGCGGCGCTGCGGCACGAACTCACCTTCCTGCGCCAGCGCGCCTTGCCGTTGCTCGACGACCTGCGCCGCGCCGGTCTCGAACTGCGCGCTTTCGACGAGGCCCTGCAGCGGGCGGCGCCGCACGATCTGGAGTGGGTTGTGCGTTTCGTGCCCAACGCGCGGCCGTACGCTCGCATCGACGCCCTGCTCGTGCGAGCCCGCACACTACCGTTTGCCGCGACCCCGCCGCGGTTGGCCCGCTTGGCGCTCGGCAAACCGCTGCCCCTGCCACAGATTGGCGCCGATCTAGCTTACCTCCGCAGCGAAGCGACCGTGCTCTTCCGCATGCGCGCCGATGCCGACGTGGCCGCCCTGGTGCCCGGTCTGCGTGGCCTTGACACCGATGCGGCTGCCTTTGACGCGATCGTGCGCGCCTTGAGCCAGGCCGTGGCAGACCGCCGCATCGGCGACGCGAGCCGGCTGGTTGTCGAACTGCGGCGCATGATCCGCCACGTGCACGGGGCGTTGGACCGCAGCGAGCGAACATTCGAGGCGGCCCTGGCCGAGCGATCCGACGCCGCCGAACGCAGCGAGACCCGGCTGCAGGTGCTGGTCGGCGCGGCGCCCGCCTTCGCCCTGGCGGTGTCGATCGCGATGCTGCTGTGGATGGTCAGCACCGTGCGCCCCCTGGTCGCGCTGACGGGCGTAGTGCGGCGCTTGGCTGCCGGGGATCGGCACGCGCGGGCCGAGGCCGGTGGCGCCGCCGAGATCGGTGCATTGGCAGTCGAGTGGAACCGCATGGCAGACGCGTTGGCGCTGCGCGAAGCCGAACTGCTCAGTCAGCGCGAGGAACTCGGGCGCACCGAACGCCTCGCGGCCCTCGGCCACATGGCGGCGCGCATGGCCCACGAGGTCCGCAATCCGCTGAGCTCGATCGGGTTGAACGCCGAATTGCTCGACGAAGAACTGCAGCGTGGGGCGACCGGAGAACCCCACGAAGCGCGCGAACTCGTCGCCGCCATCAGCGCCCAGGTCGACCACCTGCGCACGCTCACCGAAGGCTACCTCGACCGCGCCCGGCCGGCCCCCGTGCTGGCGGCGCGCGTTGACCTCGTCGTTTTGGTGCGCAGCCTCGTCGATTTTGCCCAGAGCGAACTCGATCGGCGGGGTGTGCGCTGCCTCGTGCAGGCGGCGGAACCCGAGGTGGTCGTCGATGGCGACGCCGGTCAACTGCGTCAAGCGCTGTGGAACCTCGTACGCAACGCGTGGGAGGCGATGCCGGGCGGCGGCCGCCTGTGGGTCGAGATCGCGGCGGCCGACGGGCGCGCGACCCTGGCCGTCGAGGACACGGGCCCCGGCATCGCCGAGGCCGTGCGCGAGCGCCTGTTCGAGCCGTTCGTGACGACGAAGGAGCGCGGCACCGGGTTGGGGCTGGCGCTCGTGCGCGAGGTGGCCGTGGCGCACCGCGGGCTCGCGCACCTGGTGGAGCCGCGCCATGGTAGCGGAGCGCGCTTTGAACTGGAGTTGCCGCGCTAGGCGTTTGAGGGAGAAACCGCCAAACTCCACGGCCGGAAGGCCGTACGCCTTGAATTCACCGTGCCGCGCCCGTACGAGCCGCGGCCCAGCCGGAGGCATGCGCGTGCGCACCGACGACCTCTGCCTCATCACGCTCGATACCGATTGGGCTCCCGACGCCGCGATCGACTTCGCGGCCGGGCTGCTGTGCGAACACGGCGTGCGCGCCACATGGTCCGTCACGCACAAAGGCCCCGCCATCGAGCGCCTGCACGGGCACCCGGACCTTTCCGAACTCGGCATCCACCCGAATTCCCTCTCCGGCTCGACGCACGGGGCGACGCCAACCGAGGTGCTGCGCCATTGCCTCGAACTCGTGCCTGCGCCGCGCGCGCCCCCGCTGCAGCCGGTCCCGTGGGAGTGGCACGGCAAGCTGTATTGGCGCATTCCGTACTTCCGGGAAGACGACGTCGAGATGGAGCGCGCCCAGCCCGACTGGAGCTTGGCTCCTCTGCTGGCAATCGGGGCTGAAGGTGTTCGATTTCCACCTCATCCACGTGATGCTGAACTCCGCCAGCATGGCGCCCTACCTCGACCTGAAGCGCGCCGTGCCGCGCCTGACCGACGCCACGCTCGCCGACCTCCATGCCCGCGCCCACACCGGCCCCGGCCGCCGCAGCGTGTTCACCGCCCTGATCTCCCACCTGGCCGGTCGCGGCGACTCGTTGACGCTGGCCGGCCTGCTCGACCGCCTGGCGGCCCGTTGAGCGCACCATGACCGCGCCCGTGCTGTCGGTTTTCGTGCTGGCCTACAACGAACGCGCCAACCTCGAGGCGGCGTGCGGCGAGCTGTTGGCGGCGCTCGCAGCGCTCGGCGTGCCGTTCGAACTCGTGGTGGTCGACGACGGCAGCGTGGACGGCACCGGTGCCGAAGCCGACCGCCTCGCCGCCGCATTCCCTGCCCTGCGCGTCATCCACCACGGGGCGAACCGCGGCCTGGGCGGCGGCTATCGCACCGGGTTTGCCGAGGCCCGCGGCACGTACCTCAGCTTCTTCCCGGCCGATGGTCAGTTCGTCGCCGCCGAAATTTTGCGGCCGTTCCTGCAAGCGGCGCAAGAGGGTGCGGACCTCGTGCTCGGCTACATACCCGACCGGCGGTCGTCGCGGACCGCCATGGCCCTGTCGCGGGCCGAGCGGGCATTGTATGGGATGCTTTTCGGGCCCTTCCCACGCTTTCAGGGCGTGTTGATGGTCAAGATGGCGGTCGTGCGTGCGGTGCCACTGGTGTCAGACGGCCGCGGCTGGGCGGTGGTCATGGAACTGATCCTGAAAGTCGCGCGCGGTCCCTTTCGTGTGGTCGGCGTGCCCAACACGCTGCGACCGCGGCGCTCGGGCGTGTCGAAAGTCAACAATCTGGCCACGGTGCTGGCGAACCTGCGGCAACTGTGGCCGTTGTGGCGGGAGCTGGGGCGGGGCTGACCACGCTGCGATGGCCCGCTTGACCGCCGCCAGACCCACTCTTGATCCCAGTCAAGCCGCCCGGTCACGGACCCCTACGGCGCCGCGCAGAAGTCCCCGCCGCCCTGCCCCGCCGTTGCCGGCGCATCGATCACGGTCGATCCCTCGTCGATCGTCAGCAGGTAATGGACGAGTTTCTCCACCGTGTCGGCCTTTTTCGCCCCGTCGATCTCCTGGAGAAAGTTCGCCGCCAGCGCAATGTGGTGGGCCTCGAACAGCTTCGACAGCAGCGACTCCAGGGTGCGTGCCTGGCCCGCGTGCAGGTACGGCGCGCCGGCCGCGACCCCCAGCAGCGACGGCGGGTTGTAGCCCTTGCCATCCTTTTCGTTGCCTTGCGCAAGCGCCTTCATGTTGGCGCGAATCTCCGCCACGCCGACGCCCGGCTCCGCCACCCCGAACGTGCCGACCGGCCGCAAGATGCACAGAAGCTGGTCCAACGCTGCCGGATCACCGGAGTCGAACCGCATCTTGAAATTCGCCGGGGTCTCGGCTGGCAGCAGGTTCTTGGGGAAGTACTGCGGCACCGCCCACAGCTTGCTCTTGAGCGCGGTGTTCGTGGCGACGGACGGCTGGTAGAACATCTTCGAGATCGTCCACTTCGGCCCGCCGTGGCAGCCAGCGCAGTTGGCCTCCTGAAAGAGCTTCTTGCCGTCGGCGGCCTTGGTGGCGTCGATGCCCGTGGCCCCGCGCGGCGAACGCAGCGATGCGACGTACTTCGTGACCTCGGCCCAGTCTTCGAGCACCGACGGCGGCGTGATAATCGCCGACTTCGGATCAGCAGCGGCGGCGGCCGACCCATTGAGCCCGGCGTGGCCCAGCGCGGCGATGTCGATGCGGTCGGTCGGCCCGATTGGCGCAACGGCCTTGGACACGATGGCGCCGACGCCGCCCGAGACGCCGCGGGTGTTCAGTTCGAAGTCGGCGACTTCGTCGAACACGGCGGTCCAGTTGAAGATGCGCTGATCCTTGGCGTCCTTGCTGTTGAAGGAGCCGTCGAGGCTCGTCGACTGGCGCGGGCCGCGCGCGAAGTACCAGGTCACGTTGTCGGTCAGGCCATCGGTGTGACACGTCTGGCACGCGTTCCAGGCCTGGCCCTTGAGCGACCAGCGGCCGAGGCCGGTGTTGAAGAAGCGCTTGCCCTTGAGCACCTTCTGTGCGTCGCTGCCGTCGGCCGGCATGGCTGCTGCGCCCACGACGCTGGCCGCCGCGGCGCCGCCCGCAATCTGCTGGACCGCAAAATCGATGATCTGTAAGTTGCGGGTGAACTCATTGAGCACGAACGCGAACTTCTTGCCGCTCGCCGGGATCGCCAAGCCGATCGGGCCCTTGCCGCCGTCCTTGGCCTGATACTCCGCGGGGCTCAGGTCGATGAAGGCGTTCTGGTTCGACCCGACCGACGTCACTGCGCCCGTCGCGACATCGACGCCGAAGCGGAACACGGCGTCGGCCCCGTTGGCCGTCACGTAGCCGAATGGGAGGCCCGGCACGAAGGCGATGTCGGTCATGACCAGCGGCAACCGGCGCGTGTTGTTGTCGTCGGTCTTGACTGCGACGTAGAGGTCGTTGAACTTCGCGTTGAGGTTGACCGCCGAGGCCGGAATCTCCTTGCCGTTGGCGATGTCGATGACCGACACGACGTTGCCGATCGCCGTCTTTGCGCTCGCCACGTTGACTTCGCATTTGTTGGCCGTGCACTTGCCACCGTTGGCACCGCAGTCGGCGTCGGCGGCACAGGTCGTCGTACACTTCAGGGCCGCACACGAGCCGACGACTGCGCCGGGGCATTCGGCATCTGCCGTGCACGCCTTGTTGGCCGGGCCTGTGAAGGGGCCGATCGGGCCCTTGGGCGACGCGCACAGCGACGTCACGTACGCCAGACCCTGGTGGATCGCGATCGCCTGCAACTGGTTGGGGAAGCAGCCGGCCGTTCCGCCGTTCTGATCCTTGAAGCCCAGGTCGGCGAGCGGCGCCAACTTGATGAGATCGACCTTCGTCGTGCCCGCGTAGCCGGTCACCTTGTAGACGATGCCCTGCTTGATCGCGTCGCCGTTGGCGCCGTCGGGCTTCTCTTCGGCGAGCTGCTGGCCAAAATATTCCGTGACGAGCAGGGCCTCGTCGGCATCGTCGGCGTCACCGTCGTTGGTGACCGCGAGGCTGCGCGGGTGCGCCAGGGCCGGCCGCGCCTTGACCGTGCCGAGCAGGCCCGAGGCGGCGAGCGCGGCGTTGAGATCGATGGTCTTCTTGACCGCGAAATCCGCCGTTGCGAAGGCCTGGACGGTACCATCGACCCAATTCGCCACGAAGGCCCAGGCGCCCGTGGGCGACAGGGCGACCGCCGTGGGCTCCGAGCCCGTCGCCACTTCGCCGTTCTTGGCGGGCTTGTCGCCGAGCGCCACCCGTACGAGCTTCTGACTGTGGCGCAGCACCACGTAGGCGGTCTTGCTGTCCGGCGCAATGGCCACCTGCCACGGCTCGCTGCCCGCGCCCAGATCGACATCGGCGACCTTGGTGGCGGTCGGCACCTTGGCGTCGGGCCAGGCCAGCGAAAACACGGAGACGCTGCCCGAATCGCGGTTGCACGCGACCGCCCACTTGTCGTCCGACGACACGGCGACGGCAGAACCGCGGCTGGGACCGTCCAAGATGGCCGGTGCGACAGCGACATCGGCGGCGACATCTGGGGTAGAGGTCTCGGCGCCTGCTGTTTCGGCAACCGCCGTGTCGGCAGTGGTCACGTCGGCCGCGCTGGTGTCTGGCGGTGCGGTCTCGGCGACCGCGCTGGTGTCTGGCGGTGCGGTCTCGGCGCCCGCGCTGGTGTCTGGCGGTGCGGTCTCAGCGCCCGCGCTGGTGTCTGGCGGTGCGGTCTCGGCGACCGCGTCTGCGTCCACGGCTGCCGTGTCGATGCTGACCGCGTCTGCACTGGCTGTGTCCGTCGCGGCGCCGTCCGTTCCCGCTGCGGTTGCCGTGTCCGTGGTCTTGTCGTCGCCGGTGCCACAGCCCGCGCTGCCGACCGCGCTGAACGCCGAGAGGAACACCACGTGCCACGAGAGCACATCGAAAAACGAGCGCATGGTTTGCGTTCTCCTGAGAGTGTCCGGTGCGCCCTCCCTGCCGCCGCAGCGGGGCGAGGCCGGATGCTTCCTGCAGATCGTGGCGACGCGCAGGACGCTTGTGAGACGGGGATTCTAAACGTACGTCAAGTTTTCGGCAACGGGGCAGCGCGAGCCGACGTCGGTTGGGCGCCGACGCAAACAACTCGTCATGCCCGTGGTCTTGAGCCGGCACCGTTTTCGTTGCTGCGTTGCCAAGCTCGCAGCTGACGCCGACTCCCGGCAACGGCAAAAGGATCGACTTGGTCGGGGCACGGCAGCCACTTGCCGCCTTGGCACAGTTCCGCGCCGTTGTTGGCGCCTGCGCACGGTCACGGATGCCGCGCCGTTCATCCTTTCGCAGCACTGGCAAACGTCTGGCAGGGTCGCCGTCCGGCCGCGGGCGGCATGCGCCGATGCCGGCACCTTCCCGTCCCCGGATCACGCCCCGGCCGTCACCGGCTGCCGCAGTGCCCGCCTACTTCCCCACATAAACGAACAGATACCGCGACCCCGTCAGCCCGTAGCCAAAGCAATTCGCCGCCTCCCAGCCGCAACTGCCGTTGTTCACGGTCAGCGCCGCAAACGTCTCCGTGCAGCCCCCGAGAGCCGACACCCACCACGAGCGTGCCGCGTTCGGGTTGCCGGGCGCGTCGGCCTTGACCAGGTTGTTGCCGCCGAGGTCGAAGTTGCTGTCGAAGATGAGCCCCTCCTCGGCGCCCGACTGTAGCCCCGTAGCAAACACGTTCTTCTTCACTGCGATCCAGCGCACCTTGTCGGGCGCCGGGCCGCACGCGATGCGCAGCTTCTGCCACTTCGGGTCGAGGCACGCGGCGCCGAACGCCAACGGAACATCGTCGCCGCCCGGCTGGTCGAAGTACCCGGCGCACTGCAAGTAGCCCTCCAAGGCCATGTCGGGCCCCAGCTTGCCGCTGAAACCGAGCGTCGTCGGCGCACAGCCTTCGTCCGCCGCGCCCGAGCAATTCTGGTCAAGGAAGTCGGCGCACGTTTCCTTCTGCCCCGGGTTCACCTTGAACTCCTTGTCGTCGCAGTCGTCGCCCCCGTTCGGGCACACGGGCGGCAAGCCGATCACGGTCTTGCCGATGTCGCAGTAGCTGTCCTGGTCCTTGTCGCAACCGTCGTCGGGCTTGCTGTTGCAATCGTTGTCCTTGCCGTCGCAGTACTCCTCGTGGAACGGAGACACTGCGGCCGAGTCGTCGTTGCAGTCGCCGCTGCCCTTGGGGCACGTCTTCACGTTGCCGACCATCACCATCTTGGCGTTGCACCAATCGTCGTCGTCGTCGTCGCAACCCTCGTCGGCCTTGCCGTTGCAGTCGTTGTCGAGGTTGTCGCACAGTTCAGCCGACTGCCAGTACGGATGCCACAAGGCATAGTCGATGGCCCCGCACCCCAGCCACTTGCCACCCTGACACAGGTCGGGCGCTTTCTTGGATCCCTTGCAAGTGCCCGCCTGCTTCTCGCACGGCTGCGGGTCTTCGAACGCGAGGTCGCCGTCCTTGGCGTCCACCTTGCCGTCGCAGTCGTCGTCCTTGCCGTTGCACAACTCGGGCGCGCCGGGCTTGCTGTCGAAGTCGGCGTCGTCGCAGTCGCCAGTTCCGCCCGGGCAAACCTTCGGCTTGCCGAACACCGCCAGTGCGACGTCGCAGTAGCCGTCCTTGTCGTCGTCGCAGCCCTCGTCGGTCTTGCTGTCGCAGTCGTCGTCGAGGCCGTTGCAGGCTTCGATGCCCGGCGCAGGTGCCGTAGCCGAACACACCGCCGTTTTGCCGTCGGGTGCGCACACCGTGGTGCCCGCCGCCGCGCACGCCCCCGCGCCACCCGCGCACGGCTTGCCGAGGTCGACGAACGCCTCATCGGTCTGGCCGTTGCAGTTGTCGTCTACGAAGTTGCAGGCCTCGGTCGCGCCCGGCAGCTTCTTCTTGTCGAGGTCGTCGCAGTCGCCGCCGCCAGACGCGCAGGCCTTGGGCTTGCCGCTCACGTTGAGGTCCTTGTCGCACCAGCCGTCTTTGTCCTTGTCGCAGCCCTCGTCCGTTGCCCCGTCGCAGTTCTGGTCGAGGTCGTCGCACGCTTCGGCGGCACCGGGCTTGGCATCCTTGAGGCCGTCGTTGCAGTCGCCGCCACCCTTGGGGCACGAGAGCGGGAAGCCGATGGTCGCCAGTTTGCTGTCGCAGAATCCGTCCTTGTCGTCGTCGCAGCCGTCGTCGGCCACGCCCGAGCAGTCGTTGTCCTTGTCGTCGCACACCTCGCTCTTGGCAAACGCGGCGAAGTGCTTCTGGTAGTCGAGGTCGGCGCACGGCAGCCACTTGCCGCCTTGGCACAGTTCGGCGCCCTTCTTGGCACCCGCGCATGGCCCGCTCTGCTGGTCGCACTTCTGGGCGTCATCGAGCGTCAACTGCGGGTCGTCGGCGTCCTTCTTGCCATTGCAGTTGTCGTCGGCTCCGTTGCAGGTCTCCTTCTGGCCGGGGTGTACGCCGGCGTCGAAGTCCGCGCAGTCGCCAGAGCCCTTGCCGCACGTGGGCTTGCCGGCGGCAGGGTCGTAGCCCATCGCGGCGTCGCAGTAGCCGTCGCTGTCGTCGTCACAGCCCTCGTCGGTCTTGCCATCGCAGTCGTCGTCCGCCCCGTTGCACGCCTCGGCCGTTGGCTTGGGACCCACGCACGTCTCGACGCCGCCGTCGCACACGGGCTTGCCCGCGCACGCGCCTTCAGCCCCTTGCACCTTGCACGTGGCGCCCGCCACCGACTCGTTGAACTGGCCGTCGCAGTCGTCGTCGTCGGCGTTGCAGACCTCGGGCTTGGGCTCCTTGCCGTCGCACGCGGCGAGTTTCTTGCCTTCGCAGCGGCGCTTGCCCTTGCAGGCGCCGGCCTCGTTCTTGCGCGTGCAGACAGCCTCGGCTTTCTCCTGCTCGAAGCGCGGAGTGCAGTTGTCGTCGAGCACAGCGGCAACGCACTGCTTGGCCAACTTGCCGCCGAGCGACACCACCGACTGGCACGCGAAGCCCTTGGCACACTCCTTGCCGCCGCCACAATCGGCTCCGCAGAACGCGCCTTCCGTTCCCCGCGGCACGCACAGGTCAGCGAGGCCGACGATGGTCTGGCCGATCGCGGTCACGCAGTCGAGGTCGCTCTGGCACGGGCGGCCGAGGTTGGGCGACTCGGGCACGCAGCCATAGATCGTGTCGGGCGCCGACGACAGTTGCTTGCACGCCCACCCCATCGGGCACGCCCCGGCCGAGCAGTTCATCGTGCACAGGCGCTCGAATCGGGTCGGCACGCAAAAGCCGGCCAGGCACTCGTTGTCGGCCGCGCACGGGCTGCCACACGCGCCGGGACCTGGGGTCGCAAAATTACACGGCGAGGGCGCGGCATCCGTTGCGGCAGGGGCGTCGGAGCCGGGGCCCGTGTCAGCCGGGCCTCCTGCGAGGTCGGCGCCGCCGTCGAACACTGCGCGCGGCGTGTCGGCTTCTTGCGCGCCGTCCAACCCCAGACCATCGCCAGCGCTGCCGGATGTGGCGGCCGCGTCCGTTCCGGTGTCGGGACCAGGCGCCGTGCCAGCGTCGCCACAGCCGGCGAATGCCGCGGGCCCGACCACCAGGCAAGCCCATGCCGCGCAACGTTTTTGAAGAGGACCCTTCATGTCACACCCGCTCCAGTTGGCGCGCATCCCGGTAGCCCTTGCGCGGGCGCCGTGCCCACCATCCAGCCGCCGGCCGACGACGCCCAGAACGCCGCAGCCATGACCGCCATCGCGCGCACGACTCGCTCAGGTGCGCGGCTATCAGCACGGCGGCGCGGGTCGGCTTGTCATGGCGCGTGAGCCCGGTCAGCACCTCGGGCAGCATCGCGCTATAGTGGCACCTGCACGGCCAGCCGCACGAGTCCCATGCCGCCCTGGCCGAGCGGATTGCCCATGTCGAGTTCCGCGCCGGGGTGGACGCCGAACGTAAAGGGGGGCATGGCAGCGAGGTCGGCGGGATGGGCGGAGGCTGCAAGGTCATCGGCACGGGGCTCCGGCGCACGGCGATGGGCCGGTGGGGGAGTGGTGGCAGGGTCGCTGGCAGGGGCGGAGGGGTCAAGGCCGCAGGCGCCATGCGGGTGAGGATGCCCAGAATCCACCGGCTGACGACATACAGGTGGAATCCTTGCACTCCACGCCCCGCTCCTCTAGCTTGCGCAGCGGGCGAGGGAGACTCCCGTCGATGTTCCGCCAACGTCAGGTACACCTCTTGCGCCTCTCCGTCGTCGCCGCTGCCGCCGCGACCGCGTGTGCCGAACCGATCATCGCGATCACCCCGCCAGCCGCGACGGCAGACGGCGCCCCCAGCGGCCCCGATGGCGGACTCGACAGCTTGCAGGCATCCAGCGACACGGAGCCCGCCGACACGGCCGACGGCACGCGCATCGATGGGGCGGCTCCAGCAGATGACGGCACCCGCAAGCCAGGCCCCGACGCTGCGAGCGCCGACGCAAACGATGGGGCGGCTCCCGGCGACACGGCAGCGCAAGGCGACGCCCCGGCGGCCAGCGACACAGACGCCGGAGCCTCGGTAGATGCCGGAGCCTCAGTAGACACCGGAGCCGACGCCGCAGACCCAGCCGACACCGAGGCCTTCGACAGCGCCGACCCCGACACCGCACCTGCCGACGTGCCCGAATGCACCGTGGCTTCGAACTGCAACGACGGTGAGCCCTGCACCACCGACACCTGCACTGCCGGCGCGTGTAGCCACAGCCCCGCCGCGGGGGCCTGCAGCGACGGCAACGCGTGCACGACCGGCGACACCTGCGCGCAAGGCAAGTGCGTGGGCGGCAAAGCCAAGCCCTGCGACGACAAGAGCGCGTGCACCGACGACTTCTGCCTGCCGGCCACCGGCGAGTGCGTCAACGCGCCCAACCTCGCGACCTGTTCCGACAACAACCCGTGCACGGTCGGCGAGGCGTGCGTGGCGGGCAAGTGCGGGGGCGGCAAGCCGAAGGTCTGCACCGACGCCAACCAATGCACCGACGACGCGTGCGACCCGAAGACCGGCACCTGCGTCCACGCCCCCAACCTGGGCGCGTGTGACGACGGCAGCCTGTGCACCGCCGGCGACGCGTGTGCGGCCAACGCGTGCAAGCCCGGCAAGGCGGTGGTGTGCACGGATCAGAACGACTGCACGGACGACACGTGCGACGCCAAGACCGGAAAGTGCGCGAGCCAGCCCAACGCCAAGCCCTGCGAAGACGGCGCCTCGTGCACGAGCCCCGACGCGTGCAAGGGCGGCGCGTGCGTGCCGGGGCCGGTCAACTGTGCGTGCATGCCCAAGTCCGGCGCCAAGGACTGCAACGACAACAACGTCTGCACGACCGACACGTGCGAAAATGGCGTGGGTCCGGTCAAGAACGTGTGCAAGAACGCGCCGCTGTCCAATGGTACGTGTACCGACAACGACGCCTGCACCGACGCCGACCATTGCGCCGGCGGCAAGTGCACGGGCACCGCCAAGCCCGCCTGTGATGACAACAATGCGTGCACCCAAGACGTGTGCGACACGCTGACCGGCACCTGCAAGGCGACGCCGACAGAGCAACCCTGCCTCGACGGCAACGCGTGTACGGCCGCCGACGTGTGCAAGGGCGGCGCGTGTACGCCGGGGTTGACCGTGGTGTGCGACGACGAGGACCCGTGCACGGTCGATGCGTGCGACAACGGCACCGGCCAGTGCCTGCACGCCGACGTGACGTGCGCGGGCTCGAAGTGCGCGCCGGCAAGCTGCAATCCGGCCACGGGCAAGTGCGTCACCGCCCCCAAGGTGTGTGGCGATGGCAACCCGTGTACCCAGGATGGCTGCAACGAACAGACGGGCGCGTGCGTCTCCGTGGCGTGGAAGGGGGCGTGCGTCGATGCCGACCCGTGCAGCGTTGGTGAATCGTGTGCGACCGGAGCGTGCAAGGGTGTGCCTGCCTGCAACGACAACAACGCGTGCACGCTCGACCAGTGCAGCGCGACCGGCGGGTGCAAGAACGTCAGCGTGGCCGACAAGACCGTATGCGAAGACGGGTTGTTCTGCATGGCCGGCGAGAATTGCCAGGCGGGCGTGTGCAAGGGCGCCGGGCCGAAGCCGTGCGCGGACGCCAGTTCGTGCACCGTCGATTTCTGCGAACTGACGACGGGGACCTGCCTGCACCAGAAGTTCGACATCGCGTGCCAGGCGTGCGGCACCGGCGGCGCGTGCCCGCTCGGCGCAGTGTGCATCGGCGGCACGTGCGCCAAGAACATTCCGCTCGGCCAGACCTGCACGTCGGCTGCCCAATGCGAAAGTGCCGAGGCCCAGTGCATCGACGACGGCGCCGGCATCAAGCGCTGCCTGCAGGCGAACAAGGCGACGGGCGCCGCGTGCGCGTTCGGTGCGGAGTGCACGAGCGGCGCGTGCACGGCGGGCCTGTGCGGCTGCAAGACGTCGGCCCACTGCAGCGCGGCACACTGGTGCAATGCGGGCGCGTGTGTGGTCGATCTGGCGTACGGGGCGAACTGCACCGACGCGGCGCAGTGCCCGACGGGGACCGGGTGCGCCGAAGCTGGCACCGGCGCCAAACTTTGCCTCGCCACCGGCAAGCTGCCCGGCATGGCGTGCCAGTGGTCAGGCGAGTGCGTCGGCAAGGTGTGCGGCGCCAATGGCCTGTGCGGGTGCGCGACGAATGCCCAGTGTGGCGCCAAGCAGCGCTGTGAGGCCGCCGCCTGCGTGCCGTGCTGCGCGCCAAAGTCGACGTGCAAGCCTTGCCCGCAGGGCGCCTGCTTGTGCGGACTGCAGACGGCCGAGGCGTGCCACCCGGCGTGCGGACCGTGAGCGGGATGGCGGCAGCCGGCGTGGACGAGATTTTCGACTTCCTCGTGGTGGGCGGCGGCATCGCCGGGCTGACGTTTGCGCTCGATGCCGCGCGCCACGGCCAAGTGTGCCTGTTGACGAAGCGCACGCTGGTCGAGGCCAACACGCGCTACGCCCAGGGGGGCATTTCGGCAGTGCTCGACGGTGTGCACGACAGCTTCGACGCCCACGTCCGCGACACGCTGGGGGCCGGCGCGGGGCTGTGCCGCGACGACGTGGTGCGCCTCGTCGTCGAGCAGGGCCCGCACGCCATCGAGCGCTTGGCGGGGCGCGGCGTGGCATTCGACCGTGACCCCAAGGGTGGGCTGGCGCTCGGCCGCGAAGGGGGCCATTCGGCGCGGCGGGTGGCGCACGTCGCTGACCTCACGGGCCGCGCCATCGAAGACGCGCTGGCTGCCCAGGTGAGGGCGACGCCGAACATTGCCGTGCTCGAACACCACATGGCGGTCGACCTCATCACCCGTGGGCGGCTCGCGCGCGGCACGGGACGCGGCACACCCGGTGGCAAGGGCGACCGCGTGCTCGGCGTCTATGCGCTTGACGTGGCGGCCGACCGCGTCGTGCCGTTGCAGGGGCGCACCGTGTGCCTGGCGACCGGCGGGGCCGGCAAGGTCTACCTCTACACCTCGAACCCGGACGTGGCGACGGGCGACGGCGTGGCGATGGCGTGGCGGGCGGGCGCGCGCATCGCGAACATGGAGTTCTTCCAGTTCCACCCGACGTGCCTGTACCACAGCCAGGCGAAGAATTTCCTGATCAGCGAGGCGATGCGGGGCGAGGGCGGCGTGCTGCGCAACGGCAAGGGCGAGGCCTTCATGGCGCACTACGACGCCCGCAAGGATCTCGCGCCGCGCGACATCGTCGCCAGGGCCATCGACACCGAACTGAAGCGCTCCGGCGACGACCATGTCTGGCTCGACATGACGCACAAGGAGGGGGCCTTTCTGGCGGAGCGCTTCCCGACCATCCACGCCCGCTGCCTCGACCTCGGCATCGACATGCGCAGCCAGCCGATTCCGGTGGTGCCGGCCGCCCACTACCAATGCGGCGGCGTGCTGACGGACACCGACGGGCGCACGAACATCGCGGGCTTGTTCGCCATCGGCGAGGCGGCTTGCACGGGCCTGCACGGCGCGAACCGGCTCGCATCGAACTCGCTGCTCGAAGGGGCAGTGATGGGCGAGCGCGCAGCGGCGGCGGCGGCGACCGTCGTGCGCGAAGACGGCGAGGCGGAAGCGCTGCGGGTGCCCCAGTGGGACACGGGCCAGGCCGGCGACCCCGACGAAGCGGTGGTCGTGACCCAGAGTTGGGACGAAATCCGTCGCCTGATGTGGAATTACGTCGGCATCGTGCGCTCGAACCGGCGCCTGCTGCGCGCCCGGCGGCGCTTGCAACTGATCAGCGAAGAGGTGCGCGAGGACTACTGGCGCTTCTACCTGACGCCCGACCTGATCGAGTTGCGCAACCTGGCCGCCGTGGCCTCGCTCATCGTGGAATGCGCCCTGCAGCGGCAGGAGAGCCGCGGGCTGCATTGGTCGATCGACTTCCCCGAGATGGACGATGAGCACTGGCGGCGGGATACGGTGCTGGTGCGGCCGCAGGGGTGAGCGGGCATCGAGCCGGATTCAAGGGACCAGAGGGGGCAGTCCGCAACCCTGGCCCCGGGCACGACTACCAGACTCTGGGCCAGCTTGCGACCGGAGGCCAGATCTGGGGCCGTTGCGTTCAGCCCGCAGGTTGGCCGGCCAGCACCAGCCGCTCGGCCAGCATCAGCGCGTCCACCGGCCACAGCCAGCGCGGCCGCGGTTGGCCACTGCCCGGCAACGGTCGGCAGGACAGGACCATCTGGCGCCATTGCAGCGGCACCGCGTCGCGACCGTAGACGGCACCCAGCAGCGCGCCCGCGATCGCCGCGTTGGTGTCGGTGTCGCCGCCCTGGGCCACCGTCTGGCGCACCGCGTCTGCAAATGGAGTGGCGTTGGCCAAGTGAAACAGCGCATTCTGCAAGGCCGTGAGCACCCAGCCCATCTGCTGCTGAAACTCCGCGGGCGGTGCCGCAGCGGCCAGTTGCACCCGTTGCAGCAGGCTTGGCTGCATGGACTCGGCCAGCTGCAGCGCATGGTGGTACAGCGCCTGCGGTGAAGGACCCTCGCGGACCGCCTTGGCGATGAGCGCCGCCCACAGCGCCGACGCATCCTGGCACACCGCGTGCGGGTGGCTGAGCGCCGCATCGGCCCGGGCCCGCGCCATCGTCTCGGCTTCGGGCCGCAGCGCGCCCCACAGCCCGAGCGGGGCGACGCGCATCAGCGCGCCATTGGCCTGCGAGGTCGTGCTCGCGTGCGATCTGCAGGCGAGCGCTGCCGTCCCGACGGCCACGTCTTCAGCGCCGATTGCGCCAAAGGCCATGCTGATGGTGCCGCCGATGTCAAACGGGCGCGATTGGAACCAGGCCCGGTAGGCGCAAGCGGCCGCTTCCACATTGGCCCGGGGGTCACAAACCAAGCTTCTGGCGAGCGCAAGCGCAAGCTCACTGTCGTCGGTCGGTTGGCCGGCGAGCGTGTTGAACGTGCCGCCATCGGCCAGCAGCGCGGGCCCGCCCGGGTACTGCGCCACAATCGTCGCACTGGTCTTGAACTCGACCAGGCTGCCCAGAGAGTCGCCCGCGACTTGACCCAGCAGGCATCCATGGGCGCGCCCCAGCATGGCCGCGTCGGCCACCACCTTGCCCGGCTGCAACGCAACCAAATCGAGGGGGTCAGGCTGTCTGCGCGCAAACTGCAACGTGTGCCACGGGCGCAGGGCCAGCAGCGACGCGAGCGCGGGACCGGCACCCACCACCACCCGCGTGTCGCCGATGACGTGGCCATCTGGACCGTAGCGAATCGGCAGGCCGTCAGCGCCAACCACCTCGCCGCCGGCGCCGCGGACCAGGGCATGGGCGCCCGCAAGATCCCAGTTGGTGGGGTGGCCCAGCGACACTCCGCCTTGGGCATCACCGACCGCGACCAAAGCAAGCCGATAGGCCACCGACGGCACGGCGAAGTAGCGGGCGGGCGCAATCAGCTGCGCGTTCTGCTGCGCGATGGCGTCGGCGTCTTGCGACAATCCGACCAGCGTGTGCGGCTGCAGCGCCGCGGCAAACGGCGACCGCACGTGAGGCGTACCATTGCGGTGCACGGGTCCGCAATCCTGGGCCCAGGAGATCAGATCGCCAGCGTCGTCGGGCGCGCTATACGCAAGCACTACGCCAAGCACCGGCACACCTTGGCACAGCAGCCCGATGCTCACAGCCGAGCCGCGCCAGCCGCGGAGATAGCTTGCCGTGCCGTCATTGGGATCGACCAGCCACAGGTAGGGGCAGCCGGGCGCTGCCGGACGGCGGCCGGTCTCTTCGCCCAAGTAGCCCCAGTCAGGAAATTGCGCCGTAAGTTCAGCGCGAATCAGCGCTTCCGCTTCATCGTCCGCATCGGCGTGGCTGCTAGCGCCGCGCGGACCGCCGGACCGGTTGCGGTCACGCTGCAGCAGTTCACCCGCTTCTTGCGCGACGGCTGTGGCGACCGCCAGGGCCATGTGGAGAGCTTGTGGCATCGCGAACCCCCCGTGTGGCAGCACCTGCGCCGCGTGGGTGCGATCGTACCACGCCAGACGGCGCACATGGACGACCTGCAGAAGCAGATTCAAGCCGCGACGACGCTGGGCGACCAGCCGCGCTCAGGTGCTCGCAAACGGATTGACCACCCGCAGCCCGCCGTAGGACCGCCCATGCTGCAGGTCTTCGGTGTAGAGCACGTCGCAGCGCGCCGACTGGGCCGTGCGCACGATCAGCGCGTCCCAGGAGCCCGCGGGCCGTCCGAACCCCGCCACAGAGCGCCGCGGATGCGCTACGATGCCCGCGGACCTGCCCGTGCTGCTGCCGGCGTCCGCCGACGTGCTCGCGGCCGGCATCGCGACCGCCGAACGCGACTGGTATGTGCAGTCGTCCACGACCGCGCCACCGCCCGCTACACCCCCACCTGCCACCGCCCCGCCCGCACCACCGCATCCTTGTCCACCCCAAACCAGCGCCGCAGCGCCGCGCGCGTGTCACTCATCCCGAACCCATCCGTCCCTAGGCTGGTCAGCCGCCCCGCCAGCCACGGCG
>SHZF01000042.1 GCA_009692425.1 Myxococcales bacterium | reverse complement strand
GTTCATCACCTGACACCAAGATGTGACGGGCGGAGATGAATTTCAAGAACCATCTTGACACCTGAACAAATGTTCAGTACACCATCAGCATGACGATGACGGCCCCGCTCCTGCTGCTGCCGACCGGACGGGCAACGCCGGCGCCACCGGCCGAATGGCTCTCCTTCGCCGATCTGACCGGCCGACTGGTCGAAGTGCAGGGTATCGGTGCGGCCGGGCGCACGTCGTGGGTGGCGGGGCTCGTCGCGCGGGTGCAGCGGCTGGGCGAGCACGCGGCGTGGGTGCAGGTGCGCGCGGGCTCCTTGTATCCGCCCGACCTCGCGGCGGCCGGCATCGATCTGGCGCGCCTGCCGGTCGTGCGTGTGCCGGGGGCGGTCGACCTGCTGCGAGCGGCCGACGTGCTGCTGCGGTCGGGCGGGTTCGGATTGTGCGTGGTCGATTTCACCCAGGCGGGCGTCTCGGCACAGGGGTCCGTGCGGGCTCCTGACCCCGCCGCGCGCCGCAGCCCCGCCGCCGCACTCGGCCGCCTGCTCGGTCTGTGCCAGAAGCACGGTGCGGCCCTCGTGCTCCTGCGCGGCGAACCGGAACCAGAAGGCGCCGGCCTGGGCTCGCTCGTCTCGTTGCGCCTGGAAGTGAAGCGCGCTCGCCCAGCGGGCGCGTTGGCGGCGCTGCGCGTCGAGGTGCGCAAGGACAAGCGCCGGGGTCCCGGTCGCACCGTCGAGGAGCGCTGGCTGGGCCCCATTGGCCTCCGATGACGGCGCCCGCAGACCCCCTCCTGCCGCGCCCTGCTCCCGCGCTGCGGGCCCGGCGCTGGCTCGCCTGCGTCGTCGTGCCCGAGCTCCCGCTGCAAGTGCTCGCCCGCCGGTGGCCCGAGGTGCGCGAACGGCCGGCCGTCGTCGTCGCCGAGGACCGTCCCGAGGGCCTGATCCTGCACGCGAACCGCAAGGCGCGCGCAGCCGGCGTGCTGCCGGGCCAACGCTATGCAGCGGGGCAGGCGCTGGTGGCCGAACTGCGCGCTGGCGTGGTCGATGCGCGCGAGCGGCAGGCTGCGGTCGACGAGGTGGCGGCGCTCGTGCGCACGTGTTCGCCCGCAGTCGAACCGGCGGCGGACGAGCCCGGGGTGTTGTGGCTCGACGCGACGGGGCTGCGGCGCCTGTACGGTCGGCCGGAGCCGTGGGCGGATGGGCTGCGGACGCGGCTGCGTGCCATGGGCTGGTACGCGGCCGTGGCGGTCGGGTGGGAGCGGACGGCGCTCTATGCCATCGCGCGCCACTGGGGCGGTGTGCGGGTGGCGCGGACGCGGGCACAGGAGGCCGCCTGGCGCGACGCGGTGCCGCTCGCCGTGCTGGGCGCCGGGCTTGGGCTCGATGCCGACAGCCGCGACGCCCTGCATGCGCTCGGCGTCGCGACGGTCGGCGGCCTGCTGCAGTTGCCCGTCGAAGGCCTGCGCGAGCGCTTCGGCGAGCGGGCCTGGCAGTTGCACCGCGCGCTGCGGGGCGAGGCAGAGCCGCCGCTGCGGCCGGTCGTACCGGTGGAGTCGCCGCGCGCGGGGTGCGATCTCGACCCGCCCGACGACAACGCCGAGTGCCTGCTTTTCGCCGTGCGCGGCTTGCTGCACCCCTTGCTCGCGGTCGTGGCCGTGCGCCGCGAGGCCGTGCGCTCGCTCGTGCTGCGCCTGCACCTTGAGGCGCCCAAGCGGCCGCCGCGCCCGCTCGACGCCGCAGCGCCCGCACCAGCGCCCAATCCCGTCGTGAGCGAGCGCCTGCAGCCGGCCGACCCGACGCTGCAAGAAGCGCTGCTGGTGGACCTCGCCCGCATACGGCTTTCGACCCTGCAACTGCCGGCGCGGGCCGAGCGCGTCGAACTGGAGGCCGACACGGTGCGGGCGAGCGCGGCCCAGTTGAAGCTGTGGCAACTGGCCGGGCAGCGCGACCCCGAAGCGGCGACGGCGGCGCTGGCCCGGCTGCGGGCGGCGTACGGAGAGGACGCGGTGGTCCACGGGCAGTTGCGCGCCGCCCACCTGCCTGAGGTGCAGTTTCGCTGGCTGCCGCTGGTGGCGATGCCGCCGCCTGCGCTTGCGGTGGCAATGGCGCCCGCCACCGACGTCCCGCGCCTGGTGCGGCGCCTGCTGCCGCGGCCCGTGGCCCTGCCGGCGCGGCCGAAACACGAGCCCGACGGCTGGCTGCTGACGGATTGGCGCCAGGGCAGCGTCGTGCGGATGTGGGGCCCGTTTCGCGTCAGCGGCGGCTGGTGGGTGCGCGAGGTGCGGCGCGACTACTACTACGTCGAGACCGAGCGCGGGGACCTGCTTTTCGTGTACTGGGACGACGTGCGGCGGACGTGGTTCTTGCATGGGGAGGTGGATTGACACTGGTATGAACCGGTACACTCGAAGAATGGGACGCGGCGGAGTTTCGCGAGCGAGTTGGCCCGCGGCCACTGCCACCCCGCCTTGCTGCGCCGGGGCCGTTCTGCCAAGTTGCGCCGCGCGGTCGTCACCCCCGCACACGGGGCGGGGTCGGCGCGCTGCCCGGTGGATGTCGCGCTATTCTGCCACCTTCGCTCTCCTCTCCTGCGCGGTCAGCCTCGCCGCCGGCCCCGTGTGGCTGGGCGCGCCCGCTTGGGCTGAGCCGCCCCTGCCGCTGCCCGACCCGCCGACCGCGACGGTGCCGGCCCCGACTTTGCCCGCCCTTCTGCCGGAGCGCCGCGGCATGGCGCCCAGGATGGGTCGCTACGACCGCCGCGAACGGGAGAGCACCGCCGCAGGCCCGGCCAGGCTGCACGGCCAGGTGCGCGAAAAGGGCACCGGCAAGCCCCTGGGCCACGTCGCCGTGCGGATTCCACGGCTCGGCGCCGAGACGGTAACGGACGCCCAGGGCGGCTACCGCCTCGATGGCCTGCCGGTCGGCCAACATGAGCTCGAAGTCGCGAGCGGCGAGCACCGCGCGCAGGTGGTGGTGGTGACTTTGGTGCGCGATGCCGACACGGAGCATGACATCCGCCTCGAACGCACGCGCTACGGCGTCTACCGCGCCACAGCCGAGGGCCCGCCGCCGCCTGGCGAGATGGCGCGGCGTGCGCTGGGGGCCGATGAAATCCAACGCATTCCGGGAGTGTACGGCGATGCGCTCAAGGTTGTGCAGAACCTGCCCGGCGTGGCGCGCCCGAGCCCGCTGGGTGGCGAGATCGTCGTGCGCGGTTCGGCGCCCGGCGACACGTCGGTGACGATCGAGGGCGTGCCGGTGCCGATCCTGTACCACTTCGGCGGCCTGTATTCGGTGCTGAACACGGACCTGCTCGAAGCCATCGACTTCTTGCCGGGCGGCCAGCCCGCGCGCTGGGGCCGCAGCCTGGGCGGTGTGCTCGATGCCCGCCTCGCCGTGCCGCGCGCAGTCGAGCGCTGGAGCGGCTACGTGGAGTCGAACTTCTTCCACACCGGGTTCTTCGCCAAGGGTCCGCTTGGTCCCGATACGACGCTGTCGCTCGCCGCCCGGCGGTCGTATCTCGACGTGCTGCTCGACGCTGCGGTGCCCAAGGACGTGCTGCCGTTCACGCTGGCGCCGCGTTACTACGATTGGCAGATTGCGCTCGACCATCGGTTTGGCGCCCGCACGAGCCTGACCTTGCTCGGTTTCGGCAGCGACGACGCAATGAAGCTGGTGTTCGCCGACCCGCCCGAGGGCGTCGGTGGCGGCAGTTCCACGTTCGAATACGGCACCGTGTTCGCGGGCGGCCTCGCGGTCTTGCGACACCAGGCGCCGACCTGGCACTCGACCTCGACACTTGGCGTGGTGTGGTCGGGGGCGGAATTCAACCTGCTCGACTTCATCCGGTTCGGGCTGGACACGATCGACGTCACGCTGCGCCACGATGCGACGATCGGCCGCGGTCCCGTGCGGCTGCGCGCCGGTCTCGACGTGTTCACGAGCACCACGTGGTACGACGCGTTGGCGCCACTTGGCCGGACCACGAGCGAAGGGCCCGGAGGCGACGAGGCCAGCCCTCCTGAACTGGCGACTGCCAAGGGGCGGCTGACCCGCATCGCGCCGGGCGTCTGGTACGACGCCGTGCTGGAGCCGCGGCCGGGCGTTCAGTTCGTGCCAGGCCTGCGGCTGGACCTGACCAGGGGCATGGACACCGACGAGGTCGTGGTGCCGCGCCTCAACGCGCGCTGGCGGCTCGATGCCCAGTGGACGCTCAAGGGCGCGGTCGGGGCGAGCGCGCAGCCGCCGGCGCTGTTCCAGGTCCACACGAAATTCGGTACGCCGACGTTGGGCAATGCGCGCGGCTTCGAGGTGGCCGGCGGCTTGGAGTGGAAGCCTACGCCGGTAGATGACCTCGACATCCAGTTGTTCCACAAGCGGCTGGGCCGCCTGGTCGTACAGACACCCGGCCTGTTTCCGGCCACGCCGTATCAGGACGCGGGCGAGGGCAGGGTGACCGGCCTCGAGGTGCTGGCGCGCCACCGCCTGGCCGCCCATTGGTTCGGCTGGTTGGCGTACACGCTGCAGCAGGCGACGCGCACCGACCACCCCGGCGAGCCCGAGCGGCGGTTCGCATGGGACCAGACGCACGTGCTGACCGCCGTCGCCTCGTACCACCTGCCGCGCCACTGGGAGGTCGGTGCCCGTTTTCGCGTTGCGAGCGGCAACCCGCAGACCGCGACACTCGGCGCGGTGTGGGCCGAGGCGAACGACAGTTGGCAGCCGCAACCGTCGCGGTGCGTGAACTGCGACCGATTGCCAGCGTTCCACCAACTCGACGTGCGTATCGACAAGCGCTGGGTCTACGACAGCTGGATGCTCAACCTCTACCTCGACGTGCAGAATGTGTACAACCGTGCCAACCCGGAGGCAGAGTTCTGGAATTTCGACTACTCCCAGCGCACCTGGCTGTCCGGTCTGCCGACCCTGCCGAGTCTGGGCGTGCGCGCCGATTTTTGATCGCCGGCGTGGGCGCTGGGACTGCGAAGCCCCAGGTTCGGCGCCGCCCGCTTGAATCCGGCGGCGCCGAGGGGTACACCCGTTGCCACCGTGCGAACGTTCAGGAGGCCGCCATGTCTAGTTCCGCCGCCGAAATGAAGAAGAAGGAAGACCTCAAGAAAGACGGGGTCAAGGAGCCGCCCAAGAAGGGCGAGAAGGACCTGACGCAGGCCTCCCAGAAGGCTGGCGCGGCGGCCAACGTGCTCGACAAGGTCGCGAAGAAGAGCGGCTACGACGCCCAGAAGGACGCGCTCAAGCCCAAGGACAAGCACAAGGGCGGTGCCGGCAAGCCCGACAAGCCGAAGAACGTGGACGCTGCGGTCGTCGATGCCAAGGGCTCCGGCGCGGCAGCGGGCGGCAAGTCCGAACGGCCCGTCGAAAAGGCGAAGCAGAAGCTGAAGCAGGCGGAGACGAAGGCCAAGGATCAGGCACGCGGCAAGGCGGACCCCAAGAAGCAGAAGGAGGAGGCCAAGAAGCCCACGGTCGCCTCGAAGAAGGACGAGAAGAAGGCGGAGCAGGCCGGCGGCCAGAAAGCGAAGGATGCCGTGAAGGGCAAGGACGCCGACAAGAAGAAGGCCAAGGACAACGCCCCCGGTCCCGCCCAGGACGACGCCAAGGACAAGAAGGTCGCGGGCATTGTCGCCGTCGCGATCGACAAGGCCACGGGCGAGAAGGACGACCACGCCCACGCCAAGATCAAGGGCAAGGACGGTGCCAAGGCCGACAAGGAAGACAAGAAGAAGGGCGACATCGACGGGACCGCCGAAGAGCAGTTGGCCGCCGAGACGCTGGCCGCGGTGCAGGAAGAGGAAGAGGAAAAGAAGGGCATCAAGAAGAAGGGTGCCGGTGAGGAAGCCGCGGAGAAGGACACCGCCATGCAGTGGTGGGGCAACGATGGCTCGCGGCCTGCCGGTGGCGACGCTAGCTGACGCGCGGGCTCTTGCTGGGTGCTGACCGAACCTGTCGCCTTTTCTCATCGCGTTGCTTTTCGGTGCCGGCCTGGTGGGCGGTGCACTGAATGCCGTGGCCGGTGGTGGGACGTTCTTCGTGCTGCCGGCCTTGCTGATCGCGGGCGTGGCCCCGATTTCCGCCAACGCGACGAGCACCGTGGTGTTGTGGCCAGCCGCGATCGGCAGCCTCGTCGCCTATCGCCCTCATGTCGGTGCGGTGCGGGCTTGGATGTGGCTTGCCGCTCCCAGCCTCGCAGGCGGCTTGCTGGGGGCGTGGTTGCTGCTCGGCACGGCAGAGGTCGTGTTCGTGCGGTTGATGCCGTGGCTGCTGCTCGGTGCGACCGGCCTGTTTGCGTTTGGACCGCGTGCGGTGGCGCGTCCACCCACCAGCGTCGGGCTCGGCGCCTCACGGGCTGCGCTGTCGGTGCGCATTGCGATCGGCGCCGGCCAGGCGCTCGTGGGCATCTACGGCGGCTATTTCGGCGGCGGCATGGGCATCGTGATGCTCGCGCTCTACAGCCTGACCGGCGTGCCGTCGGTGCACGCGCTGAACGGGCTGAAGGCGCTGCAGATCGTCTGCATCAACGGGGTCGCCGTCGCCACGTTCGTCGCGCGTGGGGCCGTCGATTGGCCGGCGGCGGTGGCGATGGTTGGCGGCAGCGTGCTGGGCGGTTGGCTGGGCGCCCGCACGGCGCAGCGGGTCGACGTGGGCAAGGTTCGCAACTTCATCGTCGCGGTTGCGCTGGGCTTGACGGGCTGGCTGTTCTGGCGTGGCTATGGCGCAAGCTGACGGCAGGGCCGCGCCACGTGTCGCGAATCTGCCAATCCGACACCCGCGGCGCTACTTCGCCTGCGTCGCTTCGACAACCTTTGCCTTGAACGCGGAATAGTTGGCATCGTTACCGAAGTTCGTGTCGAACACCCCGCCGAACGGGAACCACTGCCAGAGCTTGCCTTGGGCGGTGTAGATCGCGACGTCGTCCTTCGCCGCGCCATGCACGTCCCACGCCTTGACCGCGTCGGTATCTTGCAGCAGCGGCAGGTCACACACGTCGATGAGGTTCGCCTGACTGTCGGTGCCCGACACCACGTTGACCACCACGAACGGGACGTCGATGCCGGCAGCCTTGAGTTCCTTCTGCATCTTGTCGAGTTTCCCAGCCTGGGAAACGCAGAAGCCTCACCAACTTGCCAGGAACGCGACCACGGTCACCTTGCCGGCGAACTTCGAGAGGCCGTAGCTCGCCTTGAACCCCGCGGACTTGGGCTGGAAATCGACAAGAGACCAGACCGGTGCCGGTGCGCCCGGACAGTTCGCACAACTCGCGTCGGCGGCGGCAACGGCGGCGTCGAGCGGGGCGCTGGCGTCGGCGGCGTCGAGCACGGTGGTGACGTCGGCGGAGTCGAGTTCGGCGGCGTCGGTTACGGCGAGGTCATTGCCGCCGGTCACCACGTCGTTGGTCGCGGTCACCACGTCGTTGGTCGCGGTCACCACGTCGTTGGTCGCGGTCACCACGTCACCGCCAACTGCCGGGGCCTGCGTGCTGGTCACCACGGCGGGCGCTGCGGCGGTCAGGGTTGCTTCGGCGCCGCCCGTGTCGGGCTGCGACTGCAACCACGCCAGCATGTCGCCATCGACCTTGGCGCGCTTCGCTTCGCAGCCCACGAGTCCCGCCAGGGCGGCGAGCGCGGCAAGCGCGGCGAGGGCTGTGCGTGAGGCGGGCATCTCATCTCGCGACAGGGAGTTTCGGGAAGGGGGCATCACGCACGGCTCCTGCCCAAGTCGGGCCGCCGCAGGCTAGCGGTTTCCGCCGCCCTTGCCCATACCAATCGACAGCCGCTCGCGAGCGAGCCGCCGCCCGGTCGGCGTCGCCGCCAGCCCACCGCCGGCCGTCTCGCGGTAGCGGGCGTCCATCGTGCGCCCGATCTCGCCCATCGCGTCGATGACTTCGTCGGCTGGGATTGCAAACGTGACGCCGGCGAGCGCCAACTCGACGCCCGCGAGCGCGATCGCGGCGCCCGTCGCGTTGCGAAAGACGCACGGGACCTCGACCAGACCTCCCAGCGGGTCGCACACGAGACCGAGCGTGCCCTGCAACGCGAGCGCGCTCGCCGTCGCTTGCTGGCGCGCTGTGCCGCCGAGCACTTCGACCGCTGCCGCCGCCGCCATCGATGCCGCGGCTCCTGTCTCGGCCTGGCAGCCCGCCTCGGCACCCGACAGGGATGCGCGCTGGGCGATGACGGCGCCGACCAGCCCCGCCGCAGCGAGTCCGCGCACGAGTTGTGCGTCGTCGGCGCCGACACGGTCACCCACCGCGAGCAACACGCCGGGCAGCACGCCGGCGCCACCTGCGGTGGGTGCGGCCACGATCACACCCATGGCCGCATTGATCTCTTGCACTGCGATGGCCCGCGCCAGGGCGTCGCCGAACACGGTTCCCGCGAGCAGGCCGTGCGTCGGCGGTGCTGCCGAGGCTGACCCTGCGCGGGCCCGCTCGCCTGCCGCGGCGACCTTGGCCGCATCGCCGCCGACCAGCCCCGACACGCTGCGGACGTCGCCCACCAGACCGCGCGCGACCGATCCGCGCATCACGTTCAGCGCGCGCAGCAGGGCCTCTTCGACTTCGGCCCGGGTGCGGCGTCCGTCACGGGTTTCGGCTTCGAGGGCCAGTTCGCCCAGGGAGCACTGCGCGGCTTCGGCGTGGGCCACGGCTTCGGCGAGAGAATCGTACAAGGCGACCTCCTGTGCGGTTCTGGATCGCCAGAGCCCGAGAATCGGCAGACTCAAAAGCTCTCAGTCCACCCGCGGAACCACGCGCAAGAAGGCGACGGCCGCCAGCGCGCGAATCGAGGCCAACGCCGCTTCGTCCGCAGGTGCGTCCAGTTCATAGACGTGGATGGCGTCGCCACCCTTGCGGTGGCGTGACACCCGCATGCCCGCCACGTTAACCTTGGCCGCCGCCAGTTCCGCCGTGACCGCTGCCACCACGCCGGGTGCATCGCGCGCTTCGACGATGAGGGTGTCGTACGCGCCAGACAGGTCGAGGGCGAACCCATCGATCTCGGTCACGGCGATGCGCCCTCCGCCCAGCGACGACCCGACCAGTTGCACGGAACGCCCCGCTCGTTCCAGGGTCAGGCGTGCCGTATTCGGGTGGTGGGCGCCGCGCAACCGTGTGGTCTCGATGGTCGCCAGCAGGCCCAACCCTGCGGCGAGTTCGAGGCTGGCGCGCAGGCGGGCGTCGTCGGGAGCAAACCCCAACAGGCCGCCGACGAGTGCGCGGTCCGTGCCGTGCCCCTTGCCGGTGCGGGCGAAGGAGCCGTGCAGCTCAATGCGGGCGCGCTCCGGCGTGCCACAGCAAAGCGCGCGGGCGACCAGCGCGATGCGGCACGCGCCGGCAGTGTGCGACGATGACGGGCCGACCATGACCGGGCCGATGATGTCGAGCAACGAAACCACGCGATGCCCCTCCCCGACCCTGCCAGCACACGGTCGCGCTCAGAAACCGTAGCCATACGCCAGGGCGAAAACCCCTGTGCCATCGAGTCCGCTTCCCGCTGCGCGCAATCGCACGCCCACGCGCAGACCTGCCGACAGCCCGACGAGGTGCCGTTCGTCGTCGCCGAGCCAGAACCCGAGTCCGAAGCGGCCCTCGCCGCCCACGAACAACTGCTCGGTCAAGTCGCACGCACCCGCGGCGCAGTTGGCGAACAGGCGGGGCAGTGACGCAATCAGTCCCGATTGGGCGTCGGCCGACAGGCCTTCACGCCGCAGCAGCGTGTACACGTGACTGAACCGCACTAGCAACCCCGGCCAGCCCGGGTTCAGCGCAAGTTCCGCAGCATGCCGGCGCGCCATCTGCAGGCGCAGTGTGCCGGCGAGATCGGCGGGTGCCAAGGCCTCGACACCGAGCCACATCGGCGGGCGCCGATTGCCGCCAACCAGCGGGAGGCGCTGGCGCCCCGCAAACGCGCGCATGCTCTCGTCTGCGGCCGTGTCGAGCGCTTGGGTCAGGAGGGCTGCCACAACCGGCGCCGCAGCCGCAGTCTTCGGCAACGGGGTCGTGGACTCGATCGTGCCCTTGTACAGGACCCAGCCATCGCGTCGGTCCAGCACGGAAAGTCCCAGGCGCACTTGCACACCGTCGCCCAGGTTGGCGAGGTCAAACGAGCGCACGATCACCTGCAACGGCCACGGCGGCATGGGCGCCCGAGCGGCGCGCGCGAAAGCCACCTGCAGCGCGGCCTCGGCGTGGCGCGCCGGATCGCGAATGACGTACTTCGCGTTGCCGATGAGCACGGAGAAGTCGCCGCGCGTCTCAGCGCGCCAGTCGATCTCGACCAGCAAATGCCCGGGTAGCGGCGCCAACGCAAGCGTTTCGGCCTCGTCGCGCCGGCTGTCGCGCATCGGTTCGGGCATGGGTCCCGTCGGGCCGTGGGCGGGCTGCGTGCGCCCCGTCGCCGGGTCGCCGAGCCAACCGAATACTGCTACGGCCAGGTAAACGCAGCAGGTTGGCCCGGTGCGCATGGCGCGGACTCCGCTTCTTGAGGTTGGCCCGGCGCGCCGACCTAGCACTTCGACCTCGGCGCGCCGCCCGCGTACCCTGAACTGGCCGCCGGCCCCATGCAAGCCCTTGACAACGTCGCGGCCTGCCGTCGATTCTAGCTCTGCGGGCCGGAAGCTTCGGCCCTGCCGCCCCTTGCCGCAACGTCATGATTCAAGAGTTGCTCGCTCTGGCCGTCCTTCTGGCGGCCTGCAGCGGAGTGCCCGCCCTCTTGTCCCGCGGGCCCGGCTTCTCGTCGGGCCGTGTGTCGGCGGCGTTGCTCGTGCTGGCGTGCGGTGCCATTGTGGCGCTGGCCGCGCTGGGAACCGCGCTCGATCTGGGCGCCTTCGAGGGTTTCAGCGCCTGGGCTCGCGAGGCGGCGGGGTGGCTGCCGCGCACCGAACTCGGCCTCGACGATCGCTTCGGTTCCGATCCGCTGCAGCGCTGGTTCCTCGTGCCGATCGCCGTCCTGGGCGGCCTGAGTGCCGTGTTCGGGCTGCGCTACTGGTCCGCGGTGCGCCATCCGCACTCTGCCGGGCGCGTGCGTTTCTTCCTCGGCACGCTCGTCGCCGGCATGTTGACCGTGGTGGCGGCGCGCGACGCCTTCGTGCTGCTCGTCGGCTGGGAAGCGATGGCCCTGTCGGCGTTTTTCCTGATCGGCACCGAAGATCACCGATCCGAGGTGCGCGCGGCGGCGTGGCTCTACCTGGCGGCCACCCACCTGTCGTCGCTGGCCCTGCTGGCCCTGTTCGCCGTCTGGCACGCCAGCACCGGCTCGTTCGCGCTGGACCCCAATCTCGCCATCGACCTCGACCCCACCGTGCGCAACGTCCTGTTCGTGCTGGCCCTCGTCGGTTTTGGCACGAAGGCCGGGCTGTGGCCGCTCCATTTCTGGTTGCCGACCGCCCACGCGCAGGCGCCGGGGCACGTGTCCGCGCTGCTGTCCGGCGTGCTCGTCAAGGTCGGCTTTTACGGTCTCGTGCGCGTGACGTGGCTGCTCGGCACGCCGTCGTGGTGGTGGGGCGCGGTGCTGATCGCGCTCGGCCTCGCCGCTGCCACGTTCGGCATCGCCACGGCGCTGGGCCAGACCGACCTCAAGCGCCTGCTCGCGTACAGCACCGTGAAAAACGTCGGCATCCTCGCGGTCGGCCTCGGCACGGCCGAACTGGCGCGCTCGTTTCGTGCCGGCGACATTGCCGCGCTGGCCCTAGGCGGCGCGCTGCTCCACGTCTGGACGCACGCCGCAGGCAAGGGTCTGCTTTTCTTCGCCGCCAGCGCTGCCGTGCAGGGGACGGGGACGCAGACCCTCGACGCGCTGGGTGGCCTGTCGCAGCGCATGCCGCGCACCGCGCTGGCCTTCCTGGTCGGTGCGTTGTCGATCAGCGGGCTGCCGCCGTTCGCGGGTTTCGCCAGCGAATGGCTCGTATTCATGTCGCTTTTATTGTTGTCGACGGCGCCCGCGTATCCCGTGCAGGTCGCTGCTTCGATCGGCGTGGCCGGTCTCGCGCTGGTGGGCGCCCTCGGCGTCGGCACCTTCGTCAAGGCGTACGGCATCCCATTCCTCGGCCAGCCGCGCGGAGCCAGCGGCGCGTACGCCCACGATCCGGTGGGGCCGATGGCCTGGCCGCTGGGCGTGTTGGCTGGGGCGTGCATCGGGCTCGGCCTGGCGACGCCCGCGCTCTCCGTCGCGATCGACCTCGCGTTTACCCACTGGGCCGGCGTTGCGGCGGCGGGTCCGTTGCGCACGCTGGCGCCGCTGCCCGCACTGGCCGGGGCCTGCCTTGCGCTGGCCGTGCTCGTCGGCATCGTGGCGCTGGTTCTGCGGCGCCGGATTGCCCAAGTCCCTGTCGCCTACGCGAACACGTGGGACTGCGGCTACGCGACCCCGAGCGCGCGCATGCAGTACACCGCCGCTTCCTTTTCCCAAGCCACCGTCGAGATGTTCGGCCGTGCCCTGGCCACGCACCACCGTCCACCGCGGCTCGAAGGCTTCTTCCCAGCGCGCGCAACGCTGGTTGTGCAAGTCACTGACATCGTGCTGGATCGCGTGCTGGCGCCCGCACTGCGGCGGATCGGCCAGGCTCTCGCTGCGGTGCGCGTGATGCAGAGCGGCCGCACGCAAGCGTATTTCCTGTACATGCTCGTCCTGCTCGTCGTCCTGTTGTTGTGGAGACCTTGAGTCGCCGTAGCGTCGTTGCCAGTCCCCCTGCCTGTCCGCCTGCTTGTCCCCATGCCTGTCCCCTTGCCCGAACACCTGCCCATGCCGCCGCCGGGCGCGATGCCGGCCATTCTGCCGCCGTGGGTGGACCCGCGCTCGCCGGGCGCCGCGCTGCTCCATGTGGTGCTGCTGGTGCTTGTGGCGCCGCTGCTGCTGGGCATCATCGCGCGCGTCAAGGCTGTGGTCGGCGGGCGGCGCGGGCCGCCGCTTTTGCAGGGCTACTTCGACCTCGTGCGGCTGTGGCGCAAGGGCATGGTGCGGTCGACCACGACGTCGTTCGTGTTCCTCGCCGGGCCCGTCGTCGCGCTCGCCACCGCCGTGGGCGCCGTCGTGTTCGTGCCGCTGGCCGATCACGGCTCCGTGTTCGCGTTCCCCGGCGACGTCGTGTTTGTGGCCGGCCTGCTGGCGCTCGGTCGGTTCCTCACCACGGCAGCCGCGCTCGACACGGGATCCGCCTTCGCGGGCATGGGCGCCGCCCGTGAGGTGCAGTACGGCGTGCTGGCCGAACCCGCCTTTCTGCTGGGCGCCATGATCCTCGTGAAGATCACGGGGCACCGCTCGCTCGCCGGCCTGCTCGGCGGACCTCTCCGCGACCAATGGCCCGCTGCCGCCGCGCCGCTCGCCCTGGTGGCCGGTGCCTGGGCCGTCGTGCTGCTTGCCGAGAACAGTCGCATCCCGTTCGATGACCCCAACACCCACCTCGAACTGACGATGGTCCACGATGTCATGATCCTGGATCACAGCGGCCCGGCGCTGGCGGTGGCGCTGGCGGCGGCGGCGGTCAAGCTCGCGTTCTGGTGCGCGCTCGTCGGCCGCGTCGCGCTTCCCCTCGATGCTGGCAGCGCGCCCCTCAACCTCGCCGTGAGCGTCGCCAGCGTCGCCGTCGTCGCCGTGGTGGTCGGCTTCATCGAGTCGGCCATGGCGCGCCTGCGCCTGACGAACGTGCCGAAACTGCTGGTGTCTGCCACCCTTGCCGCCGGATTCGGCCTGCTCCTGGCGGGCCGGCCGCCGATGTGACCATGCCGCACGCGTCCCTCCCCTTCGCCGAGCCGCTGCTGATGCTGGTCATCGTGCTGAACTTCTTCACGCTCGGTTCGAGCCGGCTGCGCGCATCGATCCGGGCCGTCGGCGTCCAAGGATTCGTGCTGGGCGTGGCGGCCCTCGCGTTGCATCCGGGCCAGTCGTGGCGCGGCGTGGCGGTGTCGGTCGGCGCGATGGCCATCAAGGGCATCGTGATCCCGCGCATGCTCGATCAAGGCCTGGAGCCCGGCACGACGCCGCGCGAGACGCACCCCCACGTCGGCTTCGTCGCGTCCCTGATGCTCGGCGCGGCGGGCACGGCGGCAGCACTGTTGTTTGCCCGCACGCTGGCTGGCGACGGGGCGCCGTCGGTTGGCGGATCGTGGCTCGTCGTGCCTGCGGCGCTGTCGGGCGTGCTCGCCGGCTTCTGGATGCTCGTCACGCGTCGCACGGCGATCTCGCACGTGCTCGGCTTCCTGACGATCGAGAACGGCGTGTTCGCGTTCGGGCTGCTGCTGCTCGATGCGATGCCCGAACTGGTCGAAGCGGGCGTGCTGCTCGACGTGTTTGCCGGTGTGTTCACGATGGGTCTGCTGCTTGAGCAGATCGATCGCGACGTGGCGGCCGCGGCGCACGACGGTCACGATGCGGAACAGGAACCGTTGACCAGCTTGCGCGAGACGGGCCGCTTTCGTGCCGTGCGCCAGACGGATCCACTGGGCTTGCGCCGCGAGGAGCCGCGTTGACGATCGAGGCCCTGGTCTATCTGCCCCTGGGCGCCGCGGTCGTCGCGCTCGTGCTGCCGTGGGAGCGCATCCGGCCGTGGCTCGTCCCGCTCGGCGCCCTCGGCCACTTCGGGCTGATGTGTCTGGTCGTGCCCGGCGACGCGCGCCAATCGGCCGGCGGCTGGCTCGTGCTCGACGCGCTTGGCAAGCTGGTGCTCGCCACCGTGTCGTGTGTGTTCGCCGTGGCGTCCTTGTACGTGCCCGGCTACGTGCGGCACTTCCACCACCGCCGCAACCGCTTTTTCGTCGCCGCGATGCTCGGCCTGCTTGCGGCGTTGACCCTGGTCGTCGTCGCCCACCACCTCGGCCTGATGTGGGTGGCCATCGAAGCGAGCGCGCTGGCGACGGCGCCGTTGCTCCTGTTCAATCGCAATGCCCGCTCGTTGGAGGCGACGTGGAAGTACCTGCTACTTTCGTCCGTCGGCGTGGCGTTGGCGTTGCTGGGCTCGTTCTTCCTCGCCCACGCTTCTGTGCTCGCGGGCCATCCTTCGACGTTGCTGTTCGAAGACCTGATGGCCGCCGCGCCCTCGATGCCACCGGCCTGGCTGCACGCAGCCTTGGCGTTCCTCCTGCTGGGTTACGCCGGCAAGATGGGCTTGGCGCCAGTGCACACCTGGAAGCCGGATGCGTACGGCGAGGCCCCCGGTGTGGTGGGCATGGTGCTGGCGGGCGGAACGACGTCGGTTGCGTTCCTGGCGGTGTTGCGCGTCGCGCGCATTGCCGAGGCGGGAGGGCAGGGCGCCCACGTGCGCGACGTCCTGGTGGTGCTCGGGCTGGCGTCGATGGCGGTCGGTGCGGTGTTCATGCTGCGCCAGCGCGACCTCAAGCGGATGCTCGCCTACTCGAGCGTGGAGCACATGGGCGTGCTCGCGCTGGCGGCCGGCGTCGGTGGCCCGCGTGCCCACCTCGGCGCGCTGCTCTACATGATCGGCAATGCGGCGTCCAAAGGCGTGTTGTTTCTCGCGGCCGCCAACATCCACCGCACGTACGGCTCCAAGCAGGTCAGCGCAATCCGCGGGGTATTGCACCGCCTGCCGGTGTCGGGGAGCCTGTTCCTGGCCGGGTTCTTTGCCGCAACCGGGTCGCCGCCGTTCCTGTCGTTCGCCGGGCTTCTCGTCATCGGCGGCGCCCTCGTGACGGACGGGCGCTGGGTCGTCGCGGCGTGTTTCCTTGTGCTCTTGTTCGCTGCGTTTCTTGGGCATGCCGGCACCGTGCTCGGCGTCGTGCAGGGGCGTGATTCTGACCACGGCGCCGACGCCACCGACCCGGCGCGTGACACGGCCGCGCCCGCCCCGCGCGAGCCGTTGTGGTCCGTGTTGCCGATCGGCCTGCTCGCGATCGCAATGGTCGGGCTCGGCCTCTGGCTGCCGCAGCCCGTCGAGGAACTGCTGCACGCGGCCGTCGCCGTCCTCGAGGTCCACCCGTGAGCGACAAGAGTCACGATGAGTTGGAGCCGCTCGGCCTTGTCGACCTGACCGGTCCGCACCGCTCGGCGCTCGTGCCGCTGCCGATCGCCAGCGCACTGCCCCTTGCCGCCGTGGAGCCCATGCCGTGGCGCGAACTGCGCAGCGCCATCGTCGCCGCCGTGGCCTACGGCGGCAAACTGATGGCGCTTTTCGGCCACAGGGCTGCCGGCTCGGACAGCCCGGCAGGGTCGGCGTGGCCCGACCTCTGGGCGGTCGTACACCTGGGCGCCCGGGACCAGGTGTGCGTTGGTCGCGCCCGGCTCACCGCCCCGCGCTTTGATTCCATGACGCCAGAGCTCGCCCAGGCACACCTGTTCGAGCGCGAGATCGCTGAGCAATTCTCCATCGATGTCCTGCATCACCCCTGGTTGAAGCCCGTCAGGTATCCGCCGCAGCCGCGTCCCGTCGTGGGCGCAGTTGCGGCTGGCGGGGTCGGCAGCGGCGCGTTCTACGAGATCGAGGGTCCCGGCGTGCACGAGGTGGCCGTCGGGCCGGTTCACGCCGGCGTCATCGAGTCCGGGCACTTTCGCTTCCAGTGTTGGGGCGAGCATGTCCATCACCTCGAGATCGCGCTGGGCTACCAGCACCGTGGCGTCGAGCGCGCCCTCGAAAGCGGCCCGGCGCAGCGTCGGGTGCACCTCGTCGAAACCGTCGCGGGCGATACGACCATCGGTCACGCCACGGCCTACGCGCGGGTCTGCGAGGCCGTGGCCGGCACGGTGACGTCGGGCCACGCCGAAGGAGTGCGCGCGCTCGCCCTCGAACTGGAGCGCATGGCCAACCACGTCGGCGACCTCGGTGCCCTCGCCGGCGACGTGGGCTACCTGCCGACGCAATCCTTCTGCGGGCGGCTGCGCGGAGACTTCCTGAACCTCTCTCAACAGTTGTGTGGCAGCCGCTTCGGCCGCGGGCTCGTCGTGCCCGGCGGCGTTCGCGTCGGAGCCGAGCCGTCGCTGCGCCGCGAACTGCTGGCCAAGCTCGATGCCGCCGTGGCCGACGTCGACGAAGCCGTGAACCTTCTGTGGGAATCTGCCAGCGTCATGGCGCGCTTCGACGGGACCGGCGTGCTAACGAAGTTGCAAGCGCGCGAACTCGGCGTGGTGGGTCCGGCTGCCCGTGCGAGCGGCCTGGAGCGCGACGCCCGCGATGCGTTTCCGGCCGGCACCGCGTTTGCCTGGCGTGCCCATTGGGAGCCCGTCACCGAACGGGCCGGCGACGTCGCCGCCCGCACCCACCAGCGTGCGCGCGAGGTCGAGCAGTCGGCCGCCACGATTCGTTGGCTGGTCGCCCAGGACGACGCCTGGCAGGGTCCCGCCGCCGTGCCATGCGGAACGCTGCCGCCGGACCACATCGCGGTCGGCATCGTCGAGGGGTGGCGCGGCGAGATCGTGCACGTCGGCATCACGGCGCCCGCCGGCGGCGGCTTCTGTCGCTACAAGATCGTCGATCCCAGCTTCCACGGTTGGAGCGGCCTGGCGCTGGCGATGCGGGGCCAGGCGATTTCCGACTTTCCCCTGTGCAACAAGAGCTTCAACTTGTCGTATTGTGGCTTCGACCTGTGATACCAAATCCCTTGAATTCGGCTCGGCGCTCGTTCCGATTCGGTGGGCTTTGGTATTGTGAATCGTAGGAGAGATGTCATGGCGCGCGAGGGGATCCGATGTTGAATGCCCTGCGCGCGCGCCTGCATCAGGGTCACCGCACGTTGCAGTGGCCCGATGTGCCGGCCCCGGTCATGCCCGAGCGCTACCGCGGCCTGCTCGCGTTCCACCCAGACAAGTGCAGCGACGCGTGCCGCTTGTGTGCAGACGCCTGCCCGACCGACGCGATTCGCCCGCCGACGGGCCCGCAGGGACAGGGATTCCAACTCGATCTCGGGGCGTGCCTGTTCTGTGGCGCGTGCGAAGCGGCCTGCCCGACGGGCGCCCTGCACCACACGCGCGACTGGCGTATGGCAGCGTCGGACCGCGCCGCGCTGCACCTGACCGGCCAACCGCTGCAATTGGCAGGTGCGCTCGACGAAAAACTGCGCAAATTGTTCGGCCGCTCGCTCAAGCTGCGCCAGGTGTCGGCGGGCGGCTGCAATGCGTGTGAGGGGGATGCCAGCGTGCTCACGACGATCGGCTTCGACATCCAGCGCTTCGGCATCGACTTCGTCGCGTCGCCACGCCACGCCGACGGCTTGCTCGTCACGGGGCCGGTCACCGAGAACATGAAGCTGGCGCTGCAAAAGACGTGGGACGCAGTGCCCGCGCCCAAGATCGTCATTGCCATGGGCGCGTGTGCGATCTCGGGCGGTCCCTACGCGGGCCATCCCGAAGTGCATGGCGGCGCGGAGTCGGTGGTGCCGGTCGACCTGTGGCTGCCGGGCTGCCCGCCCCACCCGTTGACCGTGCTCGACGGACTGCTGCGGATGCTCGACCGGTTGCCCGCCGCACGGCTCAAAGATGTGATGCGGTAGGCGTAGTCTCGGGTGGACCATCGACCGCCGTGAACAGACTGCGCGGCAGGCGCCACAGCAAGAGCACCGCTGGGATGCCGGCCAGCACGGTCGCCACGAAGAACTGCGTCCAGCCCAGCGACTGGATGAGGAAGCCCGAAAACCCGCCCACGACCGTGCCGACCGACGCCGCCGCGCTCGACAGCAGGGCGTACTGGGTGGCGCTGTAGCGCTGCTCGCACAGGCCGAGCAGGAAAGCGATGAATGCGGTGTCGGCGATGCCGTTGCATAGGCTGTCGAGCCCGACGGCGAGGCCAAACACGAGGTAGGACTTGCCCACCATCGCCAATGCCGCGAAGCCGAGGTTCGACACGGCGATGGCGACCGTGCCGACCCACAGGCCGCGCCGGATGCCGGCCTTGGCCACGAGCGTGCCGCCGACCCCGAAACCGATGATGGTCGCCACGGTGCCGATGATCTTGCGGAACGTGGCGAGGTCCGTGTTCGAGAAGCCCAGTTCCAAGTAGAACGGCGTGGTCAACAGGAGCCGATCCGACAGGCGGAAGATCGACACGAACGCCAGCGCCATCATGGCCTCGCGCCAGCCCCAGCGCCGCGCAAACGCCACGAATGGCTGGACCACGGCGGCGGCGAGCGACGTCGGCGGCGGCCGCTCCTGTTCCGGTTCTGGCGCCAGCACGGCGGCGACGAGGCCGACCACGAGCAGCCCCGCCATCGCCAGGTAAACCCAGCGCCACGCCGCGTCGCGCTCGAGGCCGCCCCCTTTCATCAGGGCGTCAGCGAGCAGCAGCGCACCTGACGAGGCCACGAGCATCGCGATACGATAGCCGAGCAGAAACGTCGCCGTGCCCGTGGCGAGCGATTTGCCATGCAGCAGGTCCGCGCGGTAGCCGTCGCTAACGATGTCCTGGCTGGCGGACGCGAATGCGACGAGGACGGCGAGCCCAGTGAGCGCGGCCAACGCTTGCGAGGGGCTGGCCAGGCCCATGCCCGCAATCGCCAGCCCCGCGGCGACCTGCGAGGCGGCGATCCACCCGCGGCGGCGGCCCAGCCACGGCAGCTGGAAGCGGTCGAAAAGCGGTGCCCACACGAACTTGAACGAGTACGGCAGCCCCACCCACGTCAGCATGCCGATCGTGGCGACGTCGACACCCGAACCCTTCAACCACGCCTGCAGCGTCTCGCCGCGCAGTGCATACGGCAGGCCCGAGGCGAACCCCAGCGCCAACAAGAGCAACAGGTTGCGGTCGCGCAGGGCGGCGCCCACCATGCGCAGGGAATCGGCGGCGGCCATCTCTTGCTCCCCGCGGTCTGTCTGCCGCCGGCGCTGGCAGATCGGGGATCAGCCGCCGAATGCGACAGCCCACATCAGCGTGTTCGGCTGCTGGTTGCCATCGCGGTCCTTGCCGGCGAACAGGAAGTCGAGCTTCAACTCGATGCCGGGCGCCACCTCGCGGCCCAGGATCAAGTTCAGGTTGCGGAAATCCGACGAGGACCGCTTCGTCGTCAGTGCCTCGTCCCACATCGCGATCTGCCAGCCAAAGTCAATGTATCCATTGAACTTCCACGGCAGCTCCATCTCCGCAAGCGCGTTGATGTAGGTCTCGCCCGGCTTGCCCCAGTCGCTCTCTACGGCCACGACATAAGGCGCGATGCTGACGCTGTGATCGCGGCCCATCAGCTTGCCAGACCACCCCAAGTTCAGGAAGGCTTCCACGGTATTGGAGGCGTTCGCCCGGTTGAAGTAGTAGTAGTACGCGCCGAGCCGCGCCGAGAAACTGCCGAATTCGGTGCCCCAACTCAGTCCGAGATCGTTTTCCACGCCGTGGTTCGGGTCGGTGTCGGGGTCACTGCCGGTGTACGAGACGGACGAGCCCCAATAGTTGAACGCGAAACCGTACGGCAACAGGAGTTCGACCGACGGCTGGATGGCGGGGTACTTGTTGTCCGGGTCCGCGCTCATGCCGCGCTGGATGTACTTCGAATGGATTTCGACTCCGGCCGTGAACCGATCGGCGAGCGGGTCCGCATCGGCCTGTGCGGCGCTCTCCTCTCCGGCTGCGTTGCCGGGCTCGGCCGCGTCGGCGGCTTTGGCGTCCGAAGCCTTGGCGTCGGCTGGCTTGTCTTCCTGGGCCCACGCCGATGCGCTGGCGCACAGCAGCCCGGCCGCGAGCGCTGCGCCCCACGCCAAGCAGGGTCGGTCCGGCAAGCGGGCCCAGCAACCACCCAAAACCGTGTTGGAATTCTCAGTCATCGCGGCACCTCCTGCCCAGCGGGAGTTTTGAGTGCGCTCGGGCGGAGCAGAGTATCGCCCACGATGCGGTCATTCTCCCAGACCATGACGCGGATTTTTTTCCCGTCGGCGTCGAAACGGGTCTCGTCCCCGTGCCGACGGCCGGCCACGAACTGCAAGTCTGCCCACTTTACACCGACTTCGTTCCAGATCGTCGCCTTGCCGTGCCGCACGCCGCGCACCACGGCCGCCTGCATGCGCACCTCGCCGTTCGGGTGGAACTGGATCTCCGTGCCCACTGCCAACGACGTGTCGTGATTGAATTCGCTCGACTTGCCCCCCTGTTCGAACCACGTCCGGGCAATTCCGGTCGGCAGATCGTCCGTCCATGGGTAAGTGCCGATTTTCTCGCCGGTGCGGGCGTAGCGCACTTCCACGCCCGTGCGCAGCCCGTTCACGTAGGGCAGCGTCGCGAACAGCGCGCCAGTCTCGTCGAACACGCGGGCGACGCCGTTGCGCCGACAGTCGGTCAAGGGCACGACGAAGCGCTCCTTGCCGTTGGCGTGGTACTGCGTCTCCATGCCCGTACCGCCCGCCGGGTACTGGCTTTGCAGGCCGCCACTGTCGAAGTGCGTCTTGACCATGCCGCGCAACTCGGGCTGGCAGCGGGCCCGCGTCTGCTTGCCCTGCGCCGCGGCCGTCTTGTTCGCCTCGAGGGCCGTGCCCTGCGGCGCCGCCAAAAGCGGTTCCAAGACCCCCGTGATGCCGGCCGTGACCAGACGCCCCTGGTCCCACTGGTGCACGACGTTCTTGCGAGGGTGGAACTGGACCTCTGGGCCGTGCTGCACGTTGTCGACCCACTGCAGCGTCGCCTGGGGCTGGCCGTGCTTGTCGAAGATGCGCATCGTGCCGTGCTTCTTGCCGCGCACCAACGGCACGGTCATGTTGGGCACGCCGTTCTCGGTCCAGCGGGTTTCCAGGCCCGTGCCACCGCCTTCCGCAAACGGAAACTCTGACTGTTTCTGGCCGTTGTGCCAGTAAGTGCGTGCCATTCCGACCGGTTGCCCAGCACTATAGCGGAACTCGCCGGCGATGAACCCCATGTCGTCGTAGCGGACTTCGGGTCCGTGCCGCACGTCTTCGGAAAACCACAACTCTGCGAACTTTGTGCCATTTGTGTTGTACACGATCGCCAACCCATGCTTCTTGTCGGCCACGAGCGGCACCTCCATCTGGAGTTCGCCGCCCGCGCCATCTTTCAGATCCGACCAACGCGACTCCTTGCCGTTCAAGCGATCGTTGCTGTACGTGCGCTCGGCCGCGCGCGCCCCGGACGGGTACCACGTGCTCTGTCGACAGCACGCCACACCGTCGCGGTACTCGGTTTCCACGGTGACGCGGCCCTCGCCGTCGAAGCGGCGCTCCACGCCGGAATTCTTGCCGGACTGCCACGGAATTTCGGTGACCTTCAAGCCGTCTTCGTTGTACAGCGTCCCCACGCCATGCCGCGCGCCGTCGACCAGCGGGATGGCCATGCGCCGCGCGCCGCTCGGCCAGTACCACGTCTCGATGCCTTCCGGCCTCCCGTGCGCGTGGGGCACCGTCGCCGTGAGCAGACCGGCTTCGTCGAAGTGGCGCGCGAGCCCCTGAACGACGCCAAAGTGATAGGGGATTTCGGCGCGCTTCTGACCGTTCGGCCAGAACTGGGTTTCCACGCCATGCTTGCGTTCCTGGACGATCGGCACGACCGACTCGCGTTGGCCGCCCGGATGGAAGGTGACGAGCGCGCCCTTCACCGCGCCGCGCTCGAACACCATCTCGCTGCGCACTTCGCCCGTCGGGTGGTACTCCGTCTGCACGCCGTGGCGCAGGCCCGCCTGCCACGGCACCAGCATGATCTTGCGCCCTTCGGGGCCATAGCGAAACTCGTTGCCCTCCTTCTTGGCGTCGATGGCGATCCAACTCGCACGGCGCGAGCCATCGGCGAAAAACGTGGTCCACACCCCGCGCTTCATCTGTTCGCCGTAGACGACTTCGGCCTGGCGCTCGCCGGACTCCCCGAATTGCTCGTCCCGCTCGCGGCGGTCGCCGACCCACCATGCCACGATGCGGGGCCGGCCGTTCGCATGGGTAGAAACGACGAGCGGGGTGCGTGCGGGCCCAGCCGGTGCGGCGGCCGCAGGGGCATCGGCCGGGGCGGCGGTCTGGCCGACAGGGGTGACATCGAGTGGGGCGTCGACGGGAGCGGCGGGGGTGACTTCGGCGGGCAATGCGACTGGTTGGGCTCGGCCGGCGCACGGGACGCACCAAGCAAGCAGCACAAACGTGTTGGACCAGGCCCGGCCATGGACCGACGACCAACCCAGCCTGCGCGAAAAGCGCCGGCCAGGCGAGTGGGAATCGGTCGGACGCGTCGTGGGTTTGCCGACCATGGGCTCCTCAGCAGGCCTACACTTTCGGTTTCGGCAGCGGGATGTCAACTTCGTGGGCGGTGGGGCGGACTTCGCGTGCGCGTTCAGGCCCGGTAGACCGCGAGCCGGCGGCTATCTGAAAACGCTGGACACGCGCACGGAAAACCCCTAGATTGTCGCCCCCTCGGCACCGCCCTCGGCGCCCGGACCCTTGCATGTCGCCCCCGATTACAGCGCGGCACCCCGCCGCCGAACCCCACCGCACCCTCGAAGTGGTCGGCAACCTGCCCGAGGCCGACATCGCCGGCGACCACGTTCCTGGCGGCGACTTTGTCCGCGAGGACGCACCAGGCACGGTACGGCCGCACGCGCGCTGGCAGCCGGCGCCATGGCGCGACCTCTATGGCCCGACGTGGCTGCAGCCGGTGATCCGCCTGCTCCTGCTCGACGAGCACGGGCCGATGCCGCGCACCGTGCAGGCCCAGGTCGGCTTCGCGGCGATGTTGATGTTTGTCCAGTTCTGTCTCGACATGCTGGCGTGGGTCCTGGGGTTCCGCTGGGTGTTCGTGAACGCGATGGGCCCACCGGGCTGGATCCTCGCCGTGCTTTTCGCGGGCCTGGTGTCGATGATCATCTTGATTTTCGAGCGCTTTGTGATCACGGCCGACGTCAAGGCGCAGAAGCTGCCGCTGATCTTCAATCCGGCGATCATGATGCGGATCCTGGTCGTCGTGCTGTTTGCCAGCGTGACCGCGATTCCGGTCGAGATGCTCACATTCCACGACGTGATCCAGGGTCGGCTGAGTGGAGAAGTGCAAGGCGTGCGCGAGGCCGCCCGCCAGCAACTGCGCGGCGACTACAAGAAGGACCTTGAAGACGTCGCGAAGGAAGAGGGCGAGTCGCGCAAGCGTGTCAAAGAGGAGGCGCCTGCGGTTTCCGTCGAGGCGCTCGCGACGCCCGAACTCGACAAGAAGCTCAAGGACTTGACCACCCAGCTCGATACAACTGCGACCGACCTGCGCGAAGAGGCGAAGGGGTGGCGGTCCGGCGTGCCCGGCGAGGGTCGGCGCTGGTTGCGTCTCAAGGACCAGAAGGAGAGCTTCGAGCGTCAGATCGTCGACACCAAGGCGCTGCGCTTGGAGGAGATCGAACGGCGCACCGACGCCAACCGCAAGGCACACGGCGCGGCCACCGAAACGCACTTCGAGGAACTCTCGCGGATTTCCGCGCGCTACGAAGCCCGCCGCCGCGAGATCGAGAAGAAGCTGCGCGACGTCGACCGCATGACCGACGATGACCTCAAGCTTGCGACGAAGCGCGACTTTCGTGTCGCGGACGGCTTCGCCCGGCGCTGGAAGTTGATGAATGACCTCGAAAAGGAAGACCCCATCTTCGAGACGACGAAGTGGGCGGTTCGCGTGCTTTTCGTCGCGTTCGGCCTGCTCGTCTTGACGACGAAGGCCCTGTTCAACCGGCCCACGCGCGCCTACTACGCGGGGCGCGACCCGCTCGACCCGGCCGAGGCCTGGAACGAGTAGGCTGCCAGCGCGGCCCGCATCGACAGGGCACATCCCATTACACCAGGCAGAAAGTCTCCTCGGGGGCGCCGCCCGCCCTTTGCCCCCTGCGGCGGTCCGCAGTCGCGGCCTGTACGAGATGCCCATGCGGTCAAGATCTATCGTTCAATCTGAGTGCGGCAGCCCGCATGCGCTTCTCTGGCGGATTCGTCCCCTCGTGTCCTGCGCGCTGTTTTGCGGCTTGCTCTTCACGCCGGGCCTCGCGCGGGGTGCCACGGTGTCGAGCAACGCCCACGCCCTGCACCGCCAACCCGGCCGCACGCTGGCCGACCTCGTCCAAGCCGAACTCGCCAGCGCCAGGCGGGCCGACCAAGGCGTCGTGCTCATGTTTACGGCGGATTGGTGCTCGCCGTGCAAGGTGATCAAGCAATTCGCGGGCGCTTCTGCGGCAATGCGCAAGCTGCTACAAAAAGGGCGCCTGCTCTACATCGATGTCGACGAGTGGCGCGGTCCGGCCCACCAACTGCTGCCCGGCGTCGACCCGACGAAACTGCCGACGCTCGTCAACGTCGACTTTGCCATGAAGCCGGTGCGCCAGTGCTACGGCACCGATCTCGGCCTGCTGAGCGAAGACACCGTAGCCCACAACCTCGGTCGCCTGATGCACGGCCTCGCGCCCGAAAAGGCCCCCTATGCCGACAACCCCGAACAGGAGCGCAAGCTGATCCTGCAGCAATCCGAGGCGCAGGATGCGCGGACGCGCCGCGTGCCCACGCTCGAAGTGACGACGACCGGAGGCAACGCGGGCGGGCGCCTCGTCAAGCTCGTGATCCGCAACCACGAGGCGCCTCGGCGCTGGTATCTGGTGCCGGCCCGCCTGGATCAGCCGTTGCGCGAAGCGCCCAAGGTCACGGGGTGGCAGCAGGTGCGCTGGACGGAACATGTGCGCGCGGACTTTCTGCGCTTCTGGGGCGTGCCCGAGTTTATCGCGGTGCCCGTCGCTGGCTACGGCGGCGTCGAATTGAACGACTGGCCATTGCCGGGCAAGGCACGCGACGGCAAGCTTGCCGTGTGGGAACTGGACCGGCTCGTCGTGGCCGGCAACGAGCAAACTTTTCAGATGAAGTTGCCGTACGAGCTAAAGATTCTTCGACCCGACCTGATCGCGGTGCACAGCCAGGGCGGCACGGCGCAGGTCACGATGACGGTCAAGGCAAAGCACGTCGTGCCTGCTCCGCGCTGACGCGTACAGGGGGGGCGGAGGAGAGACCGATGGACAAGGTGCCACGCGTCCTGAGGCTGAGCTTCGTCGCCGCGCTGACGCTGGCCGGCAGCGTCGGTTGCAGTCGACCCGGGCCGAGCGCGCCGCCAGAATTGGACCGGCCCACGACCGTGATCAACCAGTTCGGCGTTGCGGCCGAAGCGCCAAGCGACCCGTCGCCCGCTGGGGCCGCCGCCGAGCGCGCCGCGCCCTCCCTGCGCGATCGGCTGACGGTGCCCGGGACGGCCTGGGTAGTCGATCTCGCCCGATCGCCCCAGGCCCACGCAGCGGCCGCCAGCCAATGCCGCAACAGTGGCAGTGCGACGGTCGGTGCGGACCCGTACGCAGACTGTATGAAGGCCGCCGTGCTGTACGCCGCCGCCGAAGGGTTCCGCTTCGAAACCGCCGCAGACGGCGCGGTGAAGTGGAGCGAGTTCGGTCCGAATCTGGGAGGCACGGAGCAGGTGCAGGTTCGTGGGGGCGTGGCGTTCCGGGTCGGGCCGCGCGGCCAAGTGCGGTTTCAGGTCGTGGCGCCGTTCGAAGGCCCCGCCGGCCTGCCCCTGGAAGCGAGCCGCGCGCAGGCCATCGCCACGAACGAAGTCACCTACGACGACGCCGGCCCCGACGTGGTCGTCGAGGTGCGGGCCGACGGCAGCAAGGTCGCGTACCGGTTGCGCAAGCCGTGATCGAGGAGCAGGCACGCCACCGTCCGCAGTTCCTCGCACCCGCCGGCGACGCCAATGCAGTGACGCGCCCAGACACACGGCCCCTTTCGGCGCACTGCCGACGGGCGTAGAGTCGCGCTCGATCGGCCAGTCCGCCAGGTGCGCCGGGGCCCCGATCTTCGAACCCGGCGCAGCGCTACCGCGGATGGCTCGGAGGCTCCGATGACCGAAGCGAGTTCGCCCCGTTGCGTGGCCCTGGTCGGCCCATACCAGACCGGCAAGACCACGCTGCTCGAAGCCTTGCTGTCCGCTGCCGGCGCGCTCAAGCGCAAGGGCACGATCAAGGCCGGCACCACGGTCGGCGACGCGTCGCCCGAGGCCCGCGCGCGCCAGATGGGCGTCGAGATGAACGCCGCGACTTGCACCTACCTGGGCGACACGTGGACGGTGCTCGACTGTCCGGGGTCCATCGAATTCGGTCAGGACGCCGTGCACGCGCTGCAAGTGGTCGATGCGGCCGTCGTCGTCGTCGACCCGCTCGCGGAGAAGGCGCCGCTGGTCGGGCCCCTGCTCCGGTTGCTCGACGAGTTGAAGGTGCCGCACTACATCTTCGTCAACCGGATGGACGTCGCCAGCCAGTCGATCAAGGACGTGCTGCACGCCCTGCAGTCCGTCAGCCAGCGGCCGCTGTTGCTTCGTGAGATTCCGATCCGCGAGGGCGACAAGATCAGCGGCTACGTCGATCTCGTCAGCGAGCGCGCGTGGAAGGTGCGGCCGGGCCAGCCGTCGGAGATGACACGCCTGCCCGAGGGCGTGCTGCCCGAGGAGCAGACTGAGCGCAACGACTTCTTGGAGCATCTCGCCGACTTCGACGACACGCTGCTTGAGGCGCTGCTCGAGGGCAACGTGCCGCCGCCGGCCGACGTGTACAAGACGCTCACCAAGGACGTGCACCAGGACCTCGTGGTCCCCGTGTTCTTTGGCTCGGCCGAGGTCGAGTGGGGCGTGCGGCGGCTGTGGAAGGCGCTGCGCCACGAGGCCCCTGAAGTGGCGGAGACGGCGCAGCGGCTGGGCATTGCCGACGGCAGCGGGCCGCTGGCGACGGTCGTCAAGACGTGGAACCAGCAGCACATCGGCCGGCTCTCCCTGGTTCGGCTGTGGACCGGTACCTTGGCGGAAGGCGGCGCGTTGGGCGGCCAGCGCCTGCCCGGCATCGTGCGCGTGCTCGGGGCCCAGACGACGCGGGTGCCCAACGTGAGCCCGGGCGAAGTCGTCGGCCTGCAGCGCCTCGAAGGCATCGCGACGGGCCAGTTGTTGGCCGGCGGTGGACCGCTCACCGGCATCGGCCGGCCCTGGCCGCAGCCCCCGCGGCCCGTGTATGCGTTGACGCTCGCGGCCGAGAAGCGCACCGACGACGTCAAACTCGCGCCTGCCATCGCGCGGCTGTGCGAAGAGGACCACTCGCTGCGGAGCCACGTTGACCACGAGTCGCACGAATTGCTGCTCGAAGGGCAGGGCGAAATCCACCTCAAGGTCGCGCTCGACCGGTTGCGCAACCGCTACGGTCTGCAGATCGTGTCGCACGTGCCGCCGGTGCCGTATCGCGAGACGCTCAAGGGGTCGATTCGCCAGCGCTACCGCCACAAGAAGCAGACAGGCGGTGCCGGCCAGTTCGGCGAGATCGAGATCGACGTCAAGCCGTTGCCGCGCGGGGGCGGCGTCCACTTCGTCGAGAAGGTCTTCGGCGGCTCGGTGCCGCGCAACTACATCCCGTCGGTCGGTGAAGGCGTGATGGAGTCGTTCGGCAAGGGGCCGCTCGGCTTCCCCGTCGTCGATGTCGAGGTGACGCTGCTCGACGGGCAGTATCACGCCGTCGACAGTTCCGACATGGCGTTCAAGATCGCAGGGCGGGGCGCCATGGCCGAGGCGATGCCGAAGTGCCAGCCGATCCTGCTCGAACCGGTCGGCAAGCTGATGGTGCAGACGCCGTCGGAGGCGCTGTCGGGCATCCAGCGGCTCGTGTCGGGGCGGCGCGGCCAGATCGTGGGCATGGAGCCGCGCGACGCATGGCCGGGGTGGGACACGGTGACGGCGTGGCTGCCACAGTCAGAACTACATGACTTCATTGTAGAACTTCGCTCGATTACTGCCGGTATCGGCACGTTCACCTGGGATTTCGACCACTTGCAGGAACTGACCGGGCGCCTGGCCGACAAGGTGGTCGAGGCGGCTCACGCTGCGCACGGCCACGGGCATGGCCCTGGGCAAGGCTCTGGGGCGCGGTAGAGCGTTTCGTCCAACCGCAACGCAAGTTGTCGCGCCCGACATCGCGCCGACAGGTTCGGAGGTCTTGATGCGTACGACGTCCTGGTCCATGGCTGCCGTTGCGACCTTGGTGGGCGCAACAGCGTGCACTTCCGACCCTGCGGCCAGCGCGGTGACGGCCAGCGCCATCACGTGGAATGCCGGCCTCGCCGACAACTTCGTGCCGTGGACCGCGCAGCGCCGCAAGCCCGTGCTCGACGCGATCAAGCAGGCCGACAGCGAGGTCCTCTGCCTGCAGGAGGTCTGGCTCGACGACGACGTGACGCGGGTGGTCGAGGCCGCCAAGCCCAAGTATCCCCACGCGCACTTCGTCAAGACCGTGGACTCCACCGTGGGCGGCCCACCGGCCTGCAATGTGACTGAGGTCGCCCCGCTCAAGGCCTGCGCCGAAAAGAACTGCCAGGGTGCGGGCAGCCTTGCCGACTGTGCGCTGACGAATTGTGGCGCGCAGTACCTCGCGACGGCGGCAAAGTGCCAGGACTGCCTCGGCGCGAACATCTCGCTGAACAACATCGGCGCCATCTTCCAAGCCTGTGCAGAGGGCTCGGGCTCGCTGTCGTTCGGCGGCCGCAACGGTGTGCTGTTGCTGAGCCGCAGCGCGCTGGCTGAGAAGGACGTGCTCAAGTTCGACAGCTTCCTGTTGCAGCGCGTGGTGTTGTACGCCAAGACCAAGGTCGGCAGCGGCGCCGCCCACGTGTTCTGTACTCACCTCCAGGCCGGCCTCGGGTCGGTGAAGTACAACGGCAAGGCCGGCGGCTGGAAGGAAGAGCAGGCGGCCGAGATCGACGCCACGATCGCGTTCGTCAAGCAGAAGTCGGCGGGCCAGCGCGCGCTCCTGCTCGGCGACCTCAACTGCGGGCCGGAGCTAAAGGGCGCGGGCATCGATGGCGAGTTTCCGGATAATTTCATGAAGTTCACGACGGCCGGGTTTCGTTCGCGCTGGCTGGAGCAGGCCTCGCCGACGTGTACGTGGTGCGACGGCAACGAACTGGCCGGCAAGACGACGAGCCGCATCATCGACCACGCGCTGCTGCTGGGCTGGAGCGGCGGCGTGGGCGGTTCAGCGGGCGCGCGCGCCTACGACGCCAGGGTGCAGATCGACCTGCCGAGCGGGCCCACGCAGTCGTATGTGAGCGACCATTTTGGCGTGCGCGTGACGTGGAGCGACGGCAGCCCGTAGCGGCGTGTCACGCAAAGGTTTCCCGTTGGCCCACCTCGATCGGAGCGCCGTGACGCCGATGGGCAGGCGTGCACGCCCGACGTGTGCGGCGGCGGCGTTCAGGCTCAAAATCCTCTTACTATTCAGTCGGCGATGATGCACTTCACAAAGCTAGCAGACTGGCGGGGCCGGACCCGCCCGGGCTCGCGCAACGCCGTGGCCACTGCCGCCTCGGCCACGGAGCGGAAAAACGCCGCAGCCTCGGCCGGTTCCAGGCGCTGGCAGTCGGGGTCGTCGGCCTCGCCGTCTTCGCCGTCGCTGAACGCGCTCGGTTCTTCTCCCGCTGCGCTTGCGGCGACTTCGAGCAGGGCCGACGCTGCGGGCTGGGCGCGATCGCCTTGTTGCTGCAACCACCACGCCAGCCGGCTGACGTCAGCAGGCGAGCGCGCGGCGGCGGCGGGCAATTCGCAAGCGGCAACGGCCTCGGCGAGCACGATGCGGGCCGACGCATGGTCGTAGCGGGCCGCCAGCGCGGTCGTGAGGTCGGTGTCGGTCAGGGTGCGGGGCATCGCGGACTCCTCGCACAGCATAGCACTGTTCTGGCATAAAAACAATCGACTACGGCAATGCCTGACGTTCTCGTGACGAAGACTTGCGCAGGGGACTTGAACATGAAAGTGAAAGTCGCTATCAATACTCCCCTAGGGACGCCCCGATCGCGTCGCTGAGGTTCGCGCCGCCCGCCATGTCTGCTGCATCCACCGCGCCTGCCACGCCCGCCGCCGCTGCTGAACTGCCGTTCCGTGGCGTGGCCCTGCGCCCGGTGGCGACAATAGCCCTGCGCCCGGTGGCGACAATAGCCCTGCGCCGGGTTGCGTGCGTGGCCCTCGCCGCAGGCGCGTTCCTCGTGCCCGTCGTCGCCAATGCCGACGTGTTCTGGGACAAGCCTTCGGTCCTCAAGTCGTTCTTCGCGACGAGCCAACGGGTCACCTACAAGCACCTGCAGCCGACGCCGGAGCAGGCCGCCGCTCTGTTGAAACGGACTGGCCGGGCGCCCGGCGACTCCGTCACCGTGTACTTCGGCGTGACCCACGATCAGGTCGATGGCGTCGCCGTTATCGACGACGAGCGCGGGCAGCACGAGCCGATCACGTTCGCGGCGTTGGTGGGTCCCGATGGCGCGCTGCGCCGGGTCGAAGTCATGGTGTACCGCGAGGCCTACGGCGATGCTGTGCGGGAGGCCCGCTTTCGGCGCCAGTTCGTGGGCAAGACGACGGCGGACCCGGTGCGGCACGGCGAAGACATCGTCGCCGTGGCGGGCGCCACCATCTCGTCGCGGGCGCTTGCGACGGGGGCCCGGCGTGCCCTGCACCTTGTCGATGAACTCGTGTTGAAGCCCGGGGTTGCGCGTTCACTGGGCGTGGCGCGCAAGGTCGCCGCCGCCGACACGGGGCGGCCCTCGACCGCAACCCCGTGACGCCCGCGCCGTGAAGCTGTTCATCCAGCGCGGCTTTCACCTCGGCTTGCTCGCGGTGCCTGCCAAGCTCGTCTACACCATGTTCCTCGCGTTCGTCGCCATCGGGCTGTGGACCTCATGGGCGATCTACGCGGCTCGCATCGGTCCCAATCTCGATGGTCCGGCTGGCCGCCCAAGCGTGACGGAGCGCTACGTGAACCGTGCGAGCCCGTCGGCATCGGCGCTTGCACCCGCAGGCTCGGCTGGGCCCGCGCCGGGGTCCGCCGCTGCGGCGTCTGGACCCGTGCTGGTTCTGGGCGACGAACCCGCCGCGGCACCGGCACTGGCGGAAGTCACACCGGCACTGGCAGAAGACACAAAGGGGCCGTGGGTGCTCGACGTGTTCCACCAGCACGTGTTCAGCATCAGCGTCGTTTATCTGATCCTCGCGCACCTGTTCATGCTGACGCGGCTGCATCCCGCGCTGGCCGGCACCACGATCCTGGGCGGTGGGCTGGCCGCGCTCGCCCACGTGCTGGCGCCGGTCATCATCTGGCGCACGGGCGGCTGGCAGTGGCTCATGCCGGTGTCGGGTGCCGCGATGGGCCTGACGTGGACGGCGATGGTGGGGTGGAGCCTCGGCGCCATGTGGTTCGGTCGGCCCGCGCGGACCAGCGAGCCGTGAGCCCGCCATGAGTCGAACGTGAGGCGGCGCCGGGCGCTGGTCGCCGGGGCCGGCGTGGCGGGGCTGACGGCGGCCCTGCTGTTGCGCCGCCAGGGTTTCGAAGTCCAGTTGCAGGAAGCCACGGACGGAATCGGCGGCCTGTTGCGTCCGGTGCGGTTTCGCGGCGTCGACTGCGACCTCGGCTCGCACCGCATTCACCCCGCCGCGCTGGGTGAGCCCGTGCTGGCCGAATTGGCCGCCGCAGCGGAACTCGTCGAGCGTCCCCGCCACGGCCGCATCGTGCTGGGCGGCCGCCTGCTGCCGTACCCGCTGTCGCTGCCGTCGCTCCTGACCGGGCTGGGGCCGCGGCGCGCATTCTCGTTTGCGGGCTCGCTGCTGCGTCGTCCGTGCGCGTGGGCGGCGTGGGAACGGGACCGCCGACTCACGCCAGGCTCCGCCGCATTCGCACCCGACGTCGGGTTCGCCGCATTCGTCACCGCCCGCGTCGGCAGGGCGGCGTACGAAGCTTTCTACCGGCCCTACGCCGAAAAGGTGTGGGGTATCGACCCGGCCGACCTCAGCCAGTCGGTCGCCAAGGCGCGGGTGTCGTCGCGGCAACCGCTGTGCCAATTGGCGTGCGCCCTTGTCCCGTCGCGGGCGGCGACGTACCTGTACCCGCGCCGCGGCATGGCGGGCTTGCTCGCTGCGCTGGTGGCCCGCGTGCACGCAGCGCGAGTCGGCCTGGAGTGGGGACGGCCCGCGGGGCGCGACGTCGATGCCGACGCCATCCTTCATACGGGCCCCCTCGGCGTGCTCGCAGCAACGCCAGCCGGACTTCCGGAGCCGGGGCTCGGGCACCGTGGCGTGTATCTCGTGTTCCTCGCGCTCGCCGGCTCTCCGTGTGGCGAAACCGAAACTTTCTACGTGCCCGAGCGCCGCTTCTGGTTTGGCCGCGTCGGGGTGGTTGGCAACTACTCGCCGCAGCAGGGTCGGGCGGGCGAGACGGCGCTGTGCCTCGAAATTCCCGAGGGCCGCTGGGGCCGCGGGGTCGATTTTGGCGCGCACCTGCCGGCGTTGATGGACCAGTTGGTTGAAGCCGGCGTGCTGGCGCGACCCGCAACAATCCTCGAGCACACGCAACACTTCGAGTCGGCAGTGTACCCGCTGCAGCGGCGCGGCTGGCACGCGACGTGGAGGGCAGCGCTGACCACGGTGACGGCCGATGGGCGAACGTGGCCGGTCGGCCGCCAGGGGCTGTGGCTGCACTGCAACCTGGACCATGCGATGGCGACAGCACGCCGGGCGGTCGAGGCGGTGAGCGCGGGACGGGACGCACGGCACTGGCCGGCGGACGCGGTCGGGCTGGTGGGGGCGACGGTGCGGGATTGAACGCGGCGGCGTCAGCGGGAGCCGCTTGCGCTGCCTACAGCACGCGCCCAGCCCAACCGTTGCCGCCACACTGTGCCTGTTGGGTTCCCACCCCGCATCTGCTAGAAACCCGCCCTCCGTGGCCCGGCGTGGCCCGACCAAGTGACGACATGGCCGCCGACACCTCCGGTTTGACTCCGCCCGAGCCGCCCGAGCCGCCCGAGCCGCCCGTACTGCAGGACTGGACCCCGCTCACCTCGTGCCTCGACTGGCAGATCGGCCAGATCGCCTTTCAGCACCGCGGCGTCCAAGCGTTCACGACCCAAGAGGTGCCCAACCTCATCAATCAGGGCGGCCTGTCGGCGTACCGCGCCGCTGAGGTGCTGTTTGCCCACTGCGGCGAACTTGAGGCCGCTGGCGGGCTCGAGCCCGACATCCAGTGCATGGAACTCGCGATTGGCATGGGCGTGCACGCCGTGCAGTTGCTCGATCGGTTCAAGCTGCTGTGCGCCGAGGGCGGCAAGGACTGGTACGACCGCCTCACCTTCTGGGCCACCGACGGCACCCCACGCATCGTGCAGGACGCGCGCGACCACGGTGTGTTCGACCGCCACGCCGGCCACGTCGCGCTCGGGGTGTGCAATGCGCTGGCGCCCGCGACGGTGCAGCGCCTCGACGACGGCAGCCATGTCGACCTGACCGGGCGCTTGCGCGGCGTCTTCCATACGTACCTGCTGTGCGTGCTGCCGGCGAACATCTTCCGCCGGGTGCGAACGTTCGGCGACGGCGGCTTGCGTGACCAGTGGTCGGTCATCATGGCGCGCACGGTGCTGCGCCACCACGACGAGCTCTCGAAATTCACGGCCCTTACCGTGTCCCACCTGCAGGCCTTGGCACGCAGCGACTCTGCATCGGACAAACTGCCGCTCGCGCCGCTCTATGCCCTGATCGACCTGGACCTCGCGCTGGCTCCCGTAGAACTCGCGAACATCGATGGTGGTGACGCGATCGCGCAGATTGCCGAAGACATCCAGCAAGGTGTGGCGCTGCTGCCCGAAGAGCAGCGCAACATCGCGAACGGCGTGTCGACCGATGCCAACGGCGTCAGGACGGAAGAAACCTGGGTGCTCCACTCGGCCGGCGCAGTCCACAGCCTCGAAATGACGCTGGGGGTGCTGCGCAAGGACGGCTTCATCCTGTACCGTGACTACGGACCGGCGACGGCGGGGCGCGCCAACGGCAACCACCTCTACCAGCACTACGGCTCGACGACGGCGGTCGGCATCAACCACTTCGCAATCGACGGCCACATGCAGCGGTCGCGCGACGGCGGGCCGGGCCTGGCTGCGGTGACTGCGCCGCCGGGCGAGGGCGAAGCGTCGATCAAGAACCGCTTCGTCAGCGCCGCGCCCTTGCCGACCTCGCGCGCGGCGTTCGAGCAGGCGTACCACCCGAGGGCCTTCGACGACCTGGAGGCCGCGGTCCAGTTCGCGCGCCAGGAGGTCCAGCGCGCCGGCGAAGCGATGGATGCCTACCGCAAGGCGCTGCTCATCGCGCGTGACAACTGGGCCTTGCTCGGCGAGGCGGGCGAGGTGGCGCTGCGCAAGACGCGGTCGCCCGATCTGGCGCACATGCTTTTGACGGAGGCGCTGCGCATCAACCCCTGGTACAACACGAGGACGTGGAACAACCTCGGCGACCTGTTCTGGCACACCGGCGAGCACGAACGGGCGCGCGAGGCGTATGAAAAAGCGGTGCACGCCAACCCGGAGTACTACCGTGGCTACCTGAACCTCGCCGACTGCTGGCTGCGGCGCGGCGAGTACGACAAGGCCGTCGAAGCGGCGGCTCAGGCCGTGGCGCGCGACCTCGACGGTTCTGAGATGGAGCGCTCGAAGCGGGTGCTCGACGAGGCGATGAAACGCCTGCAGGTCCAGCGAGAACTCGCGCATAAATGGCGGCGCGAGCGGCGCGCGGGCACGCCGAGGTAGCCGTCTCGATGCGGGTTGGGCCGCGCTGAAGGCTCGCAGCGCCCGCAGCGTTGAAGGTGTGTGCGGGAGCGCCGTTTGCGCTTGAACGTGCCGCAGCAGGCCTGTACCTTCTTGCCACTGCCCGCGCCGCCCGCGTGGGCTGCCCGGAGCGACATGAACGCCAAGAACGAACTGAGTGCTGGGGTGGACGCGCAGTCCTTGCGACGGCTGGATTCCCCGACGTGCGCGCGGCTGGATTCGCTGGCCTGCGTGCGGCCCTGGCTGCTGGCGGGCGCCGTCGCGCTCGGGCTGGCCACCGCCCACGTCCGGCCGGCTGCGGCGATGACGGTGCTGATCGTCGACCTGAAGACGCTTGTGACCGAATCGGCGCTCGTGCTGCATGGCGGCATCGAGAAGGTGACACCCGTCGACCGGCGCAAGGAAGGGCGCGGCATCTGGACCGAGTTCACCTTGCGCGTCGCCGACGTGTGGAAAGGCGACACCCGCCTCAAGAGCACCGCGTTCGCGTGGCGCCACGTCGGCGGCACGGCTGCGGACGGCATGACCGTCGCTGTCCCCGGCATGCCCGGGTTCGCCGTCGGCGAAGAGGTCGTAGTCGTGCTCGAGAAGACGTCGGAGAGTTGGGTCGTCTCCGGCGGTCCCCAGGGCAAGTTCGGCGTCGCCAAAGACAAGCTCGGGCGCCGCGTCGTCACGCGCGAGATTCACGACGTGGCCGGCCTGCAGCGTGACGCAGCGACAGGCCGCCTGCGCGAGGCGCCGACGCCGGTGGCGGTGTCGAAGTTCCTCGAAGACTTCCGCAGTGAAGTCCTGGGCTATGTCGCCGACGCGGCCAAAGGCGTACGCACGCTCGCCCCCAACCCCACCGGCACGCCCGCGCTCGCCGGAACGTCCGCGCCACCGGGAACTCGCGTCGCGCCGGCCGGCGTCACCGGACAGGCCCCTCTCACAAGGCCGCCTGGCACTCGCGCCGCTGGCCAGAAATAGAAGTTCTGTAAGCATGTTCCGGCGTCGCAGCGCGCTTGGACCCCCGCCCTTCTGCCGCCCCGAGGCCCGTCCATGCGGACCCCGCTCCGTTCGCTCCTGCCGTTGACCATCGCCGCGCTGGCCTTGTTGGCGCCGGCGTCGGCCGCGGCATTTTCGCTCGGCACCATCTCGTCGAACAGCAAGGTCTTTCTGCGCTGGGCGTCGAACAAGGTAACCTACTACATGCACCCGAAGGGCTCCGACGACTTGCCGGTGGCGCCGGTGCACGAACAGCTCAAGCAGGGCTTCGCGCAGTGGGCCGATGTGCCTTGCTCCGGTATCCAGTTCGCGCTGGCCTACGACTGCAACGTCGCGCTGAAGAAGTGCCTGAACGACAAAGTGAACGGCGCTGCGAAGACCTGCAACTCCGACCTGGACTGCCCGAGCGCGATGTCGCTCAAGGTGATGCCGCTCGGCTACAACCCCGACGGCCGCAACCAACTCGTGTGGGTCGAGACCGCGGACTGGACGTTCGGCAAGTTCGTGCTCGGCGTCACCAGTCCGGTGCCCTACAACGGCTACATCTACGAGGCCGACATCGCGTTCAACGGCTACCACCACAAGTGGACGCTCGACGCGATGACCGCCGGTGCCTCGATGCAGCACGTGCTGTCGGTGGCGGTCCACGAGGAGGGGCATTTTTTCGGCGTCAACCATGTGCTCGGCGGCTATTCCGAGGCGGACCCGCCGACGATGGCGCCCAACGTGTTCGCATTTGGCAAGTCGGCGCAACTCAACACCGACGACAAGAAGGCGCCCTGCTTCCTGCACCCGAAGTCGGGCACCTACACCTGCAGCAACGACAGCGACTGCCCGCACGTGCACGACAAGGACAAGTCGGGCAAGGAATTCTACACCGCGAAGCTGGTCTGCAAATCGGGCGGTTGCGTATGGGGCGCGGTGATCGGCGGCGCGGTCGAGTTGGGCGGCACGTGCGGCTCCGCACCCGACTGCAAGCCGGGCCTGTACTGCCAGCCGGTGGGCGCGCTGTCGTACTGTGCGCAATACTGCACCGTCAGCAAGGCGGACTGCCCGGCGAAGTTCAAGTGCTTCGAGTTCGTCAACGGCGGCGGCAAGGGCGCGTGCCTGCCGGACCAGAACCAGCCCCAGGCGACGAAGAAGATCGGCGAGGCATGCAAGCACTCGACCGAGTGCCAGACGTTGATGTGCGTGCAAGACATCTGCCGGGTCAAGTGCACGGTCGCCGCGCCCACGGAGTGCACGCCAGAGGAGGCTTGCGAGCCCCTGCCGGGCAGTTCGGTCGGTGCCTGCGTGCAGTCGTCGAAAACGACCGCGCCGACAAAGCAGCCCATCGGCGCCGAGTGCCAGGCGCATGAGGAGTGCGCGTCCGAAGTGTGCATGAAGGTCAAGGCGGACGCGACGGCGGGCAGTTGCCGGCTTGCGTGCACCGGCAAGGGCACGTGCCCCGATGGCCAGGCCTGCACGACGCAGCCCGACGGCAAACAGGGGTGCCTGCCCGGCAGCGACATTTCGACCGTCGGCGGCGACTGCATCGAGTCGAAGCATTGCGACAGCGGGCTGTGCATCGCGGCAAACGGCAAGAGCTTCTGCTCGAAGCCGTGCGTGCTGGACCAGGCCACGAGCTGCCCGTGCGGGATGGCGTGCCAGAAGACCTCGAACGGCGACCTGTGCATCGCGGGCAAGTCGGTCGCGTGCCTGCCGGCGGGCGCTGCGTGTGCGGACTCCGGCGAGTGCGCGCCTGGCCCGTGCCAGGGTGGGACGTGTGCGGTCTGCCACGGCGGCACCTGCAAACCAGGGTGCTCCGTTGGCGCCACGGCGGCGGGAGCAGCGGCAGCGTCTGCGGCCTGCGCTGCGGGGCAGGGCTGCTTGCGCCTGGCGGCTGACAAGGCGGCAGGCGTCTGCACGGCAAGCGGCAACACGCCCAACGACGGCGCGTGCGCCAGCGCTGCGGAGTGTGAGTCGCTGTTCTGCGCGGCCACCGCGGACTCCCCCACCGCGCCGCGCTGCCAAACGCCGTGCGCGCCGGCCGCCCCCGCAGCCTGCGGCCCCGGCCTCGTCTGCAAAGAGGGCGCGGGCGGCGTGGGCGCTTGCGTGCTGGCCGACACCGCGCCGCCGCCGGCCGATGTACAGGTCAGCGTTGCGGTGGATGCAGGTTCGACGCCTCCGCCCGTCGCCCAAGTGGTGCCGCCGCCTCCCGTGCAGTCATCGAGTTGCCGCGCCACGCCCGGGAGGAGCGGACTGACCGGGCTTGCGTGCGTGGCTCTCGCGGGCCTCGCCGTGTGGCTGCGGCGGCGTCCTTCCGGCGAGGCGAAGCAACTCGGTTGACGGACTGGGCACCCGGGCGACACCCGGCGGCCCGTCGCCACGCGCCACCCAGACTGGCCGTTGCAGCCACCCTGCGCGCTACA
>SHZF01000041.1 GCA_009692425.1 Myxococcales bacterium | reverse complement strand
AGGGACGGCAGAGCTCCGCAGCGCGCGAATGGCCCCGACTGCAGCCAGCGCCAGCGCGCCGACCGCGACGACGGCTGCCTGCAGGAACCCCGGCCATGCGACCGGCACAGTGGCGGGCCCGAACCCGGCCCACGGTGCGACAGGGTCTACCCCGCCGCGCAGGGGCAGGAACACGGCCACCACCGCGGCGACCACGCTGCAGAGAAGCACCACCTGCAGGGCGGTCGCGGCGCGTGCGGCTGGCACGTTCGATGTCGCGGGCAACCCGGGCTCGTTCATGGTCCCCGACCGCTACAGGACGGGTGCGCGCTGCAGCACTGTCGCCTGCAGGGCAAGGTGCGCGGCAGCGAACGGGTCGGTGTGGCGCTGTGCAACTTCATCGACCAGCGCGGCCCCAGGCCCGGCGAGCCACCGATCGACAGCGCGCCCGCAAGCGTCGCGCACGAGGCTGCTGATCACGAACGCGGCGCGCTCGCGCAGGCGCCCGCTGGCCGCCCCGGTCTTGCGCAACCACGCGCCGTGCCGGTCCAGCTCAGCGGCCAGGCTGGCCACGCCTTCGCCGCGCGCGGCCACCGTCGATACGATCGGCGGCTGCCACGGCGGCGTGACCGACTGGAGCATCTGCAGCGTCCGCAGGTCGGCCACGGTGCGGTCGGCACCATCGACGTCGGCCTTGTTGACCACGAACACGTCGGCGATTTCGAGGATGCCCGCCTTGATCGCCTGCACCTCGTCCCCGAGCCCCGGCACGACGACGACGGCGACCGTGTCGGCCGTGCGCATGATGTCGATTTCGTCCTGCCCGACGCCGACCGTCTCGATCAGCACCACATCGCAACCCATCGCGTCGAGTACGTGCACGAGGTCGCCCGTCGAGCGCGACAGGCCGCCAAGCGCGCCACGGGTCGCCAGCGACCGGATGAACACGCCCGGGTCGGCTGCGTGCTCCATCATGCGGATGCGGTCGCCCAGAATGGCCCCGCCGCTGTACGGGCTCGATGGGTCCACCGCCAGCACGCCGACCTTGAGGCCCGCCGCCCGCCAATGCCCGACCAGGCGGGCGGCCAGCGTCGACTTGCCCGAGCCCGGGTTGCCCGTCAGGCCGATCACGCGGGCGCGGCCGGTGTGGGGGTAGAGCGCGCGCAGCACGTCAGTGGAGCCGGGCAGGCGGTCGTCGAGGGCGCGCATCAGGCGGGCCGTGGCGCGCACTTCGCCGCGCAGGACCGCCGCGGCCGTGGCCGAGATCACGTTCTCCACAGCGGGCCCGCCAGGAGGGTGCTCAGGCAGCGGCGCGCTCAGAACACCACGCCGACCTTGAGCGTCGTCACGTTGAGGTCCTCCGTGAAGGACCGCAGGAACTCAGCGCCTAGCTGCACGCGCGTCACGATCATCCGCAGCCCGAACGCGGCGCGGTGGCTGTAGTCGAAGAACTGTTTCATCAACAGCAGCTCCGGCCGCGTGGCGAATGCGTCGGGGAACACGGGAATCTGGTTTGACTTCACATACGTCGTCGCGAACGAGTACCCCGCCCACGGCTGCAGCGACAGCAGGCCCGCGATGCCAAAGCTTTTCGACAGGACCCCGTCGCCACCGAACACCACCATGCTCATGTCCGAATTGCCCAGCACCGTCGTGCCATTGAGTCGCACCGACAGGTCGGGAATCTTGCGGAACCCATCGACCAGCGACAGGTTCATCTCCGCGCCGATGCCCCACAGGTTCGAGTCGCTGAGGTAGCTGAGCACCGTGCCGAACTGCATGCTGTACGGCAGCCCTTTGCGCACGCGCACCTGCCCGGTCGTCAGCGAGGCCTGCGGCTTCTCGACCGCGCGCTGCCAGTACGACGCTTTCGAGTTGACCTGGGCAAAGCTCACCTCGTACGCGGCCTCAACGCCCAACGGCCCGAGCGACGCCGCCGGCCCGACCATGCGGCTGCCCATCGCGAGGCCAACTTCGCGCAGCAGGCTCTGGCAGGTCTGACACTCCAGCTTCTCCGTCGGGTTGACGCGGGCGTCGGCGAGCTTTTCGAGGTGGATGTCCAGCGGGCGCGCCACCGCGGTGCTGCCACCTGCCCACCCGCCCACGACGCTGGAACTCGCCACGGTACACACGGCGACGAGTGCCACATGCAGGGTGCGCGCGCGCCGACTCGGCAATCGGAAAGCCATCTTCGTCCTCACCAGCCCGCACGCCACGGCGGCCGTGATGCGCAGCATTCGTCGGCACCCACAGTGCGGGAGCGACACGCGCATCTTGCCCAAGGTGCACGGGGCTGTAAACCTTTGGCGCCGAACGCAACCGCCGTCGGCACCGGCCCCGCGCGATGTCGACCCCGGCGCACGCCGTGTAGCAATTGGAGGGCGTGCCAGGTCAACCCGGCGACGGTCGTGTCCTGCGCCAGCGGGCTCGGCGCCACTGCGACGGTCCCGGGGGCATGCGACGATGGCGACGGCTGCACCCAGGGCGAAATCTGCCAGGCGGGCAAGTGCAGCGGCGGCACCGACGTGTGCGTGTGCGCGCTCGACGCCGACTCGAGCACGGTCGGCGGCACGTGCGCGATGGGGTATTGTTTCTAGAACCCGCCCGCCCACAGTTCGTCAAGGAACAGCGCCCACGGCAGGATGTCGATGCCTTCGAAGCGACGCGGCTGCGGCCCGTTCGTCTGCCATCCGCCTCGGGGTCGGCGCTCAGGCGCTGGAAGGGATGCGGGGCAGTTCATGGCGGGGGAACCGGGGGCGGAGCAAGTCCAGCCGACCATCGCCCACCTTCGCCTACCGATCGACTTGGGCCCGCGCCCGCCCCGCCGCCTCCTCCCGCATCCGCACCCGCTCCGCCGCGACTCCCCAGCGCGCTTGCGACTCCACCGGCAGCGACGCGATCGGGTCATAGCAGAAGTACTGCTTGCCGGGCTCGACGTTCGGGCTGCTGTACACCGCGATGCCCGTCGAGCGGTCGTAGAAATCGTAGCTGTGCACGTCGCGTTTGCCACCACCGCCGGGCAGGTCGGCCACGAACACGGGCGTGTTGAAGCCCGCCGTCGCGCCCCGCAGCGCCTTCTCGATGTCGACCGCGACGTGCAGCGGCGTGCGCAGGTCTTCGACCCCTTTGACCAGGTCGTGCAGGTACACGTAATACGGGTGCACGTTGATGAGCCCGAGCCGCCGCCCGAGCGCGCGCATCGTGTCGACGGTGTCGTTGACCCCGCGCTGCAGCACGCTCTGGTTGCGCACGTGGACGCCGCGCTCGACCAGCCGATCCAGCGCAGCCTTGGTAATCCACGTGATTTCATTGGGATGGTTGAAGTGCGTGTGCAGCACCACGTCCTTGTGCAAGCGGCGGCCGAGTTCGACGACATCGACCAACGCCTGAGTCCAGTCCGTGTCGGTGAGCAGCTTTTGCGGCAGCACCGCGGGCCCCTTCGTCGCATAGCGGATGCGGCGGATGTTGGGCAGGCCGAGCAGGCGCTCGCCGATGTGGCGGATGTGGCGCGCCGGCAGGTTGTAGACATCGCCGCCCGACAGCACGATGTCCTCCAACTCGGGCCGCGTCGCAATGTAGGCAAAAACCTGCTCCCAGCGCGCGGTGTCGGCGTTCATGTGGACCTTGTCCACCAGCTCCGTATCGAGCCCGACCGCGTACGATCGCGTGCAAAAGCGGCAGTAGACCGGGCACGTGTCGAGCGCGAGGAAAAGCGCCTTGTCCGGGTAGCGGTGGGTCAGGCCCGGCACCGGCATGTCGTCCTGTTCGTGCAGGCTGTCGAGCGTCAGTTCCGGGTGGTCGGGCCGCAATTCGGAGCCCAGCGGCACGAACTGGCGCCGCAGCGGGTCGGTGTAGGGGTTCGACCAGTCGACCAGGCTGAGCAGGTAGGGCGTGACGCGCACGCTCATCGGCGAGTGCTGGAAGCCGGCACGGGCATCGGCGATGAAGGCGGGCGAAGTCAGCCCTTCGAGCGCAGCGAGCAGCTTGTCGGGGTTGGTGATGGAATTGCGGCCCTGCCAGCGAAAATCGAGGAACGTGTCTTCGTCGATGTCGTGCCAGGCGGGGATCACGCGCCAGAACGGGCCGGTGCGCAGGGCATGGTGGGCCAGGGCGGACGCGGGTGCGGGCGGCTTGACGCGGTGGCCGGGCTGCGGAATGAACGGGATGACAGGCGGCTGGCCGGTGGCGAGCGGGCTGGCCGCAGCGGGCGGCGCTGCCGGCACAGCCGGGGTCGGGAGAGGCGCAGTCTGGGCCGGCGGAATCTGGGCAGGCGAGAGCGGCAGCATCGGAGGCCTCGGTCGCGCCGGTCGCGGTGGGCGATCGGGGGCCGCCACGGTAGCATAGGCGCACCGACGCGGTCGAGGGACGGAGACGGCCCAAATCCACCACCCCAAGTCTTTGCCGGTCCATCGAGATGGGGCCAGATGCTAGGCGGAGCGAGGGGTTGGGGTGAAGGCGCAATCGGGTGCGTACGTGTGCGTCGAGCACCAACACCGCCGCGACAACGCCGCAGATGGCCCCATACCGGCGGGTCCGGGAAACGCCAGCAGCGACTCCCACGGCAGCCCCACGCGCTCCGGTCCGGCGAGCGCACCCTCGAGCCAGACCCGCGCCGCTGCGTGCTGCGCCATCGAACTGACCTTCGCATAGACGAGCAGGTTGGCGTCCACCAGGATCACGGGTGCGCGTCTCCTTCCGCGATCGCTAGGGCCTCGGCAACGTTGTCGAGCGGGATGCGGCAGGCGCCGAGGTCCACGGGAGTGACGGTCGGCACGCCTGACTGGGGGCGGCCGGCCATTGCCGCCAAGCCTGCGCGCACCGCCCGGTTGGCGACGCGCGTCATGGAGTCGTCGGATTCCAGCGCCCGGGCTGCGAAGTCACAGGGCGTCGAGTTCCTGCTGCGAGCCTCTTGAGTGCGCGCAACAGGTCGGCGTCGAGGTCGAGGGTGGTGCGCGACATAAGGGCTCCGGGGGAGGGTGAGGCCCCATCAACATGCTACGCACTTCGCATCATGATGCAACGTCGGGTTGGCGGGCTTGGCCCGGTGTAGCACCCAACCGTTCTCGAAACCGGGCCGGTCGGCTGCCGGTGGGGCCGCCGTCGCGCTCGTGGTGCTGGTCAAGAGACACAGGGCGACCGCGGCGCGGGTGGCGAAGCGAGGCAACATCGGAGGCCCCATGGTCAGCGCTGACGGGGCCCGGTTGCGACGGCGCCCGAGACCGGACAGGATCGCAACCCTGAACGCTTCAGTGCTGGGCACAATGACCGACACGCAGCGCAGTGCAGATGTCATCGTCGTCGGTCTCGGCGGCATGGGCGCGGCGGCCTTGCTGCACTGTGCCCGCCGCGGCGCCCGCGTGCTCGGCCTCGAAGCGCGCGCGATCGGCCACGACCAGGGCAGTTCGCACGGCCAGACGCGCCTGATTCGTCAGGCCTACTTCGAGCACCCGGACTACGTGCCGCTGCTGCGGCGGGCGTACGCGCTGTGGGCGGACCTGGAGCACGATGCCGGCGCGACGCTTTTCGAGCGCACGGGGCTCGTGTTGTGGGGTCCGCCGACCGGCGGTCGCGTGCTGCCTGGCGTCGTCGCGAGCGCGCAGTTGCACAACGTGCCCATCGAACAGTGGGAGCCCGCGGCGGCGCGTCACGCCTTCCCCCTGCATCGCGCGCCCGACGGGTTTGCGGCGGTGTCCGAGCCGGGCGCAGGCTTCCTGCACGTCGAAGCGTGCGTCGCGGCTCTCGTCGCGGCGGCCCAGCGGGCGGGCGCCGCAGTCCGCACCGGCGCGCTCGTCACGGCATGGCGGGCGGTCGAGGGCCCGGACGGCGGCAGCGTCGATGTGGACGTGGGCGGCGAGACTCTGCGCGCAGCCCGCCTGATCCTCGCGCAAGGGGCGTGGAGCGGAGCGGTGCTGCGCGACCTCGGCGTCGACCTGCGCGTTCACCGCAACGTCCTCGTGTGGCTCGAAGCACCGCCCAGCCACCGGCTCGAGCGCGGCGCGCCGTGTTTCGGGTTCGATCTGCCCGCGACGCCAGACTTTGCGGGCGGGTTCTTCTACGGGTTCCCCGCGCTCGACGAGGGCGGCGTCAAGGCGGCGCTCCACCTGCCTGGCGACCCGGTCACGGAACCCGACCACGTCGAGCGCGCCACGACGACTCGCGACTCCGACCCTGTCGTCACATTTGCCGCGCGCTGCCTGCCCGGCGTGGGCCCGCGCGTGACCCGGGTCGCGACCTGCCTGTACGAAATGACGCCCGACGAGCACTTCGTCGTCCAGGCCCACCCGCGTTCGCCCCAGGTCGTGGTCGCGGGCGGCTTCTCGGGCCACGGCTTCAAGTTTGCGCCAGTGATCGGCGAGGCCCTGGCGCAGTTGGCGCTCGATGGGCGCAGTGCGTTGCCGATCGGGTTTCTTGACGCGCAGCGTTTTCAGGCCGCGCGCGCTTGACTGCGCTCCGCACTTCCGCACACTTGCGCGCCGCCAGTTCCCCAGACCACGCGTCGACCTGACGCCCGGAGACCCTCGCCATGCCCGCCCGTTCTGCCCGATTCGCCCCGCGTACCGCATTTGCCGCCGCCCTCGCCCTCGCCTCATTGGGCGGTGCGAGCGCGTGCGATGTGTCCAAAACCCTGGATGCCAACAAGAACAAGCTCGACATCACGATCCCGGTCGCCCACACGATCACGGTGACGATCGATGCCGACAAGGTTCTCGGCACGCTCGCCGGCCAGATCGCGGCAGCCGACCTCGCTCAGGACGTGACGACGCCCGGCCAGGCCATCGATCTGATCAAAACCGAGCCCAAGCTTGCGCAATACAAGAGCAAGGTGAAGTCGATCAAGGTCACCGGCATCACCGCGACGCCGACCGCGAATTCGCTGTCGGGCAACCTGCCCGCGTTGGACCTCGTGGTGGGCGCCCCCGGCTTGGCCAAGCCGACCGACGGCGCCAAGCTCGCGTCGTTGCCCGTCATCCCGCCCGCATCGACGGCCGCGGTGACGGCCGTGGTCGATGCCGGCAACGCGACGGCTGCCAGCAAGTTCTTGACCACGCTGCAGTTCGACGCGATGACCGTCACGAAGTTGGTGGTCAAGAAGGGCGAGAAGGTGCCGGGCGGCAAGGTCGAACTCAAGCTTGAACTCAAGCTCGATGTGGTGGTGTCGCCGCTGTAGTCGCGGAGCCCCGCGCGCTTGTCGTCGCCGAAAACCGCGCATTGCGCCCGGCTACCGGATCACGTCGTCCACGTCTTCGCCTGCGCGGTCGATGGCACGCTGCTCCGGCGCGGGGTTGGGCAATTCCACCGTGAGCGTCTCGACATTGCGCGAATCCGGCACGTCGACCTCTGGGTAGTTGTGCGTCGACCGGCAACTGGGGAACACCACCAGGTGGCTGACACCCTGGGCGCGCTCGGGCGGCGCGCTGCCGAGTTCCTCGGTCGTGACGGCATCGAGCGCGGCAGCCACCGCGCGCGGGTCGGCGCGGCCCGCAAACAGCGCGGCGATGTCGATGGCGGGGGCCCCACCGGGCTGTGCTCCGACTGGCGTCGGCGTGACGGCCTTGGTCAGCGGCGGCAGGTGGCCGACCAGCGCGGCGTAGGCATCGACCGGCGCGTCGTCGCCACTGCCGTCGATGGCGGAGGCGTGCACGCGCGCGACCGTCTTGGGCGCTGGCGGACCGGCGAGGCCCGGGGCCGCTTCGGCCAACACGCTGAGCGCCAGTCCGACGTTGGCGGCGAGCGGCACGGCCAGCCACAGCCACGCGCCGTGGCTCAGACCGAACAAAGGGACCGTCGGATGCGTTGTCATGGTGCGCCTCGCGCGACCGGGACTGGGGCCGCCCCGCTCAGACGCGCCGAGGGTCGGTTCGATCTGCGGCACCGACGCAAACGTGATGCCCTGGCGGCCGCCCGGGGTCGGATGCGCTTGCCGCTCCGGTGATCGCGGCCTACGATGGCCGCTCCCCGCCGTTTCGTTCGAGCCGAGGTCCTCCATGTACTGCCCGCTGTCCGCGTCCCGTCGAATCCCGCTGCGCCTGCTCGCTGCCATGGTCGCCCTGGCAGCCGCCGTTCCCGCCCTGGCGCGCCCCGGCGACCCGCCGTCGGCCGTGCCCGCGCCCACGCCAGGAGCGCCCGGCCAGCCCGGCTCGGAGAGCGTGTCGGCGCCAGTCAAGGATTCCGCCGAGGCCGCGATTCAGGCCGCCCTCGAAGCCGCGCTGGCCGGCAACTTTGCGGCCTACCTCGCGCAGATCGTGCCGGCCGAGCGCGACGGCGAAGAGCAGCGCAAGCAGAAGGAGCGCTACGAGTGGAAGCGCTTCAAGGCCCAGGCCGCCTGGTACCTGACGGCGCGCAAGCCGGTGACGTTTCAGGTCGTCAAGCGCGAGATGCTAGAAGATGCCAACCAGATCAAGATTTTCGTGAAGGATCAGGTGCACTCCGAGCGTTCGCCGGTGCCGGTGCAGTGCGTCAACGAGGGCGGGCGCTGGTGGATCCGGACGAACTCCCTGTAGCCCGGATCCGCCGCCTTGGGCCCATCTGCGTCCCGGGAAGGTTTGGGGGTGGTGGATTTGGGGTAGCGCGTGACGACTCCGGTTTCGCGGCGGTCGGCCGATTCTCCGTTGCCGCCGCCACCTCCGCATGGTAAACCGCCGCGGATTCAAGCTCCGGAGGTTCCCATGCCGCTGCCCGCAGACGCCGTCCGTGTTTCAGACATCCTCGACCAGACCGCCCGCGCCTACGGCGATCAGCCCGCCATGAAGGTCAAGCGCGACGGCCTGTGGAGCGTGACCACGTGGCGCGAGTACCGCGACCAGTCGCGCGCCGTCGCCAAGGGCCTGATGCACCTCGGCCTGCAGTCCGGCCAAGGCGTCAGCATCATGGGCTACAATCAACCCGCGTGGTTCCTCGCTGACATCGGCGCCATCCTGGCGGGCGGCGTGCCGGCGGGCATCTACACGACGAACACGGCCGATCAGTGCGAGTACATCGCCGGCCACTGCGAAGCCGCCATCGCGATCGTCGAGAACGCGTCGCACCTCGCCAAGTTCAAGGCGGTATGGGACAATCTGCCGGACCTGAAGTACGTCGTCCTCATGCACGGTTCCGACACCGACGAGCGCGTCGTCAGTTGGGACAAGCTGCTCGAACTCGGCGGCAAGGTCGCCGAAGCCGACCTCGATGCGCGCATCGCGGCACAGAAGCCCGACGACGTCTGCACGCTCATCTACACCTCGGGCACGACCGGCAACCCGAAGGCGGTGATGATCACCCACGACAACATCACGTGGACGGCGAAGTCGGCGCTGACGGCGCTCGATGTCCGCGTCGGCGACAACACGATCAGCTACCTGCCGCTGTCGCACATCGCCGAACAGGTCGTCAGCCTGCACGGCCCGATGATGCTGGGCGGTTGCGTGTGGTTCGCCGAGAGCATCGACAAACTCGGCGACAACCTGCGCGAGGTGCGCCCCCACTACTTCTTGGGCGTGCCGCGCGTGTGGGAAAAGATCCAGGCCAAGATGCAGGCCGCCGGCGCCGCCAACCCACCGTTGCGCAAGAAGATCGCTGCGTGGGCGCGCGGTGTCGGGTTGAAGGGTGGCTATGCCAAGCAGCGCAACGAGGCGCTGCCGTGGAACTGGGGCCTCGCCGACAAGATCGTGTTCAGCAAGGTGCGCGAAAAGCTGGGGTTGGACCGCTGCCGGCTCCAGGTGACGTCGGCGGCGCCGATCTCGAAGGACACGCTCGAGTTCTTCCTGTCGCTCGGCGTCATCATCCACGAGGTCTACGGGATGAGCGAGTGCACAGGACCCGCGACGGTCTCGACCCACGCGGTGTGGGAGACGACCAAGGCCGGCTTCGTGCTGCCGGGCGCCGAGATCAAGATCGACCCGAAAGACGGCGAAATCTGCATGCGCGGTCGCCACATCTTCAAGGGCTACTACAAGAACCCCGAAGCGACGGCCGAGGCGCTCGACAGCGACGGCTGGCTGCGCTCTGGCGACGTAGGCGTGGTCGATGCGCGCGGCCTGCTCAAGATCACGGACCGCAAGAAGGACCTGCTGATCACGGCCGGCGGCGAGAACATCGCGCCGCAGGTGCTCGAAGGGCTGCTCAAGAGCATCAACGTCGTCGGCCAGGCCGTCGTGGTCGGCGATCGCATGAAGTACCTCGCTGCGCTGCTCACGCTCGATCCCGAAAAGGTGCCGAACGTGGCGGCGTCATCGACCGACCCGGCCATGCTGGCGGAGCTGCAGAAAGAAATCGACAAGGTCAACGACGGCCTCGCCCAGGTGCAGAAGATCAAGAAGTGGATCGTGATCCCGGTGGAGTTCTCCATCGAGGGCGGCGAACTGACGCCGACCATGAAGGTCAAGCGCAAGGTCGTGAACACGAAGTACGCCGAACAGATCGCGGGGCTGTACGCCTAGCCGGCGCGATTCGGGCGGGCGTTCTTTGCCCCGGCCCATGTGCCAATGCTACGTTTTGCTTCCGCCCGGAGGCCGCCCTGATCGCCTCCGGCCTGAGGCTGCCATGTTCGTCCGCTCGCTCGTCCTGCTCGCCGGTGCCGTGGCCGCGATGTGCAGCAGTCCGCCGCCCGCCAACCCGTACGTCTCGGCAGGCGCGACGCTGGGCGGTGACGGCAAGGGTGGCGGACTCGGAGATGGCCTGGCCACGCTGCCCGACGGCGCCAGCGGCACCGTGCCAGACGGCGTGTCGGTGGGCGGCGGCGATTCCGGCCTGCTGCCCGACGGCGGGTTCGGCTTGCTGCCCGACGGCGCGCCGATCCCCGGCGGGCCGTGCGTGTGCACGAATTTCAAGTGCGGCAGCCCGAGCGCGGCGTGCAAGAACGACTGCGGCAAGTGCGGCGGCGGGCAGGTCTGCATCAAGGGCAAGTGCCTCGATGACTCCGCCTGCCTGTGCAAGCCCGGCCAATGCGACGTGCTGCCCAATTGCGTGGACTCGTGCGGCACGTGCCCGAAGAACCAACTGTGCGACAACAACTTCTGCGTGCCGTCGTGCAAGTGCCTGGGCATCGAGTGCGGCGCCCCGCCGGGCTGCGAGAAGTCGTGCGGCGAGTGCAAGGACATCGCCGGCCCCGGCACACTGTGCGAGAAGAACGAATGCGTGGCCGACCCGCTGTGTGCGTGCAAGCCCGGCACGTGCGGCCAGCCGCCGGGGTGCCCGAAAGACTGCGGGGGCTGCGCGCCGGGCCTGAAGTGCAACAAGGCGTTCGCGTGCGTCGATGCCTTCGACTGCAGTTGCGACGCGATCGAGTGCGGCTTTGCCCATCCGGCGTGCCCGGCGTCGTGCAAGGCGTGCGGCACCAGCAAGGTGTGCGCGGGCAATGTGTGCATCCCGCAGCCGGCGTGCAAGGTGGGCGAGCCGTGCAACCGCAAGTACGGCGAGGTGTGCGGGCCGATCGCCGAGTGCGTGCCGCCGCCGCCGGGCAGTCCGCAGACCGGCCAGATCAAGTACAAGGCGTGCCTCGACAAGCAGTGCGAGTCGGACCACTGCCAGGGCGGCTACTGCACGAAGCCCTGCAAGATCGCCAAGGACGCCGTCGACAACGCGTCGGGCAAGCCGGGAGCCGACGGCATCGAGGACCAGGGCGTGAAGTCCGAGTGCGACGGCGCGGCCGACGGCCCCAACGGCGCGAAGTTCCTGTGCGTCGAGCAGGCCTCGCCGTTCGAGGTCCAGTCGGGCAGTTCGTCGCCGTTCTGCGCGCCGGGCGGGGCATTCAAGAAGTGCGAGGCGAACGCCGACTGCGCCAAGGGCGAGGTGTGCCGGCTGTACTTCCTCAACGGCGACCACGAGCCGCGCTGTGGGCCGAAGCTCCACAACCCGGCGGGCTCGGCGGCAGCGGTGGGCTCGGCGGGGTGCAACGAGAACCCAGCGGGCGCGCCACCCCAGCCCATCATGCTGTGCGAGAACAACCTGTGCAGCGGGAGCGGATGCTTGGACCTGTGCAAGAACGACGCGGATTGCCAGACGCTGGCACCCCAGTGCAAGGCGGGCAAGTGCTCGTCGACTGGCAAGACCTGCATCATCGACAAGGACTGCCCGAAGTGGACGTGCAAGGCGGGCCAGCAGGTCGTGCCGACGAGTTCGAGCCTGTTCAACGTTTGTTTTCCGTAGCAATGCGCGGTGTTGGAGACATCCGATGCTGCGCCGGCCAAGGGTTGCAGACGGCGGATCGGACTCCGGCGCCGCGACAACCATCCACGGATGGCCGGGGTGGCCGATGTCGCGCACACGGTCGCGACGGTCGTCGTGGTGCCACTCACAAGCAACCTGCTGCGCGCCGATGCGCCGGGCAATGTCCGCATGTCTGCACAGGCTTCGGGGCGGCGCGTCGACTCGGTGGCGAATGTGTCATACCAAAGCCGGCAGAATCGGATCGAGGGATCGCGCCGAACGCGGCGAGCGAGGCAAGGCGCGAAGCCGCAGGAATAGCACCGCTATTTCAAGGCTGAGCAACGCAGCCGCAGCCGTCGCGGGCAAGCGAGCACCGAGCCGGATTCAACGGATTTGGTATCACTGGTGACGGCGATCGATCGGGCGCTGCTGACGGAGCGGGCGGGGCAGGTCGCGGGCGACGTGTTGAGGGCGGTGGTGGATGGGGTCTTGTTGGTCATGGGGCGGTGAAGGAGAGCGCCAGTTCGTGACGGACGGTCACCGGAGCTTCACGCCCGCCCCATCCCCTCCACCTCGAACCCCGCCGCCCGCCACCCTTCGACATCCAACGCATTGCGTCCATCGAACACCAGCCGGCACGCCGTCGCGTGGGCCACTGCACGCGGGTCCAGTTCGCAGTACAGCTTCCACTCCGTCACGATCAGGATCACGTCGGCGGCCGCCACTGCCTGCTGCCACGTCGGGGCGTACTGGATGGCGTCGCCGAGTTCCTTGCGCGCCGTTGCCAGCGCCGCCGGGTCGTGGCCCACCACCGTCGCGCCGGCCTGGCTGAGCAGGTTCGCGACCACGATCGCCGGCGCCTCGCGCATGTCGTCGGTGTCGGGCTTGAACGCGAGCCCGAGCAAGGCCACGGTGCGCCCCGTCAGATCGGAGCCGAACCGCTGCAGCACCTTGCGCGCGAGCACGGCCTTCTGCTGGGCGTTGACGGCCTCGACCGCGGCCATCACCTCCATGCCGTGGCCGTGGGCGCGGCCGGTTGCCATCAACGCCTTGACGTCCTTGGGGAAGCACGAGCCGCCATAGCCGATGCCCGCTTGCAGGAAGTGGGGGCCGATGCGGGCGTCCGAGCCGATGCCGCGCGCCACTTCGCCGACGTCAGCGCCGACCGCTTCACACAATGTTGCGATTTCATTGATGAACGATATGCGCGTGGCCAGCATCGCGTTGGCGGCGTACTTCGTCATCTCGGCCGAGCGCACGTCCATCGTCAGCAACTGTGTCGGGTGCCGAAGGAACGGTGCGTACAGGTCGCGCATCACCCCGCGCGCCCGCTCGCTGCGGGTGCCGACGACAACGCGGTCGGGCTGGAGGAAATCGCGCACGGCGACGCCCTCGCGCAAGAACTCCGGGTTCGACACGACCTCACAGCCGGTGCCCGCCAGGTCCTTGATGAGCGCGGCGACCTTGTCGCACGTGCCGATCGGAACCGTCGACTTCATCACAACGATCGCATCGGGCCGCAGGTGACGTGCGATCGTGCGGGCGACGCCGAGCACGTGGCGCAGGTCCGCCGAACCGTCCTCGCCCGGCGGCGTGCCGACCGCCACGAACACGGCGGCGGCCTCGCGCACGGCGGCGGCCGTGTCGGTGGTGAAGTCCAGACGCCCAGCGGCGACCCCTTCTTTGACCACCGCGTCGAGGTCGGGCTCGTAGATGGGGATCACGCCGTGGCGCAGCGCGCGGACCTTCTCGACGTCGATGTCCACGCACGTGACGGCGTGGCCGCCCTTGGCGAAGCAGGCGCCGGCAACGAGGCCGACGTAGCCGGTTCCGATCACGGAGATGCGCATGGCGGGGTCCGGTTTCCCTTGGGCACAGCAGGGGAGCGGCCGAACCCCTAGGGCATGAACGAGATCGTATCCTCGAGGCCCTTGACGCGCTTCTGCAGTTCCTTCGACAGCGTGTGCTTCGTGCCGACTGCCGAGAGCGAGTCCTTGCAGGCGGTCAGCGCCTGCTGAAGTTCCGGCTTGCCATTCGTCAGGGTCGCCTGCGCGATGACGCAGCGGTTGTAGTGGCCCTCCGGCCGGTCGCTCGACTTGGCCAGCTCGTCCAGCGCCTGAAGCGCCGTCTTCGTCTTTTCCGGGTCGTCGCCCGACCGCCGCAATGCGACCGGCCGCGTCACGCGTGCCCAGTAGTTGTCGCCATCACGCTTGAGCACCTCGTCGAGCAGTTCGACGGTCTCGGAAAAACCGAGGCTGCGCGCCGTCACACTCGCCGCGTTCAGCAAGGGTTCTGTAGCCTTCTCGTCGACGCGCCCGGCTTCTTTGAAGGCCAGCAGCGCCTCGCGCGTGTTGCCCAGCGCCAGGTGCGAAAGCGCAAGCACGTTCCACAACGCCGACAGCTTCTTCAGTTCGGGCGCCGCCAGCATTCCGACTGCGCCGACCACCAGCGCCTCGCGGTGCTGACCGGCGGCGTGGTGAGCGGCGGCGAGCTTGAACCAGGCCTGGGCGACCTCAGGCCCCGCTTCCTTGACAGTCTCGGCCGCCACCTTGCCGTCCTCGACCGTGACGCCCGACGACAGCGTGAACAGGCGCGTCCGCAAGTCCCGGATCGCGTCCAAGGGTTTGGCGGCATCGGTCCACTTGTACGGCACGAGTTCGACCATGAACTCCTTGATGTCCACCTGCTCGGCGAACTTCGTGTCGAGCGTCTTCAGGCTGTCGCGGGCCTCGGCCCAGTAGCTGTCGAACGCAAATGATTCTGCCGACTTCCGCAGCGCTTCGCGGTAACGGGCCACGGCGGTCTCGTTGTGCGGCCGCGCCTTGTCGGCCAACTGGGCCGCCCACTCGCTCTTGAGCTCCTCGCTGCGGGCGAGTGCGGGCGGCGGCGGCAGGGCCTGGATGCTCGCCGCGATTTCCTGGAAGATCTTGCCACGCCGTGACGCCGCCGCCGCGATCCAGCGCGCGTTCTTGCTGTCTTCAACCTGGCCGTAGAACGCCTCGGCGGGCTTGGCGGCCGTGATCTTCTTCGTGATCAGTTCCGTCGCCGCTTTCAGGTCTTTGGGCGCGCCCTTGATCGCCTTGACCTTCTCGAACTCCAGTTCGCCGTTCATGAACAACGCCTGGGCGATCGCGTCGCGGCCCACTTCGGGCATGCCCTTCAACTGGTCGGCGCCCGCCATCTCGACCGCGCGCTTGATGACCTCGTCGAAGAACTTCTTGCCCTTGTCGCCCTTGAGCAGCTTGAACTGCGCCAGCCCCATGTTCGCCGCGGTCGCCAGTTGCAGTTCGGTGGGGATGTTGAGGCCGCGCTTGGTGAACTTCTCCGACGCCGTCACCACGCCCTTCCAGTCCCCCTTCTTGATGTACTGCGTGGTCAGCTTGAAGGCGACCTGCACCGCGCGCTCGTCCTTGCTGAAGTGCTGCAGGAACAGTTCACCGTCTTCGACCACCTTGTCGAACTGGCCCAGGCTCTCGCGGATGCGCGTAGCGGTCGACAATGCCTGCGGCACCTTCTCGTGCTGCGGGTACGCCTTGACGTAGTCCTCGTAGGCGGTCGCTGCGGCGTCGAAGTCAGCACATTCGCGGAAGATTTCCGCAATCTCGAAGATCGACTGCGGCGCGCGCGGGTCATCCGGGAAGGCGGCTGCCAGCTTCTTGTACGTTGCGATGATGTCGTCGCGTTTCTTGGCCTGGCGGTAGAACCGGGCGGCGCCGGCCAACGCGCGGGCAGCCTGGACGCGATTCTCGGGGAAGGTCTCGGCGTACTTCGTCAGGCACTGGGCCGCGCGAACCGGATCATCCTTGAGCTCCAAGCACTTGTTGTACTCTTCGTTGGACTTGATCTCGGTCAGCGTCTTGCCCAACTCGCCCTGGTTGAAGCGCGCGTCGCCGATCAGCTTGTTTGTCCACAGGATCAGGGCTTTGCCGTCCTGATTCAGGTTATACGCCGACAGCATCAGCGCGGCGCCCTGCACGGCATAGCTCGAGTCCGCAAAAATCTCGACGAATTTCGAGAGCTTCTCGCCCGCCTGGTCGAACTGGTTGTGCTGGTAGTACAAGCGGCCTTCGATGAACAGGGCCTTCATGACGTCGTCGTCGGTCTTGTCGTACTTCGCGGCAATCACGTAGCGCTGGCAGGCATCGGCCACGCGCTGCTCGTCGGGGCCCAGCGCCTGGGCGCGAAGGTCGGCGGTATCGACGCCCTTGACGCCCGTCTCCGCATTCAGGTTCTGCAACTGCAGGTACGAAATCAGGCTGCGGTGGGCCGATGCCGCGGCGTACTTGCCCTCGGGCTGCAGCGCGATGACCTTTTCGTAGATGCCGGCGGCTTCCTTGAAGTAGCCGTTCGCGAGTTCGCGTTGCTGGGCGGCGATGTCGGCCTTTTTCTGGGCGCTGGCCACGTCGGCGCGGGCGGCGGCGCGCTGGCCGAGTTGGAACAGGGCGAGCGCATGGTTGTGCGTCATGTCGTAGGTGAACTTGCCGTCGCCGAAGTGCTCCTCGTAGACGCGGTAGACTTTCTCGGCGGCGTTGAGCGCGTGGTCGTCGAGCGTGCGCTCCGATTCCGCGTGGTAGGTAGAGCCAATTTCGGCGAGCAGCAGTTCGAGCTGGGGCAGCACGGCGGTCAGCGTCTTGCCGTGCTGCGAGAGTTCGTTGGACACCATGAGCGCCGACTTCACGGTCTGCTCGACGTCGCGCTGCTTGAAGCTGTTGTCGAGTCGCTGCGTGAGGTAGCGCAGCATCTGGGCGTCATCCCTGGCGAAATCGATCAGGTCGTCGAGCGCGATGTTCGAATTCTCGTACTGCGACACCTCGGCGTAGTAGAGCGCGAGCTGGTCGAGCAGCATGACCTCGACGCCGGGCGCCACCTGCTTGAAGAACTTGAGTGAATTCTTTGGGTTGCCGATCTCCGCCCACGACCGCACCAGGTAGCGCGAGGCGTCTTCGACGAAGCTGACCCGGCCGCGCGCCTCGTTCTTCGAGTAGTCGAGCACGCGGATGAAGCCTTTGACCGCGGCGTCCCACGCTTGCTGGTTGTACTGGACCCACGCGATGTAATAGAGGCCCCAGCCGTAGACCGCGCTGTCGGGGAACTCGGCGACCTTGGCGTACCACTTGAGCGCCTCGCCGCCTTGGTTCTTGCCGAAATAGTAGTTGCCGATGCCGAGGTAGGCGTCGGGCAGGAAGTTCGACTTCGGCACCTTGCGCACGAGTCGCATGAACGCGTCGACCGCCTCGCCGGGGCGCTCGAGTTCGTTGAGGTGGAAGCCGAGGCTGTACAGCACCTCGTCGAGCTTGCCGTAGCGCGGGAAGTTGCGCTCGATGCGCTTCAGGTGGCTGATCACGTCGAGCTTGGCGGCGCGGCCCTGTTCGAGCAGGCTCTGTTGCTCCACTTCGAGCCGGCGCGCCTGCTGCTTCTCGCCCGCCTCCTTGAGCTTGGCGATGCCGATCTCGTACCTCTCGTCGTAGGCCTCGAGTTCGTAGGCCTCGGCGCGGTCCCACAGCACGTAGCTGATTTCGAGCAGCGTGTCGGCCTCCGTCTCCGATCCGCGCTCGATATCGAGCAATTCCCGCAAGATCGAGAGTTCGTCGTCAATGTCTTCGGCGCTCGACCGTTCGCGGGTGCGGCGCTGCTCGGGGCCACCGGGGCCGGGCGCCTTCTTCTGGTCGTCCTTCTTGTCGTCTTTCGGCAACTCCGGCCGCTTGAACGTGGTGACTTCGCCCGACGTCTTGCCGGTGATGGGCGCGGCGCCGGGACGTGCGGCGGGCTTGGGCGGCGTCTGCGCGGTCACGGCTGCCGGCACTCCCAGCAGCGCGGCCAAAAGGAGCGTCGGCACGCGGCGGATCAGCCACGGGGTCAGCAAGAGCGTCAGCAGCGGGGTCAGGCAGTGACAGGCGCGAACGCGCGCGAGGTGGGCGCAGCTCATGGGGCCACCTCCTGCTTGCCACCCGACTCCACGGCCGGAGCCGGGGCGGCGTCGGTGCGCGCGGGCGGGGCCTTGTTGCGCCCGGACTTGTCCTTGGCCGCCGACGGCACAGCGGCGGCGCCGGCCCCCATTTGCGCCGCCGTGCACTTGGAACGCGTGTCGTAGGTATAGCCGCCGAGTTCGTCGCGCCAGTACGAACCGTCGAACGGCCACACAATGTGCTCGCTGTCGTCTTCGCGCGGCTCCGACGCGATCTTCGCGGTGTCCTGCATCTCCTTGCGCACCTGGTCGTTGATGCTGCCGCGCCGCGCCTTCAACGACTCGTACTTGATGCGCAACCCTTGGCGGATGATCTCGGTCAGGTCCTCGCGCACGCGCTGCAGGCGTTGGCGTGCCAGCCCGCCCGCTTCGGCAATCATCACGGCGCGGACGCGGCCCATGTCTTCGGTGAGATGGTGCGCGAACTTCTGGTTCGACACGTTGCGTTCGAGCTTTTCGAGCCCGGCAACCTCCTCGTTGGCGAGCACGACGGCCGAGAAGGCGCGCTGCAGCCGCTTGTCGTTGAGCGCCACGTTGAAGATGCGCCGCAACTGCACCGACAGCGACGCCTTGTCGCGCGCCAGGGCGGCGAGGTATTCGTAGAACTCGGCGTCGGTCCGGGCACCGGCGAGCTGGGCGTCCAGTTCCTTCTTCAGCGGTTTGTAGTCGCGCAGGAAGCGCTGCACGACGACCAGCGTCTCAGGAAAACGGCAGGTGCGGAACAGGATCAGCGCTTCGAGCACGCGCGCCTCGGGGTAGTAGCGGTCCTCGAAGTACGGCGAGTTCAGCGTGTGCAACTGGCCGAGCACACGGTCGATGCGGCCGAGTTGGAAATACGTCCAGCCGAGCTCAAACAGCGAGTCGAGCCACATCGTCGTGCCTTCGGTCGCATTGTCGTAGTAGCGGCCAGCGGTCTCGAACTGGCCGATCGAGTAGAACAAGCGGCCAAGTTGCACGTTGGCCATGTCTTTGTACTGGGCGTAGAACTTGGGGGTGCCGACGCGTTCTTCAAAGCGCAGGATGTCCTTGAACGCTTCGAGCGCCGGCTGCGCCTGGTTCAGCTTGACGTAGACGACGCCGAGCAGGTGCTTGGACTTCAAGTAGATTTCGCCGGCGCCGGGCTTTATCGTGGCCATCTGCTCGATCGCGCGCTTCTCGTCGCCGATCGAGTAGTAGTAGCGGCCGAGCAGGAAGCGGGTCTCGTCGAGGTCCTCCTTCTTGTGGACGGATTCGGGGGCATCGGCGAGCCGTTCGATCGTCGCAAGGTCGCCGGGCACCGCGCGCTGGATCAGCAAATAGTATCGAATCTTTTCGCGATACAGCGGGTTGTCGGCGGGCACAAGCACGCTGTCGAACGCGCGCAGTGCGGACTGGAAGAGTTGCAAGCCGTACAGCGTGCGCCCAAGCAACAGTTGTGCAAGCAGGCGGTTGGAGTCGTCGGGCGGCAGCGTCGGCAGCAGGTCGGCGAGCTTCGAGAAGGCGTCGTAGAACTTCTCGTCGTCGATCAACTCCTTGGCGGCGGAGAGGTCGGGGTGGACGGCGACGTTGCGGATGGCGAACGCGGGCGCACCCTGGCCCCATACCGGCGCGGCCAAGGCAAGCGACATCAGGCACACGAGCAGGCTCGCGCACGCGAAAGGGCGGCGGTTCGGCGGGCGGTTCACGAGCGGCGGGCCTACGCGGGACGTCGGCGGCGGAGCATAGCGAAAGGTGGGCATGGCGGGAAGGGGCCTCAGACCACCATTCTGCCGCTGTCCGGAGGTGTTCGCGTTGTCGCGCGCGCCCTCCGCGACTAGGCTGCGCGCCCTATGCGCACCTTCTACCCTCCGCTCGCTCCGTACCGCACCGGCCGGCTCGCCGTCAGCCCGCTGCACACCTTGTACTTCGAGGAGTCGGGCAACCCGCACGGCAAGCCCGTCGTGTTCCTCCACGGCGGCCCCGGCGGCGGCACCGACGCGTGGCACCGGCAGTTTTTCGACCCGCGCGCGTGGCGCATCGTGCTGTTCGATCAGCGCGGGTGCGGCAAGTCGACACCGCAGGCCAGCCTCGTCGACAACACGACGTGGGACCTCGTCGCCGACATGGAAGCCCTGCGCCGCCACCTCGACATCGCGCGCTGGCAGGTGTTCGGCGGCTCATGGGGCTCGACCCTTGCTCTTGCCTACGCCGAAACGCACCCGGAGCGCGTCTGTGAACTGGTGCTGCGCGGCATCTTCCTGCTGCGGCGCTCGGAACTGCTGTGGTTCTACCAGGATGGCGCGAGTCACATTTTTCCCGACGCATGGGAGGGCTTCCTGGCGCCGATCCCGCCGGTCGAGCGCGGCGATCTGATGGGGGCATATCACCGCCGCCTGACCGGCGACGACCTGGCCGCCCGCCTGCGCTGTGCCCGGGCTTGGAGCCGTTGGGAAGGGGCGACGTCGCGCCTGCACCCCGACGCGCACATGGTCGCCCACTACGAAGAAGACGACTTTGCGCTGGCTTTCGCCCGCATCGAGGCGCACTACTTCGTCAACGGGGCGTGGTTCGAGATCGACGACCAACTGTTGCGCGACGCCCACCGGCTGCGCGGCATCCCCGGCGTGATCGTGCAAGGGCGCTACGACGTGGTGTGCCCGGCGCGCTCGGCGTGGGACCTGCACCGGGCCTGGCCGACGGCGCAGTTCGATCTCGTTGCCGATGCCGGCCACTCCGCGCTGGAGGCTGGCATCGTCGATCGGCTCGTGGCCGCGACCGATTCTTTTCGGTCGTAGCCGCGCACCAGAGCGTCCCCGCACGCGTGGGCGTAGGTTTCAGACGTGCCTCCTGTCGGGCGCCTCCGCTTCCACCCGCAGTGGAGGTTCTGGTAGCGTGCGCGGTGGAGGTGCCGGCTTCGCCATGCGCCCTTGCTCGACCGTTGACCGTCGCGCTGCTCTGGGTTCTGCGCTCGTGCTGGGCGTGTGCGTGGCCAGTTGCGAGGTGGCCGCGCCCGACGCGGTGGCGGACTGCCCCAGCCCCGACAGCGCGGACCCCGACGCGGCGACGGCGCCGGTCGCGTGGGGCGGCGGCTCGCTCGGCGATGGCTCAGGCTTCGTGGAGTGGGACGACGGCAAGGCGACACCCGTCATCATCCGCGGCCCTCAGGGCGGTCAGCACATCTGGGTGAGCGTGCGCTGCAAGGGCTTTCACCCCAAGAAGATTCGGCTGGGAGTGGAGATGTTCGACGCGGAGACCGGCGACGCGATGAAGCCGGGCCGCGTCGAGGTCACGATTTCGCTGAAGCCCGACGTCGAAGCCTGGTCATTGCACGCGGGCATCCCGGCGTTCGTCAAGGAGCCGTGCAAGGTCAAGAACCGCAAGCTGCGAGTGAAATTCGACGTAATGGACCTCTATGGAGTGCATGGTCAGGACGAGGCTTTCATCACGCCGACGTGGGACGGGTTGTGCGGGGTGCCGTGACCGCTACCCTAGTCCGGAGCCCTTGGCCGGCACCTGCGCCATCGCGTGCTCCGTCATCGCGGTGATCGTCAGGCTCGGGTTGACGCCCAGGTTCGCCGGCACCGCAGAGCCGTCGCACACCAGCAGGCCGTCGCAGCCGTAGACCCGGTGGGCCGCATCGATCACGCCGCGCCCCGGCGCCCCGACCGGACAGCCGCCGAGAATGTGCGCGGTCGTCGGAATGTCGAGCAGCACCTCGTTCAGGGCGCTCATCGGAATGCCGCCGATGCGCTTGGCCACCCGCCGCGCGACGTCGTTGGCGATCGGAATGTAGGTCGGATTCGCGGCTGCGGTCTTCCCCGCTGCGCCGACTGCCCCCGCTGGCGGCCGCACGGTGCGCAGGGTCGGCGGGAACGGCCACGGCAACCGGCGCTGCCACACCGCCTGCAGGCTGTTGTCGAGCGTCTGCATGACCAGCAGGATGATGCCGCGCTCGGCCCAGCGGAACTTCCACAGCGTGCGCAAGAACTGGAGCGGATGGCGCGCGACCGTGCCCACCCACTTCAGCGCCCGCGGCACCCGGCCGCCGCCATCGGTCAGCAGCGTCGCCAGCAGCGACAGGGCGTCGTGGCCCTTGCCGTAGCGCACCACCTCGACGTGGGTGTGGTCGTCGACGAACGCGCCGGACGTGATGGCGACGCCCTGAGAATAGTCGACTCCATCCGCGCCGGCCATTGCGCCCACGATCGCCTCGCTGTTTGTGCGCAGCTTGTCGCCGAGTTGGGCCGGCAGAAACGGCAGGTGGCCGGCGGCGCGGCTCGAAAACAGCAGCCGTAGCGTGCCGAGGACGCCCGCCGCCAGCACGACGTGGCGCGCCCGCAGCGTGGTCGTGCCGCCCAGCCAGTGCGCCAGACCCAACGACGGGCGCAGATCAACCTCCCAGCCGTCGAGGCCGTGGCGCGCCGGACCGTCGACGCTGCGCAGCGCCGTCACTTCCATCCGCTCGACCACGCGGGTGCCGGCGCGCTCCGCCAACCACAGGTAGTTCTTGTCGAGCGTGTTCTTGGCGCCGTGCTTGCAGCCCGTCATGCAGGCCCCACAGCGGATGCAGCCGGTGCGGTCGGGGCCGGCGCCGCCGAAGTAGGGGTCCTGGACGGTGACGCCGGGCGTGCCGAACCAGACGCCGACGTCGGTGACCGCCAGCGTGTGCCCGCGCCCCATCTCGTCGGCCACGGCCTTGAGCACGGCATCGGCGGGGCCCAGCACCGGGTTGGGCACGGCACCCAGCATGCGTTGGGCGGTGCGATAATGAGGTGTCAACTCGGCACGCCAGTCGGCCAGGCCGGCCCACTGCGGATCGCGAAAAAACGGCTCGGGAGGCACCAGCAGCGTGTTCGCGTAGACCAGACTGCCGCCGCCGACGCCCGAGCCCGACAGCACCAGCACGTCGTCGAGCAGCGCCATGGTCAGCGGGCCCTCGCAGCCCAAGCGCGGCGCCCACATCGAGCGGAACACGTTCCAGTTGGTGCGTGGCAGTTCGTCGGCCCGCCAGCGCCGGCCGCGCTCGACGACGACCACGCGGTAGCCTTTTTCGGCCAGCCGCAGCGCCGAGGTCGAGCCGCCGAAGCCCGAGCCGATGACGAGCCAGTCGGCGTGAAAGCCCTCAGCGTCCCGGGCGAGATCGGCCACGGGCGTCGAGGTGCCTGGAGTCAAGGTGCCTGGAGTCGAAGGGCCAGTAGTCGGAGTGGCGGGGGGCGCGGGCGTGGAGAACGACATGGCAGGCGCCTCAGCGGACGTGGGCGGCATGCTGCGCCATGCCCTTCAGCCGCGCAACTCGTTTCAGGACCCACCACCGACTCCCATCCCCGGCCGCCGAATTCGGATGTCCGTTGCCGGTTGGCTCGCTTGCGCTCGACAAGGCGGAGCAAGGAATCGGCGTGAAGACGTACACCCGGTACTGCGAACGCCGATTCCGCTGCGACAACGCAGAGCTGCGCCGACGGCAGCGGATCGGGGCGTTCGTGACCGCTTGCGTTGGCGGCGCCCGCCCCGCAGCATTCCGCACCCGCGCGGCAGAGGCGGCCTGCGGTGGAGGCGCTATGGTCCAACAATTGCTCCACGGTCACGGCCGCTTTCATGAGGGTGCGCTCGGCGGCACGATCGATTTCCTGCGCCGGCTCGCCAGCGACGGCCAGAGTCCGGACGCGCTCTACGTCGGCTGCTCCGATTCGCGTGTGGTGCCTGAAGTGTTGACGGCATCGAGCCCGGGGCGCTTGTTCGTGATTCGCAACGTCGCCAACCTCGTGCCGACCGTCGATCACGCCGACGCCAGCGTGGGCGCGGCGCTCGACTACGCGGTCGTCCACTTGAAGGTGCCGCACATCATCGTGTGCGGGCACTACGGGTGCGGCGGCGTCCAGGCGGTGCTCGACGGCATCGACCACCTGCCCGCGCCAGCGACGTCCTTGCGGGAGTGGTTGCTCGGCGTCGTGCCTGCCGTCGAGAGGGCGCGCACGGTTGGCGGCGGGCCGGGTAGCGAGTCGGCGGCGCCCAAGGACGACCCGCCCGATGCGGCCGACCCGGCGGCGCGCGCGGCCGCCCAGTTTCGCGCGGCGGTGGAGTGGAACGTGCTCGTGCAGCTTTCCAACCTTGCGACCTTTCCGCTGGTGGCAGAGGCCGTTGCAAGCGGTCGCCTCGAACTGCACGGCTGGGTCTACGACCTTTATTCCCTGCAACTGAACGTGTTCGACCCCGAAGACGGCCGTTTCGAATCGGCGAGCGCAAGTCTCACGCGATTCCGCACGCGGGTCTGACGAGCCATGGCGGCGGACGACACCTCGGTGTCCATCAGCCTGAACCGCGCCTGCAATCAGGGGTGTGCGTTCTGCGTCGTGCGCGGGGCCGAACGCGAGCCCGCCGAAGTGAGGGCCCGGCGCGCATTGGACCAGGTGCAGGGGGCCGTGCGGGCGGGCGTGCGCGAGGTGGTCTTTACCGGCGCCGAACCGACGCGAGAGCCGTGGCTGGCGCGCATCGTCGCGGCGGCAAAGCGGGCGGGCATTGGCCGACTGCGGCTGGAAACGAATGCGACCCTGCTCGCAACGGGCAACACCGCGCGGGAATTGCGGGCGGCCGGCCTCGATGCCGCCGTCGTCGCGTGCAATGCGCTTGCCGCCGACGTCAACGATGCCGTCACGGGCGACCCTGGGGGCACCGCGCGTACGTTGGCCGGCGTGCGGCAGTTGTGCGACGCCGGCATCGACGTCGAGTTGGCCGTCGCCCTGACTCCCGCCAACCGCGGTGCGCTCGCGGCGATCGTGGGCGGGGCACGGGACGCCCTCGGCGCAAGCCGGCCCTTGGGAGCAGTCATCGCGCGGCCGATCCTGCGCGGCGCGCCCGGCTTTGAACCGCTCAATGTGCCTGATCTGGCAGTCGAACTCGCCGCTGCGGTGCGTGCGACCGCGTTGCCGGGCGCACTGGCTTTGCGCGTGGCGCCCCAGTCGGAACTGCCGCCGTGTGCCTTCGTCGACCCAGTGGCCGTGGTCGCCGTGCTGCGCCTGGGACGCGCCCTCGTCGCACGCGAGGCGACTCGGTACGTGCGGCTGCCAGCGTGTGCGACCTGCACCGTGGCGTCTGTGTGCCCGGGCGCGACCGCCGCGTGCGCACAATCGTGGGGCGATCGCGCGCTGCCGTTGACCCTGGACCCCAGGACGCTGGCCCCAGATGGCTTCGAAGTGGAACCAGGTGCCGCCGCCCAACCCGACGACCCCTTTGCCGCGCTCGGTTTCGTCGGCGACCCCGGCTCCGCCGCCCGCGGTCGCCTGCACGCCACCCTGCCGGTTGCCGAGAAGACCTGGGCCCATCGCCACGGCCCGGCACCGGATCGCGAGGCCCTCGAATTGGCTGCAGGGTTGCGCACGCTGCTGCGGCGCGAACTGCCACGACCGGAGCAGGCCGGCGCCGTCGTGGAGACCTTTGAACGTCTGGGCTTCGGCGCACGCGTGGTGGCGTCCGCGCTCGAAGGCGTGACCGGGCGAGCGCGGGTCCATGTGTTCGCGGCGCTCAACTCTGCCACGCTGGAGGAAGCCGCCGCGCTCGACCGAGAACTGGCCGGTCCGGCGGCGGCGCGTGACCGCGCCATGCGGCGCCTGGGGGAGTTGTTTGGCTACCCGGCGTGCTGCGTCGATGCCTACGTGCGCGCCACGGACCAGTCCGACGCCGGGCTGCTCGCGCGCTGGGCCGGCGCGGGCAGTTTGGAATCAAGCACGGTGCTGCGCGGCAATCCGTTCCAGAACGCGGCGGTCGTGCCCCTGCGGTTGGGCTCGTTCTGGCCGTGTCGGTTCGGATGCCGTGAGGCCGAACGTCAGGCCCGCAATGCGCACGCCGAACTGGCCCGGGCCCAGCCCGAATGGGCAACGGCGCTCCTGAACGTGCTGGCGACTCCGGTGCTCGTGCAGGCATTCGATCGCGTGGCCGCGCTGACCGGCGCAGGCCGCGTCGAGGCAGTCGATGGCGGCGGGCAACGCATCCGTTATGGTGGCGTGCTCGGTTTTGCTGATCTGGGTCTGGACGCAGGGGTTGCGGAACGGATCGGTGCGCGCGCCTTCCACGCGGCAGTCGTGGGCCTGCTGGCGGACGGCGATGAACTGGTGTGGCACGGCGACCGACTCGACGTACTCCGCACGGGGGCGCCGGTAGGGTCGCTGGGGTGGCGCGGCGCGGGGTTGCGGTTGTTGGATTTTGCCGCGGCGGCGGGCGAGTCCGAGAGGCCCTCGTGACCCTGCCTGCCGATTTCGGTGCCAGTTGCCCGCGCGCCCCAGCTATGCTCCCCTTGTCGCCATGAACGGATCCGTAGTCCTGCCCGTGCACCCAGTTCTCGCCATGACGCTGTTCGTTGCGGCCGCGTGCGGCAGTCCACAACGTGCGCCCGACAGCGCCGAATCGCCCCAGCCCGCGACCCCGGACGGCCTGCCCGCCGCCGAAGGGGCGCTGCTGAGCGCGGCCACGGTCGATCCGGCGGGCCTGCGCTGCAACGCCCACCAGCAATGGAGCACGACCCTGCGCGCCGAAGCCAGGCTGACGACGCAAGACATCTTCGAAGGCCTCGCCGGGCTCGGTGTGGCCGTACCCGCCGACAAGGCCGACGCCGCGCGCCGCCTGGTCACGGACGCCCTGTTCTGGCGCATGGTGCGCACGTCGCTGATCGAGGGCAATTTCAACAACCTCGGCGTCCATGCGATGAAGGGGCGCACGACTGCCGACGGCCGCCCACTGCTGCTTTTCCGCGCCGGCTACACGCCCGCGCCGCTGCACGCTGAGTCGTGCTTTCGCAGCCTCGTCGAACACGGCGGCGTGCGCCATGTAGCGAACCTGTACTCCGGCCCGATGCCGCTCGCCGACCTCGACGCCGCCGAACGCAAGGTGGTGGCGGAGCGCGGCGGCACGTATTTCCTGGCCCGCGAGGTCGGCGACGCCCGTGCGAATTGGCGCGAGGGCCTGCGCGAGGGAGAAGACGCCCATGCCGCAGCGCGCACGGCGATGGAAGCGGTCGCCGCCATCGTGCGCGAGGTCGTGCGCCCCGGCGGCAACCCGGCCAGCGGCCACCTGATGGTCCATTGCGGCGGCGGGATGCACCGCACGGGGATGGTCGTCGCTGTCATCGAACGCTGCCTCAACGGCGTGGATCGGACGCAGTGGGAGGCGGCCTATCGGCGCCACGTCGCGTGGCGGAGCGCGGCGGACCCCGGCGGGTTCGAGGCCGAGAACGTCGCGTTCATCGAGGCGTTCGACTGCGGGTTGGTCGCGAACTTGTAGGCGCTCTGCCGCGCTTGTCTCGCCTGGCGCCGGTCGTCCTGATCACAGGCGCCCGTCAGGTCGGCAAGACGACGCTGCTGATGAATGCCGCCGGACATGCGTGCTCGACGACCCCCAGGCGCTGCTGCTGGCGCGCAAATCCTCGTCACGCACCGGCAGCGCCAGCCGATGCTCGGTGCACAACGCACGCAAGCGTTTTTCCCCAGTGCAACTGCGCCCCAACCTGTTATCCTCTTGCCCCCGGCCGGCTCCTGCGCCCGCCCGCCCACCCACGCCGATGCCCGCACCCCGCGCCCGACCCGCACCCACCCGCACCCTGTCTGGCTGGACGCCGTCTGGCTGCACGCTCCATAGCGTCGCCTGCTGCGTCGGCGCCCTCGCCGCGCTGGCATGCACGACCGCGCCACCCGGCGGCGCCGGAGGCATTGCCGTCGCCCCCAACGCCGGAGCATGGCAGGGCCAGGAATTGACCTTCCGCGTCGAATCCGGTCAGGTGGTCGACCTCCTGCTCGTGAGACAGACCTGCAAGGCCAACGCCTGCACCGGCGAGGCCCAAGGTCCGCTGGGTGCTACGACCAGCGCGGGCACCGTTTTCAAACTGGCGGGCAACGGCATCCAACTCGACGGTCGCTTCACCTCGGCGACCCAGGCTGCCGGCACCTACGCTTCGGATGCGGCGTGCTGCAAGGTGGCGGGCGTGTGGGCTGCCCAGTGGGTGCCCGGCTCGGGACCCGTGACGAGCAGAAACCGTGCGCCGGATACGGGCGGCACGGCGGCCGATGCGACCGTCGGCAAGGGCGACGCGGGCCCCGCACTGGACACGAACGCCGCCCAGCCGGGGCCCAAGGACTGGGGCGGAGCATCCACCGGCAGCGTCCACCCCGGCCCGAGCCTGCCCGTCCAGGCTACGCCGCCGCCACCGGGAGCGAGCCCGCAGCAGGTGCAGGCCGTCGATCTGCTCAACACCCTGCGCGCCCACGTCGGCGTGCTCGCGATCAAGGGCGACTCCGCGCTGCGCCAGGCCGCCCAAGCTCACGCGGCGTTCTATGGCGTCCACGCGAGCAAATACAAGGCCAAGGGCGTGTCACCCCACGACGAGGACGCCAGCTTCGGCGACGGCTTCACCGGCACGACGCTGCCGCAACGGCTCTCGGCCGCGGGCTACAGCGGGGCGCCGGGGCCTGAAATCATGGCGTTCACCGGCTCGCCCAGCGGCGCCGTGCAGGGCTGGCTCGATACCGTCTACCACCGACTGCCGCTCATCGACCCGCGCTCGTCGGCGGTGGGCTACGGGCAATCGACCAAGGGCGCGGCGTGCGAGGTGATGGACTTTGGCGCAGGCGCCCCCGTGCCGGCGACGATCGTGGTGTACCCGTGGCCCGGCCAGGCGGGCGTGCCCGCGTCGTGGAACGGCCTCGAAGGCCCGCAGCCACCCAAGCCGCCGCAGGGCTATCCTTCGGGGCCGATCATCACCGCGCGCTTCCCGAACACGGTCGAGGTGGTAGTGCATGTGTTGCTCGACGACAAGGCCGCCGAAGTCCCCCACGTCTGGCTCGATGCGAAGACCGACAGCACGCTGGGCGCGTTCGACGCGTGGACGAAGGTGCTGTACGCACACAAGCCACTCGCCAAGGGCAGCTACCGCGTCCGCATCGAATTCAAGGCGACCAAGGGCAGTGCGCAAGTCGACGTGCTGCAATGGCGGTTCAGCGTCGGTTCGTGATCGTGCGCGGTCGTCACCCGGGTAGCACGCCGCCGCCCGCAAACGCGCTCGTCGGCGCCCGCCGCGGCAACCGCACTATGAAGCGTGCGCCGCCCAAGGCAGAGCGCTCCACGTGCACTTCGCCACGGTGCGCCGCGACATGGCGCTCGACGGTCGCGAGGCCGAGCCCGGTACCGCCCCCCTTCGTCGTCCAGAACGGCTCGAAGATGTGCGGCAATTCTTCCGGCTCAATGCCCGCGCCGCTGTCATCGACCGCGATCACCACTGTGTCGTCGTCCCCGCCCAGGTCGATTTCGACCACCCGCACGTCGGTGGCCACGACGGCCTGCAGCGCGTTGATCAGCAGGTTCCACGCCACCTGACGCAGGAGTTCGACGTCCGCCACCACCCTCCAGCGCCCGGCGCCCGCCACGTCGGTCAGCGCGGCCCGCATCCCCGCGGCCATCCGCACCTGGACCCCCGCCTCCAGCGCTCGCGGGTCTCGCTGCACGGCAGCCAGTGTCTCGGCGACCATGTCGCGCACGTCGCATGGCGTCGGCCGCAGTGGTCGCGGGCGCGCAAAGTCGAGAAACTCATCGATCCAGTCCGACAGCCGCGCCGACTCGCGCTGCACGATGCGCAGCAGTTGCCTCTCGACATCCGAAGAAGCCCCATCGGACTCCAGCATCTGGGCCGCCCCGGAAATCGACGCGAGCGGGTTGCGGATTTCGTGGGCGACCGCGGCCGCCATCGCGCCGATGGCCGCCAACCGCTCGCGCGACCGGTGTTCCTCCTCGCGACGGCGTGCGTCGGTCATGTCCCGGAACACGACGAGTTCGCCGGCTGGACCCGCCGGATCCGAGAACGCCACGCGCCGGCAGGCCAGCAACTGGGGCGGGCCCCCGTGCCGTTCGCGGGCCAGTTCCTGGGTGTGCCCGCCCACGCCAGAGTCGCGCGCAACCTGCAACTCGCCGGCCAGCGGAGCCTGGGCGAGTGCAGGCAGGAGGTCGGTCAAGGGATGCGCCAGCACGTCGCCGCCGCTGAGTTGCAGGATGTGCAGGCCGGCGAAATTGATTCCGGTGACCCTTCCATCGGGACTTGTCGTGAGCAGGCCGTCGGGCAGGTTCTGCACCAGGTCCTGGTAACGCACGCGCAACCGCGCCAACTCGCGGCGTTGCTGGGTCGCACGCTGCCGGGTGCGGGCGAGTTCGTGCACCAGGTGCGAACTGAGCAGCGCCGTGCCATACACTGCCGCCACTTGCACCAGCGCCTGCATCCCCGCCTCGAACGTGGATGGCGGCGTGGGCGGCGCCAGCCCGCGCAGCCACGCGACCCGCCAGGGCAGCAGGCTCCAGGGCAGCGCACCGATGTCGACGGCGCACAGCCCGACCACGACGACTGCCGCCAAAGTCGCCGAACACACGGCGCCGAACCGCTCGAGCAGGACGGCGCCGTTGAGCACAGCGAGCGGAAACCCAAAGAGGAACACGGACTCCAAGCCGTCCGTGCTCGCCACCAATGCGGACGCCATCGCGACGTCGATGACGATCGACGCCAACGCCAGCGCCCGCAGCACGCGCGGCCGGTGGCGCGTCAAGAGCGTCGCGAGTAGCGTGAAGAACGACAGGAAGTAGAACGCCGTCGCGAACTTGTACAGCCCCGTCTCGGGCATGCCGGCGATGGGCTGCGGACCCATGCCGAGGTCCATCGCGATGCCAAACAGCAGCACGGCGGTCAGCACGAGCACGCGCGCAAAGGTGGTCCACTTGATGCGATCGACCAGGGCGTCGTCTGCGATGGGCACCGGCCCCGCGTCGTCGGGTTCAAACCAAGCCGAGGTCAACGCAGCACGTCGATTGGGGGATTCTTGCACGGAACCTTATTTGACGTGGTCACCCATGGTGAAGATCGGCATGTACATTGCCATCATGACGGTACCGATGATGCCGCCGAGCACGACCATGATGAGGGGCTCCATCATAGCGGTCATGCCATCGATCGCCTCATCGACCTCGCCGTCATAGAACTCAGCGATCTTCGTCAGCATCGTGTCCATGGCGCCCGTCGCCTCACCGACCGCGATCATTTGCATGACCATCGTCGGGAAGACCTGCGTCTCCATCAGGGGACCCGTCATGTTCTTGCCTTCGGAAATCTTGGTGCGGGTGTAGTCGAGCGCGCGCTCGATGACGAGGTTGCCCGACGTTTTGCCCACGACCGCGAGCGCATCGAGGATCGGTACGCCTGCCGTCACCAGCGTGCCCAGCGTGCGGGTGAATCGGGCGACGGCGCCCTTGCGCACCACGTTGCCGATGACCGGGGAATGGAAGATGAGCCAGTCACGCACGTACGGTCCCCGCTTCGTCTTCATCGCACCCTTGTACGCGAACGCGAGCGCCACGACGCCACCCATGATGAAGGGTGCGGTGGAAATGAAGTTGTTGGAGATGCTAACCACGAATTCCGTGATGGCCGGCAGTTGCTTGGCCCCCATCGAACGAAACGTCGCGGCGAACGTCGGCACCACCTTCCACAACAGGCCAGCGGTGATGGACATTGCGACGGTGAACACGGTGAGGGGGTACTTCATCGCACCCTTGATCTTGGCCTTCGTCTGGGCGGACTTTTCCATGTAATCGGCCAAGCGTGACATGATTGTGTCGAGAATGCCGCCCATCTCGCCGGCAGAGATCAAGTTGACGTACAAATCCTCGAATGCTTTTGGATACCGCTTGAGCGCCTCCGAAAACGATGAGCCCCCTTCGACGGCGGCCTTGACGCCCATGATGGTCTTCTTCATGTTAGGGTTTGACTCAGAGTTACCAATCAAATCAAGGGCCTGCATCAGCGGCAGGCCGGCGTCGATCATCGTCGCCATCTGGCGCGTGAAGATGACCATCGTCTTCAGTGGAATCGTATCGGTGATGCCCGGGATGACCAGTTCGAATCCGCTTGACTTCCGCTTGATCTTGAGCACCTTGATGCCCATCGTCTGCAGCTTCTGCGTGGCGACGGTCTTGGTGTCGGCGTCGATGTCGCCGCGCTTGTAGTCGCCCGCGTCGTTGGGGCCTTCCCAGGTCCAAGTAGCCATCGTGTCCCCCTCCGCCGTCGGGCGCTCCGGTCCTGCCGCACTCGCCCTGGGCCCTGCCGCGCTAACTCAAGGCCCTTCTGTGCTCACCTGAGCCGGTGTAGGTCACGCATCGTCAGCGCGCGTGACGCGCAGCACCTCTTCGATCGTGGTCAGGCCCAGTGCCATCTTCAGCAGCCCCGAAGCCCGCAGGGTCTGGAGCCCGTCCACAATCGCGGACTTCTTCATCTCGACCGCAGACAACCCTTGCAATACTGCTTCTTTGAGACCCTCAGTCATGGGCATGATCTCGTACACCGCGATGCGCCCCTTGTAGCCGGAGTCGCCGCAGGTGCGGCATCCCACGCCCTTCATGAAGGTCGCTTTCTCGAACGCCTCTTCGGTCATGCCGGCGTCCAGGCACGCTTTGCGGTCGAGTTGGATGGGCTGGCGGCATTCGGCGCACGTCTTGCGTACGAGGCGCTGGGCCGCGATGATGTTGAGCGAAGCCGTGACCATGAACGGTTCCACGCCCATATTCAGCAGGCGCGAGATCGTCGACGGCGCGTCGTTCGTGTGCAAGGTACTCAGCACCAAGTGTCCGGTGAGCGCGGCCTTGATGGCAATTTCCGCCGTCTCGAAGTCGCGAATCTCGCCCACCATGAGGATGTCGGGGTCCTGCCGCAGGAACGAGCGCAGCACGGAGGCGAAGTTCAAGCCGATCGCATCGTTCATCTGGACCTGATTGATGCCCTCCAGGTTGAATTCGACCGGGTCTTCGGCCGTCGATACGTTTTCCGTGACCTTGTTCAACTCCGTCATCGCCGAGTAGAGCGTCGTCGTCTTGCCCGACCCCGTGGGGCCGGTGACGAGGATCATGCCGTACGGCTGGAGGATTGCCTTCTTGAACTTGGCCAGTTCCCCGGGGTCGAAGCCGAGCTTGGTCATGTCGGTTTGCAGATTCTGCTTGTCGAGCAACCGGAGCACGACTTTCTCGCCGAACAGCGTCGGCAGCACCGAGACGCGAAAGTCGCACTCCTTGCCGTCGCCAAGCTTGAGCTTGATGCGGCCGTCTTGCGGCAGGCGGCGCTCGGCGATGTCGAGCTGCGACATGATCTTCACGCGGCTGACGATCGAACTGCGCAGCTTGAGCGGCGGGCGCATCATCTCGTGCAGCACGCCGTCGATGCGGTAGCGCACGCGGAACATCTTTTCGTACGACTCGATGTGGATGTCCGAGGCACCGCGGCGGATCGCGTCGACGAGGATCAGGTTCACCAAGCGCACGATCGGCGCGTCCTGGCTGGACTTCTCGAGCGCGGCCAGATCGACGACCTCTTCGTCCTGCACGGTCTCGACGCCGTCGTCCATCGAGGCGAACTGCTCGGTCATGTCGTCGAGCAGCGCCATCTGTTCGCGGGCGCCGTAGAACTTCGTGCGCGCCTTCGTGATGTCGTCTTCGGCCGCGACCACGACCTCGATGTTCAGGCCGGTCAAGAACTTGAGGTCGTCGATCGCGTGGTAGTTGCCGGGGTCGTTGATCGCGACCACGAGCGTCGAACCGTGCAGCGCGATGGGCAGCAGTTGGTGGCGCTCGCAGACCTCCTTGGGCACCAAGTGGACGACGTCTTCGGAGATGTCGACCGACGCCAGGTCGATGCTCGGCACCTGATACTGGCGGCTGAGGAAGTCGACGAGTTGCGTGCCATCGACATAGCCCAACGCGTTGAGCGCGGAGCCGAGGTGCTTGCCGGTTTTTTGCGCCTCAGCGGCCGCATTCTTGAGTTGCTCGATCGAAACCATGCGCTCGCGCAGCAGGATTTCGCCGATGGAACGAGTGGGCGCCGGCAGAAACTGGCTCTGCGGGCGGGTGTTGCGGTCTGGCGGGTCAGCCATGCGGGGGATTCCTCAAGCGGGGGCGCAACTCGCACCGGGCGGCGCGCAGCCCCGTCCAACCCTAGGGCCGAGACCCGCGCGCGTCAAGGGAATGATGCCGTGCACCGCGAACCGCAGCGGACCCGGGCGGTCGTCTGCGCGCCCGGTCCGTGCGGGCCAGGCACAGGTTCACGGCGCGGTCTTGTGCAACAGCAGCGACGCTTGCGTGCACCCGACAGGCAACACCAGCGGTTCGGATCGCGCGCGGTCGGGGTCCAGCGCGAGCCGGCGGGCACTCTCGAGCACGACCATGGCATCGACCGACTGGGAGGCCGCCACGAAAAAGAAGCGCTCGAACGCCGGGGCGTCGTCGAGTTCGTAGGTGTTCGGCAAGAGGTGTTCGCCAAGCGGCTCGAGCGTGGCGGGCTGGCCGAACGTCGGCAGGTGCAGCGTCGCCGCCCGGCGCCCGTCGATGGACACGATGACGCCGTGGCGAAGACCGGCAGCGACGTAGCCCACCTGCACCAAGTCGCCGCGCCGTGCCTGGCTGTTGCCCGCAACGGCTTCGGTGAGCCCACCGACCTTGCGGTACAGCACGAGGCGCGGCTGCGAGCGCTCGCTGCGGTCGAGGTGAGCGGCGGGCGCGACCGCAGCCGGCGCAGGGCCCGGGCCATCGACCGGAACCCCGGGCGGGCGCAACGCCACGAAAAGCCCGACCACCGCCACCACGGGAACCAGCGCGGCGGCCCAGCGCAGGGCTGACCCGCTCTGCAGCGCGGGCGCCGCGTTCACCCGCACGCGTGGGGGCAGCGAGTCCGACTCGGGGCGCAGTGTGGCCATGGCGTCACCCTGTCGGGTTGGCAGAAGGTCGCCCTGAGGGCGCGGCGCGCTCCCTTTCCGGAGCATCGTCAGTCGCGCGGCGTGTCGCTCCAACGCGCGATGTGGCAACCCGCCTTCAGGTCCTGGCCCGGCAGCCACAGCGCGGCGAACGAGCCGTCCTTGCCCTGGGCGAGTTGCTTGCCGTCGACGGCCGCGATCCAGATTTGCGGCGCGGGCGGGTTGCCGCCGTGCACGAAGCCATACTCGCGCCGCGACGAGAACGCCAACCAGTGGTACTGGCCCTTGACGATGCCGAACGTGGGCCACGAATTCGTCATCGTCTTGAAGGGGCCGTTCGCCTTGTCCAAGCGGATCGGTGCGGCGCCATTGAGCGACGTCGCCCACAGTTCGGCGTCGCAGTTGTCGTAGGTGCCCGAGTCCGCGTTGCCGGGCCCGCCGTTCTGCCCCTGGTTCGCATTCTGCGGGCACGCCTGCGTGTTCTGCACGCCGCGGTTGTAGGCGATGAACTGGCCGTCGGGCGTGAACGCCGGGTAGTAGTGGTAGACGCCGGCCGTGTCGGTGCCCGCCAGCTTGACCGCCTGCCCGCCCGCGCCGCCATTGAAGGGCACCTGGTACAACGCCGTCGGCTGGGCCGCCGCAAAGCCGTTGCCGACGTCTTTCGACGATGCGTACACCACCGTCAGGCCGTCGGGGCTCCAGGTGGGGAACGCCTGCTGCCCCGCGTCGCCGCCTTTGACGAGCGCGTTCAGCGTGCCCTTCATCAGATCGACCACCTGCAGCTTGGGCGGCACCGGAAAGAACCCGGCCACGCCCGACGTCGGCACGACGAGGCGGCGGTCGGTGCCGCTCCAATACTTCGGCGAGAAGGTGGCGCCAATCGTAAACGAAGACGCAAGCTTGGCCTTGGCGTCCGGATGAAGCCACGGCGGGGTGACGCCAGACTTCGCCGTGAACAGCGCCATCGACATCGACGACATGCCCGCGCCCATCATGAAGCTGACCGCCACGGTCGAGCCGTCCGGACTGATCGAGTGGCACCCCGGGCACATGCCGCCGGGCGTGGCGAGCGACTTGGCCTGGGTCTGCCCCGGTTCGAGCACGCGCACGGCGGACAGTGCGGTGTTCCAGTAGTAGATCGCGCCCCCGGCTTTTTCGTGCGCGACGAAGAACGACTGCGGCGCGCTCGCCACCGCCTGCTGCACGACCTTGCCGACCACGTTGGCGGCGACGACGCGCAGGGACCACTGCTTGGCTGGCAACGAGAACAGCTTGTCCCACGCGGCCGCTGGCAGAGTCACGCCGAGGCCGGCGCCGAGCTTCCAGGCGGCGGGCGTGCCGACGATGTCGAGTTGGGCGACATCGGAAGTGAAGCGCACCGAGTACACGTTCGGGTTGACCGCGGTCGGCGGCTTCCACTGCGGCGTAATCGGCGCAAAGTCCTTGGGCGCCATCGCGTCCGGCGGCGGGTACACGATCTGCGGTCCGCCGGCCGCGTCGTCCTTGGCGACCGCCTGCTGAAGCGCGAGCCCAGCGCCGGGCGACGACTCGGCGACCACGTGCAACGCGTGGACCACGAACTGGACCTTGGCCGGGGCGCACATCGACTTGAACGTCGCATAGACGGTCGCCTCGCCGCCCACGCTGCCGTCCGTCGTCAACGTGCCGGTCGCGTCGAACGTGCCGGCGGTCGGTGGCGCGATCTCCCAGGTGGCGGCGGCGGGCAGGTTGCCCTTGGTGCCATCGGCCTTGACGCCGTGGACGAGGAACACCAGGGCCGTCGCCTTGCCCGCCGGCACGATCATCGGCTGGACGGGTGCCGTGATGGCCAAGGACTCGTACCCATCGGAGCCGATGTTCTTGCCGACGCAGCCTTTGGGCATGACGAGGACGGGAACGTCGGGGCCCGCATCGGCCGAGCCACCTGTGTCTGTGGATGCGGGCGTGTCCGCCGACGCGGGGGCATCGATTGGGTCCATCTGGTCGATCGGGTCCAACTGATCGGACCAGTCGACCACTTCGACGGGAGGGCTGCCAGCATCGCCCGGCGCCGAGTCTGGCGGGGAGCCCGCGTCGGCTGGGGCGGCGATGTCGGACCCCGACGCCGCACTGTCAGTCTTGGCTGTCGCACCGTCGGTCTTGGCTGTCGCAGCGTCGGTTTGGGGCGAACTGCCGTCGGTCAATGCCACGGAGCCGGGCGGCTCGTTCTGGCCGGGCAGGCCCGTTGCCGTGCCCGTACCGCCCGGCGGGGTGCTGCAGGCCAGGAGCCACGAGAGGGCCACGCAGGATGCGCTGCCAGAAGATGAAACGCGCATGGTGCCCTTGCGGTGGCCCCGCCCGGCCGCGCCGCAGCGTAGGCAGGGTGAGGTCACGGCGCAAGCGCGGATCACTGCTTCGGGCACTCGCAGGCAGGTTGTGGGGCGCCCGTCGTGTCGTCAGGGTCCCCGCCGTACCATTGCGGACCCCGCCGTATTATTGCGGACCCCGGAGCGCGCGCGCGACCTCCTGCAGGCGTACCCGGTAGGCCTCGAGCGCAGTCTCGAACGCGTCGGCCTTGGCGGCGTCGGCCTTGGCGGCGTCGGCCTTGGCGGCGTCGGCCTTCTCCTTGGCCCAGGCACCGAGCGATCGGGCCGCGTGGTCGCCCAGTGAACTCAGCGCGCTGAGGTCGCGGAACACGCCCGCCAGGGTCAGGTCGAACTGCTTGCGGCCCGCGAGGCCCGCATACATCGCGGCCACGCGCTGGAAGTTCTGGGCGGTGTCGGCGGCGATTGTCTGGGCGTCCGCGGCCGGCAGGGCGCCCGCCCGCAGCGCGTGGCCACTGCCGGCGAGGCCGTAGTGCCCGTGGACGAGGCCGACCCACGTCGCCTCGGCGAGGCTGGAGAGCAAGGCTTCTGCGAGGTCGGGCTGCTCCCCGGCGCGGGCGGACTCGGCGAGCGCGGCGCGCAGGCCCTTGAGGACCGCGGCCGTGGCGGGGTCGCGTGGACTGGATGGGACTGCCGCGGGACTTGCCGTGGCAGGCAGCGTGCCGCTTGGGGGTGGCAGTGTGGCGGCAACCTTGGCAGCGGGCTTGCCGGGTTGGGCGGCAGCGGCAGACGGGGTGGACGCAGCGGACGGGGCGCCCGCAGCCTTGCTCCTGGGTGCGGCCATGAGGTCGGGCGTCGCCCACGCCACCGTGGTGGCAGCGATGCAGGCGATTGCGGCGAGGGTTGCAGTGTGAAGCTGGGTGGCCCCTGCTGGCTGGGGTGCACACCGATGGGCCGGAGGCGTGCGGAGCATTTTCGTCACCTCGGTGTTGGCCCGGGAGCCAAGCCAGGGCAGTGTCCAGCGGCGTGCGGCGCGGCGCAATGCCAGCGCGGAGTTCGGCCGGTACCGCGACGCACCCGCAGCGCATCTTGGAGATCGCGCCACTGCTGGCTCGTGTGGTGTCCGCCTGCTTCCTATGTTACTATAACTGCGTAAGAATTCGACGTCAATCGCTGGATTGGCCGGTGGCTGCTGGGCCACGCGCGCCCTTGCCTGCACACGCACCCCAGCGTACGGTGGCCCCCGGTGTCCGTGTCGCCGCTGCGAAAGGACCAGCATGCTCCGATTTGCCCGACCTTGGGCGCCGTTCCTCGTGGTGGCGCTGGCTGCGCTGCCAACTCGCCCGGCGGCGGCAGACGTGCCAGCGGTCACGCACGTGAGCGGCGCATTGCTGGCGGCTGGCGGGACGAGCGTTGCCGACGGCGAATACAACTTGGTGTTCTCGCTGTATCCCACGTCGAGCGGCGGCAGCGCTGTCAGCCACCGCGATCACGGGCGCGTATGCCGACCTGACAGGCACGCCCGTGCTGGCCAAGGTGGCGACGAGCGGCAGTTACCAGGACCTCGCCAACAAGCCGTCCTGCCCGCCCTCGGCAGTCAGTGTGGCAGCGGGCTCGTGCTGGGTGGCCTGGCTGGCGACGGCAGCCTGTTGTGTACGCCGATCGATGCCGGGATGCTGAAAGACGGCATTCCGGTCTCCAAGGTCACGGGGCTGGCGGGGCTGGCCAGCGCATGTCCGGCGGGCAAGGTGGGTCGTGCGTGCACCATCGGCGCCAGGTGCAGCGTGGCGGGCACGCGTTCACCGGGCCGCACCGCACGCTCCACGCCCCTCGCCCGCACGGACACCTGATGCTCTGCCTGCACACTTCGACCCAACCCGCCTGGCTCGCCCGCGCGATCGC
>SHZF01000112.1 GCA_009692425.1 Myxococcales bacterium | reverse complement strand
GCGACCATCAACAGGGGAGAGCCGGCCGCTGGCTGCGCGGGCGTGGCGTCCGGGATCTTCGCAGCCGGCGGCACCGGAGCGACCCGCCGCGCTCGCTCGAGCGACTTCGCGAGCGCTTGCCGTGGCTCGATCGTCCCGGGCCTGTCGGCGTCGACGAGGTCGACCACGAAGTAGTCGAGGTACCTCGCCGCGTCCGTCGCGACGAGTTGTGGCCGAGTGCCGGCAGTTGCATCGGCGGCAGCCTGGTCGTGTCCGACGACGAAAACCCCTGTGTGATTGGGATTTTGTCTGTCAAATCGTCGAAGATCAGTCTAGGGCGCCGCCTCGACCGCGCCGATGTCGCACGCCTTCCCCACCGGCCGCGCGACGCCGCACTGATCCAGGCCCGCCGCCGGAGGTGCCGCGCAGACGGCCAGATCTCCGGCGTCGATCGCCAGCGCGGACGGCACCAGGCTGTAGGTCGGCAATCCGCCACAGCCCTCGCCCAGCGACTGGAGGCCGGGGGCACCGCTCAGCAGGGCGTTGCAGGTGCCGTCCTCGACGAAGTTCGCGACGTTGGCCAGCAGCGCCGTCGCCGCGCAGTCGTCGCCGCCGCCCTGGCTGCCGCCGATCAGCGTGTTCCTGAGTTGCAGGGGTCCGGTCGCGAGCAGGCCGGCGACGTTGGGCGAGGCATTGGCGAAGATCGTGCCGTGCGTCACCGTCAGCGTGCCCGGGGCCGCGATGCCACCGCCCGTGATCGAGGCAGTGTTGGCGCTGAAGGTCGCGTTGGTCACCGCTGCCGTGCCCTGGACGTGCATGCCGCCGCCTGTCGCCGCGCCGTTGGCGATGAACGCGCTCGCCTGGACAGCCAATGTGCAGCCGACCCCGCAGCCGAGGCCGCCGCCCGCGCTCGCCGAGGTGTTGCCCTGGAACAGCGACGACTTCACGCTCGCTACGCCGTCGAAATAGGCGCCCGCCCCCATCGTCGTGCCGCCCACGGTGGTCAAATGGTTGTCGGCGAACACGCTTGCGATGACGGTCGCGTCGCCGAGCGCCCGCAGGCCCGCACCCTGGGTTTCAGCCACGCAGTCGCGGATGTGGACGTTCAGGAGCGTGACGTCGCCCGATTCCTGCCACACGCCGCCGCCGCCGTCCTTGCCACCGTTGCCATTGCGAAGTGCGACATTGGCGAGCCACAGGTCGGCTTGTGCGTGCAGGATGCGGTACTTGCCTGCGCCGTCGAGCGTCACCATGGCGCCCGGCGCCGAGAGCTTGACCGCCACCTGGAGGACCGGCAGCGGGCCTGCCAGCACGACCGTTGCCGCCACCGCCAGGCCGATGCCCGCCTTGACGCCGCCTGCGTTCGCCGCCAGGATCGCCTCGCGCAGCGTGCAGTGCTTGGCGTCGCATTTGCCGTCGGTGTCGTCGAGGGGGCTGTTGACCTGCAGGTCGCACACCTTGCCGCCCGCCACGCAGGTGCCCGCCACGCACTGGTCGCCGTCCGAACACGCGTTGCCGTCGTCGCAGCCCTGCACGGTGAGCAGGTGGATGCAGCCCTGGGCGCCGTCGCACTTGTCCTCGGTGCAGGCATTGCCGTCGTCGCAGTTGGGCTTGGCTGCGCAGGCGTCCGTGCAGGTGGGGAAGGTGCCGCCCGCCTTGCCGCACTGGCCGCACGCGGCGCCGGCAAAGCCCGGGTCGCAGGTGCAGGTGCCGGTCTTGGGTCCGCAGACACCCTTGCCGCTGCAGGTCTGGCCGGTCTTGGCGCAAAGGTCGAGCACGCAGTAAGGGTAGCCGGTCCAGCCCTTGGCGCAGGCGTCGCAATTCGTGCCAGAAAATCCGGTGTGGCACGTGCACGTGCCGGCCTTGGGGTCGCACTGGCCGTTCGTGCTGCACGGGTCGGGGTTGCACGGGTCGGCAAGGCAGGTGCCAGCCTGGCACAACTCGCCCGCCGCGCAATCGCCGCAGGATCCGCCGCAGCCGTCCTCGCCACACCCCTTGCCCTGGCAGTCCGGCTGGCAGCCGCAGACGTTGGCGAAATCGACGCAGCAGGAGCCCGTCTTCTGGCAGCCCGGCTTGCACGAGCACCCGCTTGCCGTCCCTGCGCCGCAGTTGCCGAAACACGACGCGTCGTCCGGAATCGCCGTGCACTGGCCGAGGATGCACGCCGCGCCGTCCTTGCACGCGCCGCACGAACCACCGCAGCCGTCGGACCCGCACGCCTTGGCGCCACAGGCCGGCGCGCACTTGGCCAGGCACGCGCCGCCGACGCACCACGGTGCCTTCGGGTTGAGGCACAGCCCGCAGTTGCCGCCGCAGCCGTTCGGGCCGCAGGTCTTGCCGGTGCATGCGGGCGTGCAGGCCGCACAGGTGCCGTCGGGGATGCACAGGCCGGTGTCGCAATGCAGGACGGGCAGCTTGGCGTCCGCGCAGTCCGGGTCGAGAGCGCCGCACGCGCAGTCGCACGCTTCGCCGTCGCCGTAGGCCTTCTTCGCGCAGGTCCACGCCGCGGGGGCACTGGCGAGTACGCACACGCCGTCCTGGCACGTGAACTTGGGCGCACACGCAGGGTTGCACGTGGCGGGGCCGTCCGTGCCGTCGCTGGCAGCGTCGGGTCCCGGGGCGTCTGCGGCGGGCACGTCGGCCGGCACGGCGGTGTCTTGCGGTTCGGCGTCGGCACCCGCGACGGTTTCGGGCGCTCCGGTGTCCAGGGCCTGCCCGTCGGCACCCGCATCGGCCAGGACGCACGCGCCGGCCGACCGTTCGGTGCCGGGCCCGCACGTGACCGATGCGACCTGCGCCGCCGACACGCACTGGCCGTCCTTGGCCACGGTGCCCGGGCCGCATACAGGTCCGCCGCCGCTGCACCCAGCCACCACCGCCAGCGCGGCCAGTGCCGCCAGTGCCGCCAGTGCCGACATTGCGGACCGCGCGGACATTGCGAACCGTGCGGCCAGTGCGGCCAGTGCGGCCGGGGTGGCGGGTGCGGCCCCGGCTGCGAACAATCGTCGTGTCATTTGGGCGCGCATACGGACACCTGTGGGTCGTCGGCCGGGTCTTTCGTGCCCATGCCGTGGAGCGGTTGCTTGCTGCAGGTCCAGCCCGACGGACAGTCGCCGTCGCCGCCCGGGCAATACGAGGTGCACACGAGCTTGGTCGCGGTCTGCAGACAGAACTGGCTGCCCGGACAGAGTTTCACCGCGCACGACTGGCCGATCTCCGGCGCCGCCGGATAGTAGCCGCACACGTAGCTGGGGCCGAGCGTCTTGGGCTCGACGAGCGCGATGCAGGTCTGGTCCCCGGCCGCGCAATCGGCCTGCTTGCTGCACGGCGCGAGGCTGCCAGGCACGGACGTACACACCGCCGCGAACCCGGCCACCGCCATACCGCCATACGCCACCGGCAAGCCGACGCACGCCTGTTTCGGCGGGCAATCGCCGGCGCCCGTGCAGTACTGGCGGCACAGGCCCTGCAGGCACACGCCGGCCGCGCACTGGGCGCCGATCTTGCAAGGGCTGCCGGGTGCGCCGAGGTTGGCTGCAGGCGACGCGCACACGCCGCCGAACTTGCCGCCGCCCGCCTGGTACGTGCCCGTGCACCATGCGTTCTGGCAGCCGGCGTTGGCCGAGCAGAATGCGACCTCGCACAGGCCCTTGGCGCTGCAGGCGGATGTGACCTTGGGGCAGCCGAGCGTCGCCACGCCCTTCTGCTCGCAATCCACGTCGACCGCGCCGCAGCCGCAGTCGCAGCCGGCGAGGTCGCCGTACAGCAGCGGATCGCACTGCCAGGCCGCCGGCACGCAGGTCCCCGCCGTCGAGCACGTCGCGCCCGCGCCGCACGACCCGCACGAGCCGCCGCAGCCGTCGCCACCGCACTTCTTGGAGCCGCACAAGGGCTTGCAGGTCGCGGTGCAGTTGCCGTCGGCGCCGCACCAGGGCTTGTCGCCACCGCACTTGCCGCACGAGCCGCCGCAGCCGTCGGCCCCGCAGGTCTTGCCGGCGCACTTGGGCGTGCAGGCGCAGGTCGACCCGTAGTCGCCGCAGCAGGTGCCCTTGGCCACGCAGGTTGTCGTGCAGGAGCAGCCGCTGGGCGCCTTGGAGCCGCAATTGCCTTTGCACGAGAATGGGTTGGCTGTCGCGGTGCTCGCACAGGTGCCGTTCTGGCACGCTTGGGTGGCCGCGCAGGCGCCGCAGGTGCCGCCGCAGCCGTCGTCGCCGCACGAGGCGTAGGTGCAGGCGACCGGTTTCGGGCTGCACGGATCGACGCACTGACCGGCCGCGCAAACTGGCTTCTTCGGGTCGCCACACTGGCCACATAGGCCGCCGCAGCCATCGGCGCCGCAGGCCTTGCCACTGCAAGTCGGCTTGCACGCGACACAAACGCCATCGGGTCCGCAGGTGTCGCCCTGGCCACACCCCGTCGTCGGCAAGGACCCGAACGCGCAGTCGGGATCGGCCACGCCGCAGCCGCAGTCGCAGGTGTCGAGGGCGGCGTAGGTCGCTGGCGCGCACGTCCAGGCCGACGGCACGAGCGACACGCAGGTCCCGTCCGACGCACAGGTTTCGAGGCTGCCGCAACCGGCGACCAGCAGCGCCTTGTCCTTGCAATCCGGGTCGGGCGCGCCGCAGCCGCAGTCGCAGGTGTCGCCCGTGGCATACCAGGCCGGGTCGCAAGTCCAACCGGGCGGCTTGCAATGGCCCGACGCCGAACAGTCGGTGCCGGTCGCACACGTGCCGCACGAGCCGCCGCAGCCGTCGTCGCCGCAGGTCTTGCCGAGGCACGCCGGGACGCACTGGGCCTTGCACTTGCCGGACAGCGGCTCGCAGAACGGCTTGGCGGGGTCGGCGCAGGTGCCGCACGAACCGCCGCAGCCGTCGTCGCCGCAGGCCTTGCCGACGCACTGGGGTACGCAAGCGTCTGGCGCCGATGGCCAGCCGTCATCGGGCGCCACGACGTCGCCATCGTCGGCGGGCGCGTCCGGGACGTCGGCCTGCGCTGCGTCGGGCAGCGTGTCCGCAACGGTGTCGTCCGCGACGTCTTGCGCGGTGTCGGCGGCATCGGCCGTGGGCGCAGTGCACGTGGAATCGGCCTGCCGCGTCCCCGGACCGCAAACGGTGACGTCGGGCGTCGCCGGCACGCACGCGCCTGCCTTGTCAACGGTGCCGGGGCCGCACGACAACGCCTGGCCGGCGCAGCCTGCGGACGCAATACCGACCCACAGAAGGAGGAGGGGGGGCAGCCAACGCTTCACGGCTTTTTGCCTCCCTGCTTGGCGCCGCCGTCGGCCACCTTGCGGAACGGCGGCGCGACCCGACCAGCCTCCAGGTAGTTCTTCAACGACTCCCGGACTTTCGACGACGGCTCCAGCGCCAGCGCCTGCTTCAGCTTGTCGTCCAGACCGGGGGCTTCCAGGGCCCACACCGCCACCGTGTGCGCCGCCGCCAGCCGCACGTAGGGGCTGCCGTCGTGGAACAGCGCCTTCTCGACGACCGCCAGCATCGTCTCCGGCCCCAGGTACTTGGCGGCCTGCATCAGATGGTCGCGCACGTGGATCGAGTCGTCCGTGCGCATCGCCTCGGTCAACGCGGGCAGCACGGCGTTCGGTGCCTGCCAGCGCAGGGCCAGCGCCGCCGACCGCCGCATGCGTTCGCGCGGGTCCTTCAGCGCCGCCAGCAGCACCGGCAGGACCTCCGGCGCGGCCGTGTTGCCCAGCGCCGCGATCCAGTCTGCGAGTTCGCCGGTCGACGGTGCGGCCTTGGCCGTCGTCCCCGATACCGGTCCCGGCGTGACGTGCGGCGCGGCATGGTCGGCCATCTTCTGGGCCGCTGCCGACGCCTGCTGTGGCGACGTGGCGCGCAACCGCTGGACGGCGGCGCCGAGCGTGATCGCGGCGTGGGCGGCGAACTGCGCCTGCCTGCTGTCGAAAGCGAGGTCCTCAAGCCCACGCGTGAACGCCTCGTCCGGCCGCTGCACGAAGACGGCGCCCTGCAGCACGCGATCGCGCAACGCTGGCCGCAGCGTCGTGTCGCGCGCTAACCCGATCAAGGAGGCCTGCGCCGCGGCCGATCCCGCGCGCACGAGCCCCTCCACGAGCGTGCGTTCGACCCCGTCGTGGTCCATGCCCTTGCGCAGCATCGCCTCGATTTCGGTCACCTGCCTCGGATCGTCGCGCAGCTTCCGGGCCAAGTCGTCGGCCACGCGGCTGCGGTCGGCGGTGCTCTTGCGGTCGGCGGCAAGGCGCGCCTGGTCGAGCAGCTCCTGGAGCGTGGCCACCACCTGCGGCGTCTGCAGGCGACCGGCAGCGGCGACGGCGTCGAACCTGGGCAGCGCCGCCGGATCGAGGTCGCCTGGCCACGTCACCTGCGCGGCGGCCTGCCAGTCGAGCCGCAGCCGGGTGGAGAAGCGCGCCCGCTTGTCGCCGCCTGCCAGCCCGACGCCCACCGTGCCCGACTGGTCGAAGCGCAGGGCCCGGAGCCGGCCGTCCACGCGGTCAAAAGTGGCGTCCGTCTGCACGCGGTAGCCGGGCGCGTGCGAGGCGCCGGCCAGGTCGTCCAGCAGGCCTGCAGTCCAGGTCTTGCGCACCGCGCCGCCGGCCTCGGTCTCGTAGCGCGCGCTGTAGGCGCCGTTGACGTCGCGTTCGACCGCCTCCCAGGCCTTGGCGTTGCTGCCCTGGGGCTGCACGAACTGGATCGCGGCCGCCACGGTCGCCAGCAGCGCGCGCGCGCCTTGCGACGTCCCCTCCGCAAAGCGCGTCCCGGTCACCCGGCCCTCACCGTCGAGTTCCATGAGCCACGGCTGTTCCAGGTCCGCGGCGCTGGCGGTGAATTGCGTGACGGCTCGGGCCGCGGCGTTGCGGTCGAGGCGGGCACCCTCGATGCGGGCCCCCAGCCAACGGCCGCCGTCGCGCTCGACCGGCTCGCCCAGCGCAAGGATGCCGGCGAACTTCAAGTCGGCGGTCGTTTCGCCCGACTTCGGCGCAGGCGCAGTGAATTGCAACGTGTAGTCAAGGGCATAGCGGTCGGCCCGGGACCGCTGCGGCGCCAGGGGGGCGCGCGTGGCGCCCTCCACCGCCCTGGCCGGTTGCGTCGGGCCCGGCGCGTGCTCGACCGTCACGCGCGCGGTTGGGCGTTGCCCGGGCCAGAACGCGACCGCGATCGCCCCGCCGGCCACCAGGGCCATGGCAGCGAGCCTCCATCGGTTGCGGTTCGTCATCGCGCGCATCCTAATCGCAGGTCTCGACCGGCGGCTTGTCCATGTTCATGTCGATCTTCTTTTCCATGAGTTGCGCATCGGCGAGCAGCCACTCGAGCACGAAGCCCTCGAACTCCCAGATGCCGAACTCCCAGGACAAGGTGAACGGCCCGGCGCTGACCTCGGCAAAGACCCCCAGCGCGAGCTTCAAGATCGTCAGTTCGACCGAGACCGAACGGTTGAACTTGACGACGTACAGGTTCTCGACCGGCTGGTCCGTCGTGTCGTCCTTGGTCTGCGCGACCTGGAGCGCCCACTTGATGGGGAACGCCAGTTCCACGATGGTGATCGCCGCCTGCACGCCGGCGAACAGTTCCGCGATGCCGATGCTGCCGCCAACGCCGCCCTTGACTGCCAGCGTGATGCCGAGGCTGGGCGTGACGACAAAGGCCGGTTCGTGGCTGTCGTCGTCGATCTCGGCCCCGAGCGCCAGGCAGGCGTCGATCGTAACGCCCGCCTCCATCGACACCGGCACCGGCCCCACGAACACGGTCGATTTCCAGCAGAGCGGGCCGCTGTTGGTGAACTTCTTCATGCCCGCGGTCGGCGGACCCTCGTCGCAGCCGCCGGGCGACGGGAAGCAGAGCGCCGCGGTCGGCAGGGGAATGGCGAAGTTCGACGGATCGGGCAGTTGCGTGTCACAGCCCTGCGGCGGTCCCTGGTATTTGCCGT